>CBFGJV010000010.1:23763-86401 GCA_965649205.1 Caldifarciminota bacterium | reverse complement strand
ACACTGATCCGCCGCCCTTACAGCCGTACCGCCTCTCTACCGCACACACATTTACGAAATTTCCTCCCCGCGGCATATAAAACTATAGAGGCGAAAAATGAAAAACATCCCCCTCCGTCAATGCCTCAAACTACAGGACCGGAAGAAGGCAAACCGGGTCTGCGCTGCTGGGCGGAACTGACCTGTTGTGTCTGCTTGCTGACTTGCGGCGGGTCCTAGGCCGACTTGGTGCGACGTACAAGGGCAAGTACCTTGGTGCTGCGCCGCCCCAGGAGATTGCATGACTACATTCGATGCATATTGGGGGCAGGTCTGGTTATGACGAAAGACGGAGAGGTATTTTTGTTTGGGTATCGATGTGGGCATGGGCGCATCAGCGTTTGACAATTACATCTGCGACAAGACGTCTGTGCGTATCTTGAACGCGGCAAGACAAGCACTTTATTCTCCTGCAGCGAATAGCTTGATAATTGTATTTTGAGAGCTATATTGTTCGCGTGGGTGTTTCCCCTCCCTGCGCCGGCCGGCATCTTTCTGTTTGCACCGTTTCTGTTGGCTTGCTTTTGCTGGGTTTTTCTTTGGGGCAGGCTGATTTTCAGCAGTTGCGAATCTTGGCCACAGCTGACCTATGCTGTCGTCTTTTGCCTTCCTCGGATTTCGATGCGCCCGGTCTGCCACGCAGGCAGTTAGGTGGGTGGGCTCACCTAGCTTACTTAATAAACGAACTTAAAACGGATGCAACATTGGTATTGGATTGCGGCGGGTTTGCCTTTGGTTCGCCAGAGGCCCAGGCAACCCAGGGGCGGGCGGCGATTCGGTTTATGAATCTAGTGGGCTATGATGCGGTCGCCCTCGGAGCACGGGATTTCAGCGGCGGGGCGGAAAACGTGGAGGTATTGGCAAGTCTTGCTCATTTTCCTGTGTTGGCGGACCCAATGTTGGATGTGGTGCTGCATAGGAAAGTGCCGCTGTTTCGTCCATTTCTCATCAAGGAAGTCAAGGGAGTCAAGGTAGCACTGATCGTGGTTTCTGATCCAGATATTCCTAAGTTGAATCGCAGAATAGATACGCGAGGATTTGCTCCAGAGGACCCTATTCTTCAACTTCGGCGCTATCTGGCGGCGATCGAGCCAGAAAAGCCTGATGTAGTTGTAGTGTTTGGTCATTTGGATACCAAGGCGGCTACAATGCTTCTTGATACATTCCCCAGATTGGACTTGGTAATATCTCCTTATGCAGAAGGCGCAGTTCTTGATGGGAATCGGCTAGTGTTTGCTGGCCAATACGGTCAGAGAATAACCGTGGTGGATATCATGTTTAGTCGAGCCGACCGTCGTAAATATGGAGTGCAGTCACGTACAATGAACGTCGTGCCGGTTAATTCAGATTCCATTGTCGCCCTGTTAGTTCAGGAACTGAGACAGGGAGGTATGGATGCGCCGGGCCCTTTTGTGAAATCGGAACCGTTAGCAGAAGGCGAGGATAGAACCTTGGGCTCGCTTGTAGCCGAGGCGGTAAGGGTGGAAACCCGTGCCGACATTGCATTTGTACCGTGGGCATCCTTAGGTCTGGGGTTGAGTGAAGGCTTACAGACCAAGAGAATGCTTTTTGATGTTGTCCCTTTTTGTGAGCCTGTGCGGACGGTTGTGATGAGCGAGACTGCCCTGGCGAGTTTGTTTCAACATACCGATACGGAGCAACTTTTCCCCGCTCTAGCTGGTGCCGACTTGTTCGTTTTCGGCGATACTACTGCCTGGCCAACCGTTGGTGGGGTTGCCAGAATCAGGTTGCGGGAGCGAAAGTCGCAGTATCGGGTGACCACAACGGAACAGCTGCTGGAGGCGGGAGGAATTGCCAACATGGGAAGACTTTCGGAAAGGAATCTTACTGAATTGTGGATTGATTGGGCGTGTGCACAGGATACGCTGAGAATTGGACCTCGTCCCAAATTGTACTTAGCGGGCCCGGGACTGATTACAACTAGCCTTACTGATTCGTCTCCCTTTCCTATCAATATAAATACCGCCGCGGCGACGCTGCTAGAACGACTGCCGGGCATAGGGCCGATGACTGCGAAGCGGATAGTCGAATATCGTACGCGGCGGGGTCGGTTTAGCACAGTAGAGGAGCTTTTGAACGTTTCTGGAATTGGCCCTAAGAAACTGGCAAAGATACGTCCATTGGTGGTTGTAAAGTAGGCAAGAACGGGGGCGCGCAAAGGCGGTTTGGAGCGGGTGACCAGGTTGCAGGAGCGGCTAGCGACTGATCTTGGAATTGTCCAAAGACATTCTGGTGTTTGACAGAGAAAAGGGGTGGTTTATACTAGAAAATTCCGATGGAAGAACTGTTCCTACTGCTGACAAGGCTTGCTACTAACAGCCAGAAACTGCTACAGCGACTTGCTGGTTACCGTAAACTTCTGGCAGAACCGGTCAACAATGCATACTACAGAGAGAAAGAGCTGGTGGTGCTGGCAAATCTGATTACGGAATTTCCCGAAGCCGAGGTAAGAAGTATTTTGACAAAATGGCTCGAGGAAGAACGGATGAGAGTGGAAAAAGATAAGGAAGAGTTCAGATTCGGGTTCGGTCAGAGACTGGCCACCGGCTTGGAGCAGTCAAACTTGAGGTTACGGGGACAGCTACCGGTATTACGTGTGGGCATGTTCTCTTTGCGTTTAGACTTTGCTCAGGGTAGGGGACAGTTGTTCTGGGGTCCGGAGGTAGAACGACTGAAAGTCCTTTCTAGGCTTGTGCCAGAAGAACTGGTGAAAGTTCTCGTACAGTGGACAAATAGTTTGAAGGAGAACTCCGAAGAACCTGAGAGATTGCTAAAGGGTATTATTAATGCTTATCACAAAGTTTGTCTGGTTCAGGGAGTGACAGTTGGGGGACGGGTGGCGCTGCTGGACGTTTTGGGAGAATTGGTTCTGGCCATGCAGCCCAAAGCTTTTCGGGCTAACCCGGCACAGGAAAACTTTCGAGAATATCCTCGCTTTAGATTTAGCTACGACCTTTACAGGTTGAAGACTTCTGGGGAGTTGTCCAAGATAGAGGCTAAATTCAAGCTGCACGTGGCTACGTTCGATGCCACTACGGACAAGACTAAGGCATTGTGGGTACCGGACAATGAGGAGGGCGAGGGTACCTACTATTCTCATGTGTCGTTTGTCAATGAGTAGATTTGATAGAAACTGTTTGGCCGTCTTAACCCGACGTCTTGGGCGCGCGAGAGGAAACACAAGTGGATTCACAACTAGCTAAGGCGATTATTAACAAGCTGGGTGCGACCGGAACGCCGCCCGAGTTTGGTATCGAAGCTTTCACGATTGGTTTAGGGAGATATTTGCAGGTGATAGAAGAGGAATATCTGAAGGGTATATTGCCATACAACCTTTCCAGTTTCAAGCTTATAACTGGGAACTACGGAGGGGGCAAGACCCACTTTCTATATAGCATAAGGAATCTAGCTTTCCGACATAACTACTGTGTGGCTTACGTGGGTTTGAATCCCACCGAGTGTCCCTTTGACAAGCTGGAGCTGGTCTATCGCGCTGTAGCAGCTAATATTTCGGCTCCCCATCCTTTAGACCGTCCTTTGCCGGTTTGGGACAAGGGAATAGAGTCGGTGATACGCAGGTGGGTAGAGGTTTGGCGGGGCGAGGCGGATAGAAGGGAAGTGCTGAGCCGCCGGGTGGAGGAATTGCCAGCGACAGAAAGTACCAGTTACAGTAACGCGGTGAAGGGGGCTTTCCTGGCGTTACTGGCTGGCGAAAACGAGGGGTTCAATCATCTTATCCAATGGCTGAAGGGTGAAGATGTGGCCAAAGAACTTAGAGCTCAGTATCGCATTTCTGAACGGATTGATAAAGCCACGGCTTTCAGAATGTTGCGTTCTCTTATTCAGTGGATACATGAGATAGGGTACACCGGATTGATCTTTCTTTTCGACGAAGCAGAACGGGGAATGTCTATATCTTCTTCTCGCGATAAACGCAGAGCCTTGGACAATTTACGTCAGATAATCGACGAATGCGGTAACGCCCGGTTGCCTGGAGCGATGTTTTTCTATGCAATACCTGATGAGAATTTGCTTCTTGAAGGTTCGGGCGGCGTATATGAGGCGCTGAAGCAGAGATTGCGCAGTTCTTTTTCCCAATCCAATCCTGTCGGGGTGAGGATTAATCTGGAGAATTTGGGAGTGGAGCCAGTCGATTTTCTTATGCAGCTGGGTACGAAGTTAGCGGAGATTTTCGAGACAGCCTACGCGTGTGTCCTGCCCAAAGAACCCAGGGAACGGGTAGTGCGTACTTTGGCCCAGCGCGCAGTCCAGGCTTTTGTCTTTGACATCAGTTACCGCCGGCTTTTTGTGGTAGCTGCTATCGAGGCTTTTCACCGGCTACGGTCTCAACCGGATATGGTTATTGATGACAGGGAGGCAGACAGACTCCTGCGGGTTACGGGTCAGAGGCTGAGTCAGAAAGAGCAGGAGCAAGTAGAGAGTGAAGAATTCTAGAGGACGAGCCGAGTCTTCACCCTTGGGGATTTCTGACTCTCAGACGGAGCGGCAGCCAGCACAGGTTGTTAGCCACGGGGTCTTCGGGGAAGGCGAAGTTTTAGATACGCGTTGGCGCGGAACAGAATTGCTGGTTAGGTTTCAAAGTGGTCTTAAACTGTGGCTGCCTGCGTGTCGCTTACGTTTCATAACGCACTTCGAACCGGGATTGAACCAATTGGGGAGTGGCCGCTTTGGTCAGATTGATGGTATTCAAGCCCGTCGGATGGTCGAGGCATTTCGGTTGGGTATAGTACCACACCGGGATGTAGAGTCTTTTACCTTTGGTCGGGATAGGGAGGTAGAGATTCTTGACGGTGCCTTGGAGAGTTTAAAACTGGGAAAGGGTGATGTATATCTAGTTGAGGGAGAGTACGGAACAGGTAAAACCCATCTTTTGGAATACCTACATCACCGGGCTTTGAAGGCGGGAATGGTTGTAAGTGTATGTCAGTTTGATCCGCAAGAGGTATCTCCGCACCGTCCTAAGCGGGTGTATCGGGAAATAGTTCATAATCTGCGGTTTCTGAAAGATAATCATGAATACGGTTTTCGCGATTTACTGTGGCAGGCACAGAAATTGGATATGCAGGACCACGTTTTCTTTGGACCGGTACTGAGCAAGTTGAAAAAACTGGATACTGGCCAAGGTGAAACCGAAGTATTTTGGCAGTGGATTGAGGGGGAAAGCACCAAGGAATACGCAACAGAAATACAGAGCAAATCTCGGGTGAGAGGCGGTCAGAAGATACCAGCTCTTTACGATTTTTCTACTGCGGCTGATTTCTACTGTCACATTCTTTCTGGTTTAAGCTGGATGGCGCGCCAGCTGGGTTTACAAGGCTTGGTTTTGCTGGTAGACGAAGCGGAAACGGTAACCCACCTATGGGATGTTATTTATCTAACTAAAGGTATTAATTTTATGGAAGGACTGATCAGGACAGCACAGGCTGACTCAACCTTGAGACGCCTGAATGCGCATATGATTCATAATCAGGTGAAGCCTGTTCCTTACATATACCGGAATCCCACAATTCTGCTTGTACTTGCAACTACTCCCAGCTTTAGTGATTATGCCTACTTACGTCTGGTCAATCGCATAAACCACCGGATAGAGCTGGCCCCTCTGAAAGAAAACTCCCTGCTCGACCTATTTGCGACGCTAGTTAATGTGTACACAAGGGCGTACCCCGCTTTTGATATTTCGGTGTCTGAGCAAAAGCGTATATTCCGAGCTGCACTGGATCGGAGCGGTTCAGGAGTGCGTTTTTTCATTAAGTACTGCGTGGAAAGTCTGGATATAGTAAGGACACAGGGTGGCTTTCTAGGATAAACACGAGGCAGACCAATATTAGCAGTGAATTCCCAGACTTTGGTTCGTCAATTGCTACCAAGAACCTGGTTTCCCTTCTTTTCCCGATTTGGCAAACTCACGGAGGTTCAGGTTCGTGCTATCCCTCCGATTATGGAGGGACGCGATGTCGTGGTGATTTCGCCATCTGCCACTGGTAAGACCGAGGCAGTAACTGCGCCAGTAATCGAGAGAAGCCTGCAGATTACAGCTCCTAGACAGAGGACAGAACACAACTGTTTGGCCGTGTTGTATGTTTCTCCAACAAGAGCGCTCGTTAACGACCTTTATCGCCGGCTACAAGAGCCAATGGAGTATTTGGGTTTGGAATTGGCACGGAAGACAGGAGACCATCCGGCGATAGAAAAGAAAAAACTTCCTTTTCTGCTTCTTACGACCCCAGAATCGTTCGACTCCTTGCTTTGTCGGCATCCGGCCATATTCAAGCGACTTGCTGCTGTCGTACTGGACGAGCTCCACCTAGTAGACGGCACGCCAAGAGGTGACCAGCTCAGGTTGCTTCTGCAAAGGTTACGACAGATCAACGCCGGGATTCAGTATTGTGCTTTGTCTGCCACCATCGACGACGAGAACATAGGACTCAGGTATTTTGCCGAACCGTTGGTTATAAAGGTAAATACTTGTCGTGAGATAGAGCAGTTGCTGCTGCCGTTGACGGAGGATTGGCCGCAACAGGTAGTGTCCACGTTGACGAGCAAAGGATGCCGGAAGCTGCTTTTTTTCTTCAATTCTCGGGCTTGGGCAGAGTCTTCTGCGGGCAAAGTTGAGATTCCTCCTTTCTGCGGTCGGGTATGGGTACACCACGCGAGTCTGAATCGTCGGGTACGGGAAGAAGTTGAACGGAGAATGAACGAAGAACGTTTTGGTATTCTGTGCTGTACTTCGACTTTGGAGTTGGGAATAGACATTGGTGACATAGATGCAGTGGTACTGGTGAGGCCTCCGTTTAATGTTTCTTCATTGCTTCAGCGAATCGGGCGAGGTAACCGTCGCCGCGAACGGCTGCTTTTTGTTGGTCTTTACGCAGACGGCTGGGAACGGTTTTTGTTTGAAACTTACCTGCAGTGCTGTCGGGAAGGTAGACTGTACGAAAAACGATATACACCTTCATTGTCTGCAATACCCCAACAAGTGATCTCTTACATGTATCAGCGCCGACGTATCGGTACCACGATGCAGACATTAGGTCGGTTATTTCAACCGGTGTATGGACGAGCCGACTTTCTCAGCCGGGTGTTTCGTCACCTGATTGATAAGGGGCTCATAATCGAACAAAGGGCTGGTATCTACTTCCTGAGTTCTCAGTTAGAGAAACAGATAGAATACGGTAAGATTCATTCTAACATTCAGGATAAAACTTTCGGTAAATACGAGGTTTACGATGTTGATACTAACAGACATTTGGGAACGGTATTTTATCTGTTTCGCACTTTTGTACTCGGGGGTAAAGCTTGGGAACTGGTGGAGTTTCAAAGAAAGGAAAGACGGATAATGGTCAAGCCTTTTCGCGAGATGGGAGCCGCCACCCGAGTATTCGAAGGAACGGGAACAGGTCAATACGGATACAGAATGGCCCAGGTACTCAAGAGCAGGCTTTTTCCCGATTTGGCCCCACTGGAGTTTCCTTGTTTTCGTGAAGCGGATATGCTGTTTGTAGTGCATCTGCTTGGCAACACGTACGGTTACCTGTTGAGCGAAGCGCTCAGTCTGCAGGGAGTGCCAGCTATGGATGTGGATGGTAAGTTGCTGGCACTGCCGGCCGGAGACGCGGTTGCGTCAACCTTTCCTCTGCCAGATGAAGATTCGATAAGGCAGGCAGTGCGTAAGAACGTAAGCCGGCTGGAAGACAGTTTGGGTTCGGGTGCGTTTTTTCGACTTCTACCTCCTGACCTGCAGGTTGAGGACCATATGCTGGCTCTTGATATAAACGGTCTTTTGGAATTCTTGGATAGCATAAGACTGGTAGAGTGGACGGCCAGCCAGATTTCCTCTTTGCTATCGCAACAGTTGGGTGTACAGGCGACTAAGCTGGCGTTGACATTCTAGGCATGACTGTTAGCGTACTCTGATGCGTCGTGTTCTTGTAGTGAGCTACTATGCCCCGCCACTGGGTCTGGCGGGAGTGATGCGTATGACTAAACTGGCCAAGTACTTGCCTGAGTTCGGCTGGTTGCCACTCATACTGACTGCGAAGCCGGCGGCTTATTACCACTACGACTCGGAACTGCTTGGTGATTTGACTCGGGCGCGGATATACCGTACGGAGAGTTTTGATCCGGCAAGATTTCTGAATTTGCTGAGACCTAGCAAATCGAAATTGAAACCTGTTTTGAGCAAAACACTGGGGCGAGGACCGAGATTGCTGAATTACCTGTTGTTTCCCGATTCCAAGGCGGGCTGGTTTCCTTTTGCTTCACGTATCGGCAGACACATTATCGATCGTGAAAAACCGGCCGCCATATTTGCCACCGGACCTCCGTTCACTGCGTTGCTTTTGGGCGTAAGACTCAAGGCGCATGGTCATATTCCGCTGGTGACGGACTTCCGCGATCCTTGGCCAACCGGTTTTACTTTGCCTCCTCAACCTCAGCGTGTGCTGTTACGTCATGTGCGCGAGTACATAGTTAAGCACGCGGATGCGGTGCTGGCAGTCAATGAGGGCACGGCTGCTTTTCTCGGTTCCCGGGCTAGAGTTCTGCCGAACGGATTTGATCCGGAGGAATTTGCGGTTGAGCCTGCAACGCTAGAGGGTTTCAGCGTAGTTCACGTAGGAAACCTGTGGCAGAATCAGAGAGAGATATTGGAGGTATGTGAGGCCTTAAGCCAGCTGCCTGAGGGGCGATTCTATCTTGCCGGCCGGGTTGACAAAGAAACCGCAAACCGGTTAGCAAGAACTCAGCAGGTAAGACTGCTCGGCACTCTCTCGCATCGACAGGTGTGTGCATTGATGAAGGCGGCAGATGTGCTTCTCTACGTGGGTAAGCCGCAGCAGACAGTGGGGCTTAAACTGTATGAGTATTTGGGTGCCCGCCGTCCCATTTTGGTGTACGGAAAGGGGACCGAAGAGGCAGCTAGAATAGTGGAGCAATGTAGTGCGGGTTTGGTCTGCAGCGAGGTGCGTAATCTAGTTCCATTGCTACTGCAGTTACGGCAAGAGTCGGAGAGGTTTACGCAAGGCAGCAGAGATATCTATGATCGTCGCGTACAGGCACGTCTGCTGGCGGAGCTATTGGAAGAGTTGGTGGTCCGTGCGACGCCTTGACTGTGTAGGGCGCAGCTCTATAATTCGCCGTGCAGACCTGTCCGAGCATAAGCCAGCCTGATGTGTTAGATAGCTCCCTAACCGAGTTTCTTCTTACCATTCCTTCTTGTCGAACCTTGTGGATGTAGTTGTAACCGGCGCTAACGGTTTTATGGGTTCGCATCTCTGCGAATTGCTTCTGTCACAGGGACACAGGGTGCGGGCTTTGGTACGTGAAACCAGCGATTTATCTTGGTTGAGAGGGTTGGAACTCGAGTTAATCTATGGTGACGTTAGAAAGCCTGAGACACTTGTTTCCGCAATAAGGCAGGCGGACTGGGTATTTCATGCTGCGGCTGCAGTGAGAGCGAAGAATGCGTCGGATTTCAAGCGGGTAAACTACGAAGGTACGAAGAATCTTGCCCAGGCCTGTATGACTGCAAATGTAAAGCGGTTTGTGTTTTTCTCCAGTGCGGCTGCAGCAGGGCCGGCGTTGAGTCCGAACTACCCCAAAGCAGAGGATCAGCCTAGTAGACCTGTTAGTTTGTATGGACAAGCAAAGCTTGAGGCCGAGCAGGTTCTGCAGGGGTTAGCTGCGCAACTTCATTGCGTTATTCTGCGTTACCCCGCGGTTTACGGGCCTCGGGACAAAGACAGTCTCGTGTTACTGCGTAATTTGAAGTGGGGTTTATGGCCTGATTTTGGTGGTACGTTCTCTCTGGTCTATGTAAAAGATGCAGTACGCGCGGCGATGCTGGCCGCGGAACGTGATGTCGCTTCAGGATCGGTATACTTTATTTCTGATGGTAAGACGTATAGCTACGAGGAGTTGGGTAGGCTGGCTTCCAAGCTACTGGGACGTAATACCGTTCGTCTCAAGATTCCTAAATGGGCCTTAAAGACTGCAGCGAGCATAAATGAATGGTTCAACCGGGAAGGGTCCATCTTGAACCGCGATAAGGCCAAGGAGCTTGCGCAAGAATGCTGGGTATGCAGTTGTGAAAAGGCACGGGAAGAGCTAGGTTTTGAGCCAAAGTATGACTTGGAACAAGGTTTGCAGGAAACAATAGAGTGGTACAAGAAGCAGGGATGGCTATAGGGTGAAGGCAACGAAACATTTCAGGAAATACAGAAAAACGGGGCAGGAGTGAAAACCAAAGAAGTACTGGCGGGACTAGAGCAGGAGTGCAATCAACTGGGAGTAAAGCTGGTCTACGATGAACTACAGAGTGAAGGAGGGTGGTGTCGGGTCAAAGGAGAGTATCAGATAATCATCAACCGGCGGACATCTCCAGAGTCAAGAGTGAGAATAATCAGAGAAGCGGTGTTGGAGATAAGGCGCAGAATGCAAGAGAGTAATGGGTGTCAACCTCAAGCTGCTGCTTCCGCCGAGGATGTAGTTCCGGTTGCGGATGATACAAAGACGGCTAGCGGTTCTTGATTTCGTGAAGTAATCTCAGAGCCTCAGGTTTTTCTGCGAGAATAAAGTCGGCCGGGTAGGTAGGGGTAGTTGTAGCAAGAAGCGTCTGCAGCTGTTCTCGAGCTTTGTCCCAGCGTTTTTGCCTAACGTAAACTTCAGCCAGCGCAAGTCGGGCAGCGGTATAATTCGGGTCGAACTCTAACGCTTGCAGCAAATATTCTTCTGATTTGTCCAGATTACCTCCGACAAACTCCGGCAACTCATAATAGAGTCGGCCAAGAGCATGGTAAGCAATAGCGTGAGTGGTATCCAATTCCAATGTGCGATAGAATGATTTTTTAAGAGTGGGAACCAAAAAGAGAGAGTTTAGGATTCCACGTACCTGTCCGATACGACCCTGGGCTACAGCCGACCATAACCAGCCTTCTGGATTCAGTGGATTTATAGTTTTGAGTGTTTCGGCTGCGGCTTTGGCTTTTTCATAGAACGTTATTCTTTCGTCTGTGGTTTGGGCTAGGTCGCCTTTTTGGAGATGGATGCGCGTCCAGAGATAGAGAGCGTCTTCGCGAGATGGTTCTTTCTGACGAACAAGAACTACTAGCGCGTAGGCCGAGTCCAGATAGCTGGCGGATAAATGTCGATTGAAGAGGAACCAAGATGCTCGCGCACATCTGCTCTGGGTTTCGCCGGCGAAGGCTACTGTGACTAGCAGGACTGTTAGCTTGAAGATTACTATGAGTCTTGGATTTCGAAACAGCGACTTCAATCAGTGGCCTTGGTACATTTCTTGGATTTCGTATTTGTAGGTTTCTTCTACCACCGGCCGTCTTATTTTCAACGAAGGAGTGAGAAGTCCGTTTTCCACGGTGAAGGGTTCGGGTATGAGCCTGAAAGCGCGTACTTGTTCGTGGGAAGGAAACTTGGCGAGTGCCTGCTCGATTTCGCGACGGTAAAGGTCAACGACGTCCGGATGTTTCAGTAGCTGGTGCAGATTACCGGTATCAAGACCACGGCTACGGCAGAATTCTAGCAGAGTAAGACGACTGGGGACAATGAGGGCAGAAAGAAACGGGCGACGGTCTCCTACTACTACAGCTTGCTCGATGTACTTGGAACCACAGAGTGCCTGTTCTATGGGTACTGGCGGGATGTTCTTGCCATAGGATGTAACAATAAGTTCTTTGATACGTCCGGTGACGATGAGGTTGCCTGATGGGTCAAAACGGCCCTGGTCGCCGGTGTGAAACCATCCTTCTGCGTCGATTGCCTTGGCAGTTTCTTCGGGTTTATTCAAGTATCCTTTCATTACATTTGGGCCGCGAACCAGGATTTCGTCGTTATCTCCGATCTTAACTTCTACTCCGGGAAAAGGTTTACCGACCGTTCCTACACGTTCCTCGCCAGGTATTGCGGCGCAAACTACTGGTGCGGTTTCCGTGAGGCCGTAGCCCTCCAACAGATTGAAGCCTAAATTGCGGATGATGCGTGCCAGTCGGCGGTCAAGCGGTGCACCTCCGGATACCAGTAGACGAATACGCCCGCCTCCTAGTTTCCTTAGTTTTCTTACCACAAGGAGACCATATAGCCAGTGCTTGAAAATCAGCCCCAGAGGTGGCTTGAGTCCTTTGGATTTATATCTGGCCCAGCTATTGTAGGTACGAAGGGCTGCTCCCATAAGGCGGCGGCGCAAGGCTGGCCCGGTTAGCACCTTTTCGGTTACTGTATTGTAGACTTTTTCCAGGACGCGGGGTACAACGATGAGCAAGGTAGGTCTTATTTGCTGCACGTCCTGTCTGATGGTTTCCAAAGACTCGGCGTAAGCTATGGTAGCACCGGCAAATAGCATGGTATAATAACCGCAGGTGCGTTCGAACATGTGACAAAGCGGAAGAAAAGACACCAGTGTATCCCGGGGATTTACGCCGAAACGTTCAATGGCGCCTTGGACGTTGGAAAGTATATTCCGGTGGGTGAGCATGGCGCCTTTGGGTTCACCGGTTGTGCCGGAGGTATAGACTACGGTTACAACGTCGTCGGGTGTCGAGGCGTGTGCGCTCTGTAGCTCCGGTTTTTTCGCCAATGCGGCAGCTCCAGTCCGACGCAGGGAATCGAAGGAGAACAGTTCCTTGCCGGATTGAGTCTCGTGTTTTTGTGCGAAAAGAGCAATTACGTCTTGCAGTAAGGGCAGCTCGGACATTACCCGGCTGATATTAGCTAGAAATTCAGGCTTTTCTACGATGACATGACTCACCTCGGCATCTTTCAGTATGTAGCGCACAGTCTCTGCTGGCAAAGTGTGGTAGAGCGGTACCACTATTGCACCGAGTTTGATGATGGCCAGGTCGGCGATAACCCATTCGGGTCGGTTATAGGAATAAATACCAACTCGGCTTCCAGCACGGACGCCCCGCTCTGCGAGGCCGGCAGCTACCTCGTCAACTGCACGGTTGAGTTCTCGGAAAGAAATGCTCACATATTTCCCTCCGACCTTGTGCATAAGCGCGGGTTTGTTTGCGTAGCGTTCGGCTACCGCTCGGAATGATTCATATATGGTCTCGGGCGGCATAGTGTTCTCAACATACCTTGTAGAGAAGAACAGTCAAGGTGGGTCGGTGATGTCCTGGTTGCGTGGTTGTATAGCCGCGAAGTCGGGAATGCACGTTGCCGAACCGCTGCATCTTCTGAAGGTTGAAGGAGTATATGGGGTTGTCGCCCGTGCTGCAGAGGAGGGAAACGCTTGTCCGCATGGACAGGGCAGATTTTGATCCAGTCTATTCTTTTAGCTGTTGAACAGGATAGCGAGGGGTATAGTGGTTGAGGGAGCAGGGGAGGGGCGGAATGGAATTTAAGGCCTAACTGGTTGTTGCGGTGAATGTTAGGAGGGATTCGGATTGCCTTATTCGTGATACTCATGTGTATTATTTTGCCCCACGATCCTTTTCTGGCTGGGTGGGGTTTTGGGAAATTGGAACTGCAAGTCCTTTTGCCTTTACATATTCAGATTGTTAGCCTATTATTGCCTTATGACAAAGTCTCCTGCGACCGTATTAGTTGTGATGGGTAGCGAAAAGGATGCAGATGTCATGTCTGCAGCGACAGAAATACTGGACCTGTTTGGTGTGTCTTACGACGTCCAAGTTGTTTCTGCGCACAGAACCCCGGCGCGCTGCAGAGCCCTGGTAATCCAGGCCTTGCGTCGCGGCATCAAGGTTATAATTGCCGCGGCAGGCAAGGCCGCGCACCTGGCTGGAGTGATAGCCAGCTACACTACTGTGCCCGTGATCGGTGTGCCTTTGGATGCCGGACTGGGCGGGCTAGATGCGCTTCTTTCCACTGTGCAGATGCCAGCGGGGGTTCCGGTTGCCACTGTCGCAATTGGCAGGTCGGGAGCGGCTAACGCGGGTTTGTTGGCGGTAGAGATATTGGCACTTTCTGACCAGACTTTAGCCCAGAAACTGATTGCATTTCGCAAAAAGCAAGCGGCGGAAGTAGCTAGGCAGTCTAAGGAGGTACAGGCAAAACTGGCGTTCAAACAGATCTGCAAAGAAACGGGGAAACCATGATTGTGCAGACTGTAGAGTTGCCCGGGATACGCCTGGCTGCGCGGGGTAAGGTCAGGGACATTTTCGAAGCAGGGAGCTGGGAAGGGAAACCCTGTTTGCTGATAGTTGCCACTGACCGCCTGTCCGCGTTTGACGTTGTGTTGACTGATCCAATTCCGGACAAGGGGCGGGTTTTAACGCAACTTTCACTCTTCTGGTTTGAGCATTTTCGTGACATGGTCCCTCATCACGTTATAACCACAAAGGTGGAGAAATTTCCTGGTGAGCTTTCTCGGTATCGTTCTCTGCTTGAGGGACGTTCGATGTTGGTAAGGAAAACCCGCCCCCTGCCTGTGGAGTGTGTAGTGCGCGGTTATTTAGCCGGAAGTGGTTGGAAGGAGTATCAACTTTCGGGCACAGTGTGTGGTATCAAGCTTCCTGCTGGCCTGAAGCAGGGTGACCGCTTGCCCGAACCCATCTTCACGCCCTCTACTAAAGCTCAAATTGGACATGATGAAAACATCACCCAGGAGCAAGCCGCGGACTTGGTTGGTAGGGAACTGGCTGAAAAGATCAGAGAATTGTCGTTGTCTATCTACAGACAAGCGTCAGAGTACGCGCGCGGGCGCGGCATCATAATAGCAGACACGAAGTTTGAATTTGGTCTGGACGGGGACGAACTCGTCTGGATTGATGAGGCACTTACGCCAGATTCTTCCCGTTTTTGGGACGAAAAGGAGTACAAACCTGGTACTTCGCCGCCCAGTTTTGACAAACAGTTCGTGCGAGATTACTTGGAGCGTATCGGCTGGAACAAACAGCCGCCCGCGCCCAAGTTACCCAATGAAGTAATTGAGGGTACAGCCAGGCGGTATCGGGAAGCATATAGGCGGTTAACCGGAGCAGATTTGCCTTCGGGACAGACTACATCGGATTGCTGAGCGTAACGTCGCATATCAGGATGTTTACTACTGAACATGCTTGTTTCTGATTTCGACTACGAACTTCCCCAAGACCTTATTGCCCAGGAACCTTTACCAGAACGAGACAGCTCCCGATTGCTGGTACTGGAAAGGAATACCGGCCGAATCCATGATGCAGTATTTGCCAATATTGTGAACTGGTTGGGTCCTAAGGACCTCCTGGTCTTGAATAACACTAAAGTAATTCCCGCTCGTATCTATGGTAAACTGGAAACAGGTCGCAGCGTGGAATTTCTGTTGTTGCGCAGTCAAGGGAACGGGGTCTGGTCAGCACTGGCCCGGCCGGCGAGGAAAGCTCGGCCAGGTACAAAAGTACGATTCCGCGATTACGAGGCGACCATCTTGACGGTACTGCCGGACGGAATCCGGTTGGTCTCCTTTGAGCCGGCGGACGTAGGACCTTTGCTGGAAGAACAGGGAGAGATGCCGCTTCCGCCTTATATCCGGAAGAAGTGTGACGAACCAGAACGGTACCAGACAGTATATGCTGAACTTCCGGGTGCGGTGGCGGCACCAACGGCCGGATTGCATTTTACTCCGGAGATCCTGAAAGTTCTTCAGGACAAAGGTGTGGAGTTGGCAACCGTTACTCTCCACGTCGGAGCTGGCAGTTTCCGGCCGGTGAAGACTTTGACCGCTGAGGAGCATAAGTTGCAAGCAGAGCAGTTTCAAGTTACAGACAAGACCGCGGAGCAGGTCAATCGGGCCCTGGCCGAGGGGCGGAGAATAGTGTGCTGCGGTACGACAACGGTGCGTGTGCTGGAGAGTAGAGCGCGACTGCGGTCAGGAGCAGACTCCGCTTGGGAGGTGGAAGCCGGTCAGGGGGAAACAGACCTTTACATTTTGCCTGGATACCAATGGAAAGTGACAGGAGCCCTGCTGACAAATTTCCATCTACCCAGGTCCACCTTGCTGATGTTGGTGTGTGCTTTCGCCGGCAGGGAGATTGTACTCCGTGCGTATGCTCATGCTGTGACTGAGCGATACAGGTTTTACAGTTTTGGCGATGCCATGCTTATAGTTTGAAAAATGTTATGGAACCTTTACGGATAGAAGAAGTTGTCCAGGCCTGTCAAGGTCAACTCTTGGGCTCGGGCAGGAAGACGGTAACAGGCGTATCAATAGATTCGCGGACCGTGACACCGGGCGACCTGTTCTTTGCCATTAAGGGAGAGAGATTCGACGGACACAATTTTTGCGAGGAAGCTGTAAATAGGGGTGCGGCTGCGCTGGTTATTTCTGACGCGACGGCTTTGCCTGCAGCTGCTCAAGCGGTGGTGGTACGGGATACCAGGCAGGCACTGAACGATTTGGCTGCCTTCTACCGCCGGAAGCTGCCCGTAAGGGTAGTGGCAGTGACAGGGAGTAATGGTAAGACCACGACACGAGAAATGATAGCTACTATTCTTGCCGGCAGATTTCGAGTCGTGAGCGCTTTTTCCAGTTATAACAATGATATTGGCGTTCCCCTAACTGTTTTTCGGATGGGAGTGGATACAGAGGTGGGAGTTTTTGAGATAGAGATGAATCGTCTGGGCGGGACCAGGGCTTTAGCGCGAGTTTGCCAGCCAGAGGTGGGCGTAGTTACCAATGTCGGAGATACACACCTGGAGTTTATGAAGAGTCGCTATGGCGTGTCACTGGAGAAAGCAGAGCTGCTGGCCGAGCTGTCTGAGAAAGACTGGGCGGTGGTCAATGCAGATGATCCGGCTGTAATGAATATTTCGGGACGGGTATGTCGTTCGGGCTGCATTACTTTCGGGCTACGGGAACGGGCCGAGGTTTTTGCAACTGAGATTGTCGATCTGGGTTTGGAAGGTACCAGTTTTAAGTTGCAAGGGCAGTTTCCTGTACGACTTACTGTGCCTGGTAGACATAACATAATGAATTTCTTAGCCGCATGTGGGGCAGCTAGGGCCTTAGGAATGGAATACGCGCAAATGCCGGAGCGGATCAGTCGTCTCCGTTTGCCGGAGCATAGACTTCAGGTTCTTCGTCTGGGCACGATCACACTCATAGACGATTGCTACAATGCTAACCCTCAGTCTATGGAAGCGGCAATAGACCTGCTCTGCCAGTCGGCTGAGACTGGCAGGCGAGTAGCCTTTTTGGGGGATATGCTGGAATTGGGAGGATTTGCGCAGGAAGCTCACTCTGTCCTCGGTCAGCACGTAGCGCGATGTGTAGATAGAGTGGCCTTTGTCGGACAGTGGGGCCAGCATGCAGCCGCCGTAGCCGTTAAATCCAAGATGGACCCGTCGTCTGTTCGGCTCTACGCTAACAGTGCTGAAGCTGCGGTAGAGTTGTTTGACATTGTGAAGCCAGGGGATACAATCCTCGTCAAGGGTTCAAGACAAATGAGGTTAGAAGTAATAGTGCAGGAGATTCTAAATAGATATGGTAAAGAATCCGATAAAGTTCACTGATACCACATTGCGTGACGCGCACCAGTCGCTCTGGGCAACCAGGATGCGAATAGAAGATATGCGGCCTGTGCTAGAGCATCTTGACCGGGTAGGATATCTTTCTCTGGAGGTGTGGGGCGGTGCTACATTTGACGTCTGTTTGCGGTATCTCAACGAAGACCCCTGGGAGCGTTTGTCGGAGATTCGTTCCAAGGTCAGAAAAACCAGTCTGCAGATGCTTCTACGCGGCCAGAATGTGGTTGGTTACCGTAACTACCCGGATGATGTCCTGGAAGAGTTCATAAAGAAGGCGGCAGAGCGGGGTGTGGATATATTCCGTATATTTGATGCACTTAATGATCCCCGCAATCTGGAGAAAGCCGTATATTATGTGAAACAGACTGGTAGACATGCGCAGGGTACTTTATGTTACGCCATCAGTCCGGTACAAACGTTGGAATATTACCTAGCTCGTGCTGCCGAACAACGAGATATGGGGGTGGATTCCATCTGCATAAAAGACATGGCTGGCATATTGGCGCCAAAGATGGCATACGACTTGGTGAGTGCACTAAAGACCGAGATCAAGCTACCAGTTCAGCTTCACTGTCATGCTTCCAGTGGGATGGCTGTAGCCAGCTATTTAAAGGCAGCAGAGGCTGGCGTAGATGTTATAGACACGGCCACAGCCTCAATGGCGTTTTCTTCGTCTCAACCGGCGGCAGAGACAATGTTGGCCTGTTTTGCTGGGACAGACCGGGAACCAAGTTTGAACACCAAAGAGATGGAGATTATAGAACAGCACTTTGCTAGACTTTCTGAAATTCGCTGTGTGCCTGGAAACAAGATAGTTGATTCTATGGTGCTAACTCACCAGATACCCGGAGGCATGGTTTCCAATTTGCTGGCTCAGCTCAAAGAGCAAAAGGCCAGTGACCGCTTGCCTGAGGTATTGGAAGAGGTACCGCGCGTGAGAGAAGATTTGGGTTACCCTCCACTGGTAACTCCTACTAGCCAGATAGTTGGTGTGCAGGCGGTAATGAATGTGCTGGCAGGCGAACGCTACAAGATGGTCCCCAAAGAGGTGAGGGACTATTGTCTGGGTTTGTATGGTCGTCCTCCTGCACCTATCCGCGAATCAGTTTTAGCTAAGGTTCTGGGCGGTGAAAAACCCCTGAAAGGCCGTCCGGCGGACAGATTAGAACCGCTGATGCCAAAGGTCCGCAAGGAACTGCCAAAGGATTTGGTGCAGAAAGAGGAAGATTACATATCCTACGCACTTTTCCCTGAGGTAGCGCTGAAGTTTTTTCAATGGCGTAAAAATCCTGTTCCCCAATCTGAAGCGGAGACAAGACAGACTGCAGCTCAAACAGAAAAGCTAAAATCTCAGGAAGCTCCCAAGCCATTGTTACCCAGAGACGAGATAGATTTGGAGACGGTGCGCGAACTTATCTCGTTGGTGGCTTCCCACCAGGTTACAGAGCTGGAGTGGGAACACAATAAGGACAGGGTGAAATTGCGTCGAGGCGGCGAACAAGCTATTCCGAGTCATGCCGCCCCGTCGCATACCCAGGTGCAATTGGCGCCGTCTGTGTCACTCCCAACTAATATACAGGGGACTGCAGCTGATTCTGCTCCTGTCGTTTCCACTCAGCCTCAACCGACTGGGCAGTCGGGAGCAAAGACAGAAGAAGTGGTTTCGCCCATGGTAGGTACCGTCTATCTGCGCCCCAGGCCTGATGCCCCCGCTTTTGTAGAAAAAGGAGACACGGTCGAACCGGGTCAGGCTCTGTGTATCATAGAGGCAATGAAGCTGATGAATGAAATTCAAGCTGAGAAGAAGTGTCGTATTGTTGATATTCTGGTGGAGGATGGGAGTTCGGTAGAGTACGGTCAGCCTCTGATGCTGATAGAGCCGGTCTAAACGTTACACAACACAGAATTGTTTATCTCCGGGAATGCGAGGGGGTGGCAGCGTCCTTAGTTTTGTGGCAAGACTTTGACTTTGGATGTTTCGTTGGGTGAGGGACTCTAGCTATTAGCTGTTGGATAATCTGCCAGAGTGAGGGACTCAGCATTATCAGCACCAACGGGTCAAGCGCAAAGCGAAATCGGTTGTTTTCACCTACTTCAACCTGGTTGCCTACAAGTACCAGAGAAAATACTACAAACCAGAGAAAGAGAAAGAAAAGCGACTGCAGACTCTGGTGCCGAGCGCCGCGCAATTGCAACAGCCCGAGCACGAAGGCAGCGAGGTAGGCGGCAAGAATCCAGAAACCGATGTTGGTGAAGGCGCGGCGATAGTAGGCAGCCAGATGGTGACGACGCAGTTGCGGCACCAGGTTGTACTGAAATCGGCCGCAGGCGACTATGTCCCATAGCCGGGCCAGAGTTTGTATGCGTTTTCTGTTTTCTGAAAGGAAAAGATAGGCGCTGGAAGGCAGTAGAAAATTCAAGTAGGACTCTGCAAGGCCTCGGACATACGCCTGAGGCCGGTATTTCAAGATGCGAAGGTTGTCCTGCATTAGTTGGCGTGAGATTTGTATGTAGGCC
This sequence comes from Caldifarciminota bacterium, assembly GCA_965649205.1. Taxonomy (GTDB): domain Bacteria; phylum Hydrothermota; class Tepidihabitantia; order Tepidihabitantales; family Tepidihabitantaceae; genus JBDRUN01. Next base: position 66,331 of record CBFGJV010000010.1, on the reverse strand, counting down.
AGGTGGTTAAAGTTGACTATACCGCTCTGTTTCAGGTGCTGGTCCAACGCGGGAATACCGGTACTTTCGGGAAGGGACAGGTATTGGCCGTAGGCAGCAAGGTCAGAAAACGGCGGGACGAGGGAAAGCGCGGAGATAATTCCTTGGTCATATAGCTGTTTTCTCTCTGCTTCAGTGAGCATGGCGTTGGTAATTTTGGAGAAATTCATACCACTCCAACTCGTGGCTGCAAACTGACGGAAAAGAACTAAATTTTTCGCATACCACGTGAAAACGAGCAGAACTGGCACGGCGGCACCTGCCACTAGTTGTTTCCAGTGTTTCCGCCGAAGCAAGACCAGAAGCGCGAGTCCTAGTAGCAGCCAGCAGAAGTGAAACATACTCCAAGTGAGGGCTAGAGCGGCCAACATCGTGAACAGGCAGGCAGCTTCTCTGGTGTTGGGACGGGTCAAAAATCTATGCAAGAATACAGCGGCCCATACCAGACATACTGCTACCGGATAGGTGTAAAAAAGCCAATTCTCGTAGAGGATACAGGGTGGACTCGCAACGTATATGAGTGCCACGATGGCGGCGAAAGACCGGGGCAGACCGATTCTAGCCAGGGCCAGATACAAGCCCAGGCAGAATGTTAGTCCGAGTCCGAGAAAAGTCAAACGGAATGCCGCGGTTTCGTATCCTGGAAATAGGTGTAGCACTAGAGCGAGAAATGTATTCATCAGGGGAGGCTGGCTGTGTAGATAGATGATGCTCTGTACCGGTCGTGTTCTGAGCAAGAGGGGGTCAAGATATTGCCAGAACCAGGTGAGAGGACTGGCGTCGAATCTGACGCCAAGTGCCGAATAGAAAAGACGCGAAAGTGCGAAGCCTGCCGTTAGGATAGCGGGCGTTAAGTACTCGGAAAAGCGTCTATATTTGTGAATGTGTTTTAATAGCATAAATTGCACCAAAGTCAATCTTGCAGAGCTTGACTTGACGGGACCGCAAGTTAGAGTCACAAAACGCAATGTCCTAAAGGAGTCTTGATTTGATACCAGGTTTGATTGGATTTCTGCGGAAGAACCGGTGAGTGTCTGGTTGTGGGTTGTGTTTGCGGCAGCAGGTTTTCATCCTGAGGCTCGGCTGGTTCTGGAACAGGGTTTGGCAAGCAAGGGTATTGACGTTGAGGAACTGGGGTTTTATAAGCAATGGGCAACAGACAGTTTCTTTAGACTCAGAGCTGTTGACCGCCTTCTAGACGAACCGCTGGTAGTGGCCGCTTTTGCAGACAGTTTAGCTGGGTGGACACAAGGATGTACGAGTTCACCGGCTAGACTGTTTATGCACCAGTGTTTGCAGACGGGTGTAAGGCTTGGGGCTAAGGATTCGGCTAGATTGTGGCGGGAAATCTTAGCTGAGACTGTGGATATTCGAGCCACTGGGGAGGGCCGCCACCTGGTCGCTCTGCCTTCTCGTATCGCCCAGTCTGTCAGTTTGATACTGGCTGGATTCAGAGTGAGTGAACGATACCTGCGACGCGCCGTAGCAGACCTCACGCCTGAAGAACTCGATTGTCTGCTGGGAGAGGCACCGTCTTTCTGGCAGGAGAAGGATAATGCCAAGGATGTTTCCTGGATCGGGATTTTGCATCGAGAGTTTGGGCGGGAATACGACACGGCCGGGTTCAGATCAGAGAGCGTGTTGGCTTATGTGCGGAAGCTGGACCGCCGGTCGTTGGCTTTTTGTGGTTTAAGCACGGTGCTGGCCGTTTGGGAAGGTTACCGTCTGTTGCGGACAGCGCCGGTTTGGGTTTCTGATGTGTTGCAGTCTGAGTTAATACCTGGCGTACAGGGTGAAGTGTACGCTGCTTGGGAAACCGAGTTTGGCTTAGTGGTGCTCGGGACGGAGCAAGACAATCTGTATCGACGGGACTGCTGTTTGGTGATAGAGTTGGGAGGTGATGATACTTATTTATGTCGGGCCGCAGGAGCGGTGGGTTTTTTAGGCGGACCTTTTGGTGTTGTTATTGATTTGGCTGGAAATGACCGATACGAATGTGATCGGCCATTCAGCCAGGGAGGGGCCTGTCTGGGGGCAGGGGTTCTGATTGATGCGTCTGGAAACGATACATACAGAGCAGGCAGTTACGCTCAGGGAGCAGGAATTATGGGTACGGGTTTGCTCTGGGATGAAGAGGGAGAGGACATTTACGCGGCAGGGAATTACGCGCAGGGGGCGGGACATTTTGGGTATGGGCTTCTTGTGGAGCGGTTTGGCAATGACTGCTACCGGTCGTCCGCCTACTGTCAGGGTTTTGGTTCCACATGGGGGTTCGGGGTTTGTGCTGACTACGAAGGAAACGACGGTTACTTTGCCGGTGGCAGATACCGGCACGAGCCTCTGCTCCCGCAGGAGAACAGGTCTTTTGGTCAGGGTTTTGCTGTAGGCTGGAGACCGGATGCAGCGGGTGGAATAGGTTTTTTGTACGACAAAACGGGAAACGATTTCTACAACGCTGAGGTATATGCCCAAGGTACTGCGTATTGGTATAGCCTTGGGGTGCTTTGGGACGGTTCAGGTTACGACCACTATACGGCAGCCCAGTACGCGCAGGGCGCAGGCATCCATCTCGCTGTTGGCTGTCTTTTGGATAATGAAGGCAATGACTCCTATTACTCTCGGCTAGGACCCAGTCAGGGTTCGGGACACGACCTGTCAGTCGGTGTGCTACTCGACCGTAGGGGTGACGATGTTTACCATGCTTCTGGCGGCATGGGTATGGCTTTGAGCAATGCGGTGGGTCTTTTTTGTGATGTTACCGGCAATGACATGTATTCCTGTTCTGAGGCCGCTGCCCTGGGGGGTGCTGTGGCGGCGCGAGGTTTTGCCAGCGTGGGAAGTTTCCTTGACTTGGCCGGTAAAGATTGCTACACAGCGGGGAGTGCGGGACAGGACAGTAGTTGCTGGGGGAGTGGCAATTACGGCTTCGGCATTGATGCCGGATTGTATCCGGTTCCGGGCGATGAAGCAGTAGTGGGAGATAGTCTGGTTGAAGACGACCTTCTCAGCCTAACGCTGGATTCTATTTTCCGAATTGCTTCCAGTTGGGAAGTGGGTAATGCTCGGGCCAGGGTGAGACAGGCTCGACGTCAACTTTTGGCTGCTGGACGTCGGGCAATCGAGTATGTATTTGAAAAGAAGCTGGATACGAAAGATGGACTGGAGTCCCGGGCAATAGAAGAACTAGTGAAGGCTTGGCCTGACACGGCTAGGCCATTCCTTTTGAAAGCGTTACGAGACAACCGTTGGCAAGCACGAAACAATGCTGCCTACTGGTTGGGAAAAATGGGCCGTGAGGCAAAAGTGGCAGTTGATTCTTTGTTACTAGCGTTGCGGGAAAAACGCATAAGCTCAAGGCGAGCAGCAAGCGCATTTGGGGATATAGGAGATTCGCTGGTGGTGCTCCATATTCTTTATCTGCTGAAGGATAAACATGAACCTACACGGATAGTTACAGCTGAAGCCTGTGGTAAGCTGAGAAATCCAGTGGCAATCCCGCAATTGTTGTGCGCGTTAGGGGACAAGTTTTTCACCGTACGGTCTGCCGCAGAGATGGCACTGGTCAGTATGGGCGCTTCGTGTCTGGATTCGTTGCTCAAGGCTTGGGGTCAATTGCGACCACCGGCCCTTGGTCATGCACTGAAGGCCGGTGCAGAAATTGCTGCGAGGCTTGATTCTTCCCAGGTGAGCACCCAGTCTGTCGTATGGCGCAGGTTAGTTCCGTACCTGAAGCATTCTAGCGTATTCGTCCGGTTGGCAGCGGTACAGGGTTTGGCGAAACTACAGAACGAGGAAGTGCATGAAATACTAAAGCGAAGCAGTAAGCATGAGCAGGATGCTTTTGTGCTGGCCGCCTATCGCCAAATACTGAACAGATAGCGGGTCAGGTGCGGCTTTTGTATTGAGGTTGGCAGCTTCGTGCGCGTATACGACACATCGTAGGTGTTTCGATAACAGCTGGTATAAGCAAATCAGGATGCTGAGAGTAAACTGGTCCTTGTTGCGAAGAACGGTCTGGTAAGTATTATTTTGCAAACGAGAAGAGGAGGACTCAATGAGAGCTGACCATGGATTTTGTTTAGGTTTAGGGAGTCTAGCCCTGCTGTCAGATGCCGAGTCTCGCTCAATAAGTCCGGAGAACTTCACCGGCGAAAAGGGTAAGGCGGGAATGGCTGTAGATGGTACAGGCAAGGCCTGTGCGCGAGACTTGGGTCGAGGATGGAAAATATCGCCTTCCGTGAGGATTTCTGCGGGAAAGGTATTCACGCTGGCAGATATTAAGGGGCCTGGCTTGATTCAACAGATTTGGATGACGCCGACCGGTAACTGGAGGTTCAGCATTCTGCGCATTTACTGGGACAACCAGAAACACCCATCGGTTGAATGTCCAGTTGGTGACTTTTTCGCCTGTGGATGGGGTAAGTACGCACAGCTGTCCTCTCTGGCAATTTGCGTAAACCCAGGAAGCGGGCTGAATTCGTATTGGCCGATGCCTTTTCGAGAGCGCTGCCTCATAACCTTTGAGAATATAGCCGATGAGGATATGACTTTGTACTATCAGATAAACTATGCGCTGACCGAAGTCCCGGAGAACGCCGCCTACTTTCATGCTCAGTTTCGTCGTAGCAATCCGCTACCCTACAAGCAGGTGCACACTATTTTAGACGGGGCTAAGGGACAGGGCCATTACGTAGGCACATACCTGGCTTGGGGTTCGCACAATTCCGGCTGGTGGGGTGAAGGAGAGGTCAAATTCTATCTCGATGGTGACAAGGATTTTCCGACTATCTGTGGTACTGGTACTGAGGACTACTTCTGCGGTTCCTACAACTTTGAACACCCAGAAACGCACCAGTACGTGGAGTTTAGCACCCCATATTCTGGCTTGCACCAGGTGCTGAGACCTGACGGAGTTTATCGATCACAGATGCGGTTCGGTATGTATCGCTGGCATTTGGTAGACCCCGTAAGATTCAAGACGGACATCAGGGTAACGATTCAGGCTCTAGGATGGCGCAGTGGTGGCAGATATCTGCCCTTACAGGATGATATTGCCTCGGTTGCCTACTGGTACCAGGCGCTTCCTACCATTGAGTTTCCAAGTTTACCCGGAAGAGACGAGCTTGAAGTAATCTAAGACGAAGCGTCCGGAGGCGGCGTTTCCTCAGCGTTAGAAACTGGTGAGGTGGGGTTTGTGACTACGATCAAGGCGCCGATGATTGTGCCAGTTCCGTCCCTGATTGCTTCGATGCACACTGCCGATCCTGGTAACTCTGCGGGTATGTCGCAGGTTTGAGTACCGGTGACGCCAGCCAGTACGTTTTGAAGGGGTTCATAGAGAAATTTCAGGTTCGGAAAGGAACGTAGCCTTCTGCCGATAGCGTCAGCCGCAGAACAACCAAGCAGAGGTTCTATGGCGGCGTTCGCCATTACCACGTTAGGCACCTTATCTACTATGAGTACTCCTTCGGATATGTCCTGAGCAAGTAGCCGAAACTGCCTTTCTAGGATAGAAATTCGGTTCTTCTTGCACTCGTCGAATTCGCGTATTCTAGCCAGAGCTGTGTTCAGGTGGCGAGCAAGTTCGGACAGTTCGTCCCGGCTGTCTAAAGTTATTTGTACGTTTGAATCTCCTTCTTCCAATCGGCGGACCGCGTTTGTGATACGTTTGATGGGAAGCACGGCGCGGCGGGGAAGGGTTACAAGTAGCCAAACCAGAATTACGAGTACAACTAGCAGGGCAGTTATTATATTGCGTTGCCCCCAGGCGGCGAGTTGTTGAGCCCGTTTCTGATGTTGACGTATTTGTTCTCGCGCAAATAGTACAATGCTATCTGTCTGGACAGTAAGAAGGTTCTGCAGAGACTGAATGCTATCGATAAGTGTTTGGCTAATACGTTCGTTGATAAAGGTACTTGCTTGTTCCATGTTCGCTTCCGGATACTCGGACGTATAAGTAGATTGTTCTTGGTTTAATGTGTGGGGTGGCGCGTACTGGATAGCAGTGCGTTGTGATAACGTTCTTTTTTTTCTGTCGGCTGTCTGGAAGAGGGATTCGCTGAGAAGGGCATAGGCATCGACAGCTTTGAGAATGATGTCAAACCGCGAGGAAATTTCGGGTGCAATTTCCATACCGCGGTGGCAGAGTTCGCGTATGCGTTCCAAGTGGTTACGTCCCTCCGCCTTGTGACTAGAGTCGTGCAGAAGCAGGTAGCTTTTTTCACTGCGACGGGCGTCCAGAAAGGCTAGCGAGATACGGTCGCTGGTGTGTAGAAGCTCTATATCCTGGTTGGTGATACGATTTACCGCCTCGTTCATACCTTGGATGTATAAGGCGGCGATAAGAACAACTGGGATGAGGATGGCGGCGGTAGTAACCATACCCAAGGTCATGCGCGTACGAATGGAAACGCCTGATTCGCGGTTGCGACGTTTATCTAGGGATAGCACTTTATTTTCCTGTTGTGAGCCGTTCTATATCTTCATCTGTGCCGACAACAACTAGTGTGTCATCTTGCTCCAGCCGGTCATCAGGCCCTGGTAGGTCGTTAATTACTTCCTCAAAAGCGTTAGCGCCTTCTTTGGTTACAGTTAACACGCGTTTCTTGATAGCGATTACGGTAACTTTGTAGCGGCGACGGAGGTCTAGTTCTGATAGCTTGCGTCCTATCATATCTCGTCGGGGTTTCATCTCCACCATGCTGTGCCCGGAGCTTAGTTTTATCTGTTCGAGGAGGTCAGGGGCGATGAGGGTTTTAGCTACTTGATCCGCCATTTGTTCTTCTATGAGAACGGTGCGATCCGCTCCCACAGCGCTGAGAATCTGCGCGTAGAGTCTGGAGGCGGCTCGTGCTACTATGTAACCTGCACCAAGTCGTTTGAGGATAGCGGTGCACAATATGGCAGCTTCCATTCTTTCGCCCATGGCGACGACGACTGCGTCAACGTCAAGTGCACCGGAACGGGCCAATGCTTCTTCGTTGGTAGCATCAAAGCAGAGTGTCTGGGTCAAGTCATCCTTGAACTGTTCGACGCGTGTGCGATCTACATCTATGCCTATCACTTCCGACCCTTTGGCCATTAGGGTGAGCGCAACGCGGGACCCGAATGCACCTAGGCCGATAACGGCGAATTGCTTCATAACTACCTCCTTTAGCCTACCATCACGCGTGCGGTCGGGTAGCTGAAGGGGGGGCGTGATTGTTGTTTGCGCATGGCCAAGGCGAGAGTCAATGGCCCCAGTCTTCCAACGTACATCAGAACTATGATGGCTACTTTACCGACTGCGGTGAGTTTAGGGGTTAGGCCGGTGGAAAGTCCGACCGTGCCAAACGCCGATAGCGTTTCGAAAAGTACTTCTTGGAAGGATGCAGATTGCGTCAGCAAAAGTATCGTCATGAAGAATATGACGATTCCCGTTGAGACAGCAACGATAGCACTGGCTTTGTAGACAATGTCTCTGGGAATGGTACGGTGATTTACCTCAATGTCTTCTCGTCCCAAAATGCGGTCTCGTACGGTGAGGAAAAGTACGGCAACGGTTGAGGTTTTTACTCCTCCACCAGTTCCTCCTGGTGAAGCACCTATGAACATAAGTGCTGACCAGAGTAGAATCGTGGCGGGCTTTAGATAAGAGAATGGCACTGTGTTAAAACCTGCGGTTCTAGGTGTCACAGCTTGAAAGAGCGCTGCCAGCAGCTTACCACCTATAGGAAGCTCATTCAGCGCATTGTCGTATTCCACGAAGAAGAAGAAAATGGTTCCGAATATAATTAGAATCCCAGATGTCCAGAGTACCAGCCGGGCGTGCACAGTCAAGCGGCGCAAAGCAAAAATTGGGCCACGGCGCAGGTTCTCGCGATTCAGAAGCTCGTGGACTACCGAAAATCCAAGCCCGCCAGCGATGATGAGCAGCATTATGGGCAAACACACCAATAGGTCTGTTCGATAGTTTTCCAGCGAACGCGGGAAAACTGAAAAGCCAGCATTGCAGAAGGCGGATACGGCGTGAAATCCTGCTACGTAAAGAGCTTTAAGGGGATCGGTGAAATCCGGTAACCAGCGCAAGAACAGAAAAGCGGTGCCGGTTGTTTCAGCTAATATAGTGAATAATAGGATGTATCGGAGAGTACGAATGAGGTCTATATCTCGCGTTTCTTCGACTACGTCGGCTACGCTTCTGCGTTGGACGGGGCCCAGTTTGCGACCAAAGAGAGCAGCCAGGCTGGCGTAGAAGGTCATTATGCCAAGTGCTCCAAGTTGGATAAGAGCTAGAATGACAAGCTGACCGGAAAGGGAATAGTAGAGAGAAGTGTCTTTTACCGTTAGACCGGTTACACATACCGCAGAAGTCGCGGTGAATAGCGCGTCGAGGAAATTGGCGCCTCGACCGTCGGAAGTAGAGGTAGGAAAAGTTAGAAACACGGTTCCGATTGCGATTAGGGCTATGAAACTAAGGGCAAGAAGTCGTACGGGTTGATGTCGTAGTTTCTCCAGAGCGTTGGCGAGACGTTGAGAGCGCGCGAACCCGCGGGTGAGTAATACTACTTGTCGTGCGGCGACTAGGACAACGCCTTGCCATATGGTAAGCAGGGTAACGCTAGGAAACAATATGCGAGACAGGACCAGTAGAAGCAGAAATACCGCTACAACAAGGTCGAGCCAGTTTTGCCTCAAGTGTAGGGATAGAGAAGGTGCTAAGATAATGCCAGCCAACATGTCCGCACAGAACAACAGTAGGACTAGATATTCTAACAGCCGGGTCAGCAGGGCAATTGGTAAGGGGAAGGTGAGGCCGTACGCTGATCGTACTAACGTTATGCTAAGCGACAGTAGAAGAGTAAGGTTTAGCACGAACTGAAGCTTGTTGGTCCAGGCTGGAGTTCGTCTCTGGGTCCTTATTACGCGAACCCGACTCAGCATGCGCATTGGGTCAAAATTACAGAAACCAGAACGGCTGTCAACGGATGTACCCACCAGAGATTGCACAACGGTTGTGTGTAAGTTATTGCCGCACAACAGGATTCATTCGTTATAAGACACATTTCTGCTTCGGTAGGTGTCAAAGGGGGTTGAGAGGCCTGCAGGTAAGTTCTTCCTGTCCGACAGTTCTTCATTCCTTCTGGTACGCATTAGTTGACAGAAAGGAGTCCATGATAATAATTATTTGCTTCGCTTGCAGTTTTTCTGCCGAGTAGATTAGGCAGTAAGTGTTAAACCGACGAAGTTGGCCCCGTACAGGGTATATTGCATATGAAGAATGAGATAGTCATATACGGGAGAAACGGCATAGCGCATTTACGCTTGTGCGGTAATGTATTCTACGATTTCATGGGCAGGCCGCGAGGGTTTCTGGTAGAGCAGACCATATACGACCTTCGTGGTCAGCACCGGGGCTTTTTCATTTCCGGTCTGGTGCGTGACCGCATGGGAAAGGTGGTTGGCTTTGTTGAGGATGCGCGCTGTCCGGGGCTGCAGTTGCCCGATGTGAGCATCCCACCTGTTCCCTACAAGAATCTTCCCGCCCCCGACTGCCCGGCTGAACTTACTCCCAAGGAGTGTATTGCTGCTCCACCCATCTGGTCGGTGATGAGACTGGAGAATCTGTTGGTGTAGCTCAACGTTTCGTCACGTCCTGCAACGACTGGAGTATCGGCATAGTAGTAGGGAGCAGACAGGGCAGTGGAGTCTGGCGCTTGACAAACACCTTTGTTTGACAATGTGTCGTCCATTGCTAAGATGGCTTCACCATGACGTCGTTTGTCTTGGATACAGATTCGCACTATGGGATGTTTGACATCACTGGCCGCGTTCAATTTATTGTTGCGGCCAGCGGCATTGCCTCAGGTTTGTGCGTAGTTTATGTTCCGCATACGACGGCCGCCGTCACGATAAACGAAAACTATGACCCGAGTGTTGCTCGTGATTTGCTGGCTTGTCTAACGCGCCTGGCGCCTGCTGACGCAAGATACGACCATACAGAAGGCAATGCCGATGCGCATATCAAGGCTATGCTTGTAGGAGCCAGCGTCCACGTGCCGGTTGAACAAGGCCGACTTTTGCTGGGACAGTGGCAAGGTATATTTTTTTGCGAGTTTGACGGTCCTCGTAGGCGTGAGGTACACGTAACAGTAATAGGCAAATAGTTCAATATCCAGGGAGGTTATCTAATGCATAAGAAGCTTTTTGTTCCCGGACCGACTGAGGTTCGTGAGGAGGTACTGAAGGCACAGGCTAGGTGGATGATTGGTCACCGCACCAAGGAGTTCGGAGATCTGAATGCCCGAGTGGTTGAGAAAACCAAAGAAATACTGGGTACGAAAAACTACGTAATGTGGTTTACTTCGTCAGGAACCGGCACGATGGAGGGAGCAATTCGTAATGTCGTAACTGGCAAGATACTGCATACGGTAAACGGAGCTTTTTCAGATCGATGGTTTAGGATAGCTAAGGCTTGCGGTAAGGATGCGGTGGCGCTTTCGGTGGAATGGGGAAAGGCGATAAAGCCAGAAATGATTGACAAGGAACTGGCTAAGGGTGGATATATGGCACTGGCCGTGACCCAGAATGAGACTTCTACTGGCGTCAGAAATCCTATTGAGGAAATTGCCGCCATGATGAAGGATAAATATCCGGACATTCTGATTCTGGTCGATGCTGTATCGTCGCTGATGGGGGACTGGTTTGATATTGATGCCTTGGGGCTGGATATAGTGGTCGCTTCTTCCCAGAAGGCAGTAGCTCTGCCCCCTGGGCTGGCCGTGGCGATTGTGTCCCAGCGAGCTCTGGACAAGTGCCGTACTGTTCCAGACCGTGGTTACTATTTCGATTACGACGCGATGCTGAAGCGTTACGAAAAAGACCGTCAGACTCCCACTACTCCTGCGATATCTTTGTGTTGGGCGTTGGATTTGGAGTTGGATCACATATTGCGCGAAGGCATGCAGAATCGTTATCGTCGGCATTTGGAAATGGCCCGGTTTACTCGCGAGTGGGCAAGGAAGTACTTTGCGGTTTTTCCAGAAGCCGGTTACGAGTCTGTGACGCTCACCACTGTTACGAATACCCGCGGTATCAGTGTCAAAGACCTAAATTCGGCCTTGGGAGAAAGGGGAATGCAGATTTCCAATGGCTATGGCGATTTGAAAGAAAAGACTTTCCGCATTGCGCATATGGGTGATTTGACGATGGCTGATATGCAGGAAGTTACATCCGCCATTGTTGATATACTCAAACTGTAGGGAATCGCCCTGCATGTAGGCCGAGCTGTCACCGGAAAGGTGACAGTGTAACGCAGGCGCAAAAACGTTCTGATGGTGATGTTTTTCTGGGTCTGTCTGAGTTTCTGTTATGTCGGACCAGGAATAGGCCACACCAATTCTGTGGGTTGGTTTGCGCCGCCTCCATACGGGTCCTCGGAGGTAATCCGTTTTGCAAACGGTCTTCACCTCGATATTAGTACGGAACACGGGTTTTGTCCTGATTCATGTCTGAGCCCAGGAACATACTGGTTGGTCAATTTGACCGAACCGGTGAGACAGGAGTGGTTGGTAATTTTGCGTAGAACTGGGCTTGAGCCTGTTAGTTACTTTGCCTACCAGAATCTGGTTCTGCGTGCGGTTCGAACGGTACCTGCCAGATTCGTCTCGCAGCTTCCTTTTGTTCGTTGGCTCGGACCGTTTCGTGCCGAATACAAATTGGCCCCTGAAATTGTGGAGTTTTTTGATGATTCGTCGGTCCAATCCAATCCGATTAAGGTCGTAGTATGCCTGTGGCCAGGCGAAACTCCGCGGCAGGTAATGGAAACGGTGCTGGCGGCAGCGGGAGATGTCTGCGAGCAAACGTCTGGTACGTTGTGGTGTCGTCTGCCGTGGAGTTCTCTAAGGAATGTCGCAAATCGAGACGAAGTGTCCTGGGTGCAGATGCAGGATTCGGTATGTTCTTTTAATGCAGAGGCACAGTGGGTGTTACAGTCTGGGTGGCGTGCCCAAATACCCGACACGATTCTGGGGAGACCAGCCTGGGTCCGTAATATCCGGGGGCAGGGTATGATAGCAGGATTGCTAGATGCCGGTATAAACACTGGTCACGATATGTTCCGAGATCCCACTGTGACTTTGAACGGTCCGGGCGTATTTCCGCAGCATCGCAAGATTGTTGCGTATAAGTTGTATCGCAATGCCGGCTTTGGTGATTTCAGCACATATCACGGGTCCGCGGTGGCTGCAACCCTGGCAGGCGACGATTCTCTGTGTGGTAACTTCAGTAAGTGTGACGGCATGGCCCCCAAGGCAAGGATATTCCTTCTGGATGTAGGGTCTGCGTGGGGCACCTATGTGTTTGGCGAAGACCTGACTGAAGTGCTGGATTCAATTCGGCTGGCTGAGGGACTGAGCGAACCAGTACGGCAAATGTCGGGTTCTGTTGGCAGTGAGGCACGTCTTGGTTACTACCGGTTGCAAGAGGCGACTCTGGATGCGGTGGCCTGGAAGGACAAGGATTTTCTTATGATCTGGGCAGCAGGAAACGGTGGCATGGGCATGTACCGATTGGGGCATCCCTCCTGCGCCAAGAATGCGCTAACCCTCGGTTCTTGCGGCAACGGCACTAACAGCAATCTGGTTTCGGCCTTTTCTTCTCGCGGGCCGACACGAGATTGGCGTATCAAGCCTGACCTCGTAGCACCTGGGCAGGCTATCACCACCGCTTATGGACCTTCGCCTTCTGCTTACTCAGCCCGTGACGGCACCAGCTTTTCTGCGCCCGCTGCGAATGGTGCGCTTCTCTTGCTGCGGCAGTATCTGAAGGAGGGGTGGTATCCTTCCGGGCGTCCTGACTCGTCCAATTCTATTCCCTCACCTTCTAGCAGTCTGATGCGAGCTCTGGCCATTGTTTCGGCTGATTCTAACGTAGGGGCAGAGACGATTCCCAACTACTCTGTAGGATGGGGACGGCTGAACTTGAGGAACATCTTATATTTTCCGGGAGATTCGATCAGTTTGACATTCGTGGATGAGGAAACTGGTCTGGCTACCGGTGAGTATCGTGAGTATTCCATACAAGTTACGGAACAAAGTCCCTTGCGTGTGGTTCTCGTGTGGACTGATACCGCTGGTGCTCCCGAGGCTATGCCGGCCATTGTCAACGACTTGAACCTGGAATTGCTCAGCCCAGACCAGAATAGCTACATGGGAAATCGTTTCGCAGGTGGCGAGTCGCGTCCTAATCCCCAGTCCCCGGATAGCCACAATACTGTGGAAGTGTGTGTATTGAAACGGCCATTGGTAGGAACTTGGACAATACGGGTGAAGGCGCGAAATGTTTTCACGGCGAAACAAACGTATGCTTTGGCCGTACGCGGGAGCATAGCCGGCCTGGGCGGAGTTGCAGAAGATGACAATGCGGCGGAGTTCGTCGGCAAGAGCATGGTGCCTACCAGTATTGTGTGTACGCCAAGTCGTCCGCTTAAGCTGCCGATATCGGAAGCCGGCAGGCTTGTTGTTTACTCATCTGTAGGCCAGATGGTTACGGAGATTCGTTGTCTTAGTGCGGGAAGTGTAGTTTGGGACGGTGGTGCAGCGCCACCAGGCATATACTTCTTGCGCTTTGAACCTGCTTCTACTTCTTTGTCGGCCCAGTCTCTTGCTTCTGCGCCGGTACGGGTGTTGCTGGTACGTTAATCCAGCAAGCGAGTTGTCCACTCTGTATTGAGCAGTATCAGATGATTCCACACCACACCTGCTACCCGTACCCCTGGTATTTGGTTTAGGTGGGATACTTTTTCCATCAATTCCGCTATGCCCCATAGGTCTGCTTCAACCTGAACGTAGCGCTCGCGATATGGTTTTCCCTCTAGAACTAAGGAGAGCCGGTGTTCGGCAACCGAAGCAAAAAGTTCCTTGGGTTGCAGCCCGGTTTCCAGCAGAAAGTGAAAATGGCCGAAATTGTCCGCTCTACTCCAATCCAGCTCCGGTTGTATTCTGACTAGGCCGGAGTGGTTAGATTCGGTCCACAACAGTCTGTCCAATTTTGTTTGCACCCATAGAGGATCACGTCCAATCCCGGCGGCGAGTGAGGCTAGATCTGATGCGGGTGAACGGACAACTTCCCTTAGTAACGCACGTTCTTCTGATGAGATGGGCACTGCGACAGGGAAAGAAAGGTTGGCTACCCGGTAAATCTCGCAGTACTCTATGCCCGAGGTAGAACGGATAACTTCCACATCGGTTTCAAAGTTTCGCGAGAAAAAAAGCAGAGCCAGGTTTGGTCCCAGCTTATCCGGCAATCCCAAGTTGAAGATAGTCTCGGTGACATAAGACAAACTTCGTTTGAGCGCGTTTGCTACTCCGAGCGGACTTTTGGCGGTAGCCAGCATTCCGGCCCATACCCAGTCTCCGCCCTGCAGAGCGGGAACCATCAATGTCGCCTGTAGAGAACGGATAAGCCCGCCAGCAGAGAGTTGTCGCAACCGCTTTACATATTCTTCACGCGTCAGGCCATTCTCAGTGAGTTCCATATCGTTTGCAAACATACCTCGCCGCTCACATAGGCGTACGGCTTCCACATCGGCTTTTTCGATGACCATCTTTATCTCCTATTCAGCATGCGTCTTTCCCTTTGTGGTTATGGGTTATCACAATGTTCTAGTAAGCTCCCCGGCGAAGCAGTACCGCAGGTATGGTTTTCAGTAGTATTTTCAGGTCGTTCCACAGACTCCATTCCTCAACATATCGCGTATCCAGTTTCACGCGTTCTTCATAGCTGGTCTCTGAACGTCCTGATACCTGCCAGAGACCGGTTGCGCCCGGGGGCACGCGAAAAAGAAGCAAAGAGTAGTTACGGTAGTATTCAACCTCTTTTTCTACTATTGGTCTAGGTCCCACTAGACTCATTTCGTTGGCTAGAATATTAAAGAACTGGGGCAGCTCGTCGATACTAAACCGGCGCAGAAATTTGCCCAGCCGGGTCACGCGCGGGTCGTTGCGTAACTTAAATGTAGCGCGGAATTCCTGAGCGAGTTGCGGGTTGGAGGCTAAAATACGTTCCAGCCGCTGATCGGCATCGCGGTGCATGGTACGAAACTTGAGCAGGTAGAATTCTCGCATGTTACGACCTAGCCGCCGATGCCTGAAGAAAACAGGCCCGGGGCTATCCAGTTTGATGAGGATGGCTATGGTTAGGAGGAAGGGACTAAGAATGATGATAGCGAGAACGCTAAGTACCAGGTCTATTACTCTTTTTATTCGACGGGCAGCGATGTGGGGTACATAAGGGCCTATGTAGCGAGGGTGCGGGCCCAACAAGTAAGCGGAAAGCGTGAAAGAAGGAATGCCGACGAAATCGGTGAAGTATTCGTTAGCCACACACGAAACTGCGTATTCTGTGCGATAGTCCGAGGTGTCCACCACTATCACATCGTACTGCGGCAGGCGTCCGTACTTATCTGCTCGAATGCGCAAAAGCCCAGGAAGTTTGTCAACTGCGACAGTCTCCACACACTCAAATCCCCACCAACGAAGTAGCGATGTACGGTTTGTACTAGTGTCTGATACTAACAGAGCTCGCTGTCGCACGAGGCGCCTGATAAGCAACCCCGCCCCAGGAGCAACGAGGTTCAAAAATAACCACAAGCCAAGCCAGAAATGAATACTGAGAAGTTCGCACCAGGACCAGACAAGGTGGATACCGCTATACCCTACGTAACTAAGAGCAAACGCTGCTTGTGTCTTTAGAGAAAGTCCAAAGTTGGCGCGTACAGCCGTTTCGAATTCGCCAACCATATAGCTGGCGGTGACTAGTAGAAACCACAATACAAAGAGAGGCGTAAGGGCATATGAATCGGGGGACAACAAAGTTCGGAGCAGGGCGATACCGAATAGTAGCAGGAGCAGTTCCAGGGCAACTACAGATTCTTCCGCACGTGTTGAGGTAGAGCTCATTAGGATTGTTCAGAGGCAGTGTAACGGTTGCCCAACTGCGAGTCAAGGCAAGACATGTGGAGAACCAGCGGTCTTCTTAGGGGACGGAGATGGATTGTCGTTATCTGCAGAACGGACAGAGAGTTCTATCTCCAGACTATCTCAAAGTCACGGAAGTTGCCTTCGTACTCTTCCCATGTGACTGTGCAATCTCGTACGGAGGCGCCCGGGGGACCCTGCCTGACTTTCTCGAGGAACGTTTCCAGTTTTTCTCGGGTTCCTTCAGCGACTATTTCGACTCGGCCGTCAGGCAAGTTTCTTACTGTGCCCGTCAGACCGAGACGGTGCGCTTCTTTCTGCGTAAAGGCTCTGAAATATACTCCCTGCACTCGGCCAAAGACAATAACATGAACCCGTGAAAAGGCAGGTACGGATTTCACGTCTCAGGATAGCTGGCTGATGTCGAAGGTCAAGCCTGGGTTATTAGCCAGACCTGCTGACCTACAGCCGCGAGCTTACTCTTTTTAACTGACTAGTGGGCAGCCGCGTTTGTTTATTGCAGAGAGCTTGCCCGAGCTCTGTCTTGACTCGGGGCAAGGACGAAGGGGTGAATTTGCCCCGGAGCCGAGGATACGGCAACCAGTTCAGCAGTTGCGTGAGCGCTCCAGACCGAGGCAATGAGAGCTGAGGGAAGAACAGAAAAGTGAGGAGCTGACGGGAACGCTCAAATAGCAAAATGGGTAGCGCGCAGGGCGGCCGTTCGGGGAACGTTCCCTAGGCGAGGATGCGGGCAGCGCCGAAGGAGGCATAATCGCCTGTATTACTGAAAGTTATAATATCGGGCTACTTGGATGCCCATGATTTTTTCGTGCATACTGCGAGACATCGGTTGACGGTTCCACTGGTGGGGATATAATAAACTGGTGCAATGGCGCCAGCTGGCATTCGGCAGTATAGCAAGCTGCGTTAAGTAGCAAAGTCTAAATCGGGGCTGGCACGGCTCCAAGGAGGACAGATGTCTGGATGCAATGTCCTGACGACTGTTGTCTGCTTTCTGGGCACAATGGCCTTTCTTGCCCCTGCTTTTAACTTGGAAGAACTAAAGAGGGCCGGTTACTTACCACCAGGTACGGAAATCCCGGAACTAGGGAACGAAAATTCTCGGCATTACTCTAATGGTGACGGTACAATCACGGCCGAAATTTTTGCCTCACCGGCAGAACTGGGAGTTGCTCCCGGGGCTGAGACGGACGACGAGAAGAACTGCTACCCAGATGCCGCTATTAAGTACTCTACCGGTATCTGCGAAGAAGGACGGACCGATAAATGGGATTATGACGGCGAACTGCCTGTTAATGGCGGCTTAATGTACGGAATTTTTGATTACTACGGTATTGTGCAGTGGAAAAATCGGGCTTGGGCCAAGTTCAACACTTCTTCAATTCCTTCAACTGCGATGATTGAAAGGGTAGTTTTAAACGGCACGGTGTATCCAGGTTATGGCGGCAGGTTTTTGTATGTGACTACCGTACCCAACGGCGTTGATCCGGTTTCTCCGCAAATCACCGGTTTTCAGTTGTGGAACTATATTGGCAGCGGCACGGTGGTAGCGCAGGGAACTCCTCCGTCTTCTGGGTTATTTTCCTGGGAGCTGAATCAGGCGGGTAAGGATCTGGTTCAGAACGGGTTAGCATATGGATACTCCACCTTAGGCTTCAGAAATGATGCCTTGTATCCTGGGGGAGTGCTGTATGGACGCGTATTTTCGCAGAGACCTTATCTTACTGTTACCTATACGGTTGAAAACCCTATGCCGGTGCTTACAGGTATTAATCCGGCCAGCAAGTATGTAGGTGATCAAGAATTTTTAATGACCTTGACTGGTTCAAGCTTCATTGTCAACTCTCGGGTGCGGCTAAATGGTGCAGACAGACCTACAACCTACAAGAGTGCGACCACGTTGGAGGCAATCATTCCGGCTTCAGATATGCAGGTTGCGGGGGTATGTTCAATAGAGGTTTTCAATCCGGGGCCAGGTGGTGGTAGGTCGAACCGGCAGCCGTTTACGGTTCAAAACCCTGTGCCTGTTACTACCGGTCTGTCTCCGAATGAAAAATTTGCTGGTGAGAGCGGGTTTACTTTGACTGTAGGCGGCAGCCATTTTGCTTCTGATGCGCAGGTCCGATGGAACAATTCTGTTCGTCCCACTACTTACGTAAATACCTCAACGCTGCAAGCAGAAATTCCTGCGTCGGACTTGGTTACGGCTGGAATATTCTCGGTTGATGTGGTGAATCCTGCACCTGGGGGTGGTGTCTCTAATGCGCAGACCTTCACTGTGAAAAATCGGGTGCCTGTTCTTACCAGCATTTCTCCGGCTGAGAAGTACGTCGGGGATGCGACTTTTGTAATGACGGTAAATGGAACTGACTTCATTTCCAGTTCGGCGGTGCGTGTAAATGGTCAGAATCGTACTACTGCCTTTGTTAATTCCACAATGTTGCAGGCTACAATTCCGGCCTCGGATATGAGCACGGCCGGCACACGTTCTATTACAGTCTATAATCCAGGGCCTGGTGGGGGTACTT
Organism: Caldifarciminota bacterium; assembly: GCA_965649205.1. GTDB lineage: Bacteria > Hydrothermota > Tepidihabitantia > Tepidihabitantales > Tepidihabitantaceae > JBDRUN01. Next base: position 47,787 of record CBFGJV010000010.1, on the reverse strand, counting down.
CCAACGTATGTTTTTTCACGGTGCTGAATCCAACGCCTGTCATTACTGCTCTGGAGCCGGAAACCAAATACACGGGTGATCCGGTGTTCCTGCTGGTGGTTAAAGGAAATGGTTTTGTTCCAAGCTCACAGGTAAAACTGGACGGTTCTAGTCGTTCCACCACCTACGTAAGCCCCACTGAATTACGCGCTCTGATACCAGCTGCTGACATGGCCGTGGCTCGTACGTATACTGTCACGGTGTTTAATCCTGAGCCGGGCGGTGGTACGTCTGCAGGTCGCGTATTCAACGTTGTGAATCGGGTGCCTACGCTTGCCGGCATTTCACCAGAGAACAAAAATTTGGGGGACCCGGGGTTCACGATGACTGTGACGGGCAGCGGCTTCCTGCCTGTTTCGGAGGTGCGATTTGCTGGTTCATCTCGTCCTACGACTTATGTAAGTTCGACAGTTTTACAAGCGGCTATTTCTGCTTCGGACCTGCTGGTGGAAGGGGAGTATCCCATAACTGTGTACAACCCGCCACCGGGCGGAGGTATATCCGGGGCCATAAATTTTATCGTATCCGGCAATCCCTCTTGGCCAGAGGGTTGGTCTGAGGTCCGTTCTATGCCTACTATGCCAACTCCGCACAAGTCCCCCAAAGACGGATCCTGGTTAGTGGTGGGTCCGGATGGCCCGGTTACTCGTCGTCATGGCTCCGGTTCCGGCCAGGAGAAATCTGAGGCGATGAGCGTCATATATGCGGCCAAGGGAAACAAAACCTACGATTTCTATAAGTATTATCCCCTAGGCAATAGCTGGGTGACTCTTTCCCCACTACCCGATACTGAGCCCTCTTTGGGCAAACCCAGACCACCTGCTAGAGGTACGTGTGCCGTCTCGGATGGCGAACGGTTTCTGTACATGGTCAAGGGTAACAACACGCAGGGGTTCTGGCGCTACAATATCGTGTCTGGTGTATGGGACACCCTTTTCAGAGTACCAGAGAAGATAAAAGGCGGGAATGATTTGGTGTATGTGAAATGGGGAATGAAAGAGTACCTGTATCTATTGGCTGGCGGCAAAGGTGCATTTTACCGCTATGACGTGGAGGAGCAGAAGTGGTACAGGCTGGATAGCGCACCTTACGCCAAGAAGCGGAAGTACGACAAGGGCTCTTTCCTAGTATACGACAGAGACAAAACTGTATATGTCCATCAGGCGGCAATAGTGGGAGATTCTAATCACTTCATGTTTCGTTATGACTTGGAGGGCGACAGTTGGTTGAAAGCGGCGATTCGGGGCGTGCCCTTGTACGGTGATGAAAATGGTAGACCGGGAAAGAAGAAGAAGTCCAAAGACGGAGCTGCTGCCGTCTGGCATAACGGCTGCATGTACGTTTTGAAAGGTGGGGGCAGCCAGGGATTCTACAAGTACGACCCGCAAGGAAAGGGTACCTGGGTTGTTCTGGAGACGATTCCTAGCACTGGCAGCGGAGGAAAGAAAGCGGTAAAAGCGGGGGGAGATCTAGTCTATTACGGCTTGGGAGCGTTTTTCGCCCTGAAGGGAAACAAGACGTATGAGCTGTGGCGTTACTACAAGCCCGGCGTCCACCAGTTTGCTGTCCGTCAGTCCGGGTATGATGGAATTCAGACAAGACGGAAAGACGATCATTTGCTGAGTGTCGTACCTAATCCGATAGCGAGCGGATTTGCTATAGTGAAATTATCCCGAGAATTAGTTAAGCAGTCGGGTGGTCATGTACGGGTATTTGACGCGACTGGCCGCTGCGTTCTATCTGTTCCCGTTAAGTTTCTGGTAGGGCAAGGGACTACAACTTCAGTTACACTCTCTCTACGAGAACTACCTGCTGGCGTATATCTGCTATGCTTGGAGCCGCCCGCGGGTCAGGTCGGTCAGAAGCTAGTGGTTCAGCATTGAGGTGGGCTAGCGAGCGTGGACTTACCGTTTGGGGCGGCCGTGCGGCCGCCCCAAACGAGTTAGAATTTTCGAGTTTCTAGCGCAAAAGCATCAGTTTGCTGGTCAGACACCTTTCGGGCAGTGTCACCTTCAACAAATATACGCCATTGGCGAGTCCCTGAGGATTCCAGATTGCCTCCACCCTGCCTGCTGGTTTTTCTTCGTCCATTATGTCAGCCACAGCCCGGCCCGAGATGTCAAATATCTGTAGTTTAACCCTGCCAGCAGTGGGCAGCTGGAACCGAACACTTACTGTCTGGGCAAAGGGGTTGGGTATGCAGGTGAGCGCTAGCTCGCGTAGCGTTTGGTTGCGTTGCTCAAACAAACCGGTGTTCATATTGTACCAGGATTGAGCTGAGTCAGCATTCGTCCGTATGTTTGCGCCGCTGGTACCTCCTACCAGAGCCACGGCAAAACGGAAGCTTTCTCCCACGGCCAAGCTGAAGGGTCCCACAGAAACGCATAGAGACCAGTCATAGGCTCGGTTGGAGTTTGGTTGATTGATAGTGCCATTGAGGAAGCGCCATTTTTGGTTATCTGTCATGCAGGAATCAGGATAGACATAGCGAGCGTGATCTATGGCTGTTAGGTTTGCGGCCGTAGCGGGAGCCAGTATTCTGACTCCGGCACAAGGGTTGGCACTGGAAGACTGGCGTATGAAGGTTAACCGGCGGTTTACGTCTGTGGAGCAGATGTTTTGAGACGCGTTGGAGCCCACGTCCATATCGGCGAATATCCCTGCGTAAAGGCCAGTCAGAGCAGAAGTGCCTTGATTGCTGATGTCATAGGTGAGTACAACGAAGTCATCGTATCCCGGGTGAGCCGACTGGAAGGAGTGCTGAGAAACGGTTATTCCCTTAGGTGAAGGATGTCCAGCGTCGTCGAATCGACAACGGTAATGCTGGTCCCCGTTTGCCGGGGGTACTACGGGGCGAACGCTGTCCACTATGCGGAAGTCAGTGTTAGGACCGCCACTGGGAGGGTTACCGAAGTGTCTATCCGCGACAAATGACGGGCTGTTGCCTATGGCTAGGCTGCCATAGTACAGCTGGCTGCCGCCAGTCTTGGGATAGCAAAATCCTGCGCCGGCGTCCAGGTCTCCGGGAGGGACATCATAGCCGATAGAACCTAAACAGGTTACAGACAATTTGCAGTACCCGGTGTCATGATTCATTACGACAGCGCCAGGTTGGGGTGGTGTGCCTACTGTGAGTTGGAAGCTTGGGTTCCAAGTGCCCTCGTTAGATGTTACCTGGAGTGTGAAAGTTACTCTGGTACCTGGAGGTATGGCGGAAGATACACTGACAGGGAAAGCCTGACCTCTGGCCGTGTCATTTGGAGCTATGTCGCCGTAAGAGGCGAAGGAATCGGGGAAAGTAATGAAGCTGGAATTGGACCTAATTACGGCAATTACGCCGGTGGCCGTAGCATTTCCTACATTCTTCAGCGTTACATACAGGTTGGCGTTTTCTCCTGGGTCCAGCCGGCCGTTGCCACCATCGTCCACAAAACAACGCAGAAACGTTATGAAAGGTTGTGGCGCTCCCTGAGTCACGGTAACCGTATTTTCTACGACGAAATAGTTGGGATGGGATACGGTTACATACATTGTGCCGGTGGTCGTAGGATTGATTATTAGAGTGGCTTCGCCTGTACTGTTAGTGTAGGCATTAGCTTGAACTTCTCCGGGTTTATAGCAGGCAACTATGGCATTGCGAACCGGCGAGTCTCCTGATGTTACAGTCACTGTGAAAGATTGGGCGCCAGTCTGGATAGTGGTGGGATGAGCTGCATTCATATTCGTGGGGATGTCATGCCAGAGTAACAGATTCGGGTCACCGAACAGATTCAGGTCCCAGTAGCACCACCTCCATACGCTCTGACTTTGTGCCGCGGGGGCATAAAAGTCTTTGGAGCGAGCATGCAGTACGCCGATTTCGGCTGTGTCGTAGGCGAAGAAGTAGGAGTAAAACTTGTTGTCTATTTTTTCAGACGGTCCCAAGGACGGCGGCGTACCCCAGCCCTCGCGTGAGTTCATCATGCACGCCACAGTACCTCCGTTAGGGTTGTTCATCGCTGCTTCGGCAAGACAGTCGGAGGTTTCAAAGTCACCGGAAATACATGCAATAGAGTTCATTACCGTGAGCCGGGTGGAATTGGTTTGTCCGCTTGCAGTTGAGGTATTCCAGATGGCAGAACCGCCTTCGGTGTAGAACCCGGTGGCATTGCCATGTGCTGCTACGTGGCAGAGATGATACCCCTGGTTGATGGCGTCGCGCATAGGTGTGGTTGTAGTGGGGTTGGCGATATACTGGTCTGTCCAGCCGACGGGGGTCTGAGCAGCGATCGAATCCGAAACGACCTTGCCGGAGTAGTTATACTGCGAGAAGAGCACCACGTAGGGAAGCAAAACCTTTTTCAGGTAGTCAGTAGTAGGGGTTTTCTCATAAGATAACGTTTTATTTACGAATGTGGTAGCTTGGGTCTGATTATCTACCGAGGCTCGGCCGACATATACATCATAGTAAAGATCTACTGTGTCGCCGTCGATCTCGCCGAATACGTTGTTGCGGTTGCCATCGTAGGACCACTGCAGGTCGGCGTAGTATACGTCTGCTGGGATGTTGCCAGTGCTGCTGGATACAACTGCTCGGCAACGACGGCCGGGCACTTGGGCGTTGTCGCCAGCCAAAAGTACCCACTTCAAGCCGCGGTTGTTGTAGTAGTCAATAATAAACATTCTTATTTTTTCCTGCAAGTCTCTGCCGGAAGGATAGTTGGCAGAAATCCATTCCGTGGTGAACACCTGCGTGTTATAGCCTTTCTTATTTCGCCAGTCAACCAGAGGACTAAACCAGGTCGATTGGGCGGAAGGAGTAATAATTGCATAGTCCACCTCCGGACCATCAGCCACACGTACCGGTGGGGCGAACGCGGTTAGGTCTTCAGGATTTACAACCAGCTGGGCGACATCACGGCCAAACACCTTCTGCTGACTCGGGGTCAGTGGCTTGGGTACTATGTCCTGTTCTTCGTAATTCACCTCGACTCGCAGTCGACGATATAGCGTAAGTTTCCCGGTAGCCGGAACGTAAGACAGTGGGTGTAGAACAAATCCACAGATTCTGAATTCAGACTTGGTACCAGTATGAACCCAGTCGACGAGTTTATCCGGGTAGGGAGTTTTGGCGGAATAGGTAGAGGGGTCGGGAGGTATAAAGGGTGGAGTAGTAGAAGAAGAAACGGGCACCGGAGTTTGTACTGGGTGGATGCGATAGGTGCCCGGGATTTCGTACGGGTCCAGGGGTGTGACCCGGATTTCGGTTGCGGTTGCAGTGGGCGGAATGAGCATATTCACCACTGCGGCTGGCAGCATGGGTTTACCTGGTTCTAGGGTCGTGATGAAGTCCGAGAAGTGGATTACGTCATAGCCGTTGGCTTGGGTGAATTCCAAATCCCGGGTATCGAATTGGAAGGTTCGCACTATGGTTCCGGCCAAAACCAGAATTGGAACCAGGCTTACTATCAGGGTTTTGCGCATCTAGGACCTCCTTGGCTACAGTTCTGGGAACATCAACTGCAGTTCTCTTTCTACGTCTTCGGCAGGACTTGAGGCGTGTACAGCATTCATCCTCATGGTCGTGCCGAAGTCACGGCGAATCGTACCTTCTGCCGCCTGGGCAGGGTCGGTTGCACCGACCAGTTCTCGCAAACGCCGGCGGGAATCAGGGCCTTCAAGTGCCGCTGCCACTACCGGGCCAGATGTGATGAATTCTACCAGCGCGGGGTAGAATTCCTTGTCTTTGTGGACGGAATAAAATTCGGCGGCTTCAACAGCCGACAGTTTCTTCAGTTCTAACGCGATAATCTTGAGGCCTGCCTGCTCTACCCGACGCAGTATCTCTCCAATACAGCGCTTCTGTACTGCATCAGGTTTTATCAGCAGGAGAGTTCTTTCTGCCATCGTCTACTCGCCGCACGGATATTGTAGGATTGACTGTTGGCGTGTCAATTCTTTGGGGATTTGACTATCTCTCTGGCAACTCGGTCGGCGGTAGCAGTGACAGACTTAATTATGGCGCTGGAGGATAGAGTGGCGAATGTAACTGCGTCCACCGGTTTGGCTTGTTCTGGCGAGTAGCTTCGCAGACGTCGCTTCAGACTGTCCACGCACATCGCCAAGTAGCTCGGGGTTTCTTTATTAGGAAGAACCTCAAAACCAAGTACTTTGGCTGAAGAATCGAGAAATATCCGTAGGGGCACAGGTCCACCGTATCCTTGCATAGTTGTGCCGGCGGCGTCGGAGTCTACCTGAAATCCGAGCAACGTGCCGTCGGGGGCAAAGACTATAAGATGGGGAAAGGGGTTGTCTGATGCGCGTACGAAGCCGCAGCCGGCGAAAAGTTGGCGGAGAAGTTCTGTTTCAGCCGGGGTAGGCACGGGAGAATGATTAGCTACAGGCGGTGTGGAGGACTCAACATGGGGCTGGGGTCGGGTACCACAGCTTGCCAGCAACAGGCACAGAATAAAACGTGGTTGCATGTATTGTTTATTTTCTACCTGCACCAGCGCATGTCAACAGCAAACGGGGGCATAGTTCATACCGATTCTAGATTGACAGAGGCAGACGGACGAATATTATTGCCCGTGGCGCGCGGATTAGTTATTCTCCCGACTTACAACGAAGCCGAGAATATTGAAAAGATAATTCCTATAATTCTTTCCCAGTCTCCGGAGCTGGAGGTACTCGTTATTGACGACAATTCACCAGACCGTACAGGAGATATTGTAGCACGTATGGTAGAGAGCAATCCAAGAATACACCTGATACGCCGGCCAGGAAAATTGGGTTTGGGTACTGCCTACATAGCCGGTTTCAAGTATGCTCTTGCGCACGGCTATGACTATTGTTTTGAGATGGATGCTGATTTTTCACACCCGCCGGAGAAGATTCCCGAGATGATTGCTCTGTTGAGTCAGTATGACTTGGTTATCGGTTCGCGCTATTCCAATGGTGTTTCTGTAGTGAACTGGCCGATGAAACGTCTGCTTCTTTCCTATTGCGCCTGCGCTTATGCTAGGATTGTCACCGGATGTCCGATAAGAGACTTGACAGCCGGATTCAAGGCGTATCGCCGGGCGGCACTGGAGGCTATTAATCTGGACGCCATCAAGGAGGACGGATACGGATTCCAGATAGAAATAGATTTTGCCATTTGGCGAGCCGGGTTGCGCATCAAAGAAATACCTATAGTTTTTACGGAGCGTCGGGCAGGAGTTTCCAAGATGGACAGACGTATCATTCGCCGCGCATTCTTTCTTGTGCTCAAGCTTCGTATCCGGCGAATGCTGGGTAAGGCGTAGGGGCCACTGTTGGAACCATTGCTCCCTGCATCCATACTACGTGCTGTTGCCTACCGGAATGGTCGATTGCGTATAGTTGATCAGTCTCAATTGCCACACCGCGTAGTCTGGCTGGAATTACGCACGGCCAAAGATGCAGTATATGCCATCAGGCGTCTAGCTGTGCGGGGAGCTCCGAATATAGGTGTGGCAGCCGCCTATGCACTGGCAGGGGAGGCACGAAGGTTGCCAGACGACAGGCTTGTTGCAGGATTACGTAGCGCTGCGCGCAGATTGGAACGAGCAAGACCGACGGCCGTAAATCTGTCCTGGGCTGTAAGGCGGGTTATGCGTGCTTTTCTCGCAGTGGCGGCCGAACCAGAGAAAGCACGTTTAGCTGTGGAAAAAGAAGCAGCGGAGATTGAGGCAGAAGAGGTCAGCAGGTCTCTGGCGATGAGTGAGTCGGGTGCAAAGCTTATATCTCATCGGGCCAGTATACTAACAATATGCAATACAGGCCCTCTGGCTGGACCGGGACTGGGTACGGCTTTGGGCGTGATTCTTCGCGCCTTCCGGGAGGGTAAGGAGCCGCACGTGTTTGTTTTGGAGACAAGACCTCTGCTGCAGGGAGCACGACTTACGGCTTTCGAGCTGAAACGTGCCGGCATAGATTTTACGCTGATCGTTGACAGTGCAGCTGCGACAGTGATGCCGGAATGCCAGTTGGTGCTTGTGGGAGCTGACCGAATTGCACGCAATGGCGATGTGGCCAATAAGATTGGCACGCGAATGCTAGCCATCCTTGCCGAGAGGTACAGGAAGCCTTTTTACGTGGCCGCTCCTGTGTCTACTTTTGACATCATGTGTCCGAATGGCGGTTCAATTGCAATTGAAGAAAGAGAAAGCAAGGAGATCACGCATATGGGAGGCAAACGAATAGCGGCAGCCGGCGCTGAGGTCTTCAATCCGGCCTTTGATATTACTCCGGCCAGTTTTGTTACCGGTTTTATTACCGAGCGCGGTATCATCAGACCGCCGTACTCGGCCAGTATTCGTCGACTGTTTCCGGGACCCTGAAATAGGAGTGTTTTTGGAAGGAGGCCGCCCTGTACGGGCGGCCTCGCAGCTAAGAGGAAAAGTTAGCCTAAGGAAGAAGAACTAGTTTGTCGGAAAAAACACGGCCGTTTACTGTTAGCCGGTAGAAGTAAGTACCTTGAGCTACGTTCTGTCCTTGCGCATTTTGACGGTTCCAAATGTAAGTGGTGGCGCCCGGTTGTTTCAGGCCATTCTCCAATACTTGCACTAGGTTACCAGCGGCATCGTAGATACTGAGGTTGATTAAGGCTGAATGCTCGAGAGAGAAACTGATGTGCACAGCACCGCGACCAATGCTGGGTCGGACAGAGAAAGCCAGTCCTTTCGCTGTAGGTATCCAGGCTTCGGCTGCGCCGGTGGTTGATACCCGAATGTTTATTCTCATAGTGTCATTTGCCGGATTTTGATCACCATCAAGCTGGGTGAAAGTTTTTAGAATGTAAGTGCCTCCGACTGCACTCCATGGCATTCCGAAAGTCAGCGTATCTGTTGCGCCAGGGGCCAGTGTTCGCGAGTAGATGGAGGTTTGATCATAGACTCTGCTGCCAGCAGAATCAATCCAACAACTGACCAGGAAGTCAGATTGCGCCACGGTTCCGTAGTTTCGGATCAGAATTCGCGGGGTGACGAAGCCTGGGGAGATCAGCGTATCAGGCGCTAAGATTTGCGATACACCTACGTCGTTAGGAACTGCGAATTGCATCTTGTAATAGTAGCTGTTCGGTGGCTGCCAATCACCATTTTCATCGCCAGCTACTACGTACAGCTCGTTGCCGCTAGTGCGTCCAGTTGCAAAGTGGCAGCGTGCTAAGCCTGCTCGATACGGGGGTGTGGGTAGGGAAGGAATCGTGTCGATTCTACCTGTGGCGATGTCGTAATACCAGCAGCCGCGAATAGGCGCAGACCCTGCGAATCCGCCGATGCTGTATACACGTCCTTGCAGATAAGCTGTTCCGCCATTGAAATTACTCCAGGGACGCGTAGGCATGTTCGACCAGGTTATAGTGGTGGGGTTTGCGGGATTTATGGCTCCCTTGCGGCCGTTTGTCCAGACGCTGTTGGTGGAACGGTTTAATGCGCCAGTTATGTATATGGTGTCGCCTACTATTATGGCAGAGCCCATATCACCGTGCTCAGGAAGGTTGGTACCTGATGTCCAAGTGTTGGTATAGGTGTTGTAAATACTGACGCCCAATTCTCCGCCACCTGCACCAGATGTGGTGCCACCGATTACGTATATGAGAGAGTCGCGCCAGACACCGATTTGATAGGCGAGTGTAGAACGGGGCATAGGAGCAAGCGTGGACCAGCTGTTGGTTGCTACATCGTAGCAATAGTTCGTATTAGAAGTAGTGCCGGCGTTAGTGTGGCCGGCTATGATGTAGATTTTCCCACGCACATATACACCTTGAATCCACCCGCGGGCATCTGGCATAGGTGCCATTGTCTGCCAAGTGTTGGTAACCGGGTCAAATCGCATGCAGCTGGTCATGTATGTTCCGGATTGACCGGCGGGATTTCCCCCTATCATGTATATCTTGTCGTTGTCAGGGTCGTAAACGGTGGCATGTACCACTCGGTCAGCGTTAGCAGGGGGAGCAGGGAATTGGGTCCAGGTCTGGTTGAGGTGTGCAGTTTCCATTGCGGATGCAAGGGCGCACTCTTCGGGTTTATGTAGCAAGGGGCAGTTGGGATCATAGCACGGTTCAGCGGTGATAGCCGTAGGAGCCCAATGATAATGAGGTACAGGTATTGTCAGCTGACTTCCCGGGTTAGCTGACAGGGGGGGTGTTCCTGACTCAATGCCGGGCGCTACGCTTGCGAGAAGCGCCGAGACTGCCAGGATAACGAGGGACAACTGTCTAGGCATTAGTGCCTCCTTTTGGTTTGGTTATAGGGTTTGTATTGTATCTGCTTTGTTTTCTGTGGGCAGGATAAATTTTCCAATCCTTTTGAGTTGTAAATCGGCAATGGGTAAGGTCAACTTCTATTTCTAGTATCAACTTTTGCTATTGGGTTGTCACCGTCACGGATTCCATAACAATGGGTTTGATTGGTCTGTCTCGTTCGCCAGTGGGCACTTTCTCAAGCGCTTCCAGTACTTCCATACCTTCTACCAGTTCACCAATTACCGTGTATTTGCCGTCAAGGAAAGGAGCAGGTGCGAAGCAGATATAGAATTGGCTACCCGAAGAGCGGCGTTGTGGATTCACTTCATCACTAGTACGGGCCATCGCCATAGAACCCTTCTTGTGTGTTCCTTTTATTTCTGCTTCTACCGTATAACCCGGGCCGCCCATTCCTGTACCTTCTGGGTCTCCACCTTGGATCATGAATCCGGGTATCAGGCGGTGAAAAGTCAGACCATTGTAAAAACCCTTGATGGCTAAGTTGGCAACGTTAGTTACGTTCTTCGGGGCGTCTTTGACGGCGAGTTTTATTTTCATCGTTCCGTAATCCCGGACTTTGATAACGAGAAAGAGATTCTCGGGCAGGCTCTTGACCGATAGCGTATCTTTCAGCACGCCTTCTTCAACCGTTGTCGTTACTTGTGGCTGAGCAATACTCTCTCCACCCGTCTCTGCGATCTGTTGTGGAGACGACGGTTGTGCTTTTTTTCCTCCGCAGCCCGCCATAAGCAAAATGGCCGCGGTGAGTACCAGCATTTTTTTCATCTATGAATCCTCCTGATGTCTCCATTCTACTGATGGACAACAAAAGTCAAGTTGAGTTGTCGAGAAAGCGTAATCCGCCGGAAAATCAACGCAATAATACGAGTTTGCTTATTTCTTGTTGGGAGTCGCTACGCAGAAAGATAAAGTAAGTGCCGGCATTCAGACATCGTCCCTCTTCGTCGCATAAATCCCATGACAGCTCGGAATAGTCAGAAGATGATGAGCTACGCGGTCGCAGTGTACGCAGGAGGCGGCCGGTAACGTCAAAAATTTCGATCGTAGCAGGTTTTGGGGCGTGCCGAAGGTTGAACGTTAGTGATTGTCCTCCTCTGTATAGGGTCGGGAAAGAGAAGGACCGGGAGGCAGAAGCGAGGTAGTTCGCCTGGGAGATAATCCCGGCTCTTTCGCAGGAAAAGATGATACTTACCGAATCATGGAGAAGATGTGTTTCTGGTTGCCCATTGTAAACGTACTCAAGGTATCGACCCCAGCTGCCATCGCTATCCTGGATGCCAGCTGTGGCACTTGATTTGTCACCGGTGAGCTGCAGATAGTTGAATTCAATTGTTCCCGAATTATGTAACACCACTTGAAAGGTAAGAGTCTCAAGCGGCGCATTGTAGCGCGGTATACCACACCAAGTATAGGTGACGGTAGTATCACTTCTATTTTCTACCACTCTGCCTTTTTCTCGTAGAGTAAGGTCATCCCAGTAAGGAGCTATTAGGTCAGGCAGAACTGGGAAGGGCAGGGGTTGATTTCTGGGACAGGAAAGAGTACTGGTCTGTAGATAACCGTCGGTAGCTATGGTCAGCTGAGTGAGGCTTCTGCCATAGAAAGGAAAGCGGAAGGGTAAAGTTCGTGTTTGCACACCGTCGTCCGGGTTGGGCCACCAACCAGTTAGAACTGTGCCGCCGGCGGTATCAACCCAGTTGAAAGTTATCGTGTCAGGTTCCTGAGTTGATCTATATACGTAGCCGTAGGCATCAGGCTGGCTGGCGGAATTAGCCCGGCAGTACTGTCGGGCTGTGTCGTTATCAGGATTCTGATCATAAAGGGAGTGAGCGGATGCAGATACGAGCCAATAGGTTCTATAAGAAGGAATGAAGCCGCCGAACTCCACAATCCTAGACTCGCCCGAATCGAGGAATACCATAATGTCCGCCTGGAATGCTAGCTGTCCTGTTACAGTGTCAACAAGCCGAGCTGTCGCTATGGCAGTATCCGGTCCGGTACCGTAGTTTCGTATCTGAGCTCTGACCGGATAAACTGCGCCTATCTCAAGTCTGCCCGCTGGTGAAAGTACCGAATCAGAGCTAACATCACGATCGTATCCTCCCAAGTCTAGTACGTGGTGGTGACGTCTGGGCAGGTCAAGTCCGGAGAGACCCCCAGGGAAATAAACTCTGTTACCGATAGTTGCTCCGGATGACACTGCCGTGATAGGAGTGGGTTTGTCGGGAAGACGTGTCCAGAGGTTGAGGCCGGGAGTGAACTGCCAAGTCTCCTGAGTTATACTGCCATCGGCTAGAACACCTCCGCACAAAAGCAGGTTTGTCCCGAGAGAGGCAACGACCGGTCGCACACGCGGAGGCGCCGGTAATGACGCTAGCAGGCCCCATTCAATTTGGCGGGGATCAGAGGGGTTGATGGTTCCACGTATGACAAGGTTGCACACTCCGGAGTCTACTCTGCCGCACATAACATAGATAGAATCTCCGATCGCTGCAGCTGCGGATGCGGCTAGGCCAAAGGGAAGAGGAGTGGCACTGTCCCAGACATTTCTGCGAGGATCAAAAATAAGTACTTGATCAAGTACTCTGCCGTTAGGCGCCGTAGTACCACCGAACGTAAAGACCAAACTATCCCGCCAGGCAGTAGCAGCGAAGTCGCACAATGTGCGGGGTAAGTTTGATTGAGTGTACCACAGATTCTGAACGGGATCATATGCCTCAACTCTATTGCTGCCAGTTGTAGAGTCTCGACATCCGCCTATAACGTAGATCCGGCGTTTGAGACCAACGGCCTGGCCCATGCCGCGAGGGTACCGCATTGATCGACAGGAAAACCAGCGGTTGGAGGTGGGTACGTAGCGGAGACACGATTGTTCCATCTGGCCAGTGGAAAGTCGCCGGCCGCCGCATACAAAGATTGCACGCATACCGGAATCAGTAAGAGCGGCTGCCATATGATCCTTCAGTGGGTAAGGGAGTTCAGCTCGTTCAATCCATTTTACGTCGATAAGCGAGGTTTGAACGTGTTTCCGCGAGTCGGTTCCCCAAACTAGTAAAAAGCAAAAAAAGGTGGGAAGCAAATAAGGCAGTATTCTGACGGCCATCCTAACCTTTCGTCACTAGAAAGCTTATCGGGTAGGGGCATTGAGTCAACGATGAAAACGTCGGTATTGACAAGTTAGTTGGGTGGACAAGAATAGTGTTCTTCATGTGGACGCGTGTTCATTTTTGGCCTCCGGTTATCGCAGTCCTGTACTGTATGGGCTGTACAGCAGGAAGGGTAAGTTTTGGACAGACAAAGAGTCCTTCCGCACAGCCGGTTACGGTGGTCAAGCTTGTGAATCCTGTGGCTGCCATCTGCGCAGACCAAAATAGATTGGTAGTGCTGGAGGCGTCTGGCGGTAGGATACTGCTCTTGGACTCCTTACTGTTTTTCAGAGAGAGTATCATTCTAGAAGAAAGATTACCTGAGCCTAGAGGGGTGGGGGCGGACAGGTTCTATTACTACGTTTACGACGAGCAGGTCCTCTATCGTATGCAGAAGCACGAACTGAAACTAACACCCTGGTTGTCCAGAATCAGAGTTAGCGGGCTGGCCAGTTTCGCGCCCGGCGAATTACTGGTAAGCGATGGGGAAAGGAAAGCAATCTGGTACAAGGGATTGTTTGGGGAGTCCCGTAGATTTCTGGATGCTACTTCTGTGAGTCGTCCCGGGCCTCTTGTTTCCCTTGTTGACCACAGATTTTGCGTGCTGGATGCCGGAAGTAGGCTGGTCTATTTTAATCGCGTAGGTGTGATTACAGACAAGACCCCTCTGACTGGAGAATACGATTTGCTTTCTAGCGACGGACAAAATATATACCTAGCCGGGTTTGGTACTAACAGTGTAACTGTTTTCGCAGCCGGTCGACTGCGTCGCTACGAACTGGAAGGCGCTACTGGGGTGAGGGACATGGCAGTAGTTGCAGGTCGGCTTGTTATTCTTGATGCAGACTTGAGGTCGGTTCTTTTGTATTATCTGCATTAAATTACCGACAAGGAACCGCGAGACTTTGTTCCCGTTCTTATTGCTGTTGGAAATGATGGCTGGCTGGAAGGCAGGTCCAATTGGTACTGCGCATGCATCTGACTCCTTGATTAGGCCAGTGGGGATTAGAGGAGAGAGTGTGTTTTTGGTCAACGGGGACACCAAAGTCTTCAAACTTCATCACCGGCTGGTGGTCGTGGGAAGTGATACGGTCAGGATCAACGGAACGCTGGTGGATTCCGGTTACACTCTGGATTACCTGCAGGGTACCTTGGAGTTTTTCTTCCCTGTGGAGTCTGCTTCTACGGTGCGTATCACTTATCGCTATATTCCGTTTTCCGTGGCTGCGCAATATAGATTGTATTCGCCTGAGTCGACAGCGGGTGGCGCGGCAGCGGAGAAGAGTGTCAGTGCCAACTACACTCGGGTAGATGATATAGATAGCACAAGCTCTGGAGAGAATCAGCTTCTCGTAACCGGGGCTAAGACCCTGGGGGTGAACATAGGAACACAGTCCGGCCCCGGTATAACTCAATCCACCCGTTTGAGTGTGGGGGGAGCGCTTGAAGGAGTGACAATCGAGGCCGAAATAACAGATCAGAACACCGACATACCCGCTGAAGGTACGACCAAAGAAATAGAGGAGCTTGACAGAATAGTCATCAGGCTCGCGGGAAAAAAATGGCAGGGCAGGTTTGGAGACGTGGACTTGGCATTAGGAACAGGAGGGCTGGGCAGAATTGAACGCAGGACGGTGGGGGCAATGTTGGTGTTAGAGCCTGACCCAGTTAAGTTTGAGCTGACTTATGCCCAGCCGCGGGGCAAATTTGGCAGGGTGAACCTGGCTGGCAGAGACGGTGTGCAGGGGCCTTATATTCTTTCCTGGAATGGCCAGGTTTTGCAAATAGTTCCTGGGAGCGAGCGGGTATATCTTGATGGTGTTCTGCTAACTCGAGGCTGGGACGCAGACTATACGATTGATTACACAACTGGGGCAGTGGTGTTTACCAACCGCAGGCTGATCAGCGCTGACTCTCGCATAGAGGCTTTTTTTCAATACGCGGAGCAACAGTACGAGCGTCAGGGTATAGCGACAGAGGCGGAGGCGAAACTGGGGCCACTGAATATGAATGCAACCATATTCCGGGAAGGAGATAACCCGGATAGACTGCGGGGCGAGGATATAACCGAGGAGCAGAAAGCTTACCTTGCGAACATAGGGGCAGATACATCCAGAGCGTGGTTGGACGGAGCTGTATTCGTGGGCGCGGGGAATGGCAACTACGTAAGAGACAGCAGCGGGTTCTTTGCCTTCAGAGGGGAAAGAAAAGGGGATTTTAGCGTTACCTTTACTTTTGTTGGCGACTCGCGGGGTGATTATGTGTATGATGATACCCTGTTTGCCTACCGCTACGTCGGCCCAGGGAAAGGCGAATACGTGGCGAAGAAGCGAATAGTGCTGCCTGAACGCCACGAATTTGTTTCAGCAGGTGTCAAAGCCTCAAGCTCTACCTTCCGGGTCAGCACCAGCGGTCTATTTCTACGTCGGGCACTTAATCTGTTCTCTGCAGATGGCGCAACGTCCAGCCGCGGCGCGGCAGTAGCCGAGGTAGGATGGAGCAACAGTTTTTTGAGCCTGACTTACTTGGGTTTTTTGCAGGGGCAGGGATTTGTCCTGCCGGGACAGGATTCTATTGTCGACTTTCGCTACCGCTGGGGCGGTACGGATAAAGATAGCGTACGCGCAACAAATGAGCTTCTCCTGGAGGCTCGGCCTTTTCGTGACGTGCAGCTTACAGCAGAGGCGGGGATTCTGAATAGAGCAAACTCGGCGGGTGCCAAACGGTCCAGGCTGCACGCACGCTGGGGATGGTTTGCGGGTGAGGCGGCTAGAGCGGGAAAAGAGTCAAGGTATATGTTGTCGCTAACACCCAGGGTATGGAAAGTTACGCCGGCGTTGAGTTCGCACATGCAGCTCAATCCTAGTCAGCAGATAGGAAAGGCTGGTGTGGATGTGGACTTTAGGTTGCGCGACAATTTTATGGCGGGCTTCGGTTCACATTACGAAAATCTAAGGGAGAGAAGTAATTCTGGTTTAGCTGGGGAACAGGCAGGTATATTGCTTCAGGCGGCTACTGATTGGCAGCCGCTGGAGAATGTCTCGCTGGCGGGAAAAGTCGCCAAGCAGAGCCGACAGTACTTTACCGAACCGGATAAGGATTGGACACAGTGGCTAGGAAGCCTGAGCGGTAATGCAAACCTGTGGCCTCGCGCCAAGGCTTCGGTGGATTTTGATCGTTCTTACCGTCAAGTGCAGCTCAAAGATGAGGTTTTCAGGTACGTGGGCCCGGGGAAGGGTGGCTTTTCTCGCGATTCGGCAACAGGCAGATACTACGCCGATGTAAACGGCGATTACGAACGCGTCCTCATCATCAAGAACGCCTACGCAGTCTGTCGAGAGCAAAATCTGGTTGGCGGACTTGAATTTCTGCCGGTCCAGGCGGTGTTGCTTTCTGGTTCAATTTTCTTGCGCAACACCGTGGACACTGTGTTACTCGCTGAGCAGTTGACACACAATATGCGTATTGTTCTCAAACAGTGGGAGCCGCGTTTTACGATTTTCCTCGGAAGTAGCGGAAGCCGCAGTCAGGACCGGACGTTGGCGGTAACGGGGAAGATTAACGATAGACAGGAATACTATTGCGAGTTGGAGACGGATTACCTGCCAGGGCTGGATAGCAGGGCAAGGGTTACCAACGTCAGTCATATCCGTCGTTTGACCGGCGGTCAGATTGAATGGACGGAACAAGGCTGGAGAATGGAATTGCTGCCGATAATAAGATTGGGGCTGGATCTCGAGACTACAGTGCATTTGGAACGGCTGAAGATGAGTGCCCCCTTGTACTACCCCGGGCTGGGCCAATTCCGCTTTCAGACGAGGTCGGTCTCGCTAACCCGGACCTTTACTTTCGGGCAAAGTACCAAGGTGTCCGGTAACGCCGGACTAGTCTGGAATACTGCGTCTGTCTCTCAGTTGCCGTACGAAGTTGCTCTTACCAGACCGCTCGGGCTCGTCCCCAGTTTTGAGGTGGAGGCCAACGAAATGCTGTCTAGCATCTTGAGTGCGGTCTTTCGTTATCGCTTTCAGAATAGACCTGACCGGCCAGCCGAACACACTTTGTCAGCGGAATTGCGGGCCTATTTCTGATTCTGAAGAGAAAAGCCATGGGTGTTAGAGATCGAACAAGAAAAACGACTTTTGCCTGTGTAATTACAAGTAACCAGAATCACCTATGCAGGACCGATGCAAGTTTGACAGTTCCGGTCTGCTCGTTAAACTTTTAAAGTATGCAAGAACGCTTTACCGAAAGAGTTAGAAAGGTAATAAACCTTGCCCGCGAAGAAGCAATTAGGCTTCATCACGACTACATCGGGACTGAGCATCTTCTTCTTGGACTCGTAAAAGAAGGTGAGGGAGTAGCGGCGACGGTGCTGACGAATTTGGGTATCAACCTGGATGACCTGCGGAGGGCAGTGGAGAATGTGGTGCCGGCCGGCTCTGAGACTCTAGTTCTAGGAGAGGTGCCGCTAAATCAGGAAGCGCGTTCCAGCATTAACTATTCTCTGGACGAAGCGCGCAAGATGAATCATACCTACATTGGCACAGAGCACCTCTTATTGGGTCTCTTACGTGAGGAGCGTGGACTTGCCTGTCAAGTACTGCAGTCTTTGGGCGTAGATATCGAGATGGTCCGAGCCGAAACACTGCGGTTACTAGGGGGGACGAAGAGTGGTCAACCGTCTCGTTCCCGCTCCAAGACCCCTGCACTTGACTATTTCTCTCGCGATCTCACTCAGTTAGCCAGGGAAGACAAGCTGGACCCCATAATCGGCAGAGAGCTTGAGATAGAACGGGTAATACAAATACTTGCCCGGAGGAAGAAGAATAACCCGGTTTTGATAGGCGAAGCCGGAGTGGGCAAGACTGCCATAGTGGAAGGATTGGCGCAACGCATTGTCACAGGCCGTGTGCCTAGCGTGTTGAAGAATCGTCGGGTGTTGGCACTGGATATGGCCGCTATCGTGGCAGGCACCAAGTACCGAGGTCAATTTGAGGAAAGACTCAAGTCTATCCTTAATGAGCTCCAGCAGCACCCGGAATGCATAATCTTTATTGACGAACTCCACACAATTGTAGGTGCGGGTGCGGCCGAGGGAGCACTGGATGCCTCCAGTATACTAAAGCCGGCGCTGGCCAGGGGAGAAATTCAGGCTATTGGCGCTACTACCCTGGAGGAATACCGCAAGTACATAGAAAAACACTCGGCTCTCGAACGCCGGTTCCAGAAAATACTGGTGGAGCCACCCAACGTTGCCCAGACCGTCAGTATACTCAAGGGGCTGAAGGAAAAGTACGAACTCCACCACAATGTTGCTTACACAGATGCGGCTCTGGAAGCTGCTGCGTATCTGGCAGACCGCTACATCACAGACCGTTTCCTGCCCGACAAGGCAATAGATGTGATTGACGAGGCGGGTTCTCGAGTCAAGCTGCTGCGGCCAGTGATAAATCCGGAGCTGGACGAAATAGAACGTCGCATCGAGAAACTGAATGCAGCCAAAGAAGATGCTGTCCGGCAGCAGGAGTTTGAAAAGGCGGCGGAGCTGCGTGATGAACAGAAGAAGCTGATTGAATATCTGAGGCGAAAACGCAAGGAATGGGAGAAGAAAGGCAGTTTTCCTGTAGTTACTGAAGAGGACGTCGCCTACGTAGTTTCCGCGTGGACCTCCATTCCGCTTTCCAAACTGGAGGAAAGTGAATCCGCGCGTCTGTTGCGGATGGAAGATGAATTGCGCAAACGCATTGTGGGACAGGATCAGGCTATCATTGCTATTGCCAAGGCGATACGCCGTTCCCGGGCGGGAGTGAAAGATCCGCGGCGTCCAATCGGGTCCTTTATCTTTCTCGGTCCCACCGGTGTGGGAAAGACGGAACTCGCGCGCGTGCTGGCTCTGTTTCTCTTTGGCGATGAGGATGCGCTGCTCCGGTTTGATATGTCTGAATACATGGAGAAATTCAATGTTTCGCGGCTGGTGGGTGCTCCCCCGGGATATGTTGGCTATGAAGAGGGCGGGCAGTTGACGGAGAAGGTGCGGCGTAAGCAATACTCGGTGGTATTATTTGACGAAATAGAAAAGGCTCACCCTGATGTGTTCAATATCCTATTGCAGATACTGGATGACGGACAGGTCACAGATTCCCTGGGGCGGCGCGTGAGTTTTAAGAACACGGTCATAATAATGACTTCGAATATCGCTTCCACGGAAATTCGCGGCGCCTCTGTTTTCGGTTTCAAGGCAGGCGGAGAAGAGGCTAACTACGAGTTGATTCGGGATAAAGTCATGACTGAGGTAAAACGTTTCTTCCGGCCAGAATTTCTCAATCGTGTTGACGAAGTGATAGTCTTCCGGCCGCTGGATAAGAGTCAAATGGAGGCGATTGTTGACATCCAGTTGGGAGACCTGGCTGAGCGTCTGCGGGACAAGAAGCTGAAGCTCCAACTGACCCCTGCTGCTAAGGAGTTGTTGGTGCAAGAAGGTTTCGACCCCCAGTTTGGCGCCAGACCTATCAAACGTGCCCTGAGGCGTCTCCTGGAAGACCCTCTGGCTGAGGAGTTGCTTCGCAACCGCTTCAAACCGGGTACGTCTATTTTGGTCGACAGGGACGCTGACCGGCTGGTGTTCCGTAGTGCTGAGGATGTAACAGAAGCAGGCGGGGAAGAAGTCGGTCATTCCGATGACAGCTTGCGTCCTCTGGATGGTGCGGACAGAAAGGACGCAGGCTCGGCTGAATGATTTTTCTCCTGCTGTTTGCGGCTTTGACTTCGGTGGACCCGGGGGGCAGGGAAAAACTCGTGCTTGTCAGGGTTGCCGCATCCACTCAGACTGCTGATTCCGGTCTTGTTGTGCGCACGGCCGGGCTTGTGGTTGGTCAGGAATATACGCCGGCACGTTTGCGCACGGAACTTGCTGACGCGGTCCGTCGCATCTATGAGCTCGGTTTGTTTTCGCAGGTAGCGGTCGACACATCCATCGTTTCTGACGGAGTGAGCGTCAGCTTCAGAACCAGGGAGTATCCCAGATTGCGGAGGCTTGAGTTCAACGGTTATCGTCGCGTACGTCTGAAGGATTTGGAGGCGAAGGTAAAGGCACAGACCGGTGAGGTCTTGTCGGGTAAGAAGGTATTCGACTGGCAGGAAGCAATCAGGCAGATGTACAAGGAGAAGGGGTTTCTTTTGGTCAAGGTAGAACCCGTGCTTTCCGCAGCGGATTCTGCCGGATGGGCGGTCCTCACCTACCAGATTGAAGAGCATGAACCGGTGCGGATCCGTAATATCGAGATAGTTGGAAATGAGAGTTTCACGGACCCGCAGATTGAAATCAAGTTGGTTAATCGGCAGAAGACTTGGTACCGTAAAGCCCGTTTTCGGGAAGAGGAGTTCGCCAAGGACTTGGAGCGAATTGTAGACTTTTACAAGGAACGCGGTTTTCTCGACTGCCGGGTAATTGACTACGATATCAGCTATGACAAGGGCTGGGCTGATATTGTCATCAGATTACAGGAAGGCGAGCCTTACTACTTTGGTTCTGTTACTTTCGTGGGTGATTCCGTCCTGCCTCGCGACCGATTAGAGGCGATAGTGCGATTTAAGCCCGGTTCACGTTACAATGCAAAGCTGGCCCAGCAGACGCTTGCGGACCTGTATGCCGCTTATTCGGAAGAGGGATACATTTACGCCTCGGTGGTTCCAACTGAGGAGATGAGAGCAGATACGGTGGATATAACCTATAACATTGTGGAGGGGCGCCCTGCCCTTGTCCGTCTAGTGCTGATAGAGGGTAACGAGCAGACCATGGATAAGGTGATAAGGCGGAATATAACTACGCTGCCGGGGTATCGCTTCAGACGTTCTGAGGTGATGCGTAGCCAGAGGGATGTTTTTAATCTCGGTTACTTTGAAGATATTTCTCTCAGTCACCGCATTGCCGATTCTGCCGGCTCGATTGATCTGATCTATAGAGTGAAAGAGAAGAAATTTTTTGGTACAGTGGGCGCGGGGGTTACCTACTCCGCGTCAGAGGGCGTCACGGGTTACATAGAATTGCAGCAGCCTAATTTACTCGGTCGCGGCCAGACTGCTTCCGTGAAGGTGGAGAAGGGGGGCAAGAGAACGAATGCCCAGATAGGGTTCTCCGAGCCTTGGCTTTTGGATATGCCTGTCTCGGCCGGAGCTGATGTGGGGTATCTCACTACTACGTACGACTACTACAACAAGCAGGAGTTGGGCGGCGGAGTGTCCTTTTCCCGGCCGCTGCCTTTGGACTACGCCCGTGGTAGTATTGGAGTGCGTATTTCTGATGCTTATGTTCCCCCCTCGTCGATAAGTCCCAGCTATAAGCCGCGCGGGCCATACAACATTTTCCGTGATACCGTACACAAAACAGCCCTTAGCCCCGTGGTTACTTTTTTCAGAGATTCTCGTGACTACATCTTCAATGCGACATCCGGCTCGGTTACCAGTTACTCTTTTGGTATTTCGGTCGGTGACATAAGGTTTCATCGTCACGTGGTGGATATCAGTCAGTATTTCCCTCTTTTCTGGAAGTTTGCAGTTATGGGTCGCACTCGTCTGGGTTTCATTTCCGGTTTCTCGCTGTCTGACACCGTGCCGCTCTATGAACGTTTTCGACCTGGCGGAACCGGGCCGGACGGTATACGCGGGTATCCAGATGGCAGTGTCGGACCCAAGGACGGCGGTTACTACATAGGCGGTCAGGCCGAAGCTGTCTTTTCTTTGGAGTATAAGCTCAGGCTTTCGCCCCAGCTTTCGTTTCTCGCTTTTGCAGATGCGGGCAATGCGTGGAATTCGATTCGTCAGCTTAACCTGTCGGACATGAAGCGGGGTGCAGGGGTGGGGGTGCGCATTGAGATACCGATGCTGGGAAGACTGGGATTTGACCTAGGATACGGCTTTGACCGCGCTGGTGGCGGGCGCTGGGAACCTCACTTCCAACTTGGCCAGACGTTCTAGCTCGTTTTGCGAGCTTTGTGATGCACCTCAGCAATTCGCAGAAAGTTGTGCAAGAGGATTTCGCCCTGTTCGCCCGACCGTTCGGGATGAAATTGTACCCCGTACCAGGGTTTTTTCCTGTGGCGCATAGCTTCTACGGGACAACTGTCTGACTCGGCAAGAACTTCCCAGCCGTTTATTTCGACCTCTTCCTTTTTAACAAACTCGCGGTGACTTTCGCACATTTGTACCTCCGGCGGAAGTTTTTCGAAAAGAGGGTCACTTCGCAGCAGTCTGATAGGTATGTTTGCCTCAGTTAATTGGCCTGGATGTACCTTGGTGCCAGTGAGCCAGGCAAGACACTGGTGACCAAAGCAGATGCCCAGTATAGGACAGTCGAGGTCAGCGAGAAGGTCAGGTAGCTTCTTCACCTGCCGGCACTGGGACAGCATCATGGGTGAACCGGAGATAACGATTGCGTCTGCGGCTTGGAGGAGCCTGGCTTTCGAGCGGATGGATTTGTAGCTGATTATTTCGACCGTGACAGCAGTTCTGCTCGTCAGAGCCCGCACGTAGTTGTCTAGCTTATCTCTGGAGCTGTTCCGGTAGCAATCAATGAGCAATACCTTCTTCATCAGGGTCGTTCAGGGCTGTTCTTTCTGTCTGCTTACAAAGGCGTAAGCTTCGTGGTGATGCACGGATTCGTAGCTCTCTACCGCCACCTCGAAGGCAACGATTTCCTTTCTCGACTCCAGTTTGTGGGCGACCTTGCGGACGACATCTTCTACAAAGGCTGGGTGTTCCAGCGCCCGGCTGGTCAAATGTTTCTCGTCTTCGCGGCTGAGCAGGGAGAAGACTTCGCTGGAGCCACAATCTTCAAGCATCTCTATGAGGTCTTCTATCCAAAGAAAACCTTGCAGTTCCACTGTAGCGCGTATTTCTGCGCGTTGATTGTGGCCCATAGTTCCCAGCATCTCTTTTGAACACGGACAAAGTGTTGCTACCGGTACCGCAACTCCCAGGCGAAGGCGGAATCGGTCGTCGAGGTCAGCCTGAATGGAGCAGCGGTAGTCCATTAGTGACTTTGCACCCGACACGGGGGCCTGCTTTTCCACAAAATAGGGGAATTCCATCTCCAAGTGGGCTGACTGAGCTTCCAGTCGCTGCCTGACTTCACGAAGGATGGCTCCAAGTTTGTGGATATCTATCTCGTCATGGTATTGATTCAGTATTTCTACAAAGCGCCCCATATAGGTTCCGCGTATCGTCTGAGGAAGAGATACGTAAAGATTGATGACCGCTACTGTGTGCTGACGCTTTCTCGCCTTGTCGAGTAGAACTATTGGGTAGCGAAGTCCTTTGATGCCTACCTTGTCTATGGGGATGCCGGTGGTATCAGTTGTGCGTCGAATGTCCATGGCTATTGCCAAGTAGGTGTTGCCGTTTGGTGACAAAAATATGCATCCGGATTCTGTTTCTCCTACAGTAAAGCGTGCTCACGGAAGCTATAGTAGCGATCTTGGGCAAGAATTATATGGTCAAGCAGGGCTATGCCTAGGATTCGCCCTGCCTCTGCTAGTCGCCGAGTGAGTCTAACGTCATCGTCAGAGGGGGTAG
>CBFGJV010000010.1:11652-23753 GCA_965649205.1 Caldifarciminota bacterium | reverse complement strand
AAGGATGGTTGTGCACTACCACTATGGCTGAAGCTTTTGCTCTGACTGCCTCCTGAAATACCTCACGCGGGTGCGCCAGAGTTGTGTCCAGCGAGCCCACAGAGACGGTGTCCCAGGCCAGAAGGCGACCGCGTGAGTCAGCCACTAGAGAGTAAAAACACTCCTTTTTCTCAGTTCGCACTCTTGGACCTACCAGTTTGGCTACCACTTCGGCTTTGCTGAGATCTGCCCCTTTCTCTTCGTCTTCGTACTCTGTAGTGCGTCGGGCCAATTCCAGTGCCGCCTTCAGTTGACAGGCCTTTGCCTTGCCAATTCCTTCAATCTGCTGAAGTTCCTGAATCGTTGCGTCGGCCAGGGCACCGATGGTTTTGAACTTGACAATTAGGTCACGGGCTATGTCCAGAACCGAACGTCCGCTGGTGCCACGCCCGAGGATTACAGCCAACACTTCTTCACGCGTGAGGGCCCTGGGTCCTTCCCGTATTAGTCTTTCGCGCGGCCGTTCCGGCGTAGGCAGATCGCGTACTGTGAAACTGCGTTTTTCTTTTGTCACTTCCTTCCTACCATCTTACCAGCGAGTCTGTCTCTGGTTTTGCCAGAGTGAATTCCCATGCGCACCAGGCGTCGTCTGGGTGGTCATCAGGTGGACAGAAAAGACAGCGGGTCTGAATTCGCGGGTCAATCGTCTGCGCAAAGCCTGCATACTCAACTAGACCTACCTCTTTACAGGGGAAATCGGGCAAGCCCTTGCGTTTACGCGCGGCCTGAACTCTGCAGGTGCGCATGCGGAACACGGCACGGGTGGCACTCTGCTCCGGTACGTCCTGCTCGTTTATAAAGGCGTACAGCCGGAAGGAGAGAGCTTTTAGTAGTGCTGGTATGCCCCCTCCGGGCTTGATACCGTGCCTTTCCATAATCCTCTTGGCCTCGATGACCGTGAACCTTCGCCATGCCTCGGCGTCGGCCCGTATCGCCGCTTCCATACCATAGGCTGACTCTATTGCCTGAAACCAGGTTCCGTCGTGAGCCAGCCAGTTTTTGGCAGCGTCGCACAGCAGTTCAATCAGTTGTGACCGGTCTAGATTTTGCAGCTGAGGAAATCTTTCTGTTTCACTTGGAGTCGGCATTTTATACCTCCGGTGAAAGTTTGCTTCTCAGATAGGAAACAATTTCTTCTATAGTGGTGCCTGGGCCGAAAAGTTTGCCACAGCCCATCTCATACAATTTGGCCTTGTCTTCTTCCGGGATGATGCCGCCTCCGAACACAAGTATGTCCTCCGCACCTTTTTCCCGCAATAATCGCATCGTTTCTGGTATGAGCACCATATGGGCGCCCGACAGGATAGAAAGACCGACAGCGTCTACGTCTTCCTGGATAGCAGTTTCCGCAATCATCTCTGGTGTCTGGTGCAAACCGGTATAGATAACCTCAAAGCCGGCATCGCGCAGTCCGCGCGCCACCACTTTCGCGCCTCGGTCGTGACCGTCGAGTCCTGGCTTTGCCACAAGGATTCTAAGCTTTTTTTTCATCTTCGTCTCCTCAGAACGTTGGCGGTTCATGAAACTCTCCCCAGACATCCTTCATGGCCTGACAAACCTCTCCTAGTGTGGCGTATCGCCTCACGGCCTCCAGTATGGGATACATCACATTGTCCTTACCGCGACAGGCATCGCGCAAGTCGTCCAGCGCCTGTTTAACCTTGAGACTGTCCCGGCGCTGGCGCAGGGACGCCAGTCTCTCAGCTTGAGACTTTTCCACTTCCGGGTCCACCTTGAGTAACGGTATTTCCAGTGCCTCACCCTTAATTTGGTATTTGTTAACCCCCACCACTGTGCGTTTACCTTCGTCAATCAGCCTCTGGTAGCGGTATGCGGCATCGGCAATTTCTCTTTGCGGATAACCGTTCTCTATGGCTTTTACCATGCCACCCATGGCGTCTATTTTCTCAAAATAGACACGCGCTTGTCGTTCCAGTTCATCTGTCAGGGATTCGATAAAATAGGAGCCGCCTAGAGGGTCTATCACATTGGTGACCCCGGTTTCTTCGGCAATCAGTTGTTGTGTGCGCAACGCAATCAATACCGCTTTTTCTGTAGGCAGGGCCCAAGTTTCATCCATCGAGTTTGTATGCAGGCTCTGGGTTCCGCCCAGAACTGCAGCCAGAGCCTGGAAGGCGGTGCGGACGATGTTGTTCTCCGGTTGTTGCGCGGTGAGGGTGCAGCCGGCGGTCTGGGTATGGAATCGCAAGAGCCAAGAGCGCGGGTCTTTCGCCTTATAGGTATCACGCATTTCTTTAGCCCAAATTCTGCGTGCCGCGCGAAACTTGGCAATTTCCTCGAAGAAATCGAGATGAGAGTTGAAGAAGAAAGAAAGCCGGGGTGCGAAGGTATCCACATCCAGGCCAGCCTTGATGCCAGCTTCGACGTAGGTGAACCCGTCCTTGAGGGTGAAAGCCAGTTCCTGTGCTGCGGTGGAACCAGCTTCTCTAATGTGGTATCCGGATATGGAGATGGTGTTCCATTGCGGCACCTCTTTTGCCCCAAAAGCCATTATGTCTGTGATTACCCGCAGCGAAGGTTCGGGCGGAAACAGCCAGGACTTCTGCGCAATGTATTCCTTCAGTATGTCGTTCTGTATGGTGCCGCGCAGCTTTGCCGGAGCAACTCCTTGCGTTTCTGCGGTGGCGATGTACATAGCCCAGATTACCGCGGCTGGGCCGTTGATAGTCATGGAAGTGGAGACTTTGTCCAAGGGAATGCCACTGAACAGCTCCTGCATGTCTTCCAGTGAAGAAATAGCCACGCCGCATTTTCCAACCTCACCTCGTGCCCTTGGGTCGTCCGAATCGCGTCCGTAGAGAGTGGGATAGTCAAAAGCCACAGAGAGACCAGTCTCTCCATGTTCCAGGAGGAATTTGTACCGACGGTTGGTGTCTCTGGCGGTACCGAATCCGGAAAACTGGCGCATAGTCCACAGCCTTCCCAGATACATATTGCTGTGGATGCCGCGGGTGAACGGGAATTCACCCGGAAAACCCAGCTTCTCCAGATAATCAAAGGATTCCAAATCGAGGGGAGTGTACAACGGTTTCAGCCGGAGTCCGGATACAGTTTCCCCGGGTTGAGTAGTTCCCAGCTTGGTTTCCCATTCTGTTTGTTTATGTCGTAATGTATCCTCCCGCAACTATACCTCCTTGGGTTTGGCGTCTCCCTTGTTACCTGCCAAACATTCAAGCCGTTCGCGGCGGCTCTCCGGGTCACCCGGCAGAACACAGCCACTGTCTTTTCTGTCTGCGCGCAGGAGGAGGAGTAGTTCCGCTGCTGCCCTATAGGGCGTCGTTTTTCCCTGCATCGTCTCCTGCACCAACGCAGACAGCTTCTGTTCAATCTCTGCCCGGCTCCAGGTTTGTTTGAGCAGGTCCAGCTCAACCAGTTCACGTATCTTGTTACGGACGTATGCCTCTTTAAGTCTTTCCAGGGTTTTGGAAGTTAGCAGATGCTTGCGGTGAGCGTCAAGCCGCTCCAGCAGTTCTTCGACTCCTTCACCGGTCGTAGCCGTCGTTTTGATAACCGGCGGTATCCAGCTGTTGATGCCACGTTTCTGTTCCAGCACCGACTCAAGCGCCACGACCAGTCCGTCGGCTCCCTGTCTGTCGCTTTTGTTTACACAGAATACATCCCCGACCTCCATCAGCCCGGCTTTCATCACCTGTATTGAATCTCCTGATTCGGGCACCAGTACGACAAGCGTCGTATGTGCTGCGGAGGCTATGTCCAGTTCTACTTGTCCTACCCCCACCGTTTCTACGAAAATCCAGTCTGTTCCGAAGGCGTCCAGCACATCGCACACTTCCTTTGTTCTGGAGGCCAGGCCGCCGGTACCGCCTCTTGTGGCCATGGAGCGTATAAATACACCTGGGTCCATGAACAAGGAAGACATTCTGACACGGTCGCCGAGTATCGCCCCGCCGGAAAAGGGGGAAGTGGGATCGACTGCTACGATTCCTATCTTTCTGTTTTGTTTCCGGCAAGCGTGGACGAGTTTTTCCACCAGAGTGCTTTTGCCCGCGCCCGGTGGTCCGGTGATACCCACTCTATAGGCTTGACCTACATACGGGTAGATTGCATCGAGCAGTTCCACAGCCGCCGGGGCATCATCTTCGACAAGAGATATAATACGAGCGCAGGCTCTAGAGTTGCCAGCTCGGAACTGCCGCAGCAGCTCAGCGGTCGATTCCCACACGATTCACCAGGCCCTTGTGGATGGGATGTTTGATTTCGCGAATCTCGCTGACTAGTCCAGCACGCTCCAGCACTTCTGGTCGTGCTCCCCGGCCGGTGAATACCAGCTCCAGTTCCGCCGGACAGGAATCAATGAGGTGTAAAACTTCGGCCAGCGGGATTAAACCATA
This sequence comes from Caldifarciminota bacterium, assembly GCA_965649205.1. Classification (GTDB taxonomy): domain Bacteria; phylum Hydrothermota; class Tepidihabitantia; order Tepidihabitantales; family Tepidihabitantaceae; genus JBDRUN01. The sequence continues at coordinate 19,341 of CBFGJV010000010.1, read as the reverse complement.
GTCTACAGCCACGTTTATCTCGTCCAGTACTATCATCTGGTACTTACCCGAGGCTATGGCGGCGCGAGCTGCGTCCATACCCCTTTGTGCTTCCAGAATGTCCTGTTCGCTCGGATTTCCCTTTTCCACAAAGGTGGGCTGTCCGAATTGGTAAACCTCGAGGCCATTCACCTGTTTGGCAGCCTGTATTTCTCCGTAATCCGGGGAACCTTTCATGAACTGAATGACGGCTACGTGCCATCCGTGGCCGCAGGCACGCAGAGCCTGACCGAAGGCGGCTGTAGTCTTTCCCTTACCGTCTCCAGTATATACCTGCAGCATGGCTGATTATACGACGGATAGGCTGATGCGCAAGCGGCCGGGTATTTCCAAGGTTATCCCGGGCTCAGCCCTGTCTTTTCTCGTCTGTTGTCGGAGACAAGTTAAAAGCAAATTCTGCAGATTCGTCAGTGACTTTGCTCCAAGACCGGGAGGAGCTGGAGCTGATCACGACTGGAGAAGGCTCTTTTCGCTGGAGCAGTTTTCGTAGAAAGCGGCCGGTGTGGGAATTCGGGCAGGCGGCAACGTCTTCCGGAGGTCCTGCAACAATGACTGTACCGCCGTCCTCGCCACCCTCCGGGCCTAGGTCTATCACCCAGTCTGCGCACTTGATGACGTCCAGGTTGTGTTCGATAACCACAACAGTATTCCCCCTTTCCACGAGCCGGTTCAATACCTGCAGAAGCAGACGAACATCTTCAAAGTGCAGCCCGGTCGTAGGCTCATCCAGGAGGTACAGAGTGCGGCCTGTGGCGACCTTGGACAGCTCCCTGGCCAATTTTATCCGTTGCGCCTCGCCGCCAGACAGAGTGGGGGCGGGCTGACCAAGTTTTATGTAGCCCAGGCCTACGGCCTGCAGCAGCGATAAACGGCGACGAATGAGGGGCAGATTGGCAAAGAAGTCCGCTGCCTCGTCCACGGTCATATTCAGTACATCGCTGATGTTCTTGCCTTTGTAGCGTACTTCCAAAGTTTCGCGGTTGTAGCGGCTGCCTTTGCATACATCGCAGGTTACATAAACATCAGGCAAGAAGTGCATCTCGACCTTTGTGATTCCGTCTCCGCCGCAAGCCTCACATCTGCCTCCTCGTAGATTGAAGGAAAAACGGCCGGGTTTGTAGCCGCGCATCCTTGCTTCTTTACTGCGGGCAAATACTTCCCGTATTGGCGAGAAGGCACCGGTATAGGTGGCAGGATTGGAACGGGGGGTGCGTCCTATGGGCGACTGGTCGATATTGACGACCTTGTCGATCTTTTCCAGCCCCAGAATGCGATCGTGTGCTCCTGGCTTTTCGCGTGATCCATAGAAATGACGGGCAAGCGCCCGATGCAGTATGTCTGACACCAGAGTGCTCTTGCCTGAACCGGAAACGCCGGTGACACATACAAAAAGGCCCAAAGGGAATCGAACGGTTATGTTCCTCAGGTTGTTTTCCCGGCAACCGATTACTTCCAGCCAACCTTGGGAAGGCTGCCGACGTGCTAAGGGCAGGGGAATACTCCTGCGTCCGGCAAGGTAATCACCCGTAAGCGAGTTTTCGCAGCGGGCGATCTCCTGCGGTGTGCCCTGAGCCACAACGTACCCCCCCTTCTCGCCGGCAAGAGGACCGAGGTCTATGACATGGTCCGCAGACAGTATTGTCTCTTCGTCGTGTTCGACTACGATTACGGTGTTACCTAAGTCGCGCAATTGCAAGAGGGTGGCCAGCAACTTCTGGTTGTCTCGTTGGTGCAGACCGATGGACGGTTCGTCGAGGATGTAACACACGCCCACCAGCCCGGAACCTATCTGGGTAGCAAGCCGCACCCGCTGAGCTTCGCCGCCGCCCAACGTTTCAGACGCCCGATCCAGAGTCAGGTATCCGACCCCGACTTTTTCGAGGAATTCCAATCGCCTAACCAGCTCCCTGATGATGTCGCGGGAAATGTTTTTTTCTTTTTCAGTCAGATTCAGTTCTGACGTAAGATATTCGAGAGCCTTTCTCACCGACAGAGAAGCTATCTGGGCAATGTTGTAAGGGCCTATACGAACGGCGAGGGCTTCGGGTTTGAGACGGGTGCCGCCGCAGTCCGGGCAGGGCAAGATGGACATGAAACTCTCTACCCATTCCCGCCTGGCTTCCGATTCAGTCTGTTTGTGGATACGCATAAGGTAAGGTACTATGCCTTCGTAGGCGGATTCCCACACCCAGTCGTGCTCTTTGCCCTGAAAGCGGATAGTCATTTCTTCATCCGAGCCGTAGAGAATGATTTTTTTGATACGTGCGGGTAGCTCCTGCCAAGGTGTGGTCAGTTTGAACTTATGTTTGGCAGCAAGGGCCCGGAGCTTGGCATTCAGCCACTCGCCACGTTCACGTGCCTCTCCCCACGGAGCCAAAGCTCCGTCCAGAATGGAAAGGCTAGGGTCGGTGATCAGTCGGTCCGGGTCTAATTCCATTCTAGTACCTAGTCCGTGACAGGTAGGGCAGGCGCCATAGGGCGAGTTGAAGGAAAAAAGTCGTGGCGTTATCTCCTCCAGACTGAAACCGCAATCAGGACAGCTGAATTTTTCGGAGAAGAGTCTGTCAAATGATTCCGAACCGGTACCGTCGTCGGGTCGGGCGACGTTCACAATACAAATACCGTTGCCTTCCCGCAAAGCGAGCTCCACGGAATCAGCCAAACGCCCCCGTTTTTCGGGCTGGGGACTGAGGCGGTCTATTACCAGCTCCAGGTTGTGTTTCTTGTATCGATGAAGTTTCGGCACCTGGTCTATTTCATAGAATTCTCCATCTACCCGGACACGTAGGTAGCCACGCCTCTTGGCTTTCTCCAGCAGTTCTTGAAACTCACCTTTTCTGCCGCGAACCAGCGGAGCGAGGATAATCAGTCTGCTTTCCGGAGACTCGCTCAGGAGCGTATCTACTATCTGGTCAACGCTCTGAGAAGTTATGGCGCGCTTGCAGTGAGGACAGTGGGGTCGGCCGATGCGGGCAAACAGCAGTCGCAGGTAGTCGTATATTTCGGTTATCGTCCCCACGGTAGAACGGGGGTTGTGCGCTGAGGAACGTTGTTCTATGGCTATTGCCGGCGGCAAGCCGGTAATCTGATCGCAGTCCGGTTTTTCCAGCATGCCGAGAAACTGACGGGCGTAGGCGGAGAGAGATTCTATGTAACGGCGCTGGCCTTCGGCGTAGATGGTATCAAAGGCCAGCGAGGATTTTCCAGAGCCGGAAATACCTGTTATGACTACGAATTTGTTGCGGGGGATGTCAAGGGTGATGTTTTTGAGATTGTGTTCCCGCGCTCCCTTTATGTGTATGTATTCATCCTGCATAGAGGCTAAGGAAGTATAGAATCGGTCGGGGGTGGGTCAAGACAGGTGGCAGATTGGCCATTGGGGCATACGCACTCTGATGGCAGCCGATATGGCAGGCGAATGTTGAGCCGTCCAATAGTTCAGACCAGGCAAACCAGCGAGATGCTTACCCAGCTGTCCCTTCGGTGGTTCTGTCAGCGGACCGGGAATTTGTTCGCTGGGGAGGGAGCCGGATTCTCCAGCCCTTGACTTAGACCCTCGCTTGGGGAGGAAATAGCCTGATCGTGGGTTCAGTCACCGACAGAGTTGCCGAGTGCGCGGCTGGCCGGTCAGTCCAGGTGACAGCCTCGGCTACGGGGCGGAGAGCGGCGAGGCGAGTGACGGATAAAGCGGCCCAGCAAGCAACTTAGAGAACCACTCAGAGAGCTGCTAGGGGAGCTGGGGAGGAGGAGATGGGCTATTGTTTGTAACAGGTTGAGCAGCAAATAGTTAGTTGAGGAAGTGGGCCGACCGAAAATAATACTCATAAGTATTATTGCATGTGGAAGCAGAAGCAGGAGCCGGTGCCTTGGCGAGTGGTTTTCGAGGCTGGAGTAATGTTCATTCTGCTGATCCTTGACCTCTAGCGAAAGTTAGTTACTCTATGGCAGACCAAAGGAGGTTCCTGATGAAGATAATCAGAGCTGCTGTTAGTCTGTCTGTTGTGTCCGGTCTGTTTGTTGTGCTCGCGCCTGCCTGCGCAAAGTGTGGTGAGAAGGCGGCTAGACAAGCGACTGAGAAGGCGTTAGAAACAGCTGTAGAAAAAGCAAGTGGGGGGAAGGTGAATATAGACGTTTCCGAAAACATAGACCTTTCCGGCCTACCAGATTTCCTCAAGTATCCGCAGGCTAAGGCTACTGCGCGCTGGAGCATCTCTGGAGAGCAGGGCACAGGTACTGCTTTTTCTTTGGAGACCGCGGACGCCAGGCCTTCGGTCGTCGCCTGGTACAAGTCCAGTCTGCAATCTGCGGGATGGAAACAGATAGCGGTTCTTGAAACTGCCGATGGCACTACTCTCAGTTATGGTGCGGAAGGTGAAGGAAAGGGGTGCAGCGTGACCGTATCAACAGATGATTCCAAAACCCTGATAACGGTGATGTACACAACAAAATGAGGAAAAATCTGGGAATTAGTATTTAGTCTTTGTAAGACGGACAGTTAGCGGAATGAATTGCCTGGAAATCAGAGCCGCACATTTGCCTTGTGGGTTGGTTATTGTAACTTGGCGGAGGGAAAGGCTGACAAAGATTGAGTTTGCTTCAGGCATTACAGCTGAGCGCACTGATAAGATGTTAACCAAGCAACTGTTGGCTGTGCTCGGCGGGGCGCCTGTTCCACCTCGGTTGCGCCCTGATTTCTCCGGACTGACGGATTTTATGCGTTCTGTGTTGGTGTTGTGCCAGCAGATATTGCCGCGTACCGTCATGACCTATGGGGAGTTAGCCGAAGCTATGGGGAAGGTTGGAGCGGCCAGGGCTGTTGGTATTGCCTTGGCTAGAAATCCGTTTCCGTTGGTTGTACCATGCCATCGGGTCGTAGGCAAGTACGGGAGACTTGTCGGATATAGTGGTGGTCTAGCAAGAAAAGCCGCTTTGCTCAAGGCTGAGGGTTGGAAAATAGTTAAGCAAGGCAGCGTATTCAAGCTGGCTGGCATGGACTCTGTGGGCGGATGCTCATATCGTCCGGTAAGGAGGTTTTGTTTCAATGTCTGACGTCAAGATAGACCGTCTAGTTGTAGGACCTCTGGAAACAAACTGTTACATTCTGGCTTCTGCCAACGAATTGGCAGTAATTGATCCTGGAGGAGACCCAGAGACCATTCTCGCGAGAATAGAGCAATTTGCAGTCGCTGATGGGAGTTTAGGTAAGTACAGTGGTCTGGACGAGGATGACAGACCTGTAGTGAAGTACGTGATAAATACCCACGGACACGTTGACCATGTTTCCGCGAACAGAGAAATTCTTCAAGCCACAGGCGCCCAGCTGGCCATTGGCGAGCTGGACGCTGTTATGCTGGAACGTCCAGAGGCAAGTCTGGCGGTGCTGGTGGGCCAGGGACTTGAGTCCCTAAAGCCAGACGTGCTGCTGCGGGAGGGAGACGAACTGTTTGTAGGTAATGAGAGATTACAGGTCATACACACACCAGGCCACACGCCAGGAAGTATCACGCTTCTAGGCGATGGATACGCATTTGCCGGTGATACGCTGTTTCTTGATTCCATTGGCCGCACAGATTTCCCCGGTGGGTCCGAACGACAGATGAAACACTCGCTCCAGCGCTTGCAGTCACTGTTGGATAGAGAAACCGTATTGTACCCGGGACACGGAGAATCTGGAACTATGGGTAGAGCGTTGCTTGTCAATCCTTTTCTCGGGGGCATGTGGCCTTGGTGAGAATGGACGCTTGGCTGATTGCGAAAGATCTAACCGTTTGACAAACGATTAAGCAAAATTATGATGCGGCATTCATCATGAACGTGTACGAGCTTATCCGACGCAAGCGCAATCGGGGTGTTCTTACCCGTGAAGAGATAGAGTCATTGGTGACAGGTTACGTACGAGGGGATGTACCAGAGTATCAGATGGCAGCCTGGCTGATGGCGGTCTATTTTCGCGGCTTGAACGCAGAGGAGACAACAGCTCTCACCTTGGCAATGATGAAGTCCGGGCAGGTGTTTGACTTGTCGCGTATTGCTCTTCCCAAGGTGGACAAACATTCCACCGGTGGGGTAGGTGACAAGGTTTCGTTAGTTCTGGCACCTCTGGTTGCTGCTTGTGGTGTGTGTGTGCCGATGGTCTCAGGGAGAGGGCTGGGGCATACGGGCGGTACGCTGGATAAGCTGGAGTCTATCCCTGGCTTTAGGACTGACTTGAAGTACGAAGAGTTTCTTTCCAACTTGGAGAAGTGTGGTCTTTGCATAATTGGCCAGACTCAAGAGATGTGTCCGGCAGACAGGAAAATGTACGCTCTACGGGATGTGACCGCTACCGTGGATTCAGTACCCTTAATTGCTGCTAGCATAATGTCTAAGAAACTGGCCGAGGGAATCGACGGTCTGGTGCTGGATGTGAAAACGGGTACGGGCGCGTTCGCAGCTACCATGTCGCAGGCGCGAAATCTGGCCCGTACGATGATGCGCATCGGGAGCAGAATGGGCAAGAAGGTGACCGCTCTAATAACCGCGATGTGGGAACCGCTGGGTCAGGCGGTCGGAAATGCGCTGGAGGTAATTGAGGCTATAGAAGCCCTGAAAGGCAGATGCCCTATGGATTTGGAAGAAATTACCATTGCTCTAGGTGAGGAGGTCCTTTTGCTGGCGGGCCGGGCGCGAAGCCGCGCCCATGCTAGTCGGATGCTGTTCCGGGCGCTATCACAGGGTCAAGCGCTAGAGAAGTTCCGGGAGTTGGTGCCGTTGCAGGGGGGTGATGTAAGGATAATAGATGATTACACGTTGCTTCCTCGCGCTGCCGCTGTGGCGAGCGTAAAAGCCAAACAGAGTGGTTACATACGGGCCATAGATGCCCTGATGGTAGGTACTTTGGCAGTAGAGCTGGGTGCTGGGCGCAAGAAAATCGGTGACAAAGTAGATCATGCGGTAGGTTTTGTTTTCAAGCGTAAGGTGGGAGATAGGGTTGAGTCAGGAGACGTGGTGGCGGAGGTTCACGCTGCAAGCGAGGAGCAGGCAAATGCCATTGCCGGTCGATTGGACAGTTGTATCACGATTGCTCGTTCTGCGCCACGCATCGCCGGTCGTGTTTTGGCGCGACTGGGTTCACCGGCAGATGTTTGACAGGATTGGCGTGTATTTTATACTAGCGTGAATGTTTGGCGGAAAACAGCAGGACAGCAAACTTGATACGGTCATAGGTCCAGGAAGCGCAGTCAAGGGCGACTTCCGCATTAGCGGAGGTATGCGGCTGGACGGACAACTGGAGGGCAAATTGGATCTGGACGGCGGTTTTCTGGCCGGTCCCAAGTCGTACCTCAAAGGAGAACTTTATTGCCGCGATGCGGTAATCGCGGGCCAGGTAGAAGGCAATATCCATGCGAAAGAAGGAGTTGAGCTACAAGCAGGGGCCCGGGTTATAGGCAACATAGAGTGCAAATTCTTGGTTGTGCAGAGAGGGAGTTTTTTTCAGGGCAGTTGTGTAATGAGTACCGACGGGTCGGTTCCTCAAGTTTCTTCAAACGATAAAGGCGGGACATGACGCCGACAGGAGATAGATGTGGTTGAACTAGCAGGAAAAGTAGCAGTCGTCACAGGCGGTGGGGCAGGTATCGGGCGGGAGATATGCCGCAAGCTGGCCGAGGC
>CBFGJV010000010.1:0-11642 GCA_965649205.1 Caldifarciminota bacterium | reverse complement strand
GACATAAGTTACGAAATGGCTGCAAGTGTGGCCGGCGAGCTGGCTGCCAGCGGCGGTTCTGCTCGTGCCTATCAAGTTGATGTTTCTGAGTTTGGGGGCGTGGAAAAGACTTGCGGGATAATCGAGCAGGAACTGGGCAGCGTTAGCATTCTGGTTAACAATGCCGGTATAACCCGGGATGCCCTGCTAGTGAGAATGAGTGAAACCGATTTTGACCTTGTCATTGCGGTGAATCTCAAGGGTGCCTTCAATTTCACCAAGGTGTGCGCGAGACAGATGTTGAAGCAACGTTGGGGTCGGATAGTAAACATTAGCTCAGTTGTAGGTCAAATGGGAAATGCCGGCCAGGCAAATTACGCCTCGGCCAAGGCAGGGTTAATCGGGCTCACAAAGTCGACGGCACGTGAGCTGGCGCCGAGGAATATCACAGTCAACGCCATTGCCCCTGGTTTCATCAGTACCGCCATGACAGAAAAGTTAAGCAAGGAGACACGCGAGGTTTACGCTGCCGCAATTCCTCTGGGACGTTTCGGCACGCCTCAGGACGTGGCGAGTGTGTGTCTGTTCTTAGTTTCCGATGCTGCTAGCTACATAACCGGTCAGGTTATACGTGTGGACGGCGGCATGCTGATGTAACACTTTTGGACTGAGCGTGCTGGGGTCTTCTATGGGAAAGCTTGACCACGGGCAAGAAGAGACTACTATCTCGCAAAAGGAGCACGTTTGACTCAATGGGAATACAAGTTGGTTTGGATTGATGTACATATGAACCCGGTATTGCTCATGGCTCGCTGGGGTGTGCATGTGCCGGGTGAAAAAAAGCCGCGTAATACCCAGGAAGGCGTGGAACAGTATCTTTGTCAGTTGGGAGCCGAAGGGTGGGAACTGGTCAGTGTGATAAACGGCTCAAATAGAGATGGAATTATCACTAAAGCCATCCTGTTTTTCAAAAGACCCTTGAATCACTCATAAATCCTCCAGTTCAGCGCTAAGAATGCAGTTTAACTGGGTTGACATTTTTTCTATCGGACTGGTGGCTACGGTGGGTGGTGTCCAGTTCATGCGGGGCATACGTGACATTTCGCGAGTTTTCTTCGAAACAATTCTCCTTGCATCTGCGGCGGCGGCTGCTTACCGGGTCATGAGATTTGTAAGTCTGAGAACAGAGATTACCCCTTTTGTTTCGTACAGTGTTTCTTTCCTGGTTCTGGCCGGGTTGGGAATTCTACTGGCCTTTGTGCTAAGCAGGTTCCTGCCGTTTGACTGGGGAATCTTTAATTATCTTTTTGCTCTGCTATTTGCTGTAGCCTGCGGCTGGGCCGTGGGGCACACGGTCTTGCGCGCATTGTATTTGGCCTTGGTGCCGGACAATCCCCAGTTTCTTTTGGCCCTGCGTCGTTCTTGGGTTGCCAGTCAGCTTTTGTACTTTGGAGCGCTGATCGAGTTGCTCGCCCTGCTACGTTTTGCCCGTTACAGCAATGTTCCGGAGTGAATGGGTTCAGCTGATCAAACTAAAGAGGGCGTTCGTACACGCGGTAGCGCTTATACTCGCGGGCCCCAAGGGCGCGGTCAAACTCGTTTATAAGACGATTATCTTCTAAATTCCAGGACAGCTCACACCATTTATAGCCCCGTCGGCGCATATATTGTTCAGTTTCGTAGAATAATAGCACTGGCAGACCCAGGCGGCGATACTCTGTCTTGAAACCGAAGACCAAAGCCCGGGCACCGGTTATTTTCCGCCGATAGTGCAGGAATTTGACCATGCCCACAAGACCAAGCCTCCCGTTGAGTTTCCGGAGGACCTGATTTATGTCCGGAAGGGTTATAGAAAGACCGGCCGGCTTGTTGTCATAAAAAGCCAGTAGTATCATTTGAGGTTCGGCAAATGTCTTAAGCTGTGCGGCCAGCAGGTCCATCTCGGCATCGGTCATAGGTGAAAATCCCCAGTTCATCTGCCAAGAGGCATTGTATAGTTCTTTGATTATGTGCATTTCGTTCTTCAGGTCGTTCATGTTTACCGGCCTTACGGTTATGTGGGGGTTGTCTTTCAATTTCTGGGCGAGAACTGTTAACCGCTCAGGCATAGGAGTGCGGGCGTACTTTATGAAGGCAAGCAGGTCCTTTGCCTTGTGCAATCCCGCATTTTCCAGCAACCGTTCGTAGTAGGGCGGGTTGTAGGGCATCATAATTGTCGGGGGGCGGTCAAAACCGCGTACGAGAAGACCCCATTCGTCGTTTGATGACGGACTCATGGGACCCCGCAGTATGCGCATATCTTGGCTTTTCAGCCAACTGGCCGCAGCGTCCAATAGTGCGCAGGCAACCTCTTGGTCGTCTATGCACTCAAAAAACCCAAACGAACCCTGTTTTTCCTTCCATAATTCGTTGTAGTTGTGATCTATCTGAGCGCTGGTTCTACCTACGGGTCTGTTATTTATACATGCCAGGAACAGAACTCCACGGGCATGCTGCCAGAAAGGATGATGGTTATGGTCCAGTAGTTTCTTTGCCTCATTTCTTATCGGGGGAACCCAGTTATGATCACCGGCGTATATGTTCCAAGGCAGCGCCAAGAACTTTTCCAATTGAGCCGGGGTTTTTACTTCTTCTACACTAAGCATTGCCTTCCGCCTGGATGGCGAGTTTCTCGCCTACATTAGATTCCAAATAGAACCATTGTCAAGCGACGTGGTGGTTGTCAGGTGGAGCGGACCGAGTGACCTAAAGCCCCGACCATATCTATGGCGGAGTACTTGCATACCCGCCGACACTCGCCACAACCGATACATTTCTCGGCAACCACGCGATGTTGCTTTGCGGGTTCGCCCTCAATTGCCTTGAACTGGCAGACTTTGACGCATTCCTGACAGCCTGTGCATTTGGGATTTATGGTTGCCTTTGGACGTCCGGGAGCTCGGTCAATGAAAGATTTTGTCGGACACTTATGCACACATATGCCACAGTCGATGCATTTTGCAAAGTCCATGACCGGTAGGTTGTCGACCAATTTCAAAGCGCCGGCCGGACATGCTTTTACGCAGAGACCACAGGCGATACAACCGACCTTGCATACGTCTTTTACTGCCTTGCCCCGGTCGTGAGACGAACAGGCAAGATATACAAGTTTGGAACGGGGAAGTAGCATGAGGGTGCGTTTCGGACATTCCGCCACACATTTGCCGCAACCTGTACATTTTTTTTCGTCTATGTCCGGCAAACCGTCTGTGCCCATAGTTATGGCCGAAAACGGACAGACTGACACGCAATGTCCCATGCCCACGCATCCGTAGATGCAGGCTTTGGGTCCGCCGTGCAGGATGGCGGCTTGGCGACAGTTGTACGCTCCTTCATAACGAAAACGTTGGGGAGCCACTTCTCGGCTTCCCCGGCATACGAGTACCGCAACTTTCGGTTGCGCAACTTCCAACGAAAGGCCAACAATTTCACCGATACGCGAAGCTACTGCCGTACCGCCAACTGTACAGGCATTGGGCGGAGCTTTGCCTGCGGCTACCGCGGCAGCGTAACCGTCACAACCCGGAAAACCACACGCGCCGCAGTTGGCGCCTGGCAAGGCGGCACGTATAGCCGCTTCTTTTTCATCCACTCGGACGGCAAATTTGATCGACGCAAAGGCAAGCAGGGCGGCGATGACGAGCCCCAAGCCTGCTAACGTAGCTACTGCGGTTAATAGTAATGTCCAATCCATAGGTCTAGAGTGAAATGCCAAACAAAGAGGCGAAACCCAAGAAGGCCAGAGAAACAAGAGATGCTGCCACAAAAGCTATGGGGTAACCTCGGAATGAGGAGGAGATAGGGGCGTCATTTAGTCGCTCCCGGATGGAGGCAAACAAGATGAGGGCGAGGGCAAAACCCAAGGCAGTTCCGAAGGCGAACACGGTTGCCTGGAGCAGGTTGAATTGGTAGTTTATGTTCAGAAAAGTCACACCAAGTATAGCGCAGTTGGTAGTTATGAGGGGTAGATAGATGCCCATGGCTGAGTAGAGGGTACGCACGTGTTTTTTCAACACCATCTCGACTAACTGTACCAGGCCGGCAATTACCAGGATGAAAACTGCAGTGCGCAGGAATACGACTCCTAAGGGAAGCAGCAGGAGATGATAGAGCAGCCAAGAGACCCAAGCGGCAAGCATCATGACAAACAGGACTGCCGCGCTCATACCCAATGAAGTGTCCAGAGAGGAAGAGACCCCAAAGAACGGACAAAGACCTATAAAACGCATCAGAACGATATTGTTTACGAGAAAAGCCGCTGTGAATATCTTTATGGGATTCATGTTTGATTGCTTTCTGTCAGCTCTGTCATTGTTATCTATCTAGCTTCAACTTTGTCATGGCTGCCTTCAGTAAACCGATGAGAAGAAAGGCACCCGGGGGAAATATGGCGAACAGAACCGGGGCAGAACGAAAAGCGGCAGGCGTTATCGGGTATCCGAACCAGGTTCCGGCAGAGAAAATCTCGCGCAAACTGCCCATAATGAGCATGACGAGAGCGTAACCGGCCGATTTGCCGAGAGCATCGAGGAGGGAATCGAATACGCCGTGAGTGTAGGCGAACGCCTCGGCTCGGCCCAGAATTATGCAATTGACTACTATCAAGGGTACGAAAACGCCTAGTACACGATATAAGGCGGGCTGGTACGCCTGGAGGAGATAATCGATGATAGTAACAAAAGTCGAAATGATGATGATGAATATGGGAATGCGTACTGATTCGGGTACGAAACGGCGGATGAGTGATACTACGACATTTGACCCTACCAGTACAAATGTTACTGCCACGGCCATGCCGAGAGCGTCGCGCGCGGAAACACTAGTTGCAAGCGTCGGACACAGCCCGATCATCAGGACAAGCACCGGATTTTCCTTAAATATGCCGTCGGTGAAGAAACGCCAGCGAGATGTTTTTTTCATGGCTCAATTCCTGAGGAGTCAGATTGTACGGAAGGAGGTGCAGACAGGTAATGCGAGTATTGCTCGATGCCCTCTCTAATTCCCTTGCAGACTGCGCGGGAAGTGATGGTAGCAGCTGAAATGCCATCCAGCGTACCACCGTCGTGTTTGAGAGCCACCTGGGACGCGATTTTGCCGCGAAATTGCGACAAGAACCAGTCTTCGCGTATCTTCAACCCTAATCCGGGGGTTTCTTTTAAGTCACTACCTACACCCACGCCCGTTATCGCGGCTGTGGTGTCTATTCCGACTACGAGCGGAATGGTTCCGCCGTAACCCTGAGGAGCAACTCTGAAAACAATACCGAGTACTTGCCCTTCGCCGTTGATTGCTTTCCATACAGTACCCGCTTCGAGCTCTTCAAAATGGCTTGCGGATGGCATAACCTGACTGAGTGCGGTTCGCAGTGTCTCTTCCTGGTGCTGCTCTATTTTGGGCCGGGTAATCATATACACCTCAGCTAACGTTAGGGCGGCGATGGCGCAGGTGATTGCCAACGAGGACACGGTCCAAATGGGATTTCTCATGCGGATGCTTTCTTTCTGTGGTCGCGACCGGCGCCAAAGAGACGGGGCCGACAGAGCCGGTCTATGAGGGGTGTGGCAACGTTCATCAGCAAGATTGAATAAGAGCACCCTTCCGGGTAACCACCGTATAGACGGATCAGCATAGTAATAACACCACAGCCTATGCCAAAGATGAAGCGTCCTTTGGCTGTAATCGGCGAGGTAACGTAATCGGTAGCCATGAAGAAGGCCCCTAGAATAAGTCCTCCCGAGAAAACGTGGAACCAGGGAGCAAACCGGTTGCCGGGAAGAACAAGCGCCAGAAATATCACGGTGCCAATGTAGGCAGCAGGAATACGCCAGTCGATGACCCGTAGAATAAGCAAGAACAATGCTCCTAAAAGCAGGAGTAAGGCAGAAGTCTCGCCTATACAGCCGCCGACATTACCCATGATTAGCTTCTTAAGTTCTGACCAGGAGTTAGCCTGGGATATCAGAGATTGGACGGCGGCTATGGAGTCAGTGGGTGGCAGGCCCGGAGGAATGAAGTCTGATACTCTACGTACCAAAGCAAGGGGAGTAGCGGAGGTGACTGCGTCCAGTCCAGACAGCGTACCGCCGCGGGGGGCGAGCCACATCGAGGTCATATGCGTAGGCCAGGAAACCATCAGAAAGGCGCGGGCGGCGAGGGCCGGATTGATGAAGTTGTGTCCCAGACCGCCGAAGAACTGTTTGACAACGACTGTGGCGAAAGCTGCTCCGACTATGGGTATCCACCACGGTGCGCCTGGAGGCAGGTTGTACGCCAAGAGCAAGCCGGTGATGACCGCGCTTCCGTCTTCAGGGGTCATCTTTCTGCCGAAAGCCAACTGAGCCAGCGAGTCGAATACCACAGCCGAGGCTATACTCAGTATTACAAGCCAGAGAGTTCTCAAGCCGAAGAAATACACGGAGCCGGCTAGGGCCGGCAATAGAGAAATAACTACTGCCCACATGAGGCGTTGTACACTTGTCCGAGAATGAATATGCGGAGAGGCAGATATCCGTAGATTAGAAGTTATCGGCGTGCTTCTGCTCTCAGTAGATGGGGAAGGTTTCGTCATGGCCAAATGGCGGCTATCCCTTTCCTTTTCGTTCATTTGCTTTTTCTCGCGGCAATCTCGTTTTTTGCATACTTAAAGTGATGCACCAGTCTAATTTTTGCTGGACACACATAAGCACAACAGCCACATTCTATGCAGTCGGTAACGTGTTCCTTCTCAGCCGAAGACAGACGTTTGCCACGCAGGTGAGCATAGAGACGTTGGGGAGCAAGTCCCATGGGGCAGGCTTTAATGCAACGGCCACAGCGAATACAATCGTGGTCATGCAGTTCTGCCACAGATTGCTGATTGAGCACTACTATGCCCGAGGTGCCTTTAATGACTGGTACTTGGTCCGAAAAAAGTGCGATTCCCATCATCGGACCGCCCATAATGATTTTCGCGGGTGCACCGTTGTAGCCACCGCAAAACTCAATTAGCCTCTGGACTGGGGTGCCTATACGTACGCGCAGGTTTTTCGGCTCGGAAACTCCCGGGCCGGTTACTGTGAGCACTCGTTCGTATAACGGTCGGTTGAAACGCACAGCCTCTCTGACTGCCAGCGCCGTCCCTACGTTCTGTACTACACATCCCACGTCCATAGGCAGACCTCCCGAAGGTACTTCCCGGCTTGTGCACGCTTTTATGAGCTGTTTTTCTGCGCCCTGCGGGTATTTAGTCTTCAGTTTTATTACCTGTATTGATAGTACAGAACAACTGCATGCCGCCTCTGCCATTCGTTTCAGGGCGTCTGGCTTGTTAGCTTCTATGCCTATCAGCAGCCGTGCTACACCCAGAGCTTTGGCCATAAAGACAGCGCCTTCAATGATCTCTGCGGGGTGTTCTAACATTAGACGGTGATCTGCGGTCAGGAAAGGCTCGCATTCGCAACCATTCAAAATGAGAGTATCTATATTTTTTTCGGGTGGCGGGGATAACTTGACATGGGTAGGGAAGGCAGCCCCTCCTAAACCTACAATCCCGGCTGAATGTACCGCTTTGACTATCTCCTGCGGCGTAGGGTCTGTTTTACGTTCAGCGATGTTTTCCTCAAGGGTGTCCTCGCCGTCAGATTCAATGATATAAGTTGGCACGCGTTTTCCGGTAAGCGGATGAGCCAAGTCAACTACATCCGTTACCTTACCCGAAATGGAAGCATGGATGGGTACCGATATTTTTCCTCCTGCTTCCGCTAGTACCGTTCCGGTTTTAACTTCTGCTCCTTTTGCCACGACCGGTTGAGAAGGTATGCCTACGTGTTGAGAAACCGGGATAAACACCTTCTCCGGTAAGGGCAGATTTTCTATAGGCTTTTGCTCGGTTGCCCTTTTATGCTCCGGTGGGTGTACGCCGCCGCGAAATGTAAGCATGTTCTAATGTCACTAAGGGCGCAATTGTAAGGTAAGGTCTGCAGTTGTCAAATCCACACGCCATCGCTTTTGTCGGTTTCCTTGACAATCTTGTCAGGGACAATATGCTATCCGCAGATGATGTATTTGCTGCTTGCTGTTATGTTCATGGCGCCGGCCGGAGAAACCTGGGGGCAGCTGAGAGAACGATACTCCCGACTTCGTACGCTTTCCGGTGAGTTTGAGGAAATACTGATTCCCGGGTTTGACACAACGCAGCAGCGGTTCTACGGCAACTTCTATGTACGGTTGCCTGGTTCCTTCCGGATCGAAGTTAAGTTTCCGTACAAACAGACCATCGTGGGTGACGATTCTACCCTGTGGATTTATTTCCCCGAGGAGAAACGCGCGTTACGTCAGGCCGGCAATACCCCGGTTCCGTTTCTCGCTTTTTTTCGCTTACTGCAAGACCCGTCTGTTGATGTGCAGGTAAGCAAGGATTCGGCTGGGTTTACTCGGCTATATGTTTCAGACACTTCTGGTTCTGTGTTTTCGGATTTCACGCTCACTTTGGATAAAACTAGGACTAGGGTTGCGCAGTTTTCTTTTGCAGACGGTTGGGGTAACCGTTATGCATTCAAGTTGTTCCGTCAGCAATGGGACGCCAAGATACCATCTCACCTTTTCCGCTTCAGCCCTCCCCGTGGCACACGGGTTGACACTTTAGGGTCTCCGTGAAGGATTCCGGTCGTTGTTTTGCCTGTGGTAGCTCTAATCCGTACGGTCTTCGGCTTCAAATTCGCCGAAGTGGTGACCAGGTGGAAGTGGAGTTTACGCCTCCAGCTTATTTGCAGGGGTGGGATGGCATTCTCCACGGGGGGATCACCTCAACTGTACTGGACGAGCTTATGGCCTGGGCTTGTAACACGGGTGATGTACAAACTGTGACAGCTGAGTTACAGGTGCGTTATCGCCGACCGATACCGGTGGGAGTCAGTATTCATGGGTATGGCAGGGTCGTGAGCAGGCATGGCCGACTCATAATCGCCGTGAGTAAGCTTTTTGACAGTAAAGATAGGCTATTAGCGGAGGCGACAGGGAAGATGATGGTAGTGGAATCGGTTGCCATCCCAACAGAGACGGCAAGCGTGTAGTAGTTCGGCAGGAACTATTCGGCAAAACAGCCTTTGACCGGAACCGGTGGGCGGCAAATGAGACCTTCAGTCTGCATAGTGTCCCTGGGTTGTCCTAAGAATCTGGTTGATTCCGAGGTGCTAGCTGCTGGTTTTGTTCGTCGGGGTCTGCGGCTGGTATCCACTCCGGGCAAGGCGGACCTAATCGTCGTTACTACCTGTGCTTTTATTCGTTCAGCGGTGAAGGAATCAGAAGACACAATCAGGCGTCTCGTTAGAACGAAAAAGCTTGGTCAGCAGATTGTTGTTGCCGGCTGTTTGGTGCAGAGATACGGTAGCAAACTGCGCAGGAGGTTGGCAGGCGTTGATTTGTTCGTGCCAATCAGCGAAATGACAAGTTTGCCAATACGGTACGAACCCGATTCTTCGGGCCGGCCGCTTTTGGAGGGGGACGGGATTCCATGTTTCTCATATCCGCGTCTAATTTCTACTCCCCGTCATTTCGCCTATCTCAAGATTGCCGAGGGCTGCAGTAATAATTGTTCCTATTGCCTGATTCCCACCTTGAGGGGTCCCTTGCGTTCGCGTCCGATGGCTGAGATTCTGGAAGAAGCAAGATGGCTGGCGGGTTGCGGTGTGAAGGAGCTGATACTCGTAGCCCAGGACACCACAGCTTATGGTCTTGACTTCTCTTCTCGATCGCTTCTGCCGGATCTTCTTTCTCGTCTTTCTCGCATACGAGCAATACGTTGGCTGAGGTTAATGTACGCGCACCCTGCCCGTATCAGCGACGAGCTTGTTTGCGAATTCAAGAAGAACAAAAAGCTCTGCCGGTACTTGGATATGCCTCTGCAGCATATCAGCGACAGGGTTTTGCG
Source organism: Caldifarciminota bacterium (assembly GCA_965649205.1). GTDB lineage: Bacteria > Hydrothermota > Tepidihabitantia > Tepidihabitantales > Tepidihabitantaceae > JBDRUN01. The sequence goes on along the minus strand of CBFGJV010000010.1, from coordinate 1,717 downwards.
GAGGATGAATAGGCCTTACGGCCGGAAGGAAGTAGAACAAACTCTGGCACGGTTGCGGTCGATACCGGGAATACATTTGCGCACTACCTTCATTACCGGTTTTCCGGGAGAGACCGAGACGGAGTTTCTCGAATTGCTTCAGTTTGTGCGCGAGGCGCGTTTTGAGCGTTTAGGGGTGTTTGCTTATTCGTCCGAACCAGGAACCAAAGCTGCTAGTTTATCCGGGCAAGTGCCTGTTCACGTGCGTGAATCACGACGTAGGACTCTGATGCGTCTTCAGACGCAAATTTCACGAACGCTTTTAAGTCGTTTTCGTGGCAGAACGATCACGGTAATCGTAGACCGTCCCGGGCTTGGTCGCACGCTCTATGATGCGCCAGAAATAGATGGGATCGTAAAGCTCGGGGGACGTCCAGTTGCGAGCGGGTCAATTGTGCGAGCCCGTGTTACCCATGCTGGTACCCACGATTTGTATGCGGTCGTACCATAACCGACAGTGTTGCGTTGACATTCTGTGGCCGCGTACCCATAATTAAGTTTGTGTGTGGCTACTTAGGATTCATGGTGGCCGATCCTGTTGAACAAAGCGGGAGCTGATTTCCTTGCCGTCTCTACCGATACGCATAGGACTAGCTGTCAGGCGATTGGACCAGGAACTGGAGCGGCGTGGTAGAGACTATCCTTATGTTCTGCCGGTCGGGCATTTGGCAACCCTGAAAGGTTGGAATCCCCAGCTGCGATGGGTTGGCGGTGTTCTTGTACGCTACACGGCCGAACAATTTGAAAGACTTGATCCATTGGAACAGCAGTTAGAAGTTAATCGTGCTCATGCAGAAGCTTTGCTGGTTTTGAGTCGTGCGGGCGAACTTGGTCTGTCCGACGAAAAGGAAGAGTGGCTTTTTCAACGGGCCGTGGGTATTTTGCCCAGCAACGAGGATCAAGTGTTCGAGGAGATATTCTCTTGCTCCTTCCTGGAGCCTTTCTATATGACAAGCAGGGCGGAGAGATATTTGGACGGTATCCGCTACATTCAGCGTTCATTCGGACAGGGAGTTGCTCTGGGCTACGGTGCTTTGCTGGCTGCTGGTGTTAGGACCCTAGCTGATTTGGTAAGATATGGCGGTCGGATTCAGCAACTGTTCGATTCTTTTGTGAATCGGCCAGCAGCGTACTGCTTGCTTGAGAAAATAACTGGTGGCATTAATCGACTTGGCCAGAGTGAACGCCAGAGATTGGTTTGGAGCCTGCTAGACTTCCTGCTACAAGGCAGGGGAGAGAGTAACGACAGCCGTTTCCTCACTTTAACGCAGCTGGTGGATAATTATTTGGAGCCGCGTAGAAGCAGGACCGGAGATGAACTCAGTCTGGCGATACTGGATTCCATACTTGCTGCCAAGCTACACCTGCCAATAAGGCATTTTATTTGGCAAAAACGCGTGTACTTGGAGCTGTCTGTGACCGACAGGATTACCGAGTACTGGAATCCCCTTGAGGGGCAGGTAGATAGAATCCCTTCAGGTGCTAAAGCGGTTGATATTGCTGCTATCCTCACGGAGAGCTACGTGCGTATGGCATGCGGTTATGTCCGTTTACGTTCCTTCACTAACGGAGCCAGGCTGGCGCGCTGGATACTGGAATTGAGACGTGACTCGGCAGAAGCACATGTGCTGCTTGCGCAGTGCCTATTGGGTCAGGAACATCCTCGGCAGGCGAGGGA
>CBFGJV010000009.1:0-92130 GCA_965649205.1 Caldifarciminota bacterium | reverse complement strand
AGAAGAAGAAGTCGAAGGACGGAGCTGGTGCGGTGTGGTATGCGGGTCGGATTTATGCGGTGAAAGGCGGTGGGAGCCAGAACTTCTACCGGTACAATCCTGTAGGCGACAGCTGGACGGCGTTGGACACGATACCGAGGACAGGGGCGAGCGGGACCAAGGGAGTAGTGAAGGCGGGTGGCAGCCTGGCAAATTGGAACGACCGTGCGTTCTTCCTTTTGAAGGGCAACAAGACGTATGAGTTTTGGCGATATGGTTTGGGAGCGTTTTTTGCTTCGAGTATTGCGCGGCCGAGTGAAGGGAATCAGGGTTGGGCGCAGCGGTCTGTGGGAGTAATGAGGATAGCGCCGAATCCTTTGGCGGGTGGCTTTGCGGTGTTGAGGTTGGAGGGGTACAGAAGCACGGGAGCGCAGGTGCGGGTGTACGATGCGGCGGGTCGGTGTGTAGTATCTCGTCCTGTGGAGGTTAGGAGCCTGCAGCGGGGCGCGGTGCTAGACCTGCGGCATTTGAGCAGTGGTGTGTATCTTGTGCGAGTGGATGGTGTGGGCGTGAGTGTATCCCAAAAGCTGGTGGTGACAAGGTGAGTTAAATGCAGCTCCTGCGTCTGGGTACAGTCGGCGGTTATGTGGTGAGTCTAGTGTCACTACTGGAAGCCCAGATGGTGTGGGTTCAGGCGACTTCGACCGCTCCCTGGTCAGGAAGAGAGGGCCACGCCTGTGTTGCTTTTGATGGTAAGCTCTGGGTCATAGGTGGGTTGGACGGAGGAGTCAAGAACGACGTCTGGTCTTCTGTTGACGGGGTGAATTGGGTACTGGTCAACGGACGAGCGCCCTGGGCTGCACGGTACTGCCACAGCGCAGTTGTCTTTAACAACAAGATATGGATTATGGGGGGAAGTAGTCCTGATGGTAGAATGAACGACGTCTGGTACTCCTCCAATGGGAGGGACTGGGTGCGGGCTACTGCAAATGCCGCCTGGAGTCAGCGCAGCCATCATGCATCGGCGGTGTTTCTGGACCGGATGTGGGTAATTGGGGGATATGAAAACGAAGTGGGTACGCTTGGAGATGCCTGGTATTCCACCGACGGTGTAAACTGGACGCTGGTTTCTTATCCCGGCTGGCCGACAAGATTCATGCCGGCCACCACAGTCTATCAGCATAAGCTATGGATAATGGGTGGATGTCGCGAACCCGCAGAACGGTTGAATGACGTGTGGTACACTGAGGATGGACAGACTTGGAAGCTAGCAACCGAAGAAGCGGAGTGGTCACCACGTTACTACCACGCTCTGGCAGTCTTCCAGAAGGAGATGTGGATACTGGGCGGTTTTAGCAGCATAGCACTGAATGATGTATGGAGGTCATCCGACGGTATCAGGTGGGAACTACAGGCAACAGGTACGCCGATGTGGACGCCTCGCAGTAACCACCGCGCGGCCGTTTTTGATGGGAAGCTGTGGGTAATTGGCGGGTGGGATACTGGAGCAAGAAGGGATGTATGGTACACCGAGGGTCCAACCGGTATTGAGGACAGGCAAGACAACTGCACAGGCAGGATGTCGTTTTCTTCTGTGACTTCTCACCTGGTACGGAGTAACGGGTTCGTCCGCTTGCGTTTTGCTGACCGAGTCGAGACCAGAGACCAGGCGGCCTCAGTTCTTGTTTACAGAGCGGAAGGTCGCCTGGTGTCTGGAACTGCTTACAGAGTGAAAAATCGGGGTGATCGTCTGGAGCTGGATCTGGGCGGTTTACCCGCGGGCGTCTATTTTGTTTTGTTGGCGCAAGGCGATAATCAGAAGACATTGGCACGAGTCACGTTAGTGAGGTGAACATGTGGTTATGTAGGGAAGGTTTTCGAGTATGCTTTGTCGGAGCGATTCTGGGATTAGCAATACTTAGGGGACAGGCGATTGCCCAGTGGGATATTCCCCGGCGTCTGACCTATCATGACAGTGCCAGCTATTTGTCCAACAATTCGCAGTTCCCCATTGCGGTTGTGGGAGACACGATACATCTGGTATGGTGGGATTACAAGACGGGAAAAGGGGATTTGTACTATCGTCGGTCCTTGGACAACGGTGTCACCTGGGAGCCGGAACGTTGCATTGTGTCTGATTCGTTCTGGCAGGGCTATCCTTCGCTTTTGGCTATCCGCGAGACTCTGCATCTGGTGTGGACCGATGAGCGGAATATGCGCGGTAGACTGAGGGAGTCGGACATTTACTATATGCGTTCTACGGACGCAGGCGAAACTTGGGGTACGGAGACACGACTGACCGACGTTTCTACTGGAGAGCTGGGTGCGTATTTTCCGGTTCTGGCCGCAAGCGGTTGTACACTGCATCTTGTGTTTCATGACGACCGTTACGGCGAAGCGGGGGACGACAATGTATTTTGCCGCCGGTCTCTTGACGGAGGTAGAACCTGGGGGCAGGAGCTTGTCATAGGCACTACCAGAGGGGACTGGTGTCCGAGCATCGCGGTATCCGGTTCCTATGTGCATGTCGCCTGGGAGAATTTCTGGCATGAACGAGTATATTACCGTCGCTCTACCAATGGAGGTAAAGACTGGCAGCCGAAATGGCAGGTGCCAACTCCAGATAGAGCTGACTCGCCCTGCATTGCGGCGGGGGGGCAGTATGTTCATCTGGGCTATGTTGACTGGCGAGACAACTTCTGCCAGTTTTATTACCTGCGTTCTACAGACAATGGTGCAACTTGGGAAACAGAACAGCAGATTTCCGATGACCAGGCTCATACCTGGAGCGTGAATCTATGCGTTTCCGGACCACACGTGCATGCAGTACGGATGGATATGATACGCTATCTCACCCACTACAATCATTCCAGCAATCGGGGCGTCAGCTGGGACCCGGACTTTATCGTGTCGGCGGAATCAGCAATCCATACCCATCACTATCATGTTATTACTTCGCGTAACACCGTGCACGTGGTTCATGACGGGTATCCTCTGGGTGGGCATATTTACAACCGTGAGATTTACTACCGTCGCAATGTCAGTGGCAATGTAGGGTTGCAGCAAACGGTTTTACCGCAGCCCTCGGAGCCGCATTTGCAGCCGAGTGTATTTCGCACCTGCGCCGTCGTCTATGGGCATGAACGGGAGCAGCTCAATGTGTTTGATGTGACCGGAAACAGAGTAGCGGTACAGCGGGGTGACCTGATCGGACAGGGTCTGCCGGCCGGAGTGTATCTGGTGCAGATACCTGGTCAGAGACAGTGCTACCGTATCGTGAAGCTGGAATAGAAGCTGGTTCTATTCTATTTTTGTCACTTTGGCTGTGCAGTCTTTAGTGCGTATGAAATACACGCCAGGTTTGAGTTCTGGTTGCCAGCAAACTTTGCCGGCCGCTGAGGTTGCTGCGGGCCGAAACAGGGCGACAAGCCGGCCGGAAGCGTCGTAGGCCGCAAGGTCAAGTAGCCCGGGCCGACCTTGCGAATACTCCACAGTGAGCTGGGACCGAAAAACCGTGGGAAAGAGGCGCAAACCCGCGGCGCCACAGTGAGAATCTAAGACTGCAGAACGGGGAGAATACCAGTTGGCCGCGGTGTCGGAAACAGTACGTAATAGGTCTTCGGTGGGAGCGCCGCAGAGGGCAAAGGCTACTATCTGACTGTTTCCAGGCGCGATGGTATATGGCCCGGAAGAGACCATTGCGCTCCAGTTGCCCGCACTGGTTCCAGCAATCGAACGCAACTCGCCATTCAGAAACCCCATTTTTTCTTTCTTGGTGAAACCGTCCCAGACCAAAGACCATTCGTTAAGGCAGTTCGCAAATCCGGGGGCAGCCGGGTAGATGTGTCTTATGCCCAGAGCCAGAGTTTCGCCGGAGGCAGCAGATTTGACAAATGCGAGTTTGCGGAGCGAATCTGTTCCCGCGTAGTCAAAGGAGTCGTTCACATTCCAGGCCGGGGTGCGAAAGTCGCATATAACGCCTGCGTACAGATTTGACAGAGATGAAGAGCCGCGGTTTTGGATGCGGTACTCCAGTATGACAAAGTCCTTATGAGCCGGCCGGGCGCTGCCAAAGGCGCGGTGGTTGATTAAAACATTTCGGGGGCGGGGATGGCAGGCGTCGGTAAATGCAGCTACGAACTCCTTATTTCCGCGTTCGGGTGGGTACAGGGGCTGGATAGATTCGTGCAGGGCAAAGTCCTGCGGACAAACGGTCCAATCAGGAGAGCCGTAGTAGTTGTCCACAACCCAGGAAGAGTCAATGCCGATAAGGAAGCTCCCGTGCATCAGGGCAGAGGTGGAGTACCTTCTGGCCTTGGGATAGATGAATCCGAATCCCTCGCCCCTATACTCGGTGGTGCCTATGCCGCCATTCGCACATACGGCCAGACAATAGTCGCCTGTGTCCAGCGTGGCCCAGATGCCGGGCCGGGCATTGGGCAGTCCGGCGATCAGCTCAAAGCCCGTTTTCCACTCCTGCGTACCCGTACGCAGCGAGAGAGAGAAGTCCAGCCTGGAGCCGTGCGGACATGCAGAAGAGACAAGTACACGGTAGCCGGTGCCGGCAGCGGTGTCGCCCGACTGAAGAGTTCCATAGAAGGCAGTGTCCCTTGTTATGGTGACATAGGGTGAGGTACTGCTCAGGATGCCAGTCAGGTTTTCGGCAGTGGCGTTGCCTCTGTTCTTCACCACAAGACGCAGGTCCGATTCTTCGCCCGGGTCAAGCCGTCCATTAGGGTCGTTGACCAAATTGCGATGCAAGACGGGCAAGGGAGCGGATGCACCACCGTGGACCGTCAGGGTAGCCCGGTAGATGCTCACGTCCTGTCCGGTGACGTACAGGTCAAGTTGCCAGCCTTCGTTCAGGGTAGAGAGAGGAACGCTCGCCCGACCGTGGAGGTCGGTCTCGGCCCGACCGAGGAGTTCTCCAGAATGCAGCACCGCAACTCGTGCGTTTCTCACCGGTCCGTCTGAGGACGATACCTGTATTTCCAGCATCTGCGGTCCGGCTGGGATGCTGGAAGGATGGGTCACAACAAGAGGTTGAGGAGGTCGTCGCCACAGGGTCATAGTGGGGTCGCCCAACAGAGTCTGAACATAGAGACAGTAGCGGGTCGGCATCTGGGAAAAAGACTCGTTGCGGAGGAAGTCGCGGGTTAGACCGTGGGCGCGGCCCAGATTCATACCGGAGAGATAGTTGCTGGTGAAGATGACGTCGAACAGTTCATTCGGGCCCATACAGGGAGGCGCACCCCAGCCATAGCGAGCTGGCAACATGGTGGCTACGGCTCCAGCCTGCAGATTCAGGAATTTTTCTCCCAGACAGTCTCCGGGTGGCATATCAAAACAGCCGGTGAAACAGGCTACAGAGTAAACGATGCAGGGGCGGGTGGTGTTGGTAAGAAAGCGAAGATAAGAGGAAGAGTAGGTAGAGCCGAACTTGTCGTTCTGTCCGTGACCGGCGAAGTGGAAGAAGTGTCTTCCGGCATTCAGACCATTGGTGACACGGGTAGAGCCGATGTTCAGTCCGGAATCAACTTCCCACGCAGCTTGGCTGTTCAGTACCTGGGCGATGTTGCGGTTGCAGATACCACCGTGGTAGTTGAGGAAATCCCACATTACTTCGTGAGCGAGCAGGACGTTGTTCAGGTAACTAGTGTCGGGATGTATTTCGTAGGTGGTATCTTTGGCCAGAAATTTGGCCGCGTCCTGAGCGGAATCCAGTGGCAGTCGGCCCACGTATATATCGTGGAACAGGTCTACCGAGTCTCCATCCATTTCGCCGAACTTGTCGTTGCAGTTGGCGTCCCAAGATCCGTCTAGGTCACCAAAATACATATCTGCTGGTATGTAGTGAGTGGGGTGGGGTAACCAGCCGTAGCGCAGAGAGCACTGGTCCACGTCGCCGGCGAGTATTACATACTTCAGTCCTTCTTCCGCGAACTTGCGTTTGAGTAGGTTGCGCATTTTCTCAAACCGGTCTCTGCCCGGCTGATTGATGGTGTCAATCAGCACTATTTCCGTGAAATAACCCTTGCGTTGTAGCCAGGTGCGAATTCCGACCAGGGAAGGCGCCAGTGCCGGGCTGGTGAACATCACGATGTCTGTTTCGGGGGAAAGTTTTGCGCTTGTCATCGGTCCGAACTTATGAATGTCGCCTGCGTTCAGAACCAAGCGGGCTACGTCTTCGGCTGCGAGGGCAGACTGAGAGGGGGTAAGAACAGGTGCATCTAATACGTTTTCACGGTAGATGACCCGGATCCGTGCCTTGGTTACAAGCGAAAGGCGGCCGGATACAGGTTGGTACTGAAAGGGGCAGTAAAGGAAGCCAGCCAGTCGGAATCCCGCTTTGGACCCGGCCGTAATGATACTGAGGGGTTCGGTTGGATATACCTGGTCGCTTGCGTACACCTGCAGATTGGGCGGCGCCGGTTCGAACCCACCTGCTTCCAATTCGGCGAAAGTGCGCATTGGCTGGGCGGGAAGCACTCTAACGTTTCTGGCAAGTTCTGTTACGCCAAGCGGAATTACTTCCATTGTTTCCACGTCAGCACCGGTAGGAATCAATATGTTCCCGGATAGCACCGGCAGCAGGGGTAATCCGGGTTGCCGCGTCCAAGTGGAGATAAGTCCCGGTTGAGATATGTCAAGGGTGACCAAGACAGAGTCTGAGTATGCGGAAAGCCCAGCTTGTGCGGGAGAAAGCGCAATTGTTACTTCAACCGAACCGGCGAAGGCAAGAAGAGAAGAGAAATACAGGCAAGTTATGAGTTTCAGGCCAGTCCTCCGGGTTAACCTGCTCAATATAATGAGTTCGGATAGGACAAAGTCAAATTGAGCTGTTCTTACGGTGCTATAGACATTATTTCTGTTGCGGTTGCAGTTTGGGAGGCGGCGGATATAATCGGCTATCGAGTCTGTTACGGGCCGCAAGATTCTCACCGTGAGCCAGCTGAACCGGCTGGTCGCCGGGATGCTGGAGGAGTATTTTTCCGATATTTGGGTTACAGGCGAAATATCCAACCTCCGCGCCTATCCCTCCGGACATCTGTATTTTGTACTCAAAGATAAGGAGTCGCAGATTGACGCGGTGTGTTTTCGGTCTGCGGCTGAGAATCTGAAGTTCAGGCTGGAAGATGGATTGGAAGTGATAGCCCACGGCCGGGCAGAGGTATATTATCCACGGGGCAGATACCAGTTGGTGCTGGACAGGTTTGAACCCAAAGGCGTGGGTGCTCTGCAGAAGGCTTTTGAGCAGCTCAAAGCCAAGTTGGAAAAAGAAGGCCTGTTCAGACCGGAACGCAAGAAGCCCCTGCCTGAGATTATTCAGGTACTGGGTATCGTTACTTCTCCTGTTGGTGCGGCTATTCGCGATATGCTGAAGACTTTGCGGTCACACGGAGCAAAGCCAAAAGTAGTTCTGTTTCCTGCTCAAGTGCAGGGAGAAGGTGCGGCTAAGCAGATTGCAGAGGGTATCGAGATTCTGAACCGCTGGCCAGGTATTGAAGCCATAATCGTCGGTCGGGGCGGCGGTTCGATTGAGGACCTGTGGTGTTTCAACGAAGAACTGGTGGCTCGGGCCATTGCCCGCTCGCGCGTCCCCATAATCTCTGGAGTCGGACACGAAGTTGATTTCACCATAGCTGATTTCGTGGCTGACGTGCGCGCCGCTACTCCCACAGCGGCAGCTCAGTTGGTAGCGCAGGGCTGGGAGAAGGTCGGAGTGCGCCTGGAAGAGGCGCAAGTCGGTTTGCGGGAGTGTATGGAAGAAATGCTGCTTGATCGGGAACGGCAGCTGCTGGAATTGATACGACACAGGGCGTTTGAGGTGGTTCGCATTCGTTTGGGCGAGGCGAGGCATATGGTGGAGAATATGCTGCACAAAGCTCAGACAGTTTTGCAAGAAGGAATGGCAAGAAGAAGTAGTGCCTTGGCGCAGCTGAGAGAGCGTCTGGTGTCGAAGCATCCGGCTGTGCAACTGGCTCGTAACCGGGCCAGCCTGCTGAGCGTGGCCACCAGGCTGTTGCGACAGAACGAGCTGAACCTAGAGCGTTGCACACGCAGGCTGGCGGTAGCTTCAGGACGATTGGAGGTGTTGAGTCCGTTGGCCAGTCTCAGCCGGGGCTATGCGATTTGTCGTCGGGAAGATGGCAGCGTGGTAAAAAGTGTCTGTCAGGTGAGCAGCGGCGATCTGGTCAGGGTATTGGTGGCTGACGGTAGTATCGGCTGTCAGGTGAGGGAAACAGCACCAGACTCGGTGTTGCATCCTGTGACCGAGGAAGAGAAATAGACAGTGTTGTCAGTGAAGCAGAGACGGTGGAGGTGAAAGCATGAAGAAGGAAGAAAGAAAACAGGACGAGACAGAAATAGATTTTGAGAAGGCGCTCAAAGAGCTGGAGGAGATAGTAGCGCAACTGGAGCAGGGTAATCTCAGCCTAGATAAGTCACTGAGCCTTTTTGAAAGGGGCGTAGCTTTGGCGCGGCAGTGCAAGGCGAAACTGGACGCAGCCCAACTGCGGGTAGCCCAGTTGGTAAAAGATAAAGACGGTCTGTTTTCGGAGGAGACTTTTGCAGAAGAGGCTGAAGAGTAGAAAGGCGAGACGAGAAAGATGAAAAACGGTAAGGAAAGCGAAATAGGCTATGTCATAGGAGTAGACGGGGAACGAGCTCGGATAGAGCTTACTGCCTGTACCACCGAACCGATGGCAGAGGGTTACTATCCCGGGCAGCCAGGTTCGCACGTGGAGCTGATTTTGGGTGATCAGCGAATTATTGGGATTGTGACCCGGGTGGAAATGGAAAGAGAAAAAGACCAGGCCCGGAATATTGTCGAGTGTGTGCTAGTCGGGACACTGGATGCGCGGGGAAGGTTTGGTCGTGGTTTGGCGGTTTATCCTACACTGGGGCAGAAGGTGAATATGGTCACGGCTCAGGACCTGAAGAGCGTTTTCGCCGGATACGCAGAGTTCGGCTATTCGTTCTCACGTCCCACCCTGGCGCCCAAGGAGCGGGTTTACGTGCACGCGGACAGGTTTTTTGGACAGCATGTGGCGGTGCTTGGTACCACTGGCTGCGGGAAGTCCTGTACGGTGTGCAGTATACTGCAGGCCAGCATTGCCAGATATCCAGATGCACACATTATAGTACTGGATTTGCATGGCGAGTACGCTTCCGCTTTCCAGGAGGAGGATGTGCTTCTGATAACTCCTGATAAGCTGGAGTTGCCTTACTGGATACTGAACTTCGAGGAGTTTGCCGAATTGACCGTGGACCCGAATGAGACCACGGCCAAGAACCAGTTGACGGTTCTGCATGACGCCATGAGTCGGGCCCGGCAGGGCCAATGCACCCAGGATACGGCGGCGATAGCTAAATCGCTGACAGTGGATTCTCCGGTGTATTACAAGCTGGAAGACCTCATAGGACAGATAAGAAACTGGAACATACAACTGGTGTTGGACAGTTCCGGGAAAATGGTGCCTGGTCCGCTTTATGGCGTGTTTGACCGGTTCCTAATTCGCTTCGAGTCCAAGACTACAGACCCCAGGTTTGCCTTTATGTTTGCCCCCAGCCGATACAAGGACAATGCGAGCATGGGGACGCTTTTGGCCGATTTTCTCTCCATAGACACGGGCAAACGGATGGCGATTCTGGACCTTTCCGGTGTGCCGGCAGAAGCGGTGGCGGTGGTTGCCGCGGTGGTGTCACGCATAGCCTTTGAGTTTAATCAATGGAACCCGGACAAAGACCGTTTTCCGATTCTTATTGTTTTTGAGGAGGCGCATAACTACGTACCCCGGAAGGACGAAGGCCGGCTTATGCCAGCCAAAACCGCGGTGGAACGAATAGCAAAGGAGGGTAGAAAATACGGGGTAGGTGCTGTGGTTGTGAGTCAGCGGCCGACAGAGTTGTCAGAGACGGTTCTGGCGCAGTGCAATAACTTCGTGGCCATGCGTTTGACTAATCCTGATGACCAGCAGTATGTGCGTCGGTTGGTGCCGGACGCCTTGTCCGGACTGATGGCTATGTTGCCGGCCTTGCGGACCGGGGAGGCTTTGCTAGTGGGCGATGCGGTGCCGATTCCCACGCGCGTGCTGATTGATTTTCCCGAACCCGCTCCGCATAGCGCCGATGTGGAGTACAGTAAATGGTGGTCACAGGGATTAAGAGGAATGGATGTAGAACGGGTGGTCAAGCGCTGGCGGGCGAGAAGCAGAAATCTATAGATAAAGGACAGCCAGAAAGGGAGTGGCCGGAAAGGGAAAAGTTGGTGAAGCAACCTGCATTTCCTCCTATGTCCCAAGCCGAAATGAAAGAACTGGGTTGGGAGCAGTGCGACTGCATCATAGTCACGGGAGACGCCTATGTTGATCATCCCAGTTTTGGAGCGGCGGTTATCGTGCGGGTGCTGCTCGATGCGGGTTTTCGTACCGGGGTTATAGCGCAACCGCGCTGGACCGAGGATATAGACTTTCTTGAGCTGGGCAGGCCCAGACTGTTCTTCGGGGTGACGGCGGGCAACGTGGACTCCATGGTGGCGAACTACAGCTCTCACCTGCAGCGGCGTCAGGAAGACGATTATTCACCCCAAGGCAGGCCGGGGCTGCGGCCTAACCGGGCGAGCATCGTCTATGCCAATAAGCTCAGACAACTGTTCAAACAGGTGCCACTTGTGCTGGGTGGAGTGGAAGCAAGCCTGCGGCGTCTGGCGCACTATGACTACTGGGACAATACGGTACGTGGTTCAATTCTTTTGGATGCCAAGGCGGACATACTAGTGTACGGCATGGGGGAAAGGCAGGTGGTGGAGATTGCCCGGCGCCTGGATACCAGAGAAAAAAGCGAACAGATTTCCCCGCACGACGTTGGCGAAGCAGCTGTCTCACCGATACCAGCTTCTCTTCTTGCCGGTATCCGAGGCACCTGTGTGGTTTCGCGGAGTCTGCCGGAGTGGGAGTATGTGTTGTTGCCTTCACTGGAGGAGGTGAGGGAGAGTAAGAAGAGTTTTGGGGAGGCCTTTCGGCTGTGGTATCGCGAAGCGGATAATCCTGAGGGGAAGATTGTGGTGCAGCAGCATGCTGACAGGTATGTTATCCAGTATCCGGTACCGGCTCCTCTGAGTCAGAAGGAGTTGGATCATATCTACGAACTGCCGTATGCACGGGCCGCGCATCCCCGTTATCGCGAACGAGTGCCAGCTCTAGAAACGGTGAGATTTTCTCTGACTTCGCACCGGGGTTGTCTGGGGTCTTGCTCCTTCTGTTCTCTGCGAGTTCATCAGGGCAGAATCATCCAGTGGCGCAGTCCGGAGTCCATATTGCGGGAGGCGCAGGCTATCTCCCAGTTGCCGGAGTTTCGGGGACATATTACTGACATTGGTGGTCCCAGTGCGAATATGTACGGGGCTAGTTGTGCGCAAATGAGTCGGGGCAGGGTTTGTCGAGAGCGGGAGTGTATCTTTCCTCGTCGTTGTCCCAACTTGCGATTGGGATACGAAAAACAGCTGGAAATGCTGGCAGCGGTGAGGCGGTTACCCGGGGTGAAGAAGGTTTCGATCGGCACTGGCATCAGGTTCGACCTGCTGGAGGGAGCGGAGGGGGAGGCGTATCTGGCGCAGTTGTGCGAGCACTATATATCGGGCCAGATACGGGTGGCACCGGAGCATATTTCGGCCCCGGTGTTGGCGTTAATGCGTAAGTATGCGGTCGGGGCATACGACAGTTTTCGGCGCCGTTTTTTTGCGATCAGCCGTTCGCTGCCAGCGGGACAACCGCGTCTTTATCTTATTCCGTACTACATTTCGGGCCACCCCGGCGCCACAGTGGATAGTGCGGTGGAGCTGGCTGAGTACATTGTACGGGTGGAGCGTTTTTTCATCCGGCAGGTACAACAGTTCACTCCTCTGCCGTTGACGGCGGCGGGTGTGGCCTACTACACGGGTAAGGACCCTTTGACAGGAAAGTCGCTGCATGTGGCCCGTACGGCTGCCGAAAAGAGGCTGCAGCGCGCTCTGCTGCAGTTGCACGAGCCGAAGAATATGGTGATTGCGGAGCAGGAATTGACCCGGCTGGGCAGAAGGGATCTGCTGGCGCGGATTTTACGGTTGAAGCCATTGCTGCGGTCAGCCGGCAGAGAGCGCAGAAATAGACCGCACCGTCAGCCCGGTAGAAGCTCGGATTGAGTCTGTACTGAGGAGGAACTGGTTTGACAGTATCGGGCTTTGGTTCTAGTATGAGGCAGGTCTGATGCGTCTTTCGTCCAAAATCGGTTTCAGCGCCAGAATTCTGCAGCTCTATTTTGTTCTGGGGATACTGGTGGTGGGAGGTTTCTGGTTTTTCTATTCTCAGTTTCTGTTGTTGCGGTTGTCGCGGCTGTGGCAGGATTATGTGGGAAATCTGTCTGCCCAGCTGGAGAGCGACACGCAGTTGCGTTCCAATATATATGCCAAGTTCATGAGCAGGGTGACAGAGCCTTCGCCGGGCGGTTCGCCTGAATTGGACATCATTTTTGAGGAGGTGATAAAGAAGATAGATTTTCCGGTGATTATCACCGACCGGCTGGGCAATCCGGTTTCCTACCGCAATCTGCCGGTGGAGGATCCGACGCCGGAAGAACTGCGCAGATGGGTAGAGGAACTGGACAAACAGCACGAGCCGATTCCCCTGATGGTACCGGAGGACGATTCTTCCCGGGATTTGGGCAAGATTCATTACGGGCTGTCTAATTCCACGTTGGTGCTGCGACGGTTAAATTCCAGTTTGACCGCCTCGGTGCGCGCGCTGCGGTTGTTCTCTGTATTGCAGCTGTTTCTTCTCGTCGGTTTTGTCACTATTGGCGTATGGGGGATACTGGTGTACAAGCGCAGGGAGCAGGAGCATATCTGGACCGCACTGGCAAAGGAGACAGCTCACCAGTTGGCCACGCCTTTGTCCTCGCTTACCGCCTGGATGGAGATGCTGCGTTGTAACGGAGACAAAGAAGTGATGGAGGCGATGGGCCAGGATATGGAAAGGATGAAGGAAGTGCTGGACCGTTTCAGTCGCATAGGTTTGCCGCCCAAGCTGACGCCGCAGAGAGTAGGCGAGATGCTCAAACGTTCGGTTTCGTTTGTGCAACGTCGGTCTCCGCGGAGCATCAGTTTCCGGTTGCAGTTGGAAGCCGATCCTCGCGTTCACGTGGACGAGGTACTGCTGTGCTGGACTTTGGAGAATCTGCTCAAGAACAGTGTGGACGCCATAGGTCAGCAGGAAGGAGAAATAGGCGTACGCACAGGCTTGACCGAGGGAGGGAGAATGTTGGAGATAGAGGTTACAGACACGGGCGAGGGCGTGAAGGTGGAAAAGATATTCCAGCCGGGAGTGACTACCAAGAAATACGGTTGGGGCGTGGGATTGGCCCTGGCGAAGAGGATTGTGGAAGACTACCATCGGGGCAGACTGGTGTTGAAGGAATCGCGACAGGGCCGAACGGTTTTTTCTGTTTACCTGCCGGTGGTGAAGGAATGAGCAGATGCAAGTTGGCGGGAAGAGGCTATGAGAATACTCTGGATTGATGACGAGATAGATATGCTGCGGCCGTTCGTGTACACGCTGCAGGAAAAGGGTTATGAGGTGGACACGGCTACTAACGGGCCGGATGGTCTGGAACTGGTCAGGCAGAAGGAATATGACCTGGTGTTATTGGATCAGATGATGACCGGTATGCAGGGGCTGGAGGTTCTGCGGCGTCTGAAGCAGACTGACCCGAATTTGCTGGTGACGATGGTGACCAAGTCGGATGAAGAGGGGTTGGTGAATGAGGCGTACGGAGAACTGGTGGACGATTTTCTTATCAAGCCTTTTTCTCCAGCGCAATTGCTGGCTGTGCTCAAACGTCTGCTGGAAAAGCGTAAGCTGGTGGCAGACAGAATGGGGCAGCAGTTTATAGCGGCGATGAACGAGGTACGGCAACCTGCCAGTTGGCCGGAGTGGGTAGATTACTGCCGCAGCCTTTTTCACTGGCAGAGTATACTCGCTCGCTACGGAGATGCGGCCCTGAATGAAATCCAGGAAGAACGTTGGCAGCAGGCAAACGACAGTTTTACGCGGTTCATCTTGGCCGAATACCGCAGATGGTTGAGCGGTAGCGGCTCCGGGGCGGAGACAACGCCGGTGCTGTCACATCAGGTGATAGAGAAGTTCGTCCGGCCGCACTGGGAAGAAAAACCTACCTACCTTTTTCTCTTCGACTCCATGCGGCTGGACCAGTGGGATGCGATTGTGCCTTTGTTGCGGGAGTACTACGAGGTGGAGACCCGTTACTATTGCGCAATTCTACCTAGCGCTACGCCTTATGCGCGTAATGCCATTTTCTCCGGTTTGTTGCCATTGGAGATACAACGGCGCTATCCCCAGTATTGGGTAGCAGAGGAGACCGGGCAGAACCGTTTTGAAAAGGAGTTGCTCACGGAGTATCTGCGCCGGCTCCGGTTTACCGGTCGGTTTACGTTTGTCAAGGCTCCTTCCAGTGAAGACCTGGCTCGGGAACGGGGCGCTCTGCTTGATTCTGGCGTCAGATTCACCGCACTGGTGTTCAACTTCCTGGATCAGCTCATCCATTCGGTAAAGACCACGCAGGTGCTGGACGAGATTATCCCCAATGATCAGGCTCTGGTGGCGATGACCCGGGTATGGTTTTCTTCTTCTGCGCCTTTCGCGTTGCTGCGGTCTCTGGCCCGCAAGGACTGTCGGGTGGTAATTACGACCGATCACGGATTCATCCGGGTCAGGCGGCCGACCGCTATCTATGGCGGCAGAGAGATTTCGGCGAATCTCCGCTACAAATACGGCGGCGCTTTGCGGGTGGACGAACGCACGGCTTTGACGTTGCGCGACCCTGCGGTGTTTTTTTTGCCGACAGAACACGCTTCTGCCAATTTGGCCATAGCTTTCTCTGACTACTACTTCATCTACCCGACCAAGCCGAAACAATATGAGAAGACCTACAAGATGAGTTACCAGCATGGCGGCATTTCGCTTGGTGAGATGGTAGTCCCGGTGGCTACACTCAGACCGAGATGAGCACAAGCGCAGGGTTAGGTAACAAGCAGGCGCCGGAGGAGCTGGAGAGGGGAGAAATGGATGATAGAATGTTAGCAGAATTGGAGTCAATCATGAATAGCAGTGTGTGGAGAGTTTTGCTGGTTGGTGCTTTGGGGTTGGTCGGCTGTACAAAGAATCAGCCGCCGTATCAGCCTGCCGCGCCGCAAGGTCCGGTGCGAGGCAGAGTGGCGCAGGAGTACAGTTTTGCGGCTACAGCCACTGATCCGGAAGGAGGGATGGTGTCCGTAAGATTTGACTGGGATGACGGCGATACCTCGAACTGGACCCAGCTATTTCCCTCAGGGGATACGGCGCGCGGGCAGCATATCTGGCACCTTCCCGGTGACTATCGAGTTTCAGTCCAGGCTAGAGATGACAAAGGGGTGGTTTCTATGTGGTCCAGTTGGCACCGCATTGTTATAGCCGATACCGTAAACCTGCCGCCTTTTACGCCGGCCGCTCCCAGCGGGCCGGATAGCGGAGTGGTTGGCAGAGTGTATGAGTTTGCGGCTGCGGCTGCGGACAGTAACGGCGACCGGGTAGCGTTGCAGTTTCACTGGGGCGGAGGAGATGCGGATACTTCGGAGTGGGGAGCGTGGGTGGGTAGCGGCACGAGGGTGACGAGGATGCACATGTGGCGTGATACGGGCGAATTCTTTATCCGCTGCCGGGCGCGAGACGAAAAGGGCGCAGTGTCAGACTGGTCTGTGTCTCATCTGCTCGTGGTGGTAGACTCGCTGCGACAGCAGTCTAAGCTGACCACTAAGCCAAGAGACCGCGGGCGATGACTATCTTCTGGATTTCCGAGGTACCCTCGTATATTTCCATACATTTGGCGTCGCGGTAATACCGCTCCACCGGGTAGTCCTTGGTATATCCATAGCCGCCGAAAATCTGCACGGCTTCTTTAGTGACATATACTGCAGTTTCGGCAGCGAACAGCTTGGCCATCGCCGATTCTACGGAGAAACGTTGTTTGCCGGCTTCCTTCTGGTAGGCGGCGTTGTACACGAGCAGCCGGGCAGCGACGATGCGGGAATGCATCTGGGCCAGTTTTTCCTGAATCATTTCAAACTCGCATATGGGCCGGCCAAACTGCTTGCGTTCCTTGGAATAAGCGAGAGCCTTGTCCAGCGCCGCCTGGGCAATGCCTACTGCCTGCGCACCGATGTCGATGCGCGACACATCCAGCGTGCCCATAGCTATTTTGAACCCCTGGTTGACCTCACCCAGCACGTTCTCTTTGGGCACTCGGCAGTCTTCGAAGATGAGTTCGCAGTTGGAGGTGGCGCGCAGACCGAGCAGGTCTTCGTGCTTCCCCACAGAAAAGCCGGGGAAGTTCTTTTCCACGATGAAACAGGTGACTCCGCGGCTGCCTGCGGCCGGGTCGGTCTTGGCGAAGACGATAAACACGTCTGCGGCTCCGCCATTGGTGATGAACCGCTTGGAACCGTTCAGGATATAGTAGTCGCCGGAGAGCACGGCCTTGGTTTCCATTCCAGCCGGGTCAGAACCGCAGTTGGCCTCGGTGAGCCCGAATGCACCCAGCAGTTCCCCGGCAGCCATTCTGGGCAAGTATTTCTGCTTCTGTTCTTCGGTGCCCCAGTTGGCGATAGGCCACGAAGCCAGCGAGTTGTGGACCGCGGTGATGACCCCGGTAGAAGCGCAGGCGCGCGAGATTTCTTCCACGGCGATGGCCAGGCTGATAAAGCCGAAGCTGGCGCCGCCATACTGTTCGGGAACTACCATTCCCAACAGGCCCAGTTCTGCCATTTTTTTGATGGAGTCGTGGGGAAATTCGCCGGTTTTGTCCAGTTCGGCGGCTTTTGGCTCTAGTTCGTTGGTGGCAAAGTCGCGGGCCATCTGTTGTATCATTTTCTGATCTTCAGTCAGACTGAAATCCATTATTCCTCCTTTGACAGGGATTGAACAGGCACCGGGCTTTCAGTACAGAACAAAAGGCGTTCCGTCAGGAAAAGAAGCTCCGGTCCCGGTTTATGCATTCTTTTTCGCTTCGTTTAGAACTTCTTTGGCGATGATGAGCCGCATCACTTCGGATGTGCCTTCGCCTATTTCTCCCAATTTGGAGTCGCGGTAGATGCGTTCCAGGGGCAATTCCCGGCTGAGCGCCCGGGGACCGATTATGCTGATGGCGTTGCTGGCGGCGCGCACGGCTACTTCCGAAGCGTAAAGCTTGGCAAAGGCGCATATCTTGTCTGCGCGGATGCCAGCGTCTTTGGTCATAGCCGCATCGTAAACGAGCAGACGGGCCGCTTCTACTTCTAAGGCGGTGTCTGCCAGAACCCGAGAAGCAATCTGGGAAAGGTTGCTGCAGCCAGCAGCCCACTTCAGCAGTTCATCTAGCGCTCCCTGCGCCATACCCAGACAGAAGGCGCCAATGGAGATGCGGCCGCCGTCCAGAGTTTCCATAAATATACGGTAGCCGTCTCTTGCTTTACCGAGAATGTTCTCGGTGGGAACGAACATGTCCTCAAATGACAGTTCGACCGTGTTGGAAGCCTTGAGGCCCATTTTCTTTTCTTCCTGCGCCACTTTGAAACCCGGGGTGCTGGTTTCCACGATGAAGCAGGTAATACCTTTGCGTCCCAGGCTGCGGTCTTCGGTTGCGGCCACAATGACCGTGCCGGCATATCCGGCAGAGGTGATGAAACGTTTGGAACCATTAAGTATGTAACCGCCGTCTGTTTTTACGGCGGTGGTGTAGATGGCCGCGGCGTCAGAACCGGCCTCAGGTTCTGTCAAGCCAAAGGCACCCAGATACTCTCCGCGGGCAAGAGGGGGGATGTATTTCTTTTTCTGCTCTTCGGTGCCGAACTTGTAGATGGGATAAGTGCCGAGGGAAGTATGCGCGGCTATGGTGATGCCGGTAGAAGCACATACCCGCGATATTTCCTCCACCGCTATGGCGTAGGAGAGATAGTCCAGTCCTTTGCCTCCCAGTTCCTGCGACCAGGGAATGCCAAGGTAACCCCGCCGGGCCATAGCCTCTACATTCTGGCGTACGAACTCTCCGGTGGCATCGCAGGCGCAGGCCCGAGGTTCCAGTTCCTTTAGCGCAAAACTGCGCACCTCTTCTCGAAACGACTGATGTTGTTGGGATAGTATCATTGCTTACGCTCCGGCAGGTATGGTGACATATGGACTGCTAGATGTAGTAACGGTCCGGGTCTATTTTCTCCCGCAGAAGTCGCAGTTCGCGTTTGGTGGGTTTGCGATTGGTTACCACTTTGTCAGCCACGAGCAGTTCAAACCCGGTGGCAGCCTTTACCTGCTCCACAGTGACACCGGGGTGCACGCCGATGAGGCGCATACGTTTGGACTCAGGCTCAAAATCCATCAGGGCGAGATTGGTGACTACCCGATAAGGACCGGTGCCTGGCGGCAGCCCGGCTTTTTCTCTGGCGCCTGGCCCGGTGAGGTAGCCGGGAGTGGTGACAAAATCCACCTTGGGCACAAAGGAGCGAGGTTCGTGCTTGCGCATAATGACGATGGTCTTCCAACAGAAAGAGCCCACGTCGTTCGCACCGCCAGAACCGGGCAGCCGCACCTTGGGCGGCCAGTAGGGCCCGATTACGGTGGTGTTCAGGTTGCCGTACATATCTATCTGCGCCCCGCCCAAGAAACCGTATTCCACGAAGCCGCGGGCAGAAGTTTCCATTATGTCGCAGATGCCAGAAGCGGCTACCGCCTTGTGAAAGGTACGCGAATCAGCCACGCCCAGGGGTAGTTGTTTGAGAGAGGCGCCAGTGCCACCGAATTCAAATATGGCCTGCAGATTGGGCGCGTGCGTGCGTTTGGCCAAAGCGGCGGCGAGCATGGGAATGCCGGTACCGACAAAGGCGGTGGCCTCGTTTTCCATGAGGTGCGAAGCCAGACAGATAAGGAATTCAGTTTCGTTATAGTCTGCCATTATCTCCTCCCAATCTGTGATTCCAGCATCTTCAGCCGGTCATAGCCGACGAGCTCCACATATTCCTGGTGGTTTTTCACGCCATAGACCCATTTGTCCAGATAGGTCTTGGTTTTTGCCGGGTCGGCCGAGTCTTTGAGGAATTGCTGCAGGTGTTCTCCGTCCCGCCAGTAGCGGTAGCACATCTCACCCGGATGTGAACCATACTTCGCCTCTACCACGGCATCCACCAGATAGTAGGGGATTATTGTCTGCTCCGGATATTTGCGGATTTTGTCGGTAGATATTATCTCCTCGGTAGATATTATCAGCTTCTTGCTTGCCCGGGCCATTTCGTGGGCAAACCCGGATACGCCTTCGATGCGGCAGTTGCCGTATCTATCCGCCTGATGCACGTGAATCAGGCCGACGTCCAGAAACAGAGCGGGCAGAAGACAGACCGGTTTGCCGGTGAACGGGTCCTTTGCGACCTTGGCAGCAGAATACTTTAGAGTGTCGGTTCCCAGCATGGAGCGCACAGCCACGAACGGAACCCCCATCGCTGCGGCCTTGAAACGCCAGGAAATGCCGGCGTTGGACCATTCTGTGGTTTTCACCCTGCCGCTTTCCACCGCGCGGCGCAGACAACTGGAGATACCATACACCTCCCAGCCCACATAGGTGATGTCCAAAGTATCCACCAAATCGGCGGCCAGCAGCAGGTCAATCTCGTGTATGCCCTGGCCAGCCACGCGCAGATGTTTCTTGCCCTGCCGTATTACCTCCCGGACTAAAGACATGGGAGCGCGGACTGTGCCGTACAGCTCGGTGCCCAGATAATCGCCGTCCGAGACAAACTGGCTGATCGCTTCTTGCTCGGTCAGTACCTTGTCTGTCATTCTGCGGTTCTTCTTGGTGTGCACCCATTCCCGGAATCCGTCCGGGTCGGGAGGCTGGAACAACTCGCCAATGCCGGACTCAATTATGTCCATAGTATCCTCCTGGTTGCGGTGTGGATTGGGTAGACCAGAAACATAAAGTAACTGTGAGCGTCCACGATGTTAGACAAGACAAGCCGTCTGTCAACCTGTTGCGAAACCCGTTTACTGTAACCGGTTTACCGTGCAGACAGAAGACCCGTGCCGGATGAAGTAAATGCCGCCAGGCACAGGAGAAAGGTACTCGTCAAGCCCATCCCAGCTGACAAAACCGGCTCCCGACCGTCTGTTACCGAAAAGGGAGCGTTTCAACTTGCCGGTGGCGTCGTAAATCCGGACTGGCTCGGAACAAGCTGTGTCCAGCGGTAGCTGGATGGTTGTATGCACACGAAAGGGGTTGGGGAAAACGGCCAGGCGGGGAAGCTGGTCCCGGCGGTCAGACATTTCGGACTGGCCGGTATGGTGGTCGAGCAGCACGCCGGTGCCCTGGCTGTAGAAATTGCCGGCTTTCAGCCATACCAGCATGCGCATGTAGATAACTCCGGTTGTCTGGCTGGAATCCTTCACGGCGCCCAGCGAGTCCTTGTACCAGTGCCAGCCGCGGATGTAGGAAGTCTCGCGTACCGGAATACCCTGGTAGGTGCCATGCATGGACTGACGGGCCACATGCGCCAGCTTGTAGGCGTTCGGAATGGCGCCATAGGGAATAACCACGTTTTCAATGCCCACTATCTTGGTGGTATCTCCCCAGATTCTTATAGTGTCCGGGATGCTGTCGCCGGTTACGTCATAGTAATAGGTGCCGGCGATGCCCATCCGCCACCAGTTGCCGACCCGGAAAGGTATGTGGTATGCATCTATGTTGAAGTTAAAACCAGAATAGTTGAGCTTCCACAAGAGGGTGGTGTCGGTGTTCTCTATGGAAGTGTCAACGCTTGTCGCCTGAATGCCCGGGGGAAGGGATAATCCCCTGGCTCTGGCCAGCCAACTGGTGCCCAGAAGCGCAAACTGAGGTTCGCCTTTGCGTTCTGTAAGCCAAGCCGGACGCATCTCATAGACGGTCTCGGCGATCACGGTGGAAGTGTCGTACACGGTGCGAATTCTGACTGTATCCCAAGCTTCGGGCAGGGTCATATGAATTGAGTCCTTTTGGACATGCAGAGCAGCCTGAAGCCGACCGAGCTCAATACCCAGATACTTGGCGACCGGGCCGGGTAGGACAATGCTGCAACAGCAGAACAGTGCAGCCAGAAAGGTCTTGATTTGCTACCTCCAGCACAGCATAGTGTGGGCAGAATTCAGGTCAAGTTCCTGAGCTGCGCTCCTCGAAGGACTGGCTCAGCAGTTCCTTGAGCGAAATGAGTTCCTTCTTCAGCCAGAGCAGATCAGTCTGGGAGCTCTGGTCCGCAGCTGCGGGCGGTGCGGATTTCATCTTTGCTAGCTGGCGCTTGGCACCTTTTATAGTCAGCTTTTCGTGACGGACAAGGTGTTTGATAGTGGCCAGTAGCTCCAACTGCTCTTCTAAATACATCCGCCGGCCCGCAGAGTTGCGTTTTACCGTCAGGCCGAACTCTTCTTCCCAGTAGCGTAGGATATAAGGTTCCACTCCCAGCTTCTTGCACGCTTGGGTGACGGTGTAGAAGCGGTGTACGGTTTCGACCTTCGGCGGCGTTGACTGGGGAACCTCTGCTTCTGTTGCGCGCGGCTTCTTCGGATTACCGGCGGCAGGGACGCGGTCGGACATATCATACCTCCTTTTTCGGAGTGCGGCGCAGCAACCGGTGCAAGCTTTCTGCCGGGTCTGCGCCTTCGTACAGAATGCGGTACACTTCTGTACAGATGGGCATTTCCACGTGGTGTTTGAGACTGAGGTTGCGGGCAGCCAGACAGGTGGCTGCACCTTCGGCGATGCCGTGCAGCGTCTGCTGGGCTTGCGTCAAGCTCTGACCTTGCCCGATAAGCCACCCTAGCCGGTGATTCCGTGAATGTTCGGAAAAAGCGGTGACAATCAGGTCTCCCATGCCGGCCAGTCCGGAAAAGGTGAGCGGATTGGCGTTAAGAGCGATACCCAGCCGGGTGATTTCCGCCAGTCCTCGGGTGAGAAGGGCGGCCTGGGCGTTGATACCCAAGCCCAGAGCTTGGGCGATGCCGGCAGCCAGAGCAATCACATTCTTCAGTGCCGCTCCCAGTTCTACTCCCACCACGTCAGGAGAGGAATAGATGCGCAAATTGCCGGCGGTGAAGGCGTCGCGCACCAGCTCTGCCGCTTTCGGCTCTTCGGCGGCGGCCACAAGCGAAGTGGGGTCCCCGCGAGCAAAATCATAGGGTATGCCTGGTCCGGCCAGAACTACCACTGGCCGGTCGCGCACTGTGGCGCTGATAACCGTGGACAGCCGGCGCAGAGTAGCCGGATCAATTCCCTTGGTCACAGTTACCAGGGTATGGACTGTGCCGGGCAACAGAGCACCGCATTCCTGCACCACAGCCGACAGCGCAGAGGAGGGAACAGCAAAGACGACCAGCTCGGTTCCGTTTAGCACCTCAGCAACACTGCCCGAAGCAATCACCTTTTCCGGAAGGCGAAAGTCTGCAGGCAGGTCGGGGTGATTTCTGGTGTTCTCCAGACGAGACAGAGCCTGAGCGTCCTTTTCCCACAGCGCTACCGTATGACCGCCGCGGTCAAATCCTGAGGCAAGGGCTAAAGCCCAGCGGCCCGCGCCAAGAAAACCGATTCTCAAGAGTTTGCTCCTTTGCGGAACAGTTTCAGCCAGAGACCAAAACGCGGCTCAGTACCGGCAAGCAGACGGCGTATGTTACCAGTGTGTCGCACCAGAATGATGATACCGGCAACCAGCGAGAAACCCAGCAGCGCATAGTTGCGCGGGTAGAAGATGGCGGTAAGCGGACTGAGAATGACGCCGAAAACAAGCGAGGAAACAGATACATAGCCGAAGATGAAAAGCAGCAATACATACACGGCAAAAGCCAAAGCAAAGCTCCGAAAGCAGAGAAGAGCACTTACTGCTAGAGTAGTGGCAACGCCCTTGCCTCCGCGAAAACCCAACCAGGGCGGAAACACATGACCCAGTATGGCGCCAACGCCCACTATGGCGGGAATCAACCCCAGACGGTCGGCCAGCGCAACCGGGACGATACCCTTGGCCAAGTCCAGAATCAGCACCGGCAGAGCCCAAGCCAGACCCAGGGTACGATACACATTAGTGAAACCGGTACTGCCGGAGCCGCGAGTGCGTATGTCAAAACCATTCAGTCGGCCGGCAAGATAGCCGGGAGGGATAGAACCGACCGCCAAGCCGAAAAGGAGAGAAAGAAGTGCAGTGATGCACGAAGATAGCAGGACTACTGAGTTTGTCAATGGCTCAAAAAGGTCGGAGGGGCTGAGGTGCAAATCCGTATTCCTATGACCTGTCATGCCTCTCTGTGTTTTGGCAGCTAAGAGCTGCTGCTGGCCGTCTGTGCTAATTATTTGCCCCGGCGGTTTATTCGCGACGGATGAGGTCCTCGGTCCAGCCGCGGGCGTGCAGGGCCGGGTCAATCAGTTTTGCCCGAGTATCAGCTTCGCCGAGATTCTGTAGCATTTCGGGCGGACTTCGCAGGAATTATGCGGTTGTC
Source organism: Caldifarciminota bacterium (assembly GCA_965649205.1). GTDB lineage: Bacteria > Hydrothermota > Tepidihabitantia > Tepidihabitantales > Tepidihabitantaceae > JBDRUN01. The sequence continues at coordinate 68,590 of CBFGJV010000009.1, read as the reverse complement.
TGCCGGTGCTGGAGCCGGAGACGGTACGGGTTTTTTGTGTAACTGCTTTGTAATCCTTAGATTGGAAATGGCAGCCAAGTTACACATTGCACGCCAGTGTAGTGAAAAGATACTCAGGGGTCAAAAGGTCGGATGTGGCCGACCGGGCAGAGGGGGGAGTGACTCCCCCAACGGCCTGGATGGCAGGATACCGCGGGATTGGGTTGTTCGCAGACCGTGTGAGGCCGTGAATTGCCGAGAGGATATGGGGCGGAGTCAGAACTAGTGTGAGTTAGTGGCAGAACTGGTTGTATTCTAATGGGTTGAAACGGCTGATAGTAAGGTGCATTAGGTACAGGAGGATTTCGTGTGTGGGTTGGTTTGCGTTTCGGGAATGCAGACGAGGTTTGGGCGGTTCGTGAGGGCGGGGTAAGGCTGCGGAGCTCGTTCGGGAAAGAGGTTACGATTTTGCCGTGGTGCCTATATCCAGTCGGGAAGGCAGAAGACGGCGGTGTTTTTCGTGTTTGTCTTGCGGCTTGGCAGGTCTTGCATGGTGGGTATGTTCGGCTATTATCAGCCGGTGACAATTCTGCAGCGTTATGCGCTGAAGCAGTTCATTCCGCCCTTTTTCCTGGCTATTGCTGTGCTCGCTTTTGTGCTGTTGATGGACCGGCTGTTTTTGTTGGCCGACCTTCTGGTGCGCAAGGGAATAGCGGTGGTGGTGGTAGGCGAGATAATGGTTCTGTCTCTGCCTTTTGTTCTGAGTGTGTGCGCACCTTTGGGCAGTCTGATTGCCGGAGTGATTTCGTTTGGCCGGATGGCAGAGGATAATGAGGTAAGGGTGATACGGGCCGCAGGCATTCCTCTTACCCGGGTGGTGATGCCGACTGCAGTAGTATGTGTGTTTCTGATGCTGGCAATGGCCGGGTTCAATGGTTTTGTGGTGCCCGAGTCGCAGCACAAGGTGCGGAACCTTCTTACTGATGTGGCCCGGAAACGGCCAGCGTTGCGCATCAGGGAAGGGGTGTTTATGGACGATTTCGGCAGCTATATGATTTATATCGGTTCTATTGACCAGCGCCATTCGCGCGTCAGGAATGTGGCTGTTTTTGAAAAGAAGCCGGGTAAGCAGCTGGGCGGGTTTGTGACTGCGGCCAGAGGGCATATTGGCTACACGGAGGATGACCGCTATATGGTTCTGACTTTGTATGACGGCGAGATGCACGAGCTGGGTGACAGTAATAAGTATCGCCGGCTGCTCTTTCGCCGCCATGTGCTAAATGTGCCTATGGATGTGGAGCTTATCCGGAGGGACCGGGAGTATCGGGGGGATCAGGAAATGACACTGACGCAGTTGTTGCGGCAGGTGCGACAGTTGCGGCAAGAGGAAAAGGGTTTGAGACGCGGGCTGGCCGAAGCCGGCTCGGTTACACCGGATAACGAAGCCGGCAGGTTGAAGCTGGATGAGTTGAAAACCCGTCTGCAGTACAAGCGGCTGGAGAGGTTGCGTTATGAGGGTGAGTTTCACAAGAGCCTGTCTCTGGCTTTTTCCTGTTTCTTTTTTGCTTTGTTCGGTATTCCGCTGGGCGTGGTGTTGCGGCGGGGAGGGATTGGCACAGGTTTTATGGTGGGGCTGGTATTTTTCGCGGTCTATTATGTATTGCTGTCGGCAGGCGAGAATTTTGTAGACGCGGGTAAGTTGTCGGCTTTTCCCGGTATGTGGCTGCCTAATATCATTCTGCTCGCGCCGGTGGCAGAGCTGGCAGGTCGGGCGTTTTTTGAACGTTCGCTTCTGAGTTTTGGTGGGAGAACAGGTTGAAGATACTGGACCGGTACCTGTTGCGGGAGATGCTGAAGTTTGTGCTGCTGGCGCTTTTGTCTGTGGTGGTTATTTACCTGCTCATAGACCTTTTTCAGGAGTTGAATTATTTTCTCAACCGTAGGGTGGGTCTGGGAGTGGTGCTGCTTTATTATCTTTACAGTCTGCCGGCGGCAGTGACGCTTCTGTATCCGGTGAGTCTGTTGCTGGCAGTTTTTGTGGTCCACGGTCAGATGACAAGACATCGGGAGTTGCACGCGCTGGAGAGCGCCGGAATACGGGCTTTGCGGCTGTTTGCTCCGACGATGGGTCTGGGGCTGGCTACGGTGGTGGTGTGTCTTGTGGGTAACGAGTTTGTCACCATACCGGCTAATGCCGCGTTGGCAGACCTGCGGGCGCGACGTATTGAGCGACGAACCGTAGAGACGGTGCAGAGGCGGAGGGATGTTTACTATGTGGGCGAGAGTGGCCGGATTTTCAGTATCCGGGAGTTTGATTCCCGGGGGGTGATGGAGGGCTTTTCTATTCAGGAGCTGGATGCAGAGAGGCGGGTAAGAAGACGTTATGACGGAGCCCGAGCCGAGTATGTTTCCGCGGCGGGAAAAGAGTCCAGGTCTGGCAGGGTAGGCGGGAAGGGGGTCTGGATAGGTTACCAGGTGACAAGGCGCGATTTCGGGCCAAACGATGAGGAGACGCTGACGCAGGCGGATACGATGGTGCTTGCCGGGGTGACGGAGACGCCGGATGATTTCACGCGTACGGTGCGGCCGGTGCAGGAGACTTCTACGCGCGAGCTGAAGCTCTATATTGGCCGGATGAGGCGGGCAGGAGAGGATGTGGCAGATGAGGAGGTGGAGTATCATTACCGCTTTTCCTATGCCTTCATCGGTCTGATTGTGGTGTTGCTGGGACTGCCGCTTTCGGTGCGGCTTAAGCGGGGCGGCACGATGCTGGGACTGGGACTGGGGTTGCTCATTTCTTTTCTGTACTGGGGCGCAATCCAGATGAGCCGGGCTTATGGCACTTCTCATGTTATTAGCCCGGCGATGGCGGCCTGGCTGCCCAATATCGTTTTTGGCGCTTTGGCTGCAGGGCTGATAGTGTATGTGCGACAGTAGTTGGCGTTTGCGCGGAATTCTGAGCGTAATGGCGGGTTTGTGGTTTCTTTTGTCCTGTGCTTCGCCGACAGGAAAGACCGATGCGGAGGCCGCGCATAATGTCGGCCGCAGGTCGGCGGCTTCTCGTATGGCTGGTGAGCAGACCGCAGCGGACAGCTCTATTCCGGTCATAGCTGGTTTTGTCTGCGATGCGGATTCGGACTGTTTCTATGTGCCGCGGGCGGTGGGGGAGAAAGTGGCGAGCGACCCGCGGACAAAATTTCCGGCGCTCTTGGTGTTGCATTGTGACGGCGCCAGAGCGGAGGACCTTGATTCTTTCCGTCTGGTGGGTGATTCGCTGGGCTGGATTGTGGCTTCGTGTCACGCGACAAGAAATCACCGAGATATGATGCGCAATGACGCCGATATTGTCCGCACCGCGGGCAAACTCTTGCATAACTTTCCTGTTGACCCGGAATGGTTGTTTGTTTGCGGGTATTCTGGTCAGGGAGTGCAGGCTCTGGCGGCTATGTTTCTGCATCCGGAAATGTTCCGGGGGGTCATCACTACCTGCGCGCATGCCGGCGCCCTGGAGCTGGCTGAAAAGGAGACTCTGACCAAGCACTTTGCGTATCTGATTACCCGGGTTGCGGACTGGAATAGGGTGGATAATGAGACGATGGCGCGTTTACTGGGCGAGTATGGCGTGGTGACAAAGCTGGTGGTGACTGAGGGCGAGCATACCAACGGGCCGAGGACCGAAGTGCTGGAGGCGTGTCGGTGGCTGGCCAGACAGACGAGGCAAAGTGTCAGGGCCGGCCCTTGAACAAGAAGACGGTTGACATGCGGTCAAGGCTGGCGTAGTCTGAAAGAGTGCGGCAACTGGTTGCTCTGGCGGCGCTAATCCTGGGCGGATGCGCCAACGAACCGCCTTACACGCCTTTGTTGTTTGGTCCGCAAATGGGCAGACCTAATGCAGACTTGCGGTTTTCTTGTCTGGCTGCAGACCAGGAGGGTGACTCGGTGAGTTATCAGTTTCGTTGGGGCGATGGCAGCCAGGGAGAGTGGTCTGGCTGGATGGCTGCAGGCACAGAGTATAGCGAGATTCACCGGTACGCCGACACAGGTGTCTTCCAAGTAAGCTGTCGGGCAAAGGACAGACGGCAAGAGACAGGCTGGTCAGACAGTATCCAGGTGAGTATCAGGGATTACGGACCTTTAGTTCCCCGGCGACCTGTAGGACCAGATACAGCTATGGTGGGAGATACGGTGCAATTCATCACCCGGGCCGGTCATCCCCTGCAGGAAAGGGTGGCGGTGCAGTTCTGTTTTGGCGAGGTACTTACAGAGTGGAGCAGGTTTGTATTGCCTGACAGTATCGTCAAGATACTGTATGTGTTTTTGCGGCCCGGGGTATTTGAGGTCAGGGCCAGGGCAAAGGACAGTCTGGAGCATATCAGTGAATGGTCTAGCCCGAAGGTGGTCTGGGTTGAGGGCAGGACAAAGTGAAGACCGCAAGTAATAGCTTGGCAGGGCAAGAGGTTTGTTCTGCGTCCGTAGCGTTTCCATGCTTGCGACAATAAGGGAGGAAGCGTGCATCGTTGGATAATAGTTTTGCTGACTCTGTCTCTGGCGGCGATGGCGCGGCCAGAGGAGAAAGAGATGACAGTGAAGGTGTTTGTTTCGCCGGCGGAAATACCGGCATTGGCAGAGCAGGTCCTGGAGTTCTACGATGTGACTCCGGAATACTTCACCTGTGGTATGAGCGAGAGTTCCTATCGGGGTCTTCTGGCCAAGGGGTATCGTCTGGAGGTGCTGGTGCCGGATGTGCGGGCCAGAGCCGCGGAGCTGAATGCATTCTTCCATACCTATCAGCAGATAATGGACACCTGGCCTATCATCTGTCGCAGCTATCCGCATATCTGCCGGCTGGATACCATCGGTGTTTCGGCCGGAGGCAGGCGGCTTATCGCCATGAAAATATCCGACAATCCCAACTCGCTGGAGCCAGAACCCCGGGTGTTTTTTGATGCCACGATACACGGGAACGAGAACAACGGCACCGAGATTCTGCACCACGCCTTGTTACAGCTTGTCACCAGGTATGGCACAGACCCGGATATTACCCGCTGGGTGAATACGCGGGAAATATGGCTCATACCCTTTGTGAATCCGGATGGTCTGGTGTCGCGCAGTCGCACCAATGCCCGGGGAGTGGATTTGAATCGCAACTACGGTTATTCCTGGAACGGCGGCGGGCCCAGCGTGTTTTCTGAAACTGAAGTGCAGGCGTTGTATTTTCTGGGACGGGATAATCCCATGGTGGCTTGGACGCAGTTTCATACCGGGACGACCAAGGCAATGTGGCCCTGGGGCTATACCACCTTTGCCACGAGGGATTCGGTTACCTATAAGTACGAGATGGACCGTTACGGTCAGATATGCTACTACCAGTCAGGGCAGATTTCGCGGGTGCTGTACTCGGTGAACGGCGGCTCTACCGACTGGTACTACGGAGCGCTGGGAGCAATGGGCTACGCAGTAGAGGTGTGCAACGGCCAGCCCAGTCCTATCGGCGAGATTGATACGATAAACCGTAAGAACTGGACTGCGATGAAGGAAATGATAGAGCGGGCAGGTTGGGGCGTCCGGGGTATGGTGCGCGATAGTCAGACAGGCGGGCCGATAGAGGCTCTGGTAAGCGTGACCCCGCCTGACTGGTTTGTTTACTCCGATACCCTGGGATTCTTTGCCAAGTACCTGCACCCGGGTACCTACACGGTGACCGTGACTGCAAACGGGTATCAGCCCAAGACAGTGAGCGGTGTGGTTGTGCCTCGGGACAGCTTTGCCTTTCTGGAGGTGTATCTTACCCGCAGCGCCAGCGAGCCTGTGTGCGCTTTTCAATGCCTCACCAATATGCTGAGCAATACCAATCCTACCAGTCACTGGTGGGCTCTGCGCAAGCGCGATGGCCGCCGGTTTTCTTTGGACCGCGGCGGCTGGGCCAGTTTTGATATGGGGCGCAGAACACCGATAGTGAACATCCCGGGTCCGGATTTCACCGTGGTGGAGGATGATACCGACCCGGAGTCGTGCCTGGTGTATGCATCTAACAATTGGAACGGGCCGTGGACCCTCGTAGGTTCGGGTACCGGCACGAAAAGTTATGATCTGGAGGCAGCGAGGCTGCAGACGGCTAGGTTCGTCCGCATCGTGGACGACAATGTGGGCACAGGCGGTTTTGACATAGATGCGATTGAGGTGCTGGCTGTAAATGTGCCCGAGGCCGTGTATGTAGATAATACGGTGATTGATTCACCGCCCCGGGGCAATGGAGATGGCAAGCTGGATCCAGGAGAAAGCGCGGAGCTGGTGGTGAAGCTGAGGAATGCAGGCCGGGCCGAGCTGCAGGGTCTTTTCGGCATTCTGAAGACAGCGGATGCTTTTGTGGTTATCACAGATTCTCTGGGTTGGTTCGGAGACGTGAAGCCGGATTCGATCGGGTCTAACAGGCTCGACCGGTTTGGCGTTTTTGCCACGCCGGGGACACCGAGAGGACATGAGAGCAACTTCACTCTGTATCTTTATGCCACCGGCTATACGGACAGCCTGAAGTTTTCACTCTCTGTCGGTTCTCTGCGCCGTATCGACCCGATTCCGGACGGGCCGCGAGAACCGGCGCTGTATTGGGCGTATGATGACCTGGATACCATTTTCCCTGTCTGTCCGCAGTATTCTTGGGTAGAGATAAAGGGCGTGGGCACCAGGATTTCCTTTGCCAACAATGATGCCGTAGTCCCGGTGGCTTTGCCTGCAGGGTTTGGTCCGTTCAAGTACTACGGTCAGCGCTATACACAGATTTCTGTTTCGGCCGATGGCTGGATTGTGCCGGGCACCTATACTACTTCCCACTTTTCCAACACTGGCCTGCCCAGTCCGCAGGCGCCGCCCGGAGCTATCTGTCTGAACTGGGATGACCTTTATCCAGGTTATGGGGGATCCGGTCATGTGTATTACTACTACGATGAACCAAACAAACGCTTCATAGTAGAATACGACAGTGTGGCCTACTATGATCAGGTGTCGGTACGGGATAAATTCCAGGTAATCATCTACGATACCACCCTTGCCTCCGGTTCTGGCAATAATGTGATAGTGGCGCAGTATATGACTGCCAACGGCTTTACCGCCAGCACTGTGGGCATACAGGACCAGACCAGAACCATAGGTATTCAATGCCTGCTGGACAACAGCTACAACAATGGCTGCTGGCCTCTGGGGCCCCGGCGGGCAATAAAATATACGACCGACGGACCGGTCGGATTGGCAGAATTAGAACAGGGGCATACAGTTTCTTGTCCCGAACTTTTGGTGCATTCCAATCCTTTTGTCGAGCGGGCGCAGTTCTCCTACGGCCTGGCGCAGGCGGAGAATGTGGAATTGGCTGTCTATGACGGAGCGGGACGCAGGGTGAGGACTCTGTTTGCGGGCCGAAGCGAAGCGGGAAGGCACAACCTTGCTTGGGATGGAAATGACGAGTATGGACGCAGACTGGCGCCTGGAGTGTACTGGGTCAGGTTTGTAGCGGAAGGCAGGGTGGTTGCCCAGAAAGCTGTCAAGACGCGTTGAGACGTAGGAAGGGATACAGGTGCAGCACAGTGACAGGACTTGAGTTAGGTGACTGACGCAAGCAAGGTGAAGCGTAAATCCTGGGACCGCTATTTTATGGACATCTGCCGGCTGGTGAGCGAGCGTTCCACTTGTTTAAGGAGACAAGTAGGGGCGGTGTTGGTGCGGGATAAGCGGATACTCTGTACCGGTTACAACGGCGTGCCACACGGATTGGCACACTGTTTTGAACTTGGTTGTCTGCGGGAACAGAGGGGCATCCCGCCAGGCGAGCGCATTGAGATATGCCGCGGTATTCATGCAGAGCAGAACGCTCTGGTGCAGGCGGCTTCTTTCGGAATAAACGTGTCTGGCGCTACGCTGTACTGTACGCACGAGCCGTGTATCACCTGTGCCAAGATGCTGGTGAATGCGGGCATCAGGGAGTTTGTGGTGGCTGAGTTCTACCCAGACCAGTTGAGCCGCCAGCTCCTCGCCGAAGCCGGCTTGGAGGTCCGTCTGGTACCAGACGAGTCGGAATAGCGTTAGCTCAATTCTGATGTTTTTCGTTCCTGCCGGCCAGGAGACGTTCACCCTGGGTAACAGGTCTGCGGGTGTGTACTTTCTTGTGCCGGCCGGGCAGAAGTCAGGCTCGGTGCAGAAGATAGTACTTGCCCGCTGATCAGCGGCAGGACGCTCTGCTGAAGAGGCTGCGGGCCTATAACCACGGTGTATTTCTGGAAAAACGCTCAACTGCCGATTTTCTTGACAGTGAGCGATTCGGTTCTAGCATAGAGGCGTGTTTCCCACTATTCTGAAACTCGGCGACATTCATATCTATTCCTACGGCTTGATGCTGTTCATTTCGTTCCTTGTGGGCATCTGGCTGGTGGAACGCAGGGCCAGGCGATTCGGTGTGCCGGCCCAGTACATCACCGACCTGGCGCTGTGGATTCTGGTGGCTGTCGTGCTGGGTTCCCGGTTGTTCTACGTGGCGTTCCACTGGGAGGAGTTCAAGGATGACCTGATCGGCATCATCGCTTTCTGGCGGGGCGGGCTGGCCGGATTGATGTTCTATGGCGGATTCCTTGGCGGTATTATCGCCGGACTGGTGTACGTGTGGGCAAAGAAGCTCCCGCTTCTGAAGATGATGGACGCCATCGCGCCTGCCATCGTGCTGGGTGAGGGGTTCACGAGAATAGGATGTTTTCTGAATGGTTGCTGCTTTGGCAAGCCGACTGCGTGTCCGACGGGCATTGTGTTTCCGCCAGATTCGCCCGCGGGATACACCTTTCCGTCCCAGCACATACATCCAACCCAGCTTTATTCCTCTGCAGCCGGGTTTATTTTATTTGCCATTGCCCTGTGGCTGGAACGGCGTCGGCTGAAGGACGGGGTGTTATTTGCCACCATACTCATTCTGTACTCGGTATTCCGGTTCGGGATTGACTTTGTGCGGTACTACGAGAATTCGTCTAATTTTTGGGGCAATCAGGTAGTAGCCCTGGGGTTGACCGCTGTGGGTGTGGTTATGCTTGTCGTGTGTCTGCGCAGGGGGCGAGCGGGAAACAAGCCCAAATCAGAGGGCAGAATGCGTTGAAACAATAGGTTCCTGACCAGCTGGCGTTTTTGCGCTTCTCTTTCCGGTTGCATTCTCACGTCCTGAATCCCTGCCGCTTTCTGGTACGGTCGCTGGCGGATTTTCTGTTTCCACGGGTGTGTTTCGGTTGTGAGGAGGAGATAGAGGAGGGACTGCTCTGTGACCATTGCCGGCTGCTTCTGCTGACAAGTGAGCTGGATGTATGCCCAGGGTGTGGCCGACCCTGTGTTGACGCTTCTGAGGGTTGTGGTCGTTGTCAGGTGGACTTTTGCGTTTCCCGGGTGCGGGCCCTGGGATGTTATGAGGTTCCGTTTTTGCATCTGGTACATGAGCTTAAGTATGGCGAGAAGACAGTTCTGGCCCGACCTCTGGGAGAAGCACTGGCAGCGCTGGCTGAGCAGGACACAGAACTGGCGCGCGTCGATATCCTATGTCCGATTCCCCTGCATCCGGCGCGGAGACGGGAGCGGGGTTACAATCAATCGTGGCTTCTGGCGCGGGAGGTGGGCCAGCATATGGGTAAGCCTGTGGCGGAGTTTTTACGTCGGGTGAGGAACACAAGGAGCCAGACAGGGCTGGCGGATGATGAAGCCCGGCGCCAGAATGTGGAGCGAGCGTTTTGTCTGCAGCCTGGCGCAGAGGTGCAAGGGAAAAGAATAGTGCTGGTAGATGATGTGATGACAACCGGGGCCACGCTGAACGCAGCCGGGAAGTGTCTGCTTGCAGGTGGGGCTAGTGAGGTGTTGGGTCTGGTGGTGGCGGCGGCACGGACAGGGTCAGGGCAGGACGGAGTGAGTCGACCACAGCGCGGAAAGAATTGAAGAAGGCAGGTTTCACCGGCTCGTGGCGTGGCGGGTCCAGACGTAGAGGATTTACCGGAGAACCGGATTTTCTGACTTCGTAGTGCAGGTGTGGACCTGTGGACATGCCGGTAGAGCCTACATAGCCGATTAGTTGTCCTTGTTTTACCGATGCACCTGCTTTTACACCTTTAGCAAATCCGGATAGATGTCCGTAGCGGGTTTCAAACCCACCGGCGTGGGTGACTACTACCAGCCGGCCGTAGCCGCCGGACCAGCCAACAGAGCTGATGCGGCCATCGGCTACGCAGCTGACAGGGGTACCTTTGGGTGCTGCGTAATCTATACCCTGGTGTTGGGCCGGGATGCGACGGATAGGGTGGAAACGACGCCCGAAAAACGAGCTGATGCGGGAAAACTGCAGCGGAGATTTGAGGGATGTCTTGCGCAGACATTGGCCCTCAGGGTTGTAATAGTCGGTGCGGCCTTCCGGATCAGTGAAGCGGAATCCCCAAAGGTCGCCCACCTGGCCTTTGTAGCGGGCAGCAAGAATGGGACCGTAGCCTACAAAAGCGGAGTCTGCCAGACGGCGCTCAAAGAGTATGGCAAAGGAATCGCCTTCCTGGACTTCGGAGAAGAAGTCAAGTTCCCACCCGAATATGTCCGTATAATCTGCGACCAGGGCCGGTCGTTCGCCCAAGGCTGTCATTGACTCATAAAGACTGGATTTGATTGCTCCGAGCAGAGTGTCTTGAACGGTGGTGATGAAGCGTAGAGGTATTGAGACGCGGTAGCCGGCAGAGTCCAGGTCTATTCGGTAAATCTTTTCGTAGCCCTGCCGGTAGTGTACGCGGAAGAGCGTATCGTTGCGGAAGAACAGAACAAGCGAATCACCGGGCTTCATGCGGCGGAAGTTGAAATCGGCGAGTTGTAGAGCCTGAATAATATGGCCAGCAGCGGGTTCGAGCAGTCCGGCACGACGTAGCAGCTGGGGCATTACTTCTCCCGGCGCCACGGCAAAGCTGCGGGAAGATTCGGCTGTCACCGGTTGTGCCTCGGGTACAGGTTTTTTCGGCACAGGCCGGGGGAGGGCAAGCAGAACGAAGAGAACTACAAGGGCAGTAACAACCAGAATAACAGCGCCAGCAAGCAGGAGCGGTCGGAGGGGATTAGGCGGATTGGTGCGGAGGTGCGGTTGCCAGCCGCGAAACGGTGGCAAGGGGCCGCGGGAATCAGTTTGGTCAGTCATGGGGCTAAATAATAAGCAGGAGCAGCCAGGTTGCAATATCTTGATATATCAGCATAAGTCAGGGAATCAGTTCGACGTATTTGTAGGGGTGTCATTCGGGTGGAGAATGTCCTAGTGCAGACAGCACTTCACCGGCAAGGTAAAAGGAACCAGCCACCACAATCGGTATTTCTCCCTGGGAGAGCGACTCGGCGGTTTCAAGCGCAAGGGGGATGGCCGGAGCAGTCACATGTTTAATGCCCAGGCGGCTGAATACCTGTTTGAGAACAGACAATTGCTCTGCCCGGGGGGAGCAGGGTTGCACCAGTACCGCCTGTTCGGTCCAAGGAGCGAGAGGGGCGACGGTTTTTGTTACCAGCTTGCCGCGCAGGGAGCCGAAGACTAAGATGACTTTGCGACGGAAGTAGGAGGCTATGACTTCTGCCAGAGCGCGGCCGGAATCAGGATTGTGGCAGGAGTCAACTATCATAGTGGGTTCCTGTTGGACTATCTGGCAACGAGCAGGAATCTGCACTTTGGTTAGGCCGGCCACCACTCCTTCCAACTTGATACGTTTGTCGCCGCGAGCCAGGGTTGCCAGTGTAGCCAGTACGGTTGCACAGTTTTCCACCTGGTGCTTTCCTAGTAGCGGCAGCGTCAGGCGACAGGCTCCCAGGGGTGACAGCAGGGAAAAACTGATGCCATTGCCTTCGGGTTCAACATCCCAGATGCGGACCTGTTCGGTTGCGGTGATGATTTCGGAGCCGACTTTGCGCGCGCAGAGACGAAGTTCCTGAGCAGCGGCAGGTGCCTGGGCGGCGATGATAGCTGGTTTCTGTGCTCTCATAATCCCAGCTTTTTCCCGGGCGATTTTGCGGATGGAGTTACCCAGTACCTGCACGTGGTCCAGTCCGATGCGCGTTATTACCGATACGTCCGGTTCAGACACATTGGTGGCGTCCAGTCTGCCGCCGAGTCCAACTTCCAGAATGGTATAATCAGGTTGCGTCTGCGCAAATAGCTCAAAAGCCATGGCTGTGGTCAGTTCAAAGTAGCTCACGCTGGTCTGCTTGACCAAAGGGCGAAAATGTTCCACTAAGGAAGCAAATTGTTGCGGGGAGATAGGACTGCCGGCCAGTTGTATTCTTTCCCGCACGGTGAGTACGTGAGGCGAGACGAAAAGGCCGGTGTGCAATCCGCATCCTCGCAGAGCCGCCTCCAGCATGTAACAGACTGACCCCTTGCCCTTGGTTCCAGCGACGAGCACCACATTCTTAAGTTTCTTCTGAGGGTCGCCGGCAGAGTGCAGCAGCTGGCGGATATTCTCCAGTTTGAATTCTGTCCTGGGAGCGGGCTTTTTTTCGTAGTTGACAAGTTGTTCGAGGAATTCTAGTGCCTGAGCGTAGTTCAAGGCGTGCTGAATCAGATATGGGTCAGTCTCGCAATGCTCCGGTCACGGTTGCTTCACAGGCAAGTTCGGTGTTGACTGCAGCAGTGCCATGAATTTTGTATACGCCTGCCTTGCCGCCCAGCAGCTCTGCGGTCAGAAGCAGACGTTCGCCCGGTCTGACTATGCGCCGGAAACGTACCTTTTCGATAGCAGCGAAAAGGGTATTTCTTCCTCTGCGTTCTTCGTGTTGCAGAAGCACAAGCAGGATACCGGTCTGGGCTATGGCTTCGACCATCAGTACGCCGGGAAGCACTGGATTGCCGGGAAAATGTCCTGCAAAAAAGAATTCTTCGGGGTGCCAGTCACGATATGCCTCTATGCTGTTAGGTTCTAACCGCGTAACCGCATCGACGAAAAGAAATGGCTCGCGATGGGGCAGAAACTGTTTGATTTCTTCCCGATTCATTATTTGGGTTTTACCTTCGTGCATGGTACGAGCTACTGGTTACTGGCACTGGTCATGAGAATCTGGACCACTCTCGCCACCTGCTCTCGCAAATCCTCTATCCGGTTTGTTTCGCCTGTTTCGGTTCTTACGAACGTGCCCAGTTTTGCATCTACCAGGGAGAGAGAAAACGATATTTTGCGGTCCTGCTTGGAACACTGGCCGAAGAAAACGAAGTTGGCATCCAGAGCTCGACCGATTTCCACTGCTTCCTGCTGGTTCAGCAGTCGACCGGAAAAACCCCGGCTCTGTACGATTTCGTCCACTTTCACCAGTCCCAGGACATCGGTGTTGGGCTGGGCGCGGACCAGCTCATAACAAAACTGCCTTACCTGATAGCCGATTCTGTCCTGCCTAGCTTCGTCGTTGGTTTCGTAGGGGAATGTGATTACATAGACTGCCTTGCGTTTTGCTGTCTGTGTGGTAGGGGCGTATTCCCGATTCAGTTCGGCTATTACCAGCTCGGTCAGGTCCAGTCCAGGTTGGGCATAAACTATTTCCGACTTTGATGCATCCAGGACCAGAGCATACCCTTCTTCCGCGGCCAGTTTATTGACGGTGGCATTGATACGTTCCACAATTGGAGCGATCAATTCCTTGTTTTTCTGGTCTATCTTGCCGCCTTCGCGATAAACCTGTTCCAGAAACGCATCGTAACGTTTCTTGCGCTGTTCCAGGTCTGCTTGTTTAGCCCGTTTGCCTTCTTCAGAGAGGGTGAGTTCCTGCGACTTGTACTCTTCCAGAGCTTTTTCGTAGTCGGTGCGTAAAGACTCTGCCTGAAGGCGGAATTTTTCGATTTCGGCCTCCAGCTCTTTCTTTGCTTCTATCGCACCCTGGTAGCGGGAGATTATAGCCTCTGAGTCAATGTAGCCTATTTTGTATTCTTTGGCTGCTGCCCAGGCAGTGAGAGCCAAGGTCAGGCAGAGGAGCAGTTGACGGCGATTCACGCAACCTCCTTGTGGCTTGTGTCCGGCTTGGCCTGTCGTCCTATCAAGCGGCCCTGTTCTGCGCAGAGCAGAACCTCTATCAGGCTTTTTCGTTCGGCGCAGAATCCGGTCAGAGTTAGTTTCAGATAATTATCGCTGAGCGCACTGGTGCGGGATTCGACCACTGCGCTACGTATCTTACCGATGAAACGAGCCTGGTAGGCTTTCCTGAATTCTGCGCTTATCTGACGCAGGAGGCGGACTCGCTCTTTCTTTTCCCCTGCTGGCGCGATGTCGTTTCGCAGGGCTGCCGGTGTTCCCGGGCGAGGAGAAAAGGAGAAAACATGCAGGTAGCCGGGGGCCAATTCTTGTAGGAATTCTACCGTTCGGGCAAAGGCCGCGTCGTCTTCTTGCGGCAGCCCGGCGATTACGTCCAGACCGAGGTTGGCATCCGGGCGGACTTTGTACAGAGATTTCACCAGTTTGCGGACATGCTCGCAACGGTAGCGGCGACCGGCAGCTGCCAGGACACGGTCGTCACCAGACTGCAGGGCCAGATGAAAATGGGGAGCGATGCGCGGTTCTCCACAGGTGTGTATCAGCTCTTCTGTCATGGTATCCGGTTCAAGAGAGCCAAGTCTGATTCTGGCCGGGCTCCTCCTTTTGTCCAGATGTTTGCATACAGTTCGGAGAAGACCGGCGAGGTCGGCTCCGGAACTGTCGCGGTACAGACCCAGATTCAGGCCCGTCAGTACGATTTCACAGAATCCTTCGTCCAGCAGTTGATCAAGTCGGGCGAGTATTTCTTGGCTTTCTATTGAAAGCGGTTGACCTCTCAGTCCCGCCACAACGCAGTAGGAACATTTTCTATCACAACCATCCTGCACTTTGAGGAGGGCACGGCTGCGCGCGGGAAAAGGATGAAAGCCAGCCAATTCGTTCTGTTTTTGCCGCTGGCTCCACACCTCATCTACGCCCGGGAGGGAACGTAACTTTTCCGGAACTCTTTCTGCCAGACAGCCTAGCACAACCACTTGAGGTTTGGGTTCCCGTCGGCATATGCGGTGTATCATCTGCAGAGAAGAGCGGTCGGCTGCAGCCGTGACAGTGCATGTGTTGATGTAGCAGACTTCAGATTCGGCCGGGTTGTTAGCCAGAAGCCAACCGGCATGGCGCAGACGACCTCGCAGTATGTCGCTTTCGGCCTGGTTGAGTCTACAGCCGATGGTTATGACCGCCGCCCTGCGAATTGGTCGGCCGGAAGCTGTGATGGACATCTAGAAATCTGACTGTTCTTCGTCTTCCATATGGCGTATGTGGTCTTCAAGCGTAAATCTGTCTGTGGGTTCTTCTTCCTGTTGGACGTCGTACTCGGTATCTTCCTGGGTTTCTACCTGTTCATGGAGGGCGCGCTCAGACAGGGTGATGCGACGGCAATTCAGGTCAATCTTTATTATCTTGAGTTCCAGTTCTTCGCCTATTTGATAAGTTTCCTTGATTTTCTTCCCTTCCCGCAGAAGTTGGCTGGCTGGCACAAAGCCTTCTATGCCGTATTGCAGGCTGACTACCAGTCCAGGTTTGGGAATGTCCACGATGCGGGCACAAACGACGTCGCCTTCCTTAAGTTCCTTGCTGATTCTGTAGAACGGGTCTTCCTGGGTTTGCTTCAGTCCGAGCGTTATTCTGCGGTTTTCCTTGTCGATGCCGAGGATGATAGTTTCCACTGTTTGGCCGCGTTTCAGTTCTTCGCGAGGATGCTTTATGCGCTTAGTCCAGGATATATCGGCATTGTGTATGAGACCTTCGATACCTTCTTCAATTTCTACAAATGCCCCAAAGTCTTTCAAGGCCGTCACCTTGCCGACTACGCGTTGTCCAACGTGGTATTTTTCGTCTATCAGAGACCAGGGGTCAGGCATAGTCTGTTTGAGGCCAAGGGAGATACGTCGATTCTCTTTGTCTATGTTCAGAACTACCGCCTCCACTTCCTGATCTACAGAAAGTATCTGGGAAGGATGTTGGAGCGATTTCGTCCAGGACATTTCGGATATATGAATCAGCCCCTCGATGCCCTTTTCCAATTCCACAAAGGCTCCATATTCGGCGAGCGTTGTCACTCTTCCCTTTATCCTTGCCCCGATGGGATACTTCTCTTCGACTCTCTCCCAAGGATGCGGAGTCATCTGTTTCAAGCCGACGGTTATACGTCCGCTTCCCGGGTCTGCGGAAAGCACTTTAACCTTCAGTTCGTCGCCCACATTCACTACTTCTTTGGGATGGATTACCTTGTTCCAAGCAAGGTCGGAGATATGCAGGAGTGCATCAACGCCACCGATGTCAACGAAGGCGCCGAAATCGGTGATGGTTTTTACAGTTCCTGTGACTACGTCGCCAACTGTTAGGCGGGAGAACAGCTCGCGTCTTGCCTGTTCCTGACGTTCTTCCAACAGCACCCGGCGCGATACGACGATATTCTTTTTGAACCAGTTTACGGAGATGATTTTGACTTCTATCTGCTTGCCCAAGAATACATCCAGGTTCGGAACAGGCCGCAGGTCCACCTGGGAACCAGGCAAGAATGCATCCAGCCCCATTATCTCCACCGCCAGTCCGCCTTTGACCCGTTTGACTACGGTGGCAGTAACACCTTCCGCGCTTTCCGATTTTTGCTTTATCTGCTCCCAAGCCAGTTGAAAGTCGGCTTTGCGTTTTGAAATAGCGGGGAAGCCTTCGGCGTCTTCCAGTGCGTCAAGGCAGACTTTGATTTCCTGACCTTCGTAAACTTCGTCGGGATTACGGAATTCCTCGAGGGGGAGAATGCCCTCGGCTTTGAGACCCAGATCAACTAGTACCGCATTGGGCAGTTTTTTTATGACGCGGCCGGTTACGATCTCGCCTACCCGCAAAGAGGGAAAAGACGAATCGTAAATGTCGGCCATCGTCTTTCCTGCCGTTTTAGGTCGTGTTTCTATGTCTGGTCGCGTGCCGGGTTGGGGCGGCACTGCCAGGCTTTCATCCGGGGTCGCGGTCGGTTCAGAATCTGGAGTTACCACCGGAGTATCAGCCTGATGCTCATGCTCAGACTTAGGCAATCCGTTGTCGGTGCCTGCCTCAGATGCAGCAGGTGCGGCGTTATCTTCGGGCTGTGCCGCGGTTTGTTTTTCGTCAGTCATTACTACGGTCCTCCTTATACGGTCTGTCCTTCAGGACAGTACCGGAATTATGAATAAATCTTACCACTTCCTCTACCACCCAAGCGGGTGTGCTGGAACCACCTACAACGCCAATTCTGGTTACACCTCGTAGTATGTCAGTCATCAGCTCCTGGGCGTTTTCTACGAAAACCATCTGTGTGCCTGCCGCCCGGACAATGTCTGCCAGACGCGAGGTATTGGCGCTATTGCGACCGCCCACGACTATAACCAGGTCTGTTTCGCGGGCTACGCGTTCCGCTGCACCCTGGCGGGAAATTACCTCCCCGCAGATGGTGTCGAAGAAACGGAGTTCAGTATAGCGTAAGCGACCGAGATTGGCAACAGCTTCTTCCAGCTGTCTTCTGGAAAGGGTAGTCTGACAAACTACGCCTACTTTGCGGCCAGGTAGGCGCCGCATGCGGGGCGAATAGACCCGAGCCTTGTTTCCACCGTGACCCAGTATGGCGCGGACCTCCGGATGGTTCCGTTCGCCCACGACCACGACAGCGTAACCATCCTGGCGCAGGTCGCGGACTACATTCTGCACTTTTCTGACATAGGGGCAGGTGGCGTCGATCAGGCGTAACTGCAGACGTTCACATCGTTTTAGGATAGCCGGAGGGCAACCGTGGGCTCTGATGACCAGTGCGCTACCTTCAGCATCTTCGGGTTTTCGGACCGCGTGTATACCCTCTCTTTCCAGCTCCGCCAGGACTTGGGGATTGTGCACTAGTTCGCCCAGTGTGCATACACGGCCATAACGTTCTTTTCCCTGTTTTGCCAGTCTGATTGCCCGTTCTACCCCGAAGCAGAAACCGGTGGGTCGGGCCACGATGACTCGCGGCTGTCGGGCTCGTCCTTTACGGCTGGTCATTCGGCTGTCTTGTGTTTGCAGGGAGAGCAGGATATATCCGCCATACCGTTTTGGGCTTTCAGTTTGGCGGTCATGTTTCGGATTCTGCTTTCCACCTGCTGAGTCAATGTTTCGTAGGCGGTGCGGTCGTAGGGAATTGAATGCCCTTTTATTTGTCTGTCGCTGCGGACATCAGATTGGAGAGCAAGGGCGTTGCGGATTGTTTCCGGGTGCAGCGGTTCATCGAAGAAAACCCTTATAGGGGAACATCCATGGGGCCGACGGCGGAATCCTTTGCGCACGAAGTCCTTGTCAGCGAGATAGGAAACCCAGGAGTGCTCCAGTCCGGATATAAGAGCAGGCACAACAGGCACACCCGTTTTCAGGGCCAGCATACCTACTCCAGGCTTGAAGGGCCGGATTTCTCCGGTGGGACTCCGGGATCCTTCGGGGAAAAGAACAAGCGTGTTTCCGCTTCGCAATATCTGTTCGCAGTGTTTCAGAGCTGCAGGGTCGGCCATGCCTCTGCGTACCGGCCAGGCATTCCAAGAGCGAATAAGCCAGGAAAAAAAGCGGGAGGCCTGAAACAATTCGGCCTTGGCCAGGAAATGAAGTTCCCGTGCTGCTGCCCATCCCAGAATCAGTGGGTCGGCATTTGATACATGGTTGGCGGCAATAATCTGTGCTCCTTTGCAAAGTCTATCTCGTCCGAGTACTTGCAGATGCAGGAACAAGCGGGCAAACGGATAAGTCGCCAGCCAAGCTATGCGCCAGCGCAATTTCATCTGATTTGATGTGCCTCCGCCAGTTTTCTGTAAGTCAGGTCGCATACTATGCCTACCTGTTCGTCTATGGTGAGATGGGTAGTGTCTATGAGTATGGCGTCTTTTACGCGGCGCAGAGGGGACATTTTTCTGGTGGAATCAATTCTATCCCGTTTGCTCAGATTGCTCAGTACGGCCCGTAGACCATGTGGAGATGGGAGGCGGTTAGCCTGGGATAACTTTGTAGGGACAGCCAATTCTGCCAACCTGCGAGCTGCTCGGGCTTTCAGGTCGCAGTCCAAGAATATCTTGAGGTCGGCTTGAGGGAATACCACACTGCCTATGTCGCGACCTTCGCAGACCAGATTCTTTCCCTGAGCTAGCCGGCGTTGTTCAGCTACCAACTTTCTGCGTACAGCGGGAAGCGCGGAAACCTCGGATACAAAGGAACTGACTTCTGGCGAGCGAATTTCTGTTGTTACGTCTTTGCCATCCAACTTTACTCTGACCTGTCCTTTCCCCCAAGTAAGGTCTACGCTGGTGTGCCGCAGGAGTTGTTTCAGACCCCGCTGATTTATTCCCTTCCCTTTGTTCTTCAGGAATCCGCTTTTCAGGAGTTTGATGGTGACGGCCCGATACATTGCGCCTGTATCCAGATGCCGAAAGCCCAGTCGTTGCGCACACAGCCGGGCGGTAGTGGTCTTGCCCGAGCCTGCGGGGCCATCTATGGCGATAATAAACCCCGGAGAAGCCGACTTGAGATTCTGGGGCTTTCGGAGCATATGAGGTTTCTATTCCTCGGATTCGGTTGCGGCGTATTGCTGGACTAACTGCAGCTGCATATGTCGCAAACGGGAAGCAATAGTGCGTGCTACTCCCTTCATTACCGCGTATCCCAGGCGCGGGTCGTCTTCGAACATATTGTTGAGTTCCTTGGCGTCAAATTCAAGTACCGTGCAATCGGTGAGCGCTTTGCCGCTGGCGGTGTAAGTAGGATTGCCTACCATAGCCGACCAGCCGAACATCTGTCCTGGTCCCAGCGTTGTAACCATATAGCTGCGTCTGGCCACTCCTATGTCCACGTCCAGAATTACGGCATACCGTCCGCTTTGAAGAATATAGAACTTCTCTGCAGGCTGGCCCTGGACGTCAATAAGGGTGCCTGCTTTGGCTTGACGAACTCTGGCTGCTCCGGCCAGACGGTCCAGGTCTTCTTCGCCTAGACGAGCGAACTCGTCCAGATTACGCAAGAATTCTTTTACGTTCATTGCTTCTCCTATAGTTACCCGTGTCAGGTCTAGCCTATCGGATAGCGTTTGACTGTCAATGCTGTGTAGTATTTGCGGGTATTGATTAAACCCGGATGCAGCATAAGAAGACCAAGTTAGAAGTGACTGCGGAAGGAAAGGTCCAGTATGCGACTGAATCGGGTTTCTGCCCGGTTGCCCAGCAGGTCAAGCAGGCTGGCGGTAAGCCGCAACTTCTCGGCGAAAGTCCAACCCAGGGCAAAGTTCAGATACCCTCGACGGTTCAGTTCCGGCCGACGGTCGGTCAGTGCCAAGTCATATTCCAGGATTGCTTCCAGACCGTTCAACAGGCTTTGGTTGATGGCGAGAGAACCACTGCATCTGCGCCAGTAGTTGCCGGTGAGTTGTACATAGGTGTTGGTCGGCGAAAGAGTTTTTCCCAAGCACAGGTACGCGCCTCTGGGGTATACTTCGTATTCTTTGTTTATGACCCGCCCGTACCCCTGGCTTTCAAAACCTATGGCCAGGTCGGGGAAATAGCCGTGTTCCATCAAAATGACTCCTTTGGCTAACACTGCCGGCCAGGGGTAGAGCTCTGGTTCCTGCGTGCCGAGAAGTCTGTTGCCGCCATAGGAAATGCCGAGAGTGAGTCGGTCGAATAGACCGACACCGGCGTGGAACAGTATTCCACCTTCCCCCCAGAATCTTCCGTTTAAGCAGTATTCGCCGTGAGCAAGTGAAGTAGGTATCGGTTGGTTAATGTGGTAAGGCAATGCCCAGGCAATTATACAGAGAAGAGAAAATGTGCTGGCAAGCTTTGTCACAGTTCTTTAACAATCATGCTGACACGGGGCTGCTGGCGGATACGCGTGACAGCTAGGCAGAACAAATGGAGTAGGGAAGTTGCCCGGTGCGTCCCGCAAGGTGTAGTGTCTGACACTGTCGATAACTAGCTGTCTTGATTCTGCGCTTGGCAATGGTTCCGTGTCCGGATTATCCTGCGTAACTTATCCTGTGTCAAATGCTACTTGACCGGTGCTGCGGGCTTGGTATATTGGACCCGAAGGGGCAGGAAGACCGCCTAAGAGCGGTGACCGGTAGACACCGGTCCAGGGAAAGCCGTGAGAATCGGCTGCGGTCACGCCCACTGTGAGCGCGGGCGCCAGGAATTGCGGCAGTTCGATTTCCTGAGCGCCTTTCTGTTTGGCCACTGGCATAAGCCGGGAAGGCGGCAGGCAATTGCGCAAGCCAGGAGACCTTTCCGCCCCGGAACAAATGGAAGATTCAACCTGCGATGAAAGGAGAATCTGATGAAAAGCTTCATACCCGTGTTTCTGTCCCTGCTTACGGAGCTGGGGTTTTCTTTTTCTGGTGTGGTTTTTGACCTATACACCCGCCAGCCAGTTTCCCATGCAGTAATAGAGTTTTCTCGCGGCCGCTTAGTGTACGCCGACAGCGCGGGCCGTTTCAACCTGCCACCGGAAGGAGATACGATCATCGTTACAGTTTCCCGCGTCGGTTATGCTCCTCAACAGGTCCGGCTGGTTGCCGGCAAAGAAACAGCTGTATATCTTTTGCCGGAAGTGATAAGTCTTGAGGGTATTACCGTGAGTGCTTATCGCCTTCCGGTGCGTCAATCCCTTTCAGGGCCGGTCACGGTTATTGAAGGCGGTGAACTGCTTCCCCGGGGGCGCACCAGCGTTGCCGAGGTTCTGTCTTTTGTTCCCTCAACTCTGGTCAGGGACTATGCGAACCTTGCCACGGTGAGTCTGCGAGGGGCAAGTGCGGAGCAGACTTTGGTTCTTTTTGATGGGGTACCATTGAATCTGGCGCAGGACAATCTGGTTGAGTTTGCTAGTTTGCCGCTGGTGCTGGCACGCCGCGTGGAAGTGGTGCGTGGTGCGGGCTCGGCTTTGTACGGAGCCAACAGCATTGGTGGGCTGATCAATATTATTCCGCCTGAAGCAGATACGTTGTCCGCACGCATTCTTGCCGGTGTCGGTTCTTTAGGACGGTGGTATACACAGTTTCTGCACACCAACCGTTGGAGCCGTTTCGGCTATGTCTTGGCGGGAAATTTGGTCCGGTCTGGACCGCGTTTTGCTTATCAGGACACAGGAGGAGTGGTAAGGGAACGAGTAAATTCCGACCTGGCAAACTCCGGTATCCTGGCGCGGGTCAGTTTTCTGCGGGATTTTTCTCTTCTTGCAGAGTACAATGTGTCACGCCGGGGCGTTCCTGGTCCTGTTTCCTGGCCTTCGGATAGTGCTCGACTGAATGATTCTCGTACTGTACTTCATCTCAGTCATAGATTGCGAATGTCAGATAAGGCCTGGTGGGAGACCAAGTTGTTCCATCACCGTCTGGGGAGGCACTACTGGAATCCAGATAGTTTTTCTTGGAGTAACGACACACATCGTACCACAGTATCAGGCATATCAGGAAAGCAGGTAGTGCATATTTCCCAGCCGCTGGTGATTGCGGGAGGGGTGGATTTGATTCACAACGCCCTTGCCAGTACAGCCATAGGCAGTCCGTATCTACTGACAGGCGCCGGTTGGTTGGAGGCCAGCTTCGGTGTCGGTTGGCTGGAAGTAAGACCTATGGCCAGACTTGACCTGTCCAGCGCTGGACAAGGGCGGGATACGGTTCTGGCTCGGAGCGGCCACCTGGTTTTAAGTCCCAAGCTTTCACTTGCTAGTTCGCCTGTTTCCTGGTTGGACCTGCATGCTTCTTTGGGTCGGTCCTTCCGACAACCTACTTTCAATGAGATGTATTGGCCGGCAGATCAGTGGACAAAAGGCAACCCGGAACTTCGACCAGAGTGGGCTACAAGCATTGACTTTACATCCACAGTCCGGCTGGCACCCATACTAACTTGCCGCCTGGGTAGCTGGTATTCGCATATGACAGACCTTATTCAATGGCAACCAGATTCTAACTTTGTTTATATGCCTGTTAACCTGGATACTGCTACGATAAAGGGGGTAGAGGCAGAGGTGGAGACAGAATTTCGTTACGGGGGGGCTAGAGCTACGGGTACCTATATGTTGGCTCGTTCGGCTGGAAAAGACCTGCTTTACCGGCCGCGGTTGAGTCTGGGTCTACACGGTTGGGCGGGATGGGGCCCGGTTCGGCTGTTGGGGGGAGTCCGCTACACAGGTCGGCGCTATACGAATGCGGCGAACACCGACTCGCTGCCCGGTTTTCTGTTGCTGGACCTGGGGGGGACGGTCAGTCCTCGTATGGGGCTGGTGCGGGTCGCTCTCCGATTTGGGGTGAGGAATCTTTTTGACCGTCAATACCAGGTCATGAAAGACTATCTGGTTCCGGGACGGACTTTTTACGGTGAGTTAGAATTGGAGATTTGAGGGAAAAGGTTTGCGGGACGGAAACTACCACAGTGATACTGGTGGTTTCCGTTCTTGGGCAGACAGGTGTGCTTCCCTGACAGTATCTGACAGACGCTCAGGGACTGGAGTCGGCGGCTACCGCCACAAGCGGACCAGCAGCCTGTTTGAGTGCAGCGAGATATTCATTTTTCACCCGGTTGAAGTCGTCCATATATCTGGGAGGCACCGGCTCTGCCCGGGGAGGAATTACTTTCAGAGGGTTTACCGGTTTGCCATTCTGACGGATTTCAAAGTGCAGGTGGGGGCCGGTAGATATACCAGTGGTGCCGACATAGCCTATAGTCTGTCCCTGTCTTACCCGGCGACCAGATTTTATACCGGTTCCGTAGCGCGACAGATGTCCGTAGCGCGAAGAAAGACCGCCCGCATGTTTGATTTCAACTAGATGTCCGTACCCGCCGTGCCAGTGGGCCATAGTTACAGTGCCATCGGCAATTGCCGATACTGGAGTGCCGGTAGGAGCGGCATAGTCAACTCCTGCGTGCTGCCGATATACCCGGAATATAGGATGGAAACGGTTTCCGAAACAGGAAGTGACTTTGGCGTACTGCAGGGGGGAGCGAAGAACAGTTTTTCGCAGGGACTGGCCTTTTTCGTTATAGTAGTCCCAGTGACCGTTGGGAAGGCGATAATGAAACCCGTAGTAATTTCCTGCCTTGCCATTGTAGTGTGCAGCTCGGATGAGACCATCCCGGTAGAAGATGGAATCAACGTAGTACTTGTCGACCAGTATCTCAAAGGAATCTCCGTCGTGTACTTCAGTCAGGAAGTCTACCTCATAGCTGAGAATTTCTGCGAAGTTGACCACCAGTGCCGGCTTTTCTCCCATTCCTATCAGCGTGTTCCAGAGCGAACCGGTTATGCTGCCGCGCACCACAGTTCTTACTGTGTCCACCGGCCGCTCCACCTTTTCGGCGGTTAGCTGTCCTGAAGAATCTATCGTCACTCTGTATCCGGTCACCAAGTTCTTATGATATGTCAGACTGGCCAGGTGCAGGCCGCGGTATTCAAGAGAAACAGAGTCTCCTTCTTTTATATTGCGGAAGTTGAAGTCTGTGCGGGCCAGCGCCGCCTCTACTTTGTTGTAGAACTCGCGGGATAATCCCCAGCGATTGAGAGCTGTAGCTAGAACATCGTTTTTGCCGAGTGCCAGTCCGGCCCAGCATACAGAATCCGGATTGGGCAGTTCCGGACCGCAGATTGGTCTGGGCTTGCGGTTTCTAATTCGGAAAAACGCTATTGTGAGAATAACAACACATATGATGAGAAGTGGCACCAGGATGATGCCTTTCTGTTTCGATTTCTGGCTGCGGGAACCGTGTACGGTTGGCTCGCTAGACATGGAATACTCCTGCTGGTGCGGGAGGAATACTTAAGATAGGCATATCTTTAGGCTGAAATACTGCTTATTCCAGTATTTGAATTTGCTCCGGGTCCTTGACCACTATCTGGGGTGCGCCTTTGTATTCTTTAATAATGCCAGTGACGCGCAGGCGACGTTTTTTGTAGAAGTCTTCCGGGTGGGGAGGAAATCGAGGCAGGTCGGTGGCAAATATCACCGCACTGAAGTGCCGCTTGTAGTCCTGATGAAAGTTGAGAATCAGTATTTTCTTTGAACGATAAGTGTTGACTACTACTCCTTCTACGGCTACCAGCCGGCCGATAAAGCTGTCAGCTTTGGTGTAAGGGATTACGAGCAGGTTAGTAGAGTCAGTCCCGCTTGATTTCAGTTTTTCCTTTAGCAATTTCAACGACCGGGGAGTAAAGACGTTGAATGCCCAGAGTCCTTTTCCGATACGGGCGGCAGTCTCTTCCAGTTTTGCCAGCGTGTCTGCCAGTTTAAGACTTTCCTGAAACGGTTGAAAAGCGGCATAGCCTTTTCTGACCATCTCCGCATTTACAAGGGTGTCGCCTACATAAACGTAACGGAGCAGTCTTCCATATCTGTCTTCGTCTTCCCGGTCAGGTTCCAACTTTACCGTCTTGTTCAGAAGATACGCGCCGAGAATATCGCGGGCTATATCTCCTCCCGGCTGGTACAGTTCAGGTGCGTCAATGCCCAGCATCCGTACCTGCCAGCCTTCTTTGGTTTCGAAGGTGTCTCCGTCGTGCACAGCTGTGACCCGGGTGGTAGTTGTTCCGCCCCCTGTCGCCAGAAAGACAAGGGCGGACAGCGGGATTAAGAGAGAGAGCCTGTTCTTCAATTCCTTCCTTCTCAGCTCAGTAAGAGAATGCTTGCGGCCATAAGCACCATACCAGAGATTACACCAAGGACGCTTAGGTGTTCGTAGCCATATGCATAGGAGCCGGGTATCAATTCGTCAAGAGAGATGAATACCATAAGACCGGCCACGGCGGATAGGGTGAGAGCCAGAAAGGTTGTGGTCAAAAAGGGCAGGAAAACCGCCGCGGCGATTACAGCTCCGGCCAGTTCGGCTGCTCCGGCGAGAAAAGACCAGCCGAAAGCCTTGCGCCGCGAACCGGTGGCACAGTACACAGGGACGGCTACAGCGATACCTTCCGGGATGTTATGTAGGGCAATGGCCGCGGCGATGGCAATGCCCAAGCCGCGATTCTTGATAGCTCCGGCAAAAGTGGCCATTCCTTCAGGTAGGTTGTGGAGTGCGATACCCAGCGCTACCAGCATACCCATACGATACAGGGAGGCAGGTTCGTCCAGTTTTCGTCCACCTCGGTACCGGTGCCGGCCGGGATGGATATTCTGTAAGTCCGGGCAGGCATCTGCAGTATGGCCGGAGGAAAAAGTTCCCTCTGTTACGAACTGATGGGGCACTACTGCATCTAGCAGGAACATAACCAGCATGCCGGCAAAGAATGCTCCTGTTGCGGGCAGGAAGCCGATGTCCTGAATACTAGTGGAGAGAAGTTCGGCAAAGGAGACGAACATCATAACCCCGGCCGAAAACCCCAGGCTGAGAGCAAGGAACCGGGGACCAGGTCGGCGTACCAGCATACCAGCTAGGGAGCCCCCGGCTGTGCCCAGGGCGGCTACAGCTGACAGGGCCAAAGCAAACCAGAAGTTGGCGCGCATTTGAGATTTGCCTTACGATTACATCAAGAAGCTGTTTGACTCTAAAGAGAAGATGGCGGTTGTCAACCGAAAAGTGTGACTGTGTGGGGTTCTGCAGCGGAGGTAGGGAGGGAATGGGGCAGTGATGCCGATGTCGCTTTTTTGTTTGGGTCTTGACTCGTTACCTTGCTGGCAGATAATCTCGCCAGTAGTGTTCGGGAGTAGACCGTCTCTGAAAGGATTTTTATGCGTCACAACCGTCTTTTCTTTTGGTTAATCGCTTCAGGGCTAGCGGCAGGAATGGCTATCGCTCAATACGCGGGCACCTACACCATTGACCCCAACGCCCAGAAGTTCAGGTCTTTTAGGGAAGCCGCAGATTCGCTGAATCTGTACGGCGTATCTGGTCCCTGCGTATTTGAGGCGGTAGGAGGAACTACGTATACCGGTCAGGTAACCCTGACCAATGTCGCAAATTCAGGGTCCTATTCTATAACCTTCCGACCCAAGCCTGGAGAGATTGTTTTTATTGATGCCAGTGATGCCCAGCAGGGCTTCAAAATAAGCGGTACGCACAATGTGATACTTGAGGGTTTGCGCATTGGCAAGGCGACAGCTGACGGCGTTCTGTTTGAGAACTGCAACGGCGGCACAGTCAGGCAGTGCTCCATCTTTGGTACCGTATCCGGTCAGCCTTCTAATGGCATAGAACTGAACAATTCACGTAACATTGAGCTGGTAAGCACGTATGTGACGAAAACCGGAGGAAATCAGGGGATTTACATTTACAACAACTCATCTGGCGCTCGGGTGCGGGGTTGCAATGTAAGCGGTACGTCCAACTATTCACTCCACATAGGAGCCGCGGACGTCATAGTGGAGAGCACAATCGTTTCCTGCACAGGTGGAAGTGGGGGCATAGGAACGAGCAGCAGCGCTACAGCTTGCGTAATTCGTGGATGCGTCATTAATTCTTCCACTGGTTACGGCATAAATGTGTTGCCCGCGGGTATCGTAATTGAATCTACGGCGGTGACTATGACTGGCGGGTCGGCCGGTATTTACTTTGCCGCCGGGGCGGATAATGGGCTGGTCTGGCGGGGGACAGTTGCCGGTAATTCCACCTACGGTGTGCAATGCAGAGCAAAGAATGTTACAGTGGAAGAGGTTACGGTTACTGGCGGCACGTCTGGCGGTGTATTTCTGGAACAGCGCACTGGAGCTGGCAGCCGCGTAAGAAACTGCAAGATTAGCAGCAGTTCTACAAATGGCGGGGTATATTTGGATAACAACGTCGTCCGCGCTGTAGTGGAGAATTGTGAAGTGACGATGACCGGCGGCGGCGCGGGAATATACCTCAGGAATGCTGACACTTGTCGGATTGAAGGGTGTACGGTGAACGGGAATTCGACCGCCGGCATCAGGGTTTACTACTATTGCGACGATGTGTCGGTAATCGGAAACAGACTGATGACAACCGGCGCTTGCGGGATACAGATGCTCAGCTATACCGGAGCCGGAAGGGGAAAGCGGAATCAGATCTATAACAACTTTGTGTATGGTTTTACAGATACAGCCATATCTGTGCGTTACCAGGAGAATCCGGGGCTGTATTATAACACTCTGGTCGGCTCATCCAGCAGTAACTACCGTTACGGTATATTCTGTTACGAAGGAGTAAATGTTACTGCCAAGAACAATATAATCTGGAACAAGGGAACCGGTTCTTCCTATTGCTATAACCTGCAGAGCAGTTCTTCTTTTGTTGAGTCCAACCACAATGACCTGTATTGTCCTTCCGGCTACGTAGGGCGCATAAATACCACGGATTATCGTACGCTGACCGACTGGCAACAGACAGGCAATGATGGTGCGAGCATTTCGGTTGACCCGGGCATTGTGGGAGTGCCGGACCTGCATCTTGCGGCCGGGTCCTTATGTATCGGCAAGGGAGTTTCGCTGGCGCCCGACATTACCAGAGACATTGACGGCCATTTGCGTAAGACCGGTAATCCGCCAGAGGGGCCGGACATCGGGGCGGATGAATACGTTTCTGCCCCTGGCGCAGTGACACTTCTTTCTCCCGCCAATGGGAGCAGGAACATCCCACCAGCCGGAACTCTGGCGTGGACCGGGGGAGCGAATGCTGACAGTTTTCGGGTCTATTTGGGAACGGACTACCCGCCATCACTTTATCAGGGGAATGTGTCCGGTTCGCCGTTTTCCTATGCCGGACTGACCTACGGTGCGCTTTACCACTGGTTTGTTCTGGCGAAGAACAGCACAGGTGTGACTTCTTCTGATACCTGGAGTTTCCGGGTGGCGCTGGCCGCACCGAATCTTCTTCTGCCGACTGCAGGAGAAAAGAATGTGCCTGCAGAGGGGAATCTTTTGTGGTCTGCAGGTGGCGGAGCAACCAAGTGGTCGGTGTTTCTGGGCACGAACAGCATGCCCGAGTCAGTTCCGATTGAGCCGGTGACGAACAACACCTATCAGTACACCGGTTTGGTTCCAGGCGGACGCTACTACTGGACCGTAGCCGCCAAGGATGACTATGGTCAACGCACTGCGAGCAATGAGGTACGCGATTTCTATGTAAGGCTGGGCGCTCCGGTTCAGCTCTACCCGCCAGATGATACTACGGGCGTTCCTGTCAGTGGTACTCTTGTCTGGTCTGGTGGCGCAGGAGCTAACAGTTGGACTGTTTTCTTTGGCACAAATCCGGACCAGCCGGATTCGGTGGCAGACGTGTCGGTGCCGGAGTACACCTATACGGCTTTGCCGGGACAGAAGTACTACTGGACCGTGGCGGCCAAGGACAAAGATGTGCCCGGCCAGAGGACGTTGGCAGCAAAGGTCTATAGTTTTACTACGCTGGCAAAACCGGGCGGCTTTTCGCTTTCCTATCCGTCAGATGGGGCAAAGGGGGTACCGCTCGCTGTCATTATGCAATGGCAGCGGGCTGAAAGGGCAGAGAGTTATGATGTATACCTCGATACAAAGAACCCGCCGGAGTTCAAGACAACCGCGTCGGCAGAATCATACTCGCCGCCGGAATTGTTGCCGAATACTGACTACTACTGGAAGATAGTGGCAAGAAATGCAGCCGGCGAGACTGAGAATACGGGGGGAATTCAGACATTCCGAACTGTGCTGACAGAGGCACCTGTTTTGCAAACGCCGCCCGATGGAGACACGGTCAAAGCTCCGCAGCAGCGCCGGCCGGAGTTCTTTTGGAGTGCGCTTGGCCCGCCGGTGTCTGGTTATGACATACAGCTGGATGACAATGATGATTTTCAGACGCCAGAGTACATTGTTACCGGTATTGGTACCAACCGCTGGATTCCGCAGGAGCCCGGGCTGGAGGAAGGCCGCTGGTACTGGCGGGTGCGAGGTGATAATGGTGCGCCGGGACCATGGTGCGATTCTTTTTTCAGCGTCTTCGTTGATTTGACCCCGCCCGGCAGACCGGTTCTGGTCCGGCCGATAGGAGGGGTGAAGGTAAATACCCTGCGTCCCCTGCTGGAATGGGAGGGTACAGATGATACCCGGCGTTTCCGACTCACGGTCCGTTCTGTGGGGCAGGTGGTGCTGGAGCGGGATATAGAGCAGCCGGAAAATACTCGGCGCACTTCCTATCAGCTGGAGCCGACCGAAGAACTGGAAGATGGGCGTACCTATATCTGGACTGTGGAGGCGTTCGATTATGCAGGTAACACGGCCGGTCCCGCAGATGAAGGAGAGTTTCAGGTAGAGTTGGATAAGTACGATGCAGGAGTTACTGCCATTCTGTATCCGGCTGGGGAGGTGGCGACAAACACGCCGGTCCATCCCCGAGTTGTTGTGGCTAACTTCGGTAATCGCGCGATTCAACCGTATGTACGTGTAACTATTACCGGTCCGACAAATGAGGGATGGAGCGTATCGGAACAGGTGGACAAGGTGATTCCTGTCGGTGGAGAACCACTGACCTACGAGTTTGCTGCATCCTGGACTGCCTCTCTGCTAGGCGATTATGTGGTGCGCTGTTCTACGGAGCTGGCGGGAGACGGTCGTAATGATAACGACAGCCTGATAAGAAGTTTTCGAGTGGTGTCAGCTTCGTTGGTGCACGATGTCGGCGTGAAAGCAATCGTGGAGCCCGCCGCGCGAGTTGTCTTGGGGCAGGCTCAGTTTCCGATGCTGGTAGTTGGTAACTACGGAGAGGTTGCGGAGCCGGAAGTACCAGTGCGGGTTACTATTGCCGGTCCTAATGACGAGATAGTGTATGACGAAACGACAACTGTGAGTCTGTCTGTGGGGGAAGAAAAAGGCATCTTGTTTGGTCGCGGCTGGATTCCGGACGAGCCCGGGCTGTACAACCTGGTGGCTCAGACCCAGCTTGCTACAGATACCAGACCGGAGAATGACCGCAAGTTGCGCACTTGCAATGTCGTGGAACAACTCTGGCCTGAGGGGTGGGATGATGTGAGTCCCATGCCGGACTTGCCCACCAGGACGCGGTTGCCCAAGGATGGTGCTTGGCTGGTGGCAGGGCCGGATAAAGACAGAAGTGGCACAGTCATTTATGCGGCCAAGGGTAACAAGACAAGCGACTTCTACAAATACTATCCAGAAAGGGACAGCTGGGTTATACTTTCTCCGATTCCGGAACTGGAGCCGGCACTGGGAAAACTCAAGCCGGTGTCCAAGGGGTCTTGTGCAGTTTCTGACGGCAGAGAGTATCTGTTTATGGTCAAAGGTGGCGGCACTCAGGGGTTCTGGCGGTACCGGGTAGAAGAAGGCAAGTGGGAAACTTTGCCCCGAGTTCCTCAGAAGATAAAGGGCGGCAATGACCTTGTTTATGTGGAAAAAGGCGGGAAAGAATACATCTACCTGCTTGCCGGGGTCAAGACCGCCTTCTATCGTTATGATGTGGACTTAAGACAGTGGACCACGCTGGAGAGCGCTCCTTATGGTAATTACAGAAAGAAGTACGCCAGAGGTTCATTCCTTGTGTATGACCGGTCCCGTTTTATCTATGCCCACCAGGCAGCGGAGATTGGGGGCAACGGTTACCATTATATGTTCCGGTATGATGTGGCAAGGGACAGCTGGAATCCTAGTCCGCTCAAGGGAATGCCGGTCTGGGGGATAGAAGATGGAAAAGAAAAGAGGAAAAAGTCTAAAGACGGGGCTGGAGGTGTCTGGTGCGACGGCCATATTTATGCGGTGAAGGGCGGCGGCAGTCAGTCGTTTTTCCGGTATAGTCCTAATGGAGATAGCTGGTCAATTCTGGATACAATACCCCGCACCGGTTCGGGAGGCAAGAAGACCGTAAAAGCCGGCGGCAGTTTAGTAAACTGGAAGGACAGGGCATTGTTCCTGCTCAAGGGCAACAAGACCCACGAGTTCTGGAGATATGTAGAACCGAAGTATAAGCCTGCAGGTTCTCTAGCGCCAGTTTCAGGGGTACAAGCCCAAGCGCAGACAAGGACGGTGGTTATCCGCGTGATGCCGAATCCGTTGGTTGACGGATTTGCCACGCTCAGAGTATCGGGGCTGAAGAATTATGCGGTTCAAGGCGCAACTCTGCGCATCTTTGATGCGTTGGGGCGATGCGTTCTTGTCCGGGAACTGGTCTTTGTCGATTGGGAAGCCGGTACTTTACTAGACCTGCGTCATCTGTCAGCCGGCGTGTATGTTATCCGACTGGATACCGGTAACCTGCATCTTGCGCAGAAGCTGGCGATAAAGAAATAACCTGCTTCGGGTGGTGAAGTTGGAGCGGGCCTTAGTGCCCGCTCCTTTTTTGGGGGCAAGACTGGGTGTACCACAAAACCAAGGCACAGATTGAGCGACTTAAGTGACCATAAAATTAGAAGATAAAGCGCAACAAACTTGAATTGCGTTCCTGAGAAAGATAAATACACCTTGTGGATACCTCAGTGGGGGAGCCGTTCCCCCAGTTGCCCAGGGGTGGGGTCTGGTTGTGATACGTGGATATAGGGTTCGGATAACACTCTGTCTATTGTAGAAGTTGGACATATAAGTAACAGATGGTAAAGCTTAGCATTGTAAGGGGTTGTATGAATGACAGTTGGCTTTGTATATGAAATGGTATGACGGCGGTGATGTTAGAACCGGGGCAAGTCCTCTGGGCTGTTGGTTCATAAGTTGTAGTGACGATGCCTGGCCTGGTGTTGTGGTTGGTGCGGGAATCGGCAGGCGGATAAAAGTGGTCTAAGTGGTAAGTCCACAAGTAGGTAATGTTCTTTACAGGTCTATAAACGGAGGAATAAGTTATACACATAAAATTATGTCGGAAAGTTTTTCTCATGCAGGCGCAGGAAGTAGTTCCGAAGCTCAGCCCAAGAAGGGACCCGTGACCGAATTAGTGGAAAAGTGCGCGGCACTGGAGAAAGAGTGTGCCGAGCACAAGGAGCAGTATGTCCGTTCTTTGGCTGAGTTTGAGAACTATCGCCGTAGAATGCAGAGAGAGTTTGAAATGGTGAGGCAGGCAGCCATAGAGTCGGTCGTCTGCGAGCTTTTGCCGGTTCTGGACAGTTTCGATAGAGCCCTGGCTATGCTGGAGAAAGGGACGCAGGTAGGCGGTGGGAAGAGTACAGGCAGCGAGGGTGAGAAGGTGCAGGCCGATTCCGGGCAGAATGCCGCGCGGGAAAAGGGAGAGGAGAGCGGTTCGGAACGAGGCGACGGGGCCAAGACCGCCGCTTCTGCTGCCTATGACAGTGCAAGGAGCGTAGATAAGCTGCGGGAAGGGATAGTGCTTATCCGACGTCAGCTGGCCGAGGCGTTGGCCCGGCAGGGAGTGGAGGAGTACAGTTGTCTGGGTGAAGAGTTTGATCCAAGGAGAGCAGAGGCAATAAGCTTTGTGCATACAGAAGAGCACAAGCCCGATACAGTGGTGGCAGAGCAGTGCAAGGGCTTCAGTTGCCGAGGCAAGGTAATCAGGCCGGCGAAGGTTGTCGTAGCCAAGCCGGTACAGACAGGGAAGTAGGAATTTGTCAGAACAGGAGGTTTAGTATGGCGAAAGTAATTGGTATAGACTTGGGAACAACTTTTTCGTGTGTGGCAGTGATGGAGCGGGGGCAGCCGGTTGTTATCCCGAATCCAGAAGGCGGCAGAACTACGCCTTCAGTTGTGGCTCTGGGGAAGGAACGTCTGGTAGGCACATTGGCGCGTCGTCAGGCGGTCATCAATCCGGAGACTACCCTGTATTCCATCAAACGTTTTATGGGCAGGCGCTATTCCGAAGTGACCGAGGAAATAAAGCGGGTGCCTTTCAAGGTAGTGCCCGCAGATAATGGTGACGCCTGGGTGGAGGTAAATGGCCAGAAGTATTCCCCGCCGGAAATTTCTGCCATGGTGTTGCAATACCTGAAGAAAGCCGCCGAGGCATATTTGGGCGAGGCTGTGACGAAAGCGGTGATTACCGTGCCGGCCTATTTCAACGATTCTCAGCGGCACGCAACCAAGGATGCAGGTAGGATTGCCGGTCTGGAGGTGTTGCGCATCATCAACGAGCCCACAGCTGCGGCTCTGGCTTATGGTTTGGACAAGAAGAAGTCTGAGAAGATAGCCGTATATGACCTGGGTGGCGGCACCTTTGATATTTCCATTCTGGAAATAGGCGAGGGCGTGTTTGAGGTGAAGAGCACCAACGGTGATACCCATCTGGGTGGAGACGATTTCGATCAGCGCGTGATGGACTGGATAATTGAAGAGTTCCGCCGCGAGAACGGAATCGACCTTTCGCGGGACAAGACCGCATTGCAGCGGATAAGGGAGGCGGCAGAAAAGGCGAAGTGCGAGCTTTCCACCTCGATGGAAACTACCATAAGTCTGCCTTTCATCTACGCGGACGAGAAACGGGGGCCGTTGCACATAGATATGAGGCTGACAAGGGCCAAGCTGGAGCTTTTGGTTGCAGACCTGATTGAGAAAACGCTGGGCCCGGTGAAGCAGGCTTTGGCCGATGCCAAGCTTACTCCCCGGGACATAGACGAGGTGATTCTGGTGGGTGGGCAGACCCGTATGCCCAAGGTGCAGGAAACGGTCCGGCAGTTCTTTGGCAAGGAGCCACACAAGGGCATAAACCCGGACGAAGTGGTTGCCATTGGTGCGGCCATTCAAGGGGCAGTTCTGGCCGGTGAGGTGAAGGATATCGTACTTCTCGATGTTACTCCGCTGTCTCTGGGTATTGAGACTTTGGGCGGAGTGATGACCAAGATAATCGAGCGGAATACCACCATACCCACCCGCAAGACGCAGATTTTCACTACCGCTGAGGACAATCAGCCGGCCGTGACGATACATGTGTTGCAAGGAGAGCGGGAGATGGCGGCGGATAACCGTACTCTGGGCAAGTTTGAACTTACGGGAATCCCGCCTGCTCCGCGCGGTATTCCGCAGATTGAGGTCACGTTTGACATTGATTCAAATGGCATTCTCAATGTAACGGCCAGAGACAAGGCAACCGGCAAAGAACAGAGCATCAGGATTACCGCTTCTTCCGGACTGTCGAAGGAGGAAGTGGAACGCAAGATTGCCGAGGCTCAGGCCCATGCAGCCGAAGACCGGCGGCGACGCGAGCTGGTTGACAGCCGCAATCGGGCTGATACTCTTATTTATCAGACCGAGCGCACGCTGAAGGATTTTGGTTCGCGGGTGGCGGCAGACGAGAGAAAGCGCGTAGAGGAAGCAATTGCTGCTCTGAAGACCGCCATGAAGGGCGATGATAAGGCGGCGATTGATTCGGCTATCGAAGAACTGCAGAAGGTGAGCTACAAACTGGCTGAGGAGATGTACCGCCAGCAGGCCGAGACCAAGTCTGGAGAGAGCGCAACAAAGACAAAGGACAGCGGTGTGTCCGGATCTGAGTCCGGTAAGAAAGTGGAAGCAGATTATCAGGTTATTGACGAAGAGGAGAAGAAGTAGCGAGGTTGAAAGTAATACGCAGCAAGCTCTGCACTGAACCGCGGTTTGTTCCGAAGTTCAGCCGGCAGGGCTGGGCTGCGTTTTTGGCGGAGGTGTAGTATTACCTAATGCCTGAGACAAAACGGGACTATTATGAAGTATTGGGGGTGCCGCGTAACGCCACGGCAGAGGAAATAAAAACAGCCTATCGCCGTCTGGCCAAACAATACCATCCGGATCAGAATCCGGGCAACCGGGCAGAGGCGGAGGAAAAGTTTAAGGAACTTTCCGAGGCTTACGAGGTTTTGGCCGATGAGAACAAGCGGCGTCTGTATGACCAGTATGGACACGAAGGGGTGTCGCGTCAGTTCGGACCAGGCGGGTTTGATTTCCGTCGTGACTTTACCCACGCCGAAGATATCAGTGACATCTTCGGCGACCTGTTGCGCGGGTTTGGAGGAGGTTTCAGCTCCGGAAGTCTGTTTGATGTGCTTTTCGGTAGTTCGGAGCGGACGAGCAGTGCCAGCCGTCGGGGCGGCGACATCAGAATCAGAATGAAGCTTTCCTTGGAGGAGATAGCCGAAGGGGTGGTGCGGGAAGTAACCTTTTCCCGCTATGAGGCTTGCGAAGTATGTGGGGGAAAGGGCGGGACCGGTCGGGTTACCTGTCCCACCTGCCGAGGCCAGGGCCGCGTGCAGCGCCGGACCAGTTCGGTTTTCGGTCAGTTTATGCAGGTGTCCACCTGTCCGGCATGCGGTGGAGAAGGCGTGCGGGTGAAGGAGTTGTGCAGGGCGTGCGAAGGTGAGGGCCGCGTACGACGGCAGCGTACCTTGAAGGTGAGGATTCCCGCAGGCGTGGCGACGGGCAACTATATTCCCCTGCGGGGCGAAGGCCACTTCGGACCTGGCGGGACTGGAGATGTGCTGATAGAAATAGAGGAGAAAGAACATCCGCTCTTTGTGCGGCAGGGAGACGATATTGTGGTGGAGATGCCGGTTACCCCAGCCCAGGCAGTGTTGGGGGCGAAGCTGGTTGTGCCTACTTTGAACGGGGAGAAGACTGTCACTCTGCCTGCGGGGACAGAATCCGGTACGTTCTTGCGGTTGCGGGGAGCGGGGATCAAGCGTTTGGACGGAGGGCGAGGGGACGAGCTGGTTCGTATTGTGGTAAGAGTGCCGGTCAAGCTGAGTCCAGAAGAGAAGAGACTGTGGAAGGCGCTGGCAGACACAGAGAGTCGGGTTGACCTGGTACCGAGAAAGCCACGCTGATGGAGCTTTTTTTCCTAAAAGAACCGGTGGGGCCGGATGGTTTGGTTGTTATATCCGGCCAGGAAGCAAATCATCTCGCCCGGGTGTTACGCCATCGCTCCGGCGACAGAGTGCTTGCTACCGACGGAAAAGGCAAAGAATACGAACTGGAGCTTTTGACGGTGAAGCCGACTCGGGTCACCGGTAGAGTACGAGCGACACGGGAGCGAGAGAGAGAGAGCGGCGTTCGTCTAGTGCTGGCCCAGAGTATTATCAAGGGTGAGCGAATGGCGGAGCTGGTGGATAGCGTTACTCAGCTGGGGGTCAGCGAGATAGTGCCGGTTCGCAGTGCCCGCACGGTGGCTAGGTTGAGTCAGGCGAAGCTGGAACATCTGCGGCGGAAGATGGTCGAGGCCGTGAAGTGTTCGCTGCGGTCTGTGCTGCCGCCCCTAGCCGACCCTGTGGAGCTGTCCGAGCTGCTGCAGCGAACCCCAGAGTTTGAAGCAACCGTGGTCGCATACGAGGAAGAAACAGAGGCAGGTTTGACAGATGTGCTCAATCCCCAGGTCAAATCGGTTCTGCTGCTGATTGGACCGGAAGGAGGATTTGAGCCAGAAGAAATTGCACGAATGCAAACAGCCGGGATGCAAAGCTTCAGTCTGGGCCCGAGAAGGTTACGGGCTGAGACAGCTGCAACTGCGGCTGTGGCCCTGGTGCTTTCGCATCTGGGTCAGCTGGGTGGACAAAGAAGAGGAGATGAAGAACGGCCCCATACTTTCCGGTCAGGGGCAGAGAAGCCCACAATACTGACCGGAGGGGAGGTATTTACAGAAAGGAGGTGTTAGCGAGAAATGGCCGGTATTACCGTGAAGGAAGGCGAATCGTACGAGAGCTTCATGCGCAGATTTCGCCGCGTATGCGAAAAGGCGGGCATACTGCGCGATGTGAAGCGTCGGGAATACTACGAGAAGCCGAGTGTGCGTAGAAAGCGCAAGGCGGCAGAAGCGCGCAGGCGTAACTGGCGCCGCCAGCAGGCAGACCTGAGCTGAGAGCGTAACAGTCAAAGGAGCTTAGTTGTCCGACTTAAGCTTGGAGCCCCTAGATTTCCCGCGCGTGCGGGAGCTTGTGGCTGCCTACTGCCGTACACCCATGGGCCGGGAACTGGCACTGGCCATACAGCCTTTTTCGGATCCTGTTGCGGTCAATGCCGAGTATGACCGGGTGTACGAACTCGCTGCTTTGGAAGAGGAGCCGCCGCTCGGCCGGATTGCAGATGTGCGGGCTGCGCTGGTTCGCGCGGCGCAGGAAGCGGTTCTTTCCGGACCAGAGCTTGTGGCGGTGCGGGAGGCTTGTGCGGGTATAAGAGAATGTCGCCATTTTCTTGACCGAAGGGTGAAACGTACTGCTGCTGTGCGACAGCTAATAGAACGACTGCACGTTTTGCCCAATGTAGAAGTGGAACTCGGGGCGGCGTTGGAGGAAACAGGGGAAGTGCGTGACGAAGCCAGCCCTCTTCTGGCTCAGGCCAGGAGAGAAATGCGGAGAAGAAGAAACAGATTGATAGAGCGGCTGGAAGCGATGGTGGCTGAACATCCAGATTGGTATTCTGATCGGCCCACGGTGCGGCATGACCGCTACGTGCTGGCGTTGAAGGTAGAAGCACGGGACAAGCTGCCGGCAGTTATCCACGAAAGCTCCGGCACAGGACACACTCTGTTTGTAGAGCCGATGGAGACAGTGGCGGAGCAGAATGAACTGGCCGAGCTGCGGGGTCTGGAGATGGAGGAGGTTGGGCGGATTCTGCGGCGGCTTTCCAGTCTGGTGGCGGGTTACGCGAACGAGCTGCAAGAGGCTCTAGCAGCAATAGGTGAACTGGACTTACTTCTGGCCAAGTCAAGGTACGGCAAAGCGTTTGACTGCTGTCGGCCGGTTGTGAGCACTGACGGCAGTCTAAAACTGGTGGCGGGCAGACACCCGTTGCTGGCTGCTAGAAAAAAAGATGTGGTGCCTTTGTATTTCCAGTTGCCTGAGAGCACGTATGTGGTGCTTATATCCGGTCCGAACGCAGGCGGCAAGACGGTGGCGATAAAAACTTTGGGTATTCTGTGTCTTATGCTGAGTTGCGGTATTCCCGTACTCGCTGCTGCAGGCACTCGTTTACCTTTCTTCCCTCGGGTATTTGCCGACATAGGCGATGAGCAGTCGTTGGATGACGGTCTGTCTTCTTTCACCGGCCATGTGTCCCGGCTGAAGGAAATACTGGAGCAGGCCGACAGGCATCACCTGGTACTTCTGGACGAAATAGGTGCTTCTACATCTCCCGAGGAAGGCGCGGCTCTGGCCATGGCGGTGCTGGAGACGCTACGTGACCGCCAAGTTGTCACAGTTGCCACCAGCCATTTTGGAGTGTTGAAGTTGTTTGTGCAGAACGAGGCGGGAATGGTCAACGCCGCCATGGGTTTTGCCCAGGGTAAGCCAACTTTTCAACTTACGTTCGGTTTTCCCGGAGAGTCAAGTGCCCTGGAGATTGCAGCTGCGGTCGGATTGCCGCCAGAACTTATTTCCCGGGCGGAGTTACGATTGGGTCAGGAATGGCTGGATATGAACGCCAAGCTGCGGGCGTTGGAAGTGGAACTGGAGGAGGCGCGCCGGGCCAGGCAGATAGCGGAGGAGGAGAAATGGAGGGCGGCAGAGTTGAAGCGCGATTACGAGGCGAAACAGGAGGAGTGGCAGCGCTGGCGGGAAAAGGAGCGTGCTCAACTGCAGGCCGAGAGAAGAGAAATGCTGGTTGCCGCTCGGCGGGAGATAGAGAATCTGGTACGTCAGATAAGAGAAACCCAGGCTGCGCACGAAGCGGTTGTGAGGGCAAAGAGGTTTGTGGAACAGTCGTTGTCTCAGACCCAAGTTCCGACTGCCGGCATACCGAAGAAGGAACGCCTGGCCTACAGCGTAGGGGAGGTAGTAAAGTCAAGTTCGCTGGGCAAGCGAGGAGTAGTTACAGAGGTGGGAACCGATACTGTAACCGTAGCTTTCGGCAGCATAAAAATGCAATTGAGACCGGAGGATTTGGAGAAAGACATGTTTTCTAATGCCGGGAGCAGAACTGACGGTCGGCACGAAGTAGTCCATGAGGCTGCGGCAGGTTTTGATTCCCGGCTCCAGCTTCTGGGTATGAGTCGGGAAGAGGCTGCTGCGGCTTTGGAAAGGTTTTTGGACGAGGCGGTGAGTTTGGGGGTAAGACAGGTGTGGCTGGTGCACGGCAAGGGTACCGGGGTGCTCAGGCGGATGGTTAGAGAGATGCTGAGGCAGGACCCTCGCATAGACACTTTCCGTTTGGGAGAGCCCGCTGAGGGTGGTGACGGGGTTACGGTAGTGACCATGAAGTCTGGAGTTGCGGACGAGCTGTTGACCAGGAGAGGAAACAGCGGATGATCAGCCCGGAGACGGTAGAAAAGGTGCGAGCCAGTACGGATATTGTGGAGCTTATCGGAAGTTACTTACCACTGAAGAAGGTGGGGCGTAACTATCGTGGGTTGTGTCCCTTTCATCCGGACCGAAGTCCTTCCTTCTATGTCAGTCCTGACCGGCAGACCTACCATTGCTTCGGTTGTGGTACGGGCGGTAATGCTATCAGTTTTGTTATGGCCCAAGAGAAGCTTGCTTTCCCGGAAGCGGTGAAGTTTTTGGCTAACCGTCTGGGCATAGAGGTGGAGGAGAAAAAGACGGGTGTTCATCGGGAGCTTTACGAAGCATGTGAACAGGCGGCTTCCTTTTACGAGCGCCAGCTGGCGAAGTCAGAACAGGCGCAGTCGTATTTGCAGAAACGGGGATTGAAACCAGAGACGGTTAGGCAGTTCCGGCTGGGATATGCTCCGGCTGGCGGCCAGCTGCGGGCAGAAGCACGACGGAATTCGTGGTCTGAGACTGCGCTGGTGCGGACAGGGTTATTGGTGCAGAGAGAGCAGGGACTTACAGATTACTTTCACGACCGTCTGATGTTTCCCATTTTCTCGCTTTCCGGCCGGATTGTTGGATTCGGCGGGCGGGTGTTGGATGAGCAGGAGCCGAAATACCTGAACTCGCCAGACACGGAGATTTTCCGGAAAGGCTATAATCTGTATGGCGCATTCCAGGCAAAAGGCTATCTGCGAGCCGGGCCGCCCCTACTGGTGGAAGGGAATTTTGACCTACTTTCTCTGGTGGACGCCGGGATTAAGAACGTTGTGGCACCGCTGGGCACCGCTTTGACGCAAAACCAGGCATTGCTGCTGGCGCGTTATAACCGCAGGCTGGTGTTGTGCTTTGATGGAGATGCCGCCGGTCGGGCAGCGGCACGAAAGGCGCTGGAGGTGCTTCTGCGTTGCGGGATGGAACCCCAGATAGTTCTTTTGCCCCAGGGAATGGACCCCGACCAGTATGTTCGTACGCACGGGCCGGATTCATTTCTGCAGCTGGTCGGTCAGGCGACAGATTTTGTGGACTTTGTGCTCTGCGGTCGGCCGATGAACAGGGTAGGCGAGAGGCGAGCGGCATTGCGGGAGTTGACAGGTTTACTGCGTCTAATTCCTGATCAGGTGACTCGCGAAATGTATGCCCAGAAGTTGGCAGATACCTTTGAGGTTGATAAGCGTACGGTGCTGGCCGAGATAGCGGAAAGACCGACAAGGCAGCAGCCTGTCGTATCCTCTGTGGCAGTAGACGAGAAGATTATGGCAGCAGCGGTGCAGAGTGGCGAACTGGCCAGGATCGTGCGCGATTTATGCCTGGCAGAGGCACTCCAGGACAAACAGTTGCAGTCTGTAGCCAATCTGGTTTCGGAGCTGTGCGAGGAAGCCGGTTTCGGACCGGCTATGTTGCTAGACCGCATCAGTGATGAGGATACAAGAAAAAGGGTGTCGGCTTGGACCTTCCTGGAACAGTCTTTGCCGGAACCGACAGATTTTGAGCGGCGAGTGCGACGTTTGCGCGCGGCCTGGTTGCGTCGTCGGGCTGCGGCAGCTTACGAGGCAGGCAATCAGAAGGAAGCTGAGTTGCTCACTAGGGAAGTTGCTGAACTTCTCAAGGGAGTGGTACTGGAAAGGAGTGTTAATAAATGAGCAAGAAGGTAAGTAACGCGAAGACTTCCAGAACGCGACGGAGCGGGAGAAAACCGGGCCGGCCGCGCGGTTCTGGGAGAAGGCAGACAACAGACGAAACAGAA
Organism: Caldifarciminota bacterium; assembly: GCA_965649205.1. Classification (GTDB taxonomy): domain Bacteria; phylum Hydrothermota; class Tepidihabitantia; order Tepidihabitantales; family Tepidihabitantaceae; genus JBDRUN01. Next base: position 26,770 of record CBFGJV010000009.1, on the reverse strand, counting down.
CGTCTGGATATAGACATCGAAGCGGAGGAAGAGCAGACTCCGAATGTCGGCCAGACGGAAGAGCTGGCAGCGGGTGACAAAAAAGAGGGGTGGTTGAAGTCGGTTTATGACCGGGCGGCCAGCGACAAACGTATAACATATCAGGAATTGGATGAGTTGTTACCGGACGACGTGCTTTCTTCCTCTCAGCTTCTGGACAATCTTGTTGCTGATCTGGCTCGGGATGGCATCCGGGTGACAGATACTCGCGAAGACGAAGCACCGGTGGTGCGCCGGGGACCCAGACCGGTGGTACAGCGAACGGAAGACCCGACCAAGTCCTATTTCCGAGAGCTGGCCAAGTTGCCACTGTTGACGCGAGAGGAAGAGATATACTACTCCCGGGAAATGGAAGAAGGATATGAGAACATCATTGAGTTTCTGTTTCGGCCGATAGCCATCGTGCGTCAGCTGGTGGCAGAATGTGCCGCGGTTGAGGAAGGTACCCGTTCGCTGGATCAGGTGGCACGGGTGGAGTTCGAGTGTTTATTTGACCAGAAGGCGTTGTCTCGCGACCGGCAGCGTTTCATCAACTACGTCCGCAGGATTAAACGGGAAACAGAGAAGATCGAACAGGCAGAAGCCACCTATCCTCGGCCCGGTCCCCGTGTCCGCAAACGAATTGAAGAGAGCAGACAAACGATAGTGAATCTGATTAAGAAGCTGGCTTTACAGCATCAGCTGATCAACGTTTTCATCAACCAGTACAAGGAGGCGGCAAAGCGGGCGCTGGATTACCATGAGCAGATACAACGGGCGCGCAAAGAGGGTCGGGAGACAGCGGAAGAGATGGCAGAGGTGCGCGAGCAGTTGAAGAAAGAGCTGAAGTTTCTCGGGGGCAACATCTCCGAGATTCGGCGCAACCTGGAAGAGATGGCGCGTTGCGAGCAACGTATTATCTCTGCACGCGATAAGATGATAGAAGGTAATGTGCGGCTGGTGATTTCCATCGCTAAGCGCTATGTGAATCGCGGTCTGGAGTTTGCCGACCTGTTGGAGGAAGGCAACGTAGGATTGATAAAGGCAGTAGAGAAATTCAACTACCGGAAAGGCTTCAAGTTTTCTACCTACGCTACCTGGTGGATAAAACAGGCTATCACTCGAGCTATAGCGGATCAGTCCCGTACGGTGCGGGTACCGGCGCATATCATCGACGCCATCAATAAGGTAGGAAAGATTCAGCGCAAGTTTGTGCAGGAACACGGTCGAGAGCCGACAGTGGCAGAAATCGCCCAGCGGCTGTCAACTCCAAAAGACAAGATAGAGGCATTGGCGCGCATATCTCAGTTCGGGGTGTCTCTGGATAAGCCGGTGGACGATGATGAGTCGTCATTCATTGGCGATTTCATTTGCGACGAGAAAACCGCTTCGCCCTCGCACGCGGCCGGCGTTTCTCTGCTGGCAGAGAAGCTGGAAAGTGAACTAAAAAAGCTGAACAAGCGAGAGGAGAAGGTATTGCGGCTGCGTTTTGGACTGGGCGATGGTTGTCCGCGCACTCTGGAAGAGGTAGGGCAGATATTCAATATTACGCGCGAGCGAGTACGACAGATTGAGGCCAAGGCCTTGAAGAAGCTCCGCCACCCGACACGGCTGCGCAAATTTGAGGCTCTCCGTGATTTGATAAGATGAGTCTGATTGGTATCATCTCCGATACGCACGACAATCTGGACAAGGTAAGAGCTGCGGTGGATCTGTTCAACCGGTTGGACGCGGAGCTGGTGGTGCACTGCGGTGATTTTGTGGCGCAGTTCGTACTGGTGGAGCTGAGCAAGTTGAAAAGTCGGCTACACGGTGTCTTGGGCAACTGCGATGGCGACCCGGCGGCCCTGCATAAGCGGGCGCAGGAGTTCGGTTTTAGGCTTGCTTCGGGTTTGGACTGTTTCCCGTGCAAGGGCAAGCGGTTATGTATCAGCCATCAGCCGGTCTCGCCGGCCCCAGATTGCGATTTCTACCTGCACGGACACACGCACAAACCCTACTTTGCTCCCGGACCGCCGGTGGTGGTAAATCCGGGCGAGGCTTGCGGTTGGTTGTCTGGGCGCGCCACTGTCGCCACTTTGGATGTGGAGACGGGCAGAGTGGAGTTCTACGACTTGTGAACCATAACCAGTCGGTCGGGCAGGCGAAGCAGCAGGCGGACGCCGAGGTTTCCTACGAAGCGGAAGGTTCCTTGGAACCGGGCCTTTATGTGGTCTCAACTCCCATCGGAAATCTGGGCGATATCACTTTGCGGGCTCGTGAGGTCTTAAGTCGGGCAGACATTGTCGCCTGCGAAGATACGCGACGTACGGGTCTGTTGCTTGTCAGATTGGGGTTGCGGGCGAAGCTCATCTCTTACCATGAATACAACAAGTTGCGTCGCACACCGGAGATACTGGCTATGCTGCGGGAAGGGCGGAGAGTGGCATTGGTGACGGATGCAGGGACTCCAGGCATATCTGATCCTGGGTTCTATCTTATTCGGGCGGCAATAGAAGAAGGATACAGAGTTATACCCATACCGGGTGCTTCAGCATTACTGGCCGCCTTGGTGATTTCCGGGTTGCCCGCCAATCGTTTTGCTTTTGAGGGTTTTCTGCCCAAACGAGAAGGAAGGCGGAGAAAACGTTTGGCGGCTCTGGCCGCAGAAGAGCGTACGATGGTGTTCTACGAGTCCGCCCACCGAGTACAGAGATTATTGGCGGAGATGCTGGAATTGTGGGGAGAACGCAAGGTCGTGGTTGCGCGGGAACTTACTAAGAAGTTCGAAGAAGTAATGCGGGGAAGTTTGGGTGAGGTGTTGGGCCGATTGGAAGCCAGAAAACTCAAAGGTGAAACCGTGATTGTAGTCTCGGGTCGGGAAGAAGATGAAACTGCAGCCAAGGAAAACGTGCAGCAGGGAATTGACCAATGAGAGAAGAGACTAAGCGTCGAGGTCGCAAATTACTGCGGCCTGTGGTAAATCTGTTAGTTTCCATCCGAGTACCGCCTAACTTGGTGACCCTTGTCGCTATCCCTTTGAGTCTGGGGGCGGGCGTTTTGTTAGCTTATGGACGGTTCATCTGGGGTGGGGTGCTGGTTGCGCTGGTAGGGTTGTGTGATACGTTGGACGGAGAAATGGCGCGGGCTACTGGTACAACCAGAACAGGAGCTTTCTTGGACTCGGTTGTAGATCGATTAGGGGAAGCGGCAGTGTTCTGCGGCCTAGCTTGGTACTACGCGCGGGTGAGTACGTTTTATGCTTTCCTGGCGGTGCTGGCGCTGGTTTTTTCTCTTCTGGTTAGCTATGTAAGAGCACGGGCAGAAGGAGCCGGTTTTGAGTGTCGCATCGGCTGGTTTGAGCGGCCGGTCCGTGTGCTGACTCTCCTCTTTTCACTTTTCGTGCTTGGTCGTACCTGGGCTGTAGCTGGTCTGGCCGTGATTGCGGTAGGAAGTCTTTCTACTTTTCTACAGCGAGTTTTTTACGTTCTGTCGCAGCGGTACGACCCTGGTCGGTAGTATGATTGAAAATGCTTCTGCCGCTACGAGGGTTCTGCTGGTAAGTGTGGCCTTGTCCAGCCGCGAACGCTGGACCAAGGCTGATTCTCTGGAGGAATTGGCGGCTTTGACCAAAACGGCGGGCGGGGTTGTGGTGGAAAAGTTGGTTCAGGTCAGGTCCAGGCTTGACCCGGCTACTCTGGTAGGTAAGGGAATGGTGGAACAGCTTGCCCGGCTATGCAGCCAGCACGCGATAGACCTTCTGATTTTTGATGCTGAACTCACTTCCACGCAGCAAAGGAACTTGGAAGCAAGCGTAGGGGTGAGGGTGATTGATCGCACTGCTCTGATACTGGACATATTTGCCATTCATGCTCGTACAGCTGAGGCAAAAATACAGGTGGAGCTGGCTCAGCTCGAATACCAGCAGAGCCGACTGACCGGATTCGGGAGTGAAATGTCTCGACTGGGCGGTATCAAAGGGGGTATAGGAGCGCGGGGACCGGGAGAGACTAAGCTGGAGGTAGACCGGAGAAGGATCAGACAGCGAATAGCGTCCCTGCGGCGGGAACTGGAAAAAGTGGACAGGGAAAGGGCTGTACAACGTAGGCGGCGGCGGCGGCAGGAAGAGTTTCAGGCAGTTCTTGTGGGATATACCAATGCGGGCAAGTCAACGTTGTTCAATCGCCTGACGCAGGCGGACGTGCTGATTTCAGATCGACTATTTGCCACTCTGGATGCAAATACCAAATTGTTGCAATTGAGTCCCTATGCGAAACTCCTTCTTACAGACACGGTCGGCTTTATCCGGGGTTTGCCGCACCAGCTTGTAGCCAGCTTCCGGGCCACTTTAGCTGAGGTGGCAGATGCCGACCTGCTGTTGCATGTAGTAGACGCAACACAGGAACATATGGACTGGCACATAGATGCGGTGAATCAGACGTTGGCAGAGGTTGGGGCCAAGGATAAACCAGTTTTGATGGTGTTCTCAAAGATTGACCGCGTGTTTGATGAGTCGATACTGGAGCGGCTCCGGCGCAGTTACAGTCAGGCTCAGTTTGTATCCGGGGTTACCGGCGAAGGGGTGGCAGAATTGAAGGCCGAACTTCTGCGGGCAGTGGAAGGGCAGATGGTGACGCGTGTATTTATGGTTCCGGACTATCGCTGGGACCTTATCGGGCTAGTCCGCAGCGCTGGACAGATAGTGGAAGACGAATTCAGACACGGTCGCCGGAGACTGGTCGTAAAGGGTTTTGCGTCGGAGCTGGGCCGGCTGCGCAAGCGGCTGCAGAGCAAAGCGTCACCTAGAGAGGTGACGCTTGACAATCAGCCCGTGAAACCGGGTTAGTCTTCTATTTTGATAGCAGAGACCGGGCAATCCTCCGCGGCCTGACGGGCACAGTCTTCGGCGCCCTCAGGGACTATTTCTACTTTGACTTTAGCGGTTTCGTCGCCCATCTCGAACAAATCCGGGCAAGTGCTTACGCACATTTCGCAGCCCGTGCACGATTCCGGGTCTATGCTTACTTTCACGTTACCTCCAGTTCTTTATTCTTGTTCCTGATTTTTTATCTACTTCTACTACACCGCATTTGTAATACACATTCTTTGTTGCTTGTCAAGCCAGGTAGTTGGCGAAGACAAAACTTGCGGGAAACCGAGTAGTTCGTATGTCCGCAAGGCGAGGGTCAGAGCCGAGGTTGACCAAAGGCGAGCTCTGAGTTACTCTAAGGGCCATGATTGAAGGTGTACGCATAAAACGGCTGAAGTTTATTCCGGACGAGCGGGGCGCAGTGATGGAAATTCTGCGCGCAGATGACGAGTTGTTCGAGAAATTTGGTCAGGTTTATCTGTCCACGGTATATCCGGGTGTGGTCAAGGGCTGGCATTTTCACAAAAGGCAAACAGACCACTTGTGCATAATAAAGGGTATGGCCAAAGTAGTGTTATATGATGACCGGGCTGACTCCCCCAGTCGGGGAAAGATACAAGAGTTCTTTATCGGCGAGCAGAACCCGCTTTTGGTAAAAATTCCTCCTCTGGTTCTCCACGGAGTCAAGGGAATCGGTACGGAGTCGGCATATATGATAAACTGTCCGACTGAGCCATATAATCATTCTGAGCCGGATGAGTTTCGTCGGCCGTGGAACGACCCGGCTATTCCCTACGACTGGAAATTGAAGGTGAAATAGTGCTGCGCGTTTTGGTTACCGGGGGGGCCGGCTTTATAGGCTCCAACTTTGTGCGGTATCTACTGCGCCGACCCGAGTATAGAGTACGGGTTCTGGATAAACTCACTTATGCCGGTAACCTGGACAACTTTCCTTCCTCTTTTTGGAAGGATCCGCGCTTTGAGTTTGTGCGGGCAGATGTGTGTGACAGGGCGGCGGTGAGAAAAGCACTGCGGGGTTGTGATGCGGTGGTAAATCTGGTGGCTGAGACTCACATCGACCGTTCCATAGCCGCCGGGGACAGATTTGTGCACACGGACTTTGTGGGAACCTACATACTGCTGGACGAGTTTAGGCGCAACCCTTCCGACCGGTTTGTTCACATTTCTACTTGCGAGGTGTACGGATCGGCAAAGAAAGTGCCCATGGACGAGTTTCACCCGCTGGAACCGCAGAGTCCCTATGCGGCTACCAAGGCTGGTGCTGACAGGCTTTGTCGCGCTTACTGTTGTACCTATGAACTGCCCGTAGTTATTCTGCGTCCGTTCAATGCCTATGGGCCTAATCAGTATCCGGAGAAGCTGATTCCTTTCTTCTTTACGCAAGCTCTGGAGGGGCGACCGTTATTCGTCTACGGGTCGGGCAAGAATACCCGTGACTGGACTTATGTAGCAGACCTGTGTCGACTGCTGGAATTAGTACTGCTGGCACCGGAAAGTAAAGTTGTGGGGCAGGTGTTCAACATCGGTTCGGGAGAAGAGAAAAGTGTTCTGGAAATTGCCCGGGCGATACTGGCCTATCTGGGCAAGTCTGAGGATTTCCTCATAAAGCATATTCAGGATCGGCCTGGCCATGTGGAAAGACTGGTGTGTGACACGAGGAAAGCAAAAGATGTTCTGGGTTGGCAGGCTTCCACGTCTTTTGAGCCGGGGCTGCAGCTGACGTTGTCCTGGTATAGCGAGAATCGTCTCTGGTGGCAGAAGATTAGAAGAAGGCAGGCGTACAGACGTTTTTATCAAGATTGGTACGAAAAAACTCTGAAAGTGAAAGTATGACCCAGAAAACGGAAAGAGGACAAGCCAAGATTTTGGAGCGACAGGAGACAGAACAAAAGGTTAGGCAGGGAAGAGAGAAGGAAGAAAGCAGGAAGAAAACTCCAGTTGCGGTTGCAACTGCTGCGAAACTTTCGCCTAGGGCCGGTTTTGCCCGTATCGAGGATGCGCTGGAGGATTTGCGCCGAGGACGAATGATAATTGTAGTGGATGATGAGGAGCGGGAGAATGAAGGCGATTTGATATTGGCTGCAGAGAAGGTGACGGCGGAGAAAGTGAATTTTCTGGCTCGCTACGGCCGTGGGCTAATCTGCGTAGCTCTCACGGCGGAAAGAGCGGCGGCATTGGAGCTTACTGCTCAGGTTCAGTCGAATACGGCTTTGCACGGAACAGCTTTTACCGTGTCTGTGGATGCAATCAAGGGTACTACCACAGGTATTTCTGCTCACGACCGGGCATTGACCATAAAGGCGCTGGTGAATCCCAAGACAAGACCGGAAGATTTGGCACGGCCCGGGCATGTGTTTCCCATTGTTGCGCAGGAAGGGGGGGTGCTGGTGAGGGCCGGACATACCGAGGCGTCCGTGGATTTGGTCCGGTTGGCTGGCCTAAGACCGGTCGCGGTGCTGTGTGAAGTTATGGCTGATGACGGGAAGATGGCTCGGCTGCCAGAATTGTCCCGCCTGGCCCGAAAATTCAGGCTGAAGATAGTCACCATAAAAGACCTTATCGCCTACAGGCGGGCCCGGGAAAAGATGGTCAGAAAGGTGGTAGAAACGACACTGCCGACGCGTTTCGGCCAGTTCACGGTGCACGTGTATGAGGATGCGGTGGAACCTTACGCGCACCTGGCTTTGGTCAAAGGCGAGGTACGGGGCAAGAAAAGAGTGCTGGTGCGGGTGCATTCGCAGTGTCTTACCGGTGATGTGTTGCATTCTCTACGTTGCGATTGCGGGCAGCAGTTGGCCAAGGCGATGCAGATGATAAACAAGGAAGGTAGAGGGGTTCTGCTCTATATGCGACAGGAGGGACGGGGAATTGGCATTACCAATAAGCTGCGTGCCTACGCGCTGCAGGATAAAGGACTGGATACTGTGCAGGCGAATGTGGCACTGGGATTTGCTCCGGACCTGCGCGATTACGGAATCGGAGCGCAGATACTGGCGGACTTGGGGCTGTCCAGCATCAGGCTTCTGACCAACAATCCTCGCAAGGTGGTGGGACTGCGCGGGTTCGGATTGGAGATTGTGGAGAGGGCACCTATTATCTGTCGGCCGAATCGCCGCAATTTGAAGTACCTTATCACCAAAAGAGACAGGCTTGGTCATCTTTTGGGAGACATAGAGAAAGGAGTCAAAGATGGAGATTAGAGAATACAAAGGTAAGCTGGTCGCCTCAGGCAGGAAGTTTGCACTGGTGGTATCTCGTTTCAACGAGCTGGTCTCGAAACAACTGCTGGAGGGCGCAAAAGACTGTCTGGAGCGGCACGACGCTGCGGCTGCGGACGTGGTCTGGGTGCCGGGTGCCTATGAGATTCCGGCTGCGGCTTTGCGTTTGGCCAAGAGTGGAAAGTACGATGCCATCGTTGCTCTGGGGGCGGTGATACGGGGGGATACGCCGCACGCTGAGTATATTTCTTCGGCCGTGGCACGCAGCCTGGGTAACGTGTATTTTCAGACTGGCGTTCCTGCTGTTTTCGGTATTATTACTGCCGATACACTGGAGCAGGCGCTGGAAAGAGCTGGAGCAAAGGCCGGCAACAAGGGCTGGACGGCAGCCCTGACTGCCATAGAGCTGGCCGATTTGGAGAGACAGAAGCTGGGGTGAAATAGATTACCTAACGGGCGAGAACGTCTTGCGAGATGACGCAACGTCGGCTGGCTAGAGAAGCGGCTCTGGAGGTTTTATATCGTCTGGACCTGGTGAAGGATGAGCCGGAAGAAACTATTGAGGAGATACTGGCCCGTCGCAATCCTTCGGATGAGGCGGAAGCTTATCTGCGCCGGCTGGTGCAGACAGTTCTAGACCGTCGGCAGGAGATAGACGGAATCCTGCGGAGACATTTGCACAAGTGGCGCCTAGAGAGGTTGCATGTGCTGGACCGGGCGGTGCTGAGGATAGCCTGTGCAGAGATGCTTTATTTTGATGACGTTCCTCCCAAAGTGTCCATCAACGAAGCGGTGGATATTTCTCGGAAGTTTGGCGACGATGGCTCCGGTCGGTTTGTGAATGGGGTGCTGGACGCAGTCTATAGGGAAATACAGAGCCAGAAATGAGAGAGAATCTGACAGCAGAACGTATGTACCGAGCAAGACCAGTGCCCGGATTTTGCAGAAGGCTTTGAACTATCTGTGAAGGTAGGAATTTTTTCCGATGTACACGCCAATCTTGAAGCGTTAGATGCAGTAGTTTCCTATCTGGAAAGACAAGGAGCGAACAGTTTTGCCTGTTGCGGAGATTTGGTGGGATACGGGCCTGACCCGGTTGCCTGCATTGAGCGTATTCGCAGGCTGGATGCGGTCGTTGTGGCTGGTAATCACGATTACGGAGTCTTGGGCAGGCTACCTATGTGTGAGTTCAATGCCGCAGCCCGGGCGGCTTTGAACTGGACCAGAGCACAGTTGCAGGAAGAACACACTGATTATTTGCAGGCCTTGCCTTTGACGGTAGAGCTGGGACAACTGTTTCTGGTGCATGCAGCCCCTTCTGCGCCTGATCTGTGGCCTTATATTCTCAGCGTCGGGCAGGCAGAGCTAGAAATGAACAGCTTTGCGTGTCGTTGCTGCGTGGTGGGACACTCTCATTATCCTTTTATTGTAGAGCGTCGCCCTTCTGGTCATGCCACTCTGGTTGCCGGTGATTCTGTTAGACTGGCAGAAGACGGTAAGTATGTAGTTAATGCCGGAAGCGTAGGCCAGCCCAGAGATGGAGACCCGCGTGCCTGTTGTCTTCTTTACGATGAGGAGACGGGGGTATTGAGTCTGCACCGCGTAGAATATGATATACCTGCGGTGCAGAACAAGATGCGTAAGGCTGGGCTGCCAGAGTTTCTGGTCAGCCGGCTCAGTCTGGGCCGTTAGTGGTCAGCCCGACTTCTTGTAATCAGCGCAGTACGGCTGCCTTCTGGGCGTAAACACCTTCTGGTGTTACTAGTTGAACCAGGTAGATGCCACTGGTAAGACGGGTGCCATCCAGGTTGAAGTTGACAGGTTCGGCCAGGATTGCGTGGCGGGAATGGCTCTGGAGCAGCCTGCCGTCCAGCGAGTAGAGGCGTATTTCGCAGGGACCGGAAAGCGGGGCGAAGAAACTCACCTGAGCTTTTTGTGTGAATGGATTAGGTGTGATGCGTAGTACGTAAGGTCGTTGGCTGGGGGAGGACGGGTTTTCTTCGGCTACACCGGGAAGTCTTTCACCTAGCCATTCCAGGATTCTGCGGCAGAGGGTCCATCGTTGTACATAGCGGGAGGGAGCATGGTCAATAGCTTCAAAAGGAATGGAGAAAAACACGAGCCTATAGGTGCCGGCATAACGGACCAAGGCCATCACCGTGGTATCCGGGTAGTCACGGAACCGGGCGCAGCCTATACTTCCATTTACGGGTCTCACCCCGTCCAGAGAACGGCCGTTGTTCGCTCCACCTCCGCCGCCGGCTACCATCGTGTCTCCGCGGGTTATGGGGTCGGCAGGGATACCAGGTAAGTAGGGTTTGCCAGTAGAAGAGTCAGCCAGAGTGACCCGCAGATAGGTGGAAAGGAAGGGTTCGTCCTTAAGGTTCTGAGCTATGTTCTGGCCGGAAATAATCAAATTTCCACCCTGGTCTAAGTAGCTGGCCAGAGCGGCACGGTCTGCTGCCGTCAAAGTGGTCACAGAGTCATTGCCACAGAACCATACTACCACCGGATAGTGTCTCAGGGTATCAGCCGAGGGCGAACCGGAGGTGCGCACAGAGTAGAGGTCGTATAACACTTTGCAGGAATCAAAGGCAGAGGTGTACCATTTCTCGTAATCGGCACCCTCATCATCGTCAACAATCAGCACCCGGGCTGAGCCGCACACAGCCATAAAGCCCGTGTCCGGGTAAGCGGGTTCCGGATTGGCAGTTACAGAAATGCGGAAGCTGAGACGTTGGGGGGGCAAAGTGGCAGGAATTGCTACAACAAAGGAGTCTTGGGAGCAGTTAGCAGCTGAACCGGCTGGAATGTCAGGAAACGACGCTTGGGGTTTGAGCAGCTGTACTTCCCGCTGCATACAACCCAAATAAGCGGCTACGTTAGTGGCATTCTGCCAGCCGGCGCTGTTACGGTAGGTGACAATTACCGCGAGGGTCTCTCCTGGATCAGGCCTGCTATTACCGTTGCCCTGAGAGTCGTTGAACCTGACCCCTGTCAGAGTAAGATCGCAATAGTAGCGTGGCAGCACGATACGACCGATGGAAAGTCTTCCGGCGCCAAGAAGTCCGAGTCGGTATAGACTGTCGGGCATTGGCTCGCAGGCGGAAAGAAGCAGACTGCACGCCTGCGCATTGGTTAGTTCGGGAAAGGCAGATTTGGTCCAGGCCAGAGCGCCGGCCACTACAGGTGTGGCCATAGAGGTACCGTCCTTGCTTCCGTAGCCGTGATTTGTGACCGTGGAGTATATACTTGTGCCTGGAGAAGAAAGCTCTATCCATTCGCCGTAGTTGGACCAGTAGGCTCGGCGGTCCGAGTGATCGGACGCAGCCACCGAGAGTACGTTAGGGTAATTTGCCGGGTAGAAAGGTTGGTTGCGGCCGTCGTTACCTGCTCCTCCCACCAGAACCAGTCCTGCGTCCCAGGCCAAAGAGCAGGCTTCGGCCAGCAACTGGGATGTGCCGTAGGAGCCAAAACTCATGGAAATCACCCAAGCACCTTTGTCAATTGCATAGTAGATGCCTGAGGCGACAGCCAGCTGGCTCATCAGTCCGTAGCTTCCGCAGGAAAAAGCAAAACCACGGCAGTTCCAGGGTACACCGGCCACCCCGGCAACATTGTTCGTTACGGCGTTGGCTATACCCCAGCAATGAGTACCGTGGTCATCTTCTGGTCTTACTGGTGCGGGGTTGGGCCGGGACCAGAACAGGTTATAGCCAATAACATCGTCCGCGTAACCGTTATTATCCTGATCAATTGAGTCCAGGTCGCCTTCAGGTGCGGGCAGAGAGTCAAACCGTCCATTGCCGTTGAGGTCCTCGGCGGTATTTACCCACAGATTGGCTGTGATGTCAGGATGATGCCATTCACAGGCGTCGTCCAGTACCGCAATCAGCACGTTTGAGTCTCCGCGAGCAATATTCCAGGCAAAAGGCGCGCCGATGCGGGCAAGATACCATTGGAGCGGATACAGAGTGTCGTTGGGAATCTCGCAGCTTTGCAGAAGCCAGTTAGGCTCAGCGTACTGTATGAGGTCGGTTTCCATATAGGCACGAGCAGCTATGAACACATCCACGTCTGGAGAAAACTCCAGGCAGAACTGTAGGTCACAGCCGTAGCGGAGAGCAAGCGAATCTGGTTCGGGCCGCCGATACGGTCGGTAGATGCGTTCAACTTGAAAACGTCTATTCAGTTCGTCCAGAGGCGGGATATTGAACCGGGCGAGTCCGGTTTCTGTGGATACTTTCAGGCTGCTCCGCAGTGACGGTTTCAGCTTCACTATAAGCTGGCCGGCCAGATATTTCTCACCGTTACTGGCAGTTGCGATTGGCCTGGGCATATGCGGTTCCGCAAAGGCGGAAGAGAAAAGAACGATGCTCATCAGAAGTGTTTTCGTATAGTTGTTCATCAATTCTTCTCCTGTAGTTTCCCTGCTATGGTACACAAACACGGTAATCTTAGGACGCTAAACGCAGGTGTCAATTTTGCAGGAAAGAAGGGCACGATTGCGCAATATGTGGTTTGTCTGGAAGGTGCATTGACACATACACACCAGAGGCTTACAATAAATCTGGCAAGATGTGCTGCGCGTATGGCGTACGTTACGGTGCCGATAGCACATCGTACAAAAGAATGTTGCGGAGGCAGCCCGAACAACTGCGGGAGGCGTGTATGTTTGGTAAGTTGTTAGTTTCCTTTCTTTCGATTGTGGCGCTGGCAGTTGGGGCAGAGGCTGGCGTCTGGTTCACTTCTAATCCTGAGGCCGAACAGATTCCTTCTGATCCGAACGCACCACTGTGCGTGGAGGTGCCGGTAGCAAATCCGGATGCAGGACCGTTTGGTACGGTTGTACAGCAGTGGAACTTGGCGATGAGTAAGACGTATGCTGGGTCTGGTATCACCTGGGTACGTTCTCTGGGTAGGTTTTTTCTGATGGATCAGGGGCGGAAAGTGTGGAGCTTTGAGCCGCAGGACCCAGTTGGTACGATCAGGGATGAAAATTGGGTGTTTCCCAATCTGGGCAGCAGTACTCCGGATGTTACGTGGGGCATAGCCTGGGATGATGATTCATCGTGTTTCTGGATCACCCAGGTGGTTGATGGAAACACCTATGGAGGTTGTTACCTTCTGCGTCTCAGCCCGCAGGGAGCCTGGTACGGTACCCCGCGCGATTCTTGGCGCATCGGAGACGGAAGTGGAGGCGGAGGACTGCAGATGTACTGGGGCGCAGGAATGGAAAAATGGATCGACCGGGGTTTCTTCTGCATCGCTCCGGTAGCACCCAGTCCTTCTGTTAACAACTACGTATGTAAGTTTGATCCCTACACAAAGACCAACTTGGGTCGCGTGCAATATGGCGACCTTGTTTCTGAACGTGGGTGCGCACTAATCCCGTATGATAGCCTTTACATTCTGACTTGCGGCTGGAATGCTGATGCATACCGTAAACGCAGAGAAGACGGCTATCTTCTCCAACAAGTATCAACGCCTTCAGCACCGGCCGACTGGGCGATGTGGGTGCCCAGGAATATTGTACCTACCGACAGCGTGTATGTGTTCTGCATGACCAGCAGTTACTACAATACACTGCAGAAGATATCTTGCGGGTTTACTTGGGGTCAGTTGCCTTCGGTGGAATATCAAAATCTGGCGGTTACGGAAATCCTTGCTCCTGCCAGGGAGGTGGACAGTGGCGCGACTGTAGTGCCGAAGGTGGTGGTTGCCAATCGGGGTCCTAAGACGGCGGACAGTTTTGATGTGTTCATAAGGATCGGTTCTGACTATGATAGTCGCAGGGTTGTAAAGTATCTGCCAGGAGGTAGGAATGCGATAATAAGTTTTGATCCCTGGGTGGCGCAGACACGGGAAAGTCTGGATGTAACTGCTTTTGTCTGGTGGGAGCCTGATCAGACACCAGGGGATGATACGCTTAGCTCGCGGATACTGGCGCGGGTGAAGAATGTGGCGGTTACCGAAATCATTGCGCCTACGGATACTCTGGATTCGGCTGCGGTAGTAATACCGTTGTGTCGGGTACAGAATCGGGGAAATCTTCCCGAAACATTTGAGGTGAAGTTCAAGATCGGTCTGTACGAGAATACGGTTACCGTAACGGGACTTGACCCCGGCAGTTTCCGCTTGGTGCAGGCAGGCGAGCCGTATCAGGCCAAGTCTGGTACCTGGCTGCACCGGCTGGAGGCAATACTGGAAGGAGACTTGCTGCCAGACAATAACACAATGCTTGATACTTTTTGGGTGCGGGGCACTCCCACAACGGATGTGGCGGCAGAGGCCATTTTGAGTCCGGCGGGCAGAATTCGGCCGGGAATCAGGGTAAGGCCGTCTGCCCGCGTAGCGAATTACGGCGGCAAGAGAGAGAATTTCTCTGTATTCTTCAGCGTCTGGGATACGGTTACGGACAGGTTGGTTTATCATCGCGAAGTGGGAGTGAGTCTGGGGGCGGGCGGTGCGGTTACGACTGTAAATTTCCCCGAGACTTCCTTTGCCGTGAGTGGTACGCATATTTCCCGTTGTTCAGTTTACGCAGCCGGGGACGGCAATATGACAAACGACGTGGTGTGGGGACAATTCCGTATCGACCCTACCGTTTATCAGCACAATGTGATGGTGCAGGCGATTACCGCACCGGTGGGAAGCATGGACAGTGCTTCGACCGTAGTTCCAACCGTTCTTGTCACAAATACCGGCCTTTCCAGTGAGACGTTTACTGCTCACTTCGTCGGACCGGGTTATTCTGCTACTTTGGATGTGTATGACTTGCCGGCTGAATCTACACGTACCTTACGTTTTCCGGTCTGGCATGTGGCAAGCCCGCGGGGCAGTCAAATAGTGAAGGCGTGGACGTACTTGATAGGAGATCAGTACCGGGCTGATGATACATCCACTATCCAGGTGAACGTACGGGTGAGAGATGTGGGAGCGGTGAGCATTGTCCATCCGGTAGACACGGTTCCAGATGGTATTACTCTGCGGCCCAGATGTATGGTGCAGAACTTCGGGACAAACAGCGTAAACTTTGATGTGGAGTTCCGCATAGGCGTCTGGGTAGACACAGCTACGGTCTCACTGCTGGAGCCGGGACAAAGTACGGTGGTGGAAATGAAGAAGCTGTATTCCACGAATCCCGGTATGTGGCTGAGCACTGCACGCACGCTTCTGGCCGATGACAAAGTTCCAGCTAACAATGTTTGTTATGATACGTTCTGGGTGCCCGGGGTGATAAGGCACGACGTAGCGGTGGAGCAGGTGCTGGCTCCGGCTGATACGGTGGATACTTTGACCAATGTGGTTCCCAAAGCGCGGGTGGCGAACTATAGTCCGACTACCGAGACTTGGCGCGTATTCTTTAAGGTTTACGATACGCAAGGCGGAGTAGTGTATTCTGAGTCGCTTTTGGGTGTTTCCTTGCCCAGCCAGACTTCCAAGGTGCTGGAGTTTCCTCAGACAAGATTCCCGGTTGCGGGTACCTACGTGGGTCGTTGCTCTTCTCATCTTGTTACAGATCAGAACTGGACGAACAATGTGGCGGCCAGAGAGTTCTATGTGGTGACGGCCGGAGGATGGGAAAAGGGTATGAAGGAGGTAAGTTCAGTTCCGCTGGGGTCGGGCCGACAGGTGAAGGATGGCGGCTTTATCGTAGCTGACCTTGCGGGCAGGATTTTCGTGGGAAAGGGTTACAAGACAGGCGAGTTTTACCTTTATAGCGCGGGGGCCAACCGCTGGACTCCTCTGTGTTCCATACCCTGGTACAATATGACTGACACCAAAGCCAAACTCCCGGGTAAAGGCGCGGCTGCGGTGTGCGACGGGCTGAACAAGATATATCTGGTGATGGGCAATAACACTTTGGGTTTTCTGGAGTACGATATAAGCGCTAACAGCTGGAAATTCCTGCAGGATGTGCCGTTGGGTAATCGTGGCAGCAGAGTAAAGGGCGGCACTGCGGCTGAATATGTGGGAAAAGGCGACACGGGCTATGTGTATGTAATCAAAGGCGGAACTAACGAGTTTTACCGCTATAACATCCAAGCTAAACGTTGGGATACCATGCCGCCGGCGCCCTATAGCACAAGTCCGAAGTACCCCGCCGGGTCCTGGTTGCGTCAGGTGCCCAGCGGAGTTACTCCCCTCTGGTATATGTACGTTCATCAGGCTAAGTACAATAGCGAAGGACGACATAGTCTTTTCTCTTACGACCTGCTGGCGGATACGTGGACACGGGTTTCTCTACGGGGTATGCCGCTCGCTGGTATGCAGGGAGGCAGTTTCCGGGCCAAGAAGTCCGGGGATGGCGGTGGAGCTGTGGTATATGCTGGTAACATCTATGCCATCAAGGGCGGCAATACCCAGGGGTTTTATCGCTACTCGCCTGGTATGGACGACTGGACCGAGCTGGATACAATTCCTCGCAGCGGTTCCGGAGGTAAGAAGTGCGTCAAAGGAGGAGGCGGCATAACGGTGCATCCAGCGGGAGCGTTCTTTATTCTGAAAGGTAACAAGACTTCAGAGCTGTGGAGATATGTGGAGCGGACCGTCAGCACACAGATTCCGGTATGCCAGGAGGGAATGCAGACGGATAAGCTTGCGGTTCCTTGTGCCCCCAAGCTGCAGATAAGCCCGAATCCTCTGGCGAGGGGTTTTGTTACGGCACGAATTTCGGCGCAGGGACGGATGTCTAGTCGAGGTTTGCGGTTACGGCTGTTTGACGCCGGAGGCAGGTGTTTCTTGAGCCGGCAACTGGATAAAGGAGAGTCTGCTGTTACGTTGGACCTGCGAGGAATTCCGGGCGGCGTGTATCTGGCGAGGCTGGATCATGACAGGGGAACTTTAGTGCAGAAACTGGTGGTGCAAAAGTAAGGCGCTATTTCTTCACGCGTTTTATATTTGACAAGACTGAACGGTATGCGATAATTCTAAAAGATAAGCTACCTGGAGCCAGGTGTGCAGCAGCCTATGCTTCTTTATTATATTCAAGAATGCCCAAGAATATCAGACTTGTGTCTGATGTAAGGAGGCAAACCATGAACACCAAAAGTGGTAGATGGAACGTGATTGTAGTATGCCTGCTTGCGCTGGCCGCTTCTGCTTATGCCAGCTTTTTTACGGTTACAGACCCTCACGCCCCGGCTGTCCCGGCAGATCCAAATGCGCCTCTGTGCGTGGAAGTCCCGGTGAATCCGCTTGATGCTCCTCCACCGTTTGGCACTGTGGTAAGACAATGGAATCTGGGTATGAGCGGTTCCTATGCCGGAGCAGGCATAGTCTGGCGGAGAGATCAGGGACGTTTCTATCTGATGGACCAAGGATATTCAGGTCCACCTGGGGTGTGGAGTTTTGACCCGAATAACCCCACAGGTACGATGCGGAATGAGAACTGGGTATTTCCCAATTTCGGCACTTCTACCCGGGATGTCCCCTGGGGTATTGCCTGGGACCCAGACTCCAACTGTTTCTGGATTACGCAGGTTATTGACGCGGCCGGAGGAAGCAACGTTTACTATGGTTGCGCTCTCCTGCGTATGACGCCGCAGGGCACTTGGACTGGGGATTCCTGGCGCATAGGAATCGGGCCGTCCGGAAATCCAGGAGGTCCCTTTACCTGTTACTGGATGGCTGGTTTTGAGAAATGGCCTGGCCGAGGGATATACTATGGCACGCCGGTCTCGCAAAGTCCCAGCGATTTCAACCGGGTGGTGATGTTTGATCCCTACAAGAAGCAGTATCTAGGCAGGGTTGCATATGGCGATCAAACCTCAGAGCGGGGATGTGCTCTCGTCCCTTATGACAGCCTCTATATTCTTACCTGCGGTTGGAATGCGAATACCTGGCGCAAGCGCAGAGAGGATGGCTATCAGCTACAATCGGTGAGCGCTACGGTGTATGGCCCGGCGGACTGGGCGATGTGGGTGCCGCAGACAGTTCAGCCTACGGATACGGTATATGTTTTCTGCATAAACAGCAATTCAACCAATACGCTGCAAAAAATATCCTGCGGTTTCACTTGGGGGCAGTTGCCATCCGTAGCCTACAAGAATGTGGCGCCAACCGCCATCCTTGCGCCCGCAGGGGCAGTGGATAGCGGTTCAATTGTGATACCGGTGGCGACGGTTACCAATAAGGGGCCGAAAACGGTGGATAGTTTTGATGTGTATATGCGCATCGGGACTAATTATCAGGACCGGAAGATAGTAAGAAATCTGTCCGGCGGGTCTTCGGCGAGCGTATCTTTTAGCGCTTGGGTGCCAACAGAACGGGACAGCGTGACGGCTACTGTTTTCACCTGGTGGCCAGAAGATCAGGTACGCAAAGACGATACTATGCGCTCGCGGTTTTTGTCCCGGGTGAAGGATGTGGCCGTTACGGAGATCATATGGCCCAAGGATACACTGGATTCAGCAGAAGTAGTCTATCCCCAGTGCCGAGTAAAGAACAAAGGTACCGCGCCGCAGACCTTTGATGTAAGATTCAGGTTTGGTTCCTACGATGAAAGGGTCACGGTGGCTAATGTACCGCCGGGCGTTGATACGCAGATAACCGCCGTCAAACAATGGGTAGCTCAATCTGGTTCGTGGCTGCATCGGGTAGAGGCAGAACTCGCTGGTGATGTGCGTCCTGATGATAATGTAATGCTTGATACCTTCTGGGTTCTAGGGACTCCGGGCGTGGATGTGGCTGCAGAGAGAGTTCTGAGTCCAGTGGGCCGGATGAAGCCGGAGGTACGGGTCAATCCTTCTATCAGGGTGGGCAACTACAGTGGCCAGCGGCTTACTTTCCTTGCCTGTTTGACTATCTGGGATAAAGACAACAAGGTAGTTTTCCACGACAGTCGTAATGTGAATCTGGCTGGCGGTGCGTTTACGAATGTGGCTTTTGCCGAAACTTGTTTCCGGGCGCTGGGTTCTTATGTCACACGTTGTTCTGTCTATCTGGAAGGCGATCAGAATGTGGTGAATGACGTGGTGAGGGACAAGTTCGAGGTGGACACTATGGCCTATGGCCATAATGTTGGGGTTCAGGCTATTCTGGTACCGACGGGCACGGTGGATAGTGGTACAGTGGTAGTTCCGCAGGCTGTCGTCGTAAACACCGGTCTGGCAACAGAGACGTTTACTGCCTATTTTGCTCTGCCTGGATACACCGGGGTGGCTAACATAGTGGGATTGCCGCCAGAGTCGTCCCGCACCGTGCAATTTACACCTTGGCAGGTACGTACTCCCCGGGGAAGTAAAAGCGCTACCGTTTGGACGCTGCTACCTTCTGACCAGTACTCGCGCGATGATACCATGATTGGTTCATTCGAAGTTGGCGTTACAGATGTGGGCGTGGTCAGTATAGTTGGTCCGAGGGGTACGCTTCCGGCAGATACTTCGCTTTATCCAGAGTGTGTCGTGCGCAACTACGGCACGGCCGGAGCCAGTTTTGATTTGGAGTTCCGTATTGGTACCTGGGCGGATACAGTCCGGGTAGAGAACCTGGCCGCGCAGGCAAGCCGGAATGTGACTGCAGGGAAGGCATATACCACTAAACCAGGTGTTTGGCTCAGTGTCGCTTCTACTCTTTTGGCCGGTGACCGTATGCCGGACAATAATACCTGGGCAGACACTTTCCAAGTGCCGGGTGTTCCCGAACACGACGTAGGGGTGCAGGAGATACTTGCGCCTGCCGGCGGACTGGATACGATAACGCGTATAGCACCGCTGGCGCGTATAGCCAATTACGGTCGCAACAGCGAGACCTGGTGGACATATTTCAAAGTCTACGATCCGCTTCGAGGAGTAATATACAATGAGTCGTTGAGGATTACGCTTCCGGGGCAGACTTCTTTGGTGTTCGAATTCCCCGACACGGTATTTCGTCAGCCCGGCAACTTTACTTCTCGTTGTTCAACCTTTTTGGCTACAGACCAGAACTGGACTAATAACACGGCCGTGCGTCAGTTCCAGGTAGGTGGTTCGGCTTCCTGGCCAAAGGGCTGGAAGGAAGTGAGGAGTGTGCCGCCTCGGACCTCTGGTAAGCCGGTAGGCGATGGAGGTTGTCTGGCTATTGACCGTTACGGCACGATATATGCCGTGAAAGGATACAAAACCTGCGATTTTCAGGCCTATTCACCTCTGAATAATGTCTGGACACCCCTGGAATCGATTGTGCCTAATGAGGGTACACAGATTAAACCGCCAGGAAAGGGAGCTTGTCTGGTCTCGGATGGCGACAATTACCTTTATCTGGTGAAGGGCAACAATACGCTTGGTTTCTGGCGCTATAATATCGCGCAGAAGAAATGGGAAAGACGGAAAGACATACCTCTGGGTTCTGGCAAGAAGGTGAAGGGTGGCTCGGATGCGGTTTATGTTTACAAGAATGATACCGGCTATGTGTATCTGCTTAAGGGATACCTGAACGAGTTTTATCGCTATAACACGATTGCTGACAGGTGGGATCAGTTGACTCCTGCGCCTTACGGAGGAAGACAGCGGTATGAAAGAGGGTCGTGGCTATGTGTTGTGCCGCGTTCAGAGCTGGTGCCGGTGTGGAGGCTGTATCTGCATCAGGCCAAGTACTATAACAACGACAGACATTACATGTTCGTGTACGACCTGGACAATGATGTATGGTTGAACCAGCCGGTAAAAGGTATGCCCCTGCTGGGTATGCACGGCGGGGCTATGAAGATAAAGAAGTCCAAGGACGGCGGGGCGGCGACGGAGAGTGGTGGTTATATCTATGCTCTGAAGGGCGGCGGTACCCAGCAATTCTTCCGCTACTCGCCTCGAAATGACGCCTGGGAAGAGCTGGATACAGTTCCGCGGAATGGTTCTGCCGGTAAGAAATGGGTCAAGGGTGGAGCCGACATAGTGAGCTACGAACCGGGCAAGTTGTTCGCCTTGAAGGGCGGCAAAACCGCGGAAATGTGGCGGTACGTGGACTGGGACGTCTGCGCTTCAAATCCTGCTCCTTCGAACGGCGTGCAGGCGGGCAGGTCGGTGCCAAACGGGCTTCAGGTGACTGTGGGCTCTAATCCGACAGCCCGGGGCTTGGTTACGGTGCAAATTGCCGGTATGAGCAATGCCGAACCCGGTTTGTCATCTAAGGCAATCGCACGTGTGTTTGATGCTTCAGGCCGGTGTGTATTCAGTCAGGAAATCAGCCCAGAGCAGTTGCCGGTTGCGCTGGACCTGCGTAGTATTCCGGCCGGTGTCTACCTGTTGCGGGTGGAGGCGAGCGGTTGTTCGCAGGCGCGTAGGTTGGTGCTGGTAGAATAAATAGTCGCTGCCGCTTAGCGGCTTGGCAATGGCACGGGAGGGCTGAAGACCCTCCCGTGTGTTTTAGGGGGAGAATGGCATGTAGAGAAGAACTGTTTCCGGGTCAGCGGACTATGCGCCCGATGCGATTGAAGCGGATGGCAGCAGGCGAAAGAAGTATCTTGGGTATGTTGGGCGGATTAGATACAGCAGAAGAGGAAAAGTACAGTACCAGCGGTTTGCCTCGCAGGTACTCCAGAGGCAGGGGACCCCAGAAGCGACTGTCTTCGGAATTGTCCCGGTTGTCACCCATACAGAAGATGTGGCCAGGCGGTACCACGACCGGCCCAAAGTTGTCCCGAACATAGGGCGAGAGTTCAGTGCGATAGAACCGATCTTGCTCCCAGAGTTGTTGGTAGTTGGCTGGAGGAGGGTTCAAACCCGGCAGACGGCGGTAATCTTTGTGTACGGCGTAGGGTTCGGATTGAAGCCGACCGTTAATGTACAGTTTCTTGTCGCGATACTCGACCGTGTCGCCGGCGACAGCTACACAGCGCTTGACGAAATTCGGGGGTATATGCCACTTGAAAAAGTTGGTCTGACGGTCCCAGTAAACTGGTAGTAACGGCAGCCAGCGGGGAAAGATACGAACATAGCGTGCGGCTGGCTCGGGAAAGTCAGGTTCCTGCGGAAAGCGAAATACAACTATGTCTCCACGTTTTGGTTCGGACACAGGAAATAGGGTGTGATGCGTGAAGGGAATTCTGGGTCCGTAAATGAACTTGTTTACCAGCATGAAGTCGCCTACAGCTATGGTGTCTTCCATAGAGCCAGTTGGAACAAGGAAGGACTCCACAAGAAAGGAGCGTATGACCAGTACGGCGATTATGACTGGGGCCCATTCTCGCAGGAGGTGGACAAGAAAATGGCCGATTCTTCGCATAGATGAATTGACGGGAAGTATAAAGGCTGATTGAACAAAAGCAAGCCGAACAGGATGGCGACCGGAGCGCTAAGCGATTTGACGTACCCTTCCCAGTGCACGGGCCGTCTAGGGGGCTGCCTGGATCAAAACAGGTTTGAAGGGAATAACTGTATGTCTTTTCAAAAGGTTAGTCAAAGACGAAGTAGAAGAGAGGTGCATCTAAGTGCGCAGGACAAACGGCAGAGAATTTGAGGGAGAAAAAGGTATACGGACCTGTTAGGTCTTTGTCTGGGCTGCTGCAATAAAGGGTTTCTGAGCAAACCAGGAGGCAGGGATATGAACAAGTTTGCGAGCTAGATACCCAGGGTCCAGCCGAGCTACAAGGGTTCAGTTGGACCTTGTTGAGGCGGACAGCTATTCTAAAGGTTTCAGCACAAGTTTAGTAATTTCGCTACGACCCTTCGTTCCTGTTGTTTGCGCGAAGTAGATGCCGGCAGGCAGTCTGTTCCCGGCGTGATCAGTCGCATTCCATACGGTTGTGCCTCCAGCCGGGACAAGGAGCTTCTGGACCAGATTTCCAGTCATATTGAATATCTCAATTGTGGCCGGGGTAGTTGTTCCGGCGTGGAAGAAGATACGGTCCGCAGCCGGGTTGGGTCGGGCGATAATTACAGAGGGTTTGTGTGGTGTTGGTGATTGAGATTCGACCAGAGCGGTGCCGGCGCTGAAGCTGGCGTCATCAATGTAGACCGTATTACCGGGCTGGCTTGTGGCAAAACCGTAGACGCGGAAGAGCGTGCGAGCGAATCCGGCGTTAGCTGGCGCGGTGACAACCCGTGATACTCGCTGCCAAGTGGTTATGGTGGTGTCGCTGTAGGTAATGCCGGTAGTGCTGATGAAAGTAGTCTCGGGAGTGTACCAGCTCACTCCAATACCGCCGCGTGCCTGGGTGCTGGAGTTAAGATACCAGGCGGAAATGGTGTAGGTTTGATTGGGTATGACAGGAACCAGCTGGTTCAGTCCATAATTGTTGCCAGTGCCCGCAACCATACGGGTGATGCGGGCCGAGTAAGGTGCCGAAAGTACCGGGTTGGAACTGCGCGCTACCGGGGCACGAGTTGTGTCCTCCACTACCCAGCCATCTGGTCTGGTGGGGTCTATCCAGTTGGAAAAATCGAGATTGGTGAGTAGCTCAGCCCGGGAAACTGAAATGGCAAACAGTACAGAAGCATAGAACATTATGTTCTTCATATGGTTGTACCTCCGAAGTTATTCTAAAAGTTAACACAGTTTATGACATTTCTTTTGATTGTCAAAGGAGACTATGATAATAATCTGTGAATTACGATGATGCTCTTTTTTATCCGTGTGGACTGGAGGAGAGTCGTTACAATGTAACCCTTTGAGATTCCGATAAATCTATATGCTCAGCGTCCTTGGGACCATAGGTCTGGAAGTGGGGGCTCGGAGTTTGGCCTGAGAGATACTTTCTGGACTTTGCGAGGCAGTTCTGCGGTTCTTTGCGTACCCCTTGCAGGGAGGCAACGATCAAGGGTGATGATTCTGATGTATAAGTATTTGTCAGTCAAGGGGATGCATGGGTGTGATTTTATGAAAAAATGTACTTGTCATTTTGATTTTGCTGTGTATTATAATTGGCTTGACAATTGAGCCTGATTTGACTACTATTCATAGTAGTCTGGTGGCTTTTGACAACTGCTCTTTTGACAATTTGGAGAAGAGGCAGGCTGATATATCAACCTCAAGCTACTAAGGGCATATGGTGAATGCCTTGGCAGCTGGAGACGATGAAGGGCGTGGTAAGCTGCGAAAAGCGTCGGAGAGGAGCACACATCCTTTGACCCGGCGATCCCCCAATGGGAAAACCCGTGCGGAGTAATGTCCGCACATCCCGGGATGAATCCATAGTCCCGGGAGGTGAACTCAGGGAAGTGAAACATCTCAGTACCTGAAGGAAAAGAAAGCAATAGCGATTCCCTCAGTAGTGGCGAGCGAACGGGGAACAGCCTAAACCGATTCCGGTGTCAAGCCGGCAGGCGTTGCCGGAACGGTGTCGCGGGACCAATCGCGTCTACTGCCGTGCGACGGAGGAGTCAGAAAACTCCTTCTCTAGCCGAAGTATCTGGAAAGATACGCCAAAGACGGTGAAAGCCCGGTAGGCGAAAGAGAAGGGCTCTCCTTGGATTGAGTTCCCAAGTACCACGGGACACGAGGAACCCCGTGGGAATCCGGGACGACCACGTTCCAAGGCTAAATACTACCAGCTGACCGATAGTGTACTAGTACCGTGAGGGAAAGGTGAAAAGAACCCCTGGCGGGGAGTGAAATAGAACCTGAAACCATATGCCTACAATCAGCGGGAGCAGGCGAATACCTTTCCGCAAGGTTTGGTGTTCGTTGTGACCGCGTGCCTTTTGCATAATGATCCGGCGAGTGAATGTGTGCAGCAAGGCTAAGTCTCTCTAAGACGTAACCGTAGCGAAAGCGAGTCTGAAAAGGGCGATTAGTTGCACGCATTCGACCCGAAACCCGGTGAGCTACCCATGGCCAGGTTGAACTTGAGGTAACACTCAAGGGAGGACCGAACCGATGACTCTTGCAATAGTCTCGGATGAGCTGTGGGTGGGAGTGAAAGGCTTACCAAACCGGGTGATAGCTGGTTCTCCCCGAAATGCCTTTAGGGGCAGCCTCTGAAGTTTAGTTGCGGAGGTAGAGCACTGGATGGGCGCTTCTCCACGATGTGGAGGAAAACCTAACCAAACTCCGAATGCCGCAACTTTAGATTCAGGGAGAGAGGCCGCGAGCTATGAGGTCCGTGGCCGAGAGGGGAATAACCCAGACCGCAGGCTAAGGCCCCCAAGTATAAGCTAAGTGGGAAAAGAGGTGAGACTACTTAAACAGCTGGGATGTTGGCTTAGAAGCAGCAATCATTTAAAGAGTGCGTAACAGCTCACCAGTCGAGTGGTCTTGCGCTGAAAATATATCGGGGCTCAAGCTTATCGCCGAAGCCGCGGGCTTGCGCGCAAGCGCAAGCGGTAGGGGAGCGTTCTGTTGTAGGTTGAAGGCATTGCGTGAGCAGTGCTGGACGAACCAGAAGTGATTATGCCGGAACGAGTAGCGATAAAACAGGTGAAAAACCTGTTCGCCGAAAACCCAAGGGTTTCTGGGCAAGGTTAATCCGCCCAGAGTTAGTCGGGACCTAAGTCGAGGCCGAAAGGCGTAGATGATGACAATCCGGTCAACATTCCGGAACCACCTTGGCACCGTTACGAGCTAAGGGGGGACGCAGAAGGAAGGGTCCGGCCCCGTGCTGGATCGGGGTCTAAGTTCTGGGGATGGCGCGTAGGCAAATCCGCGCGCGTAATTCTCCGGAGCGAATGGGACGCTCCCGAAAGGGAGCGGAACCGGACCGGACCGACTGCCGAGAAAAGCCCCTATGCCAGGTGTCAGGGTGCCCGTACCGTAAACCGACACAGGTGGGTGAGGTGAATATCCAAAGGCGCTCGGGTGATGTCTTGCTAAGGAACTCGGCAATCTAGCCCCGTAACTTCGGGAGAAGGGGCCCCGCCGTAAGGCGGGCGCAGTGAAGTGGCTCTGCCGACTGTTTAACAAAAACACATGTCTCTGCTAAGCCGTAAGGCGACGTATAGGGACTGACACCTGCCCGGTGCCGGAAGGTTAAGGAAGAGGCTTAGTCCGCCGCAAGGCGGGCGAAGGTCACGACCGAAGCCCCGGTAAACGGCGGCCGTAACTCTAACGGTCCTAAGGTAGCGAAATTCCTTGTCGGGTAAGTTCCGACCTGCACGAATGGTGTAACGAGTGGAGCGCTGTCTTGGCAAGATGCCCGGCGAAACTGTAGTGGCGGTGAAGATGCCGCCTGCCCGCGATCGGACAAAAAGACCCCGTGAACCTTTACTGCACCTTGCCATTGGATCTTGGCCGGGCATGTGTAGCATAGGTGGGAGACTGTGAAGCCGGGGCGCCAGCCCCGGTGGAGTCGCCGGTGAAATACCACCCTTGTTCTGTCGGGATTCTAACTCCGCGCTCTGAATCGAGCCGGAGAACAGTGGCAGGCGGGCAGTTTGACTGGGGCGGTCGCCTCCTAAACGGTAACGGAGGCGTTCAAAGGTCAGCTCAGCACGGACGGTCACCGTGCGTTGAGTGCAAGGGTATAAGCTGGCTTGACTGTGAGAGAGACATCTCGAGCAGGGACGAAAGTCGGACCTAGTGATCCTGTGGTTCTGCGTGGAAGGGCCATAGCTCAGCGGACAAAAGGTACTCCGGGGATAACAGGCTGATCGGGCCCGAGAGTTCACATCGACGGCCCGGTTTGGCACCTCGATGTCGGCTCATCGCATCCTGGGGCTGAATAATGTCCCAAGGGTTGGTCTGTTCGCCCATTAAAGCGGTACGTGAGCTGGGTTCAGAACGTCGTGAGACAGTTCGGACTCTATCCATC
>CBFGJV010000008.1:0-93478 GCA_965649205.1 Caldifarciminota bacterium | reverse complement strand
GTGGCCGTGGGCTGACAGGTGAGTACCTGCAACTCATTACGGTGGACGGTGGTGGCGGGTTGAATGCGGCGCAGGCGGTAGTATACCCGGATGTTGCCCGGCAGCGGTGCTGGGTACACAAGCTGCGTAACGTGGCCAACAAGCTGAAGGCGAAGCATAAAGAGGAATGTCTGGCTGGTGCGCGGCGGATATACCAGGCGAAGAGCTGCCTGGCAGCGAAGCGGCGTTGTCGGCAGTGGGCGAAGAAGTGGCGGAAGCAAGAGGAGCAGGCCGTGGACTGCCTGGAGAGAGACATCGAAGAACTGCTGATACATATGCGGGTGTTACGGAAGGAACCGGAGTTGTGGAAGAAGGTGCGGACAACCAATGTAATAGAGCGGCAGTTCCGAGAGTTGCGGAAGCGGATACGGCCGATGTGTTCCTTCGCCAATGACGAGAGTTGTGCTCGAATCGTGTGTGCGCTGTTTCAGAAGGCGAATAAACGGTGGGAGCAGCACTGTGGGCGCAAGTGTCGCTCTCGAGCCAAGTCCAAGGTAAGAAAGCCGGCAGCGTAAAATGCCAGTCGGAAGTTACACAAAAGAATTGACACTACCACGTACTAGCTTGACCACAACAGAGGTAGATGTATCATTGAATTGGCGTCGGTTACATTCTCTAGGCTGAAAACTATTCGGCTAAGGAGGCCATATGAGAGTATTCATCGTCTGGGCTTGCTTACTATTAGTTGCAGGTTAT
This sequence comes from Caldifarciminota bacterium, assembly GCA_965649205.1. GTDB lineage: Bacteria > Hydrothermota > Tepidihabitantia > Tepidihabitantales > Tepidihabitantaceae > JBDRUN01. The sequence goes on along the minus strand of CBFGJV010000008.1, from coordinate 92,743 downwards.
GTCTGGGCACGGCCGGTTTCTGAAACCGAAGCCGTAGCGGTGGCCGGTCGGTTTGTGTCGGCTGTCTTTGGAGAGAACCAAGCAGGCGGCGTCTGGCAGTATCACAGCATGGCGGGAGCAGTTGCGGCCTACAGTTGTGAACGGGTGCTGGCCAATGGCAGAAGCATCACCGTTATGGTGGGCGGCAATACTGAGATGCCGCCGGTTCTGCTTTATTATTTGGGAGAGCCTCTGGAGCGGGTAAGCCGAGAAAAATGCCTGACTGTGGCGGCCGGCGTCTTGGACGAAGATGTGCGGGAAAAGGGGCTGATATACTTCTCCCCGTTTGATTTCTGGTTTGAGTATGAAGCAAACGGCAGAAATCTGCTGGTATCGCCGCGTGATTTCCGTATCGTGCCGCCGGAGGCGGTGCGCGCGGCCGGAACTGTAAGCTTTCCCGCAGAATCCCGCCAAGAGTTCGCCCAAATGTGGGAAAAGTATCTTTCCGGACAGCCGCCTGTGACAAGCAGTACCAAGTACTGGATTGACGGCGTGCCTAATTACGATTGGCACTATGGCTGTGCTCCGACTGCGGCGGCGAATGTGCTGGCTTATTGGGATAGCCGGGGGTTTCCTCTGCTGGTTGACTCGGTTAGCTATGATGTGTACGACCCGGTAGAAAAAGACTATGACTCGGTGCCTAATTGCTCTGGCGAACTAGCGGCGGCGATGAATACCTCGCCAGAAGGATTGACCCGGGGGGACTCTATTGCCCCCGGCATTATGCTTGTGTGTAACAGCCCGGCCTACGGAAATAACTACGGTTTTAGCAGCAGGCTGGAGTGGGACAAGCTGGGTCTGATAATCAGCGAAATCCGCAACGACCGGCCCGGAGTTCTGGGGCTTCTCACTTGGCCAGTGTACGGCAACCACGCCGTAACTTTCTGCGGTTATGGGCCGCCAGATACCAACTGGATTATGATTCACGACAATTGGGGTCCACCGCCCAAAGACACTGTCATTTACTATTACACCCGCACCGAACAGTACAAGCATGCGGTTTTTCCTGTGATTCCAGGTGGCGCGCCCGGCCCAGATGTAGCTGTTACTTCCATTTCGCGACCCGAACAACAGATTCCGCCTGGCGTACTCTGGCCTGCGGCTGTGGTGAGCAATCTGGGCAATACTACGGCAACCTGTTCTGTCACTTGCCGGATTAGTCGACCTGGCGGCGGCTTCTATCAGCAGTTTTCAGACACCGACTTCCCTCCGACCGGTTGGACCGTATTCAATCAGGATGGCGGTGCTTACACTTGGACGCGGGGAACAGAGTCGCCCAAGAGTCCTCCCAGCGAAGCGCTTTGCCAGAGGGAAGCTCAGCTTACCGCCAATGACGACTGGCTCATCAGTCCCAGAGTGCGGGTCAGAGAACGGGACACCTTGTATTTCTGGTTCCGCTCTACAGGCCCGCAGATGTATCCTGAGTCTCTGGAAGTATGGGTTTCTTATACCGAACCTCATCCGGCGGCGTTTGTAGATTGCATCTTTGCCTATCGGTTTACCAACTCCACCTATCAGCTGGGTTGGGCAGATTTCAGCCGGGTAGGCGACGCTCTGGTTTACATCGGGTTCCGGTATGGAATGCGAGCAGGCCTGGGAGGAACGGGTATTTGCCTAGATGATATTCAGCTGAAGAGTGATTACTACCTTGACACTACGGTGGTAACGCTTTATCCCGGCCAGTCCGAGCCGGTTCTTTTCCGCACTTGGATGGCAACAGAAGGTCATTACGCAGTACGTTGCAGCGTTTATTTGGCTGGCGATACAAGGCTGGAGAACAATGTAAAAAGCGACACGTTTCTTGTTTCCAGCTCTGTCGCCCCGCCCAGTGGCTGGGCAGAACGCAGATCCCTGCCTACCGAGCCGAGCAGAAAACAGGTGCGCGACGGAGGTTCCCTGACCTATATGTCGGGCACGGGCCTCATCTATGCGACAAAAGGCAATAAAACGGCCGACTTCTACTCCTACGACCCGCTGAGCAACTCCTGGCGCATTCTGCCGCCTATTCAAGGTGGTGCCTCTGGCAAATTTGCCGGCAAAGGTACTCGGCTGGCGGCTGATGAAAATCGGTTTGTATATATGGTGAAAGGCAACAACACGTTGGAATTCTGGCGTTACGATACAGACAGTATTGCCGGCTGGCGATGGGATTCGTTGCGCAGCATCCCTCTCGGCAAGGGTACCAGCAAAAAGAAGATAAAGGGCGGAAATGACTTGGTGTATGTGCCTGCCGTTTATGGTGATACCGCCAGTCTGTACCTGCTCAAAGGATACAAGACAGATTTCTACCGTTTCAATATAGTAACAGGCGAATGGCAAATTCTGGATTCTGCGCCGGTTGCCGCCCGCAAGAAGTACCAGGAAGGGTCCTTCCTAGTCTATGATGGAGACCGGACTATATACTGTCATCAGTCAAATTACTACAACAAGTACGAATCTCCTCCAAAGCATTGCATGTTCCGTTACGACATTGTGGGCGATACCTGGTACCGAAGGATGTTTTCCGGTATGCCGGTAAACGGCAAATACATGGGACGCTACAAAAACAAGAAGTCCCGGGAAGGCGGAGCTGGCGTATGGTATAACGGCTACATCTACGCTTTGAAAGGCGGAAATACGGGGATGTTTTTCCGCTACAACCCGGCCACGGATAGCTGGACGGAGTTGGACACGATACCGCTCTTTGGCACTTCTGGCGTAATGCGAGGGGTAAAAAATGGCGGCGACTTGGTCAATGTCGGCAATGCCTTCTATGCCTTCAAGGGAAATAACACTTCCGAGTTCTGGCGTTTTGCGCTGCCCTTGTTCAGCAATGAACGGCCAAAACCCGTGTTACCCGGCGGCCAGTCTATACCCGTCGCCCTTGCCAATGGCCGACTCAGTGTGTATCCCAACCCTCTGACCAGTAACTTCGCTTTTGTCCGGTACGGACCGCTTGCCTCGGGGGCAGGCGTGTTGCATGTTTATGACCTGCTGGGTAGGGTCGTATTGACCAAGCCCATAAGTTTGACCAAGACCGGTGGTACGGCCATTCTGGACCTGCGCCGCTTCTCCAGCGGGGTATACTTGGTCAGACTTGAAACGAGCAGTATAAGTGTCACGCAGAAGCTGGTAGTGCAGAAATAGCTATTAGAGGCCTAACAGCCTCATACGAAACCGTCCTGCTCGGTCGCTTAAGAAGCAGAGCAGGGGAGAGGTTTGTCACTGCTGGGACCATCCGCGGGTACAGATTGTTTTTCCCTCCGAATCTACTGCCAACGCCTGCATACCGGGTATGGCCTCCAAAAGAGGCAAGGCTTCTTTGCCGAGTATGAAAAGAACCTTTGCCCACCCTTGCGCAAGCACGGGATCGTTAGTAACCACTGTGGCTGAAATGATTCCCCGAGCTGGCCAGCCGGTCCGGGGGTCTAGAATATGACAATAGCGAGTGCTGTCCGGGCCGAAAAAATACCGTTCGTAATCGCCCGAAGTAACTGCGGCTTGGTTGTGCAATGACATCGCCCCGATCACTCCTTGTCCTCTCGGGTTTCTTATACCTACTCGCCACGGCTCTCTACCTTTTTTGCCTATGGCATATATGTCACCACCCAAGTCTATGAGAGCCGAATCCACCCTGTTGTCGCGCAATACCCGCGCTACTTCTGCCAATGCGTATCCTTTGGCAATACCTCCCAAGTCTATGCTTACCGCAGGTCTTTGTTTTTTCACCTGGCCGTCTGCTATTACGAGAAAACGAAAGTCAACCAGTTTTCGACAGGAATCTATTGCCCTTCTGTCCGGTATAGAAGGATTATCGCTATAGAAACCCCACAGGCGTACCAGAGGTTCTACGGTTATGTCAAAGACGCCCGCGGAAGCCTCGCTTACCGTCTGCGCCAGCTGAATGACATTTACCAGTTCCGAATCGGTTATCGGCTCATTCCGGATGTTAAAGGCATATACGGGACTGGCTGTATCCAAGTGGTTGAATTTGTGTTCTATTTCTTCCAGTCGTCTGAATGCTGCATCCAAAGCAAGGCGCGTTCGATTCGGAGGGGCAAAGACAGTAAGCGTAACGTAAGTGTTCATCATCAGTCTGGACTCTCTGTGTAGACGGGCCGGACCCCGGCAGCCGACGAAAATCAAGGTAAGGCCCACAATGAAGAACAGCCAGTTTCTCCTAAACAATGTCTATCTCCTCTGCCATTTGGTACACTGCTGCTGTCAATTCCGCGGACAGGCGCACAAGGCCTCCTCTCTGTTTTCTAAACTGAAAAATAAGACGGCGTCCTCTTTCCCAGAGAATCGGAAAGAACTGCCAGGATAAATTGGCGATGGCTACCAATTTTTCGGGAGACGACCCCAATCTCCGCAACGGAGAAAGAAAACGGGCAAGGGAAAGAGCCAACTCAGGCGGAGACGTGCTGCGATTGAGAAGGGAACTGAGAAAAAAAAGTATTAGTACACGGGCAGTGAAAATACCGCCCGCCGTCAGACCAGGGCTGGTAATGCGCAAGGGACCTAGGCTGAGTACTAACCTGCCCCAGTTGTGAAACAGTATTGGGGTCAGGAACACTACCAGAAGGAAGAGACTGAGTCGATTCAGATCTCGCACAATTGCTATCAAATTCACCCGACCCAGAGCCGCAATCAACAAAAGCAGGACGAATAGTGCCGTGTAGACTCTGTAGTCAGTCACTAGTATTGCGATGCCAGCCAGAGTAAAGGTAACTGCCAGCTTCCCGGTAGCCGGCAGCCGACACAACCAGTTGTTCTGTTTACTGCTCTCTACTCTGTCGCCTATGTCTTTCCTTTGCCGCCGTCCGTTAGGAATAGACAGGACTGGTTCCTTCTGTTCTATTCCCCGCGCCTTATTTGCTATCACGCCGGTCAAAATGCCAGCCCCCACCGCCAGCAACAAAAGTAGAGGCCAGATTGCTATCACCGCGGGAGAACGAACAAACAGAAAATATACTATCACTACTTGAACAGTAGTATGGGCAACTGCTCCTGCCACGCTAATACCCACAAGACTGAAACGTACAGGCGTAGCCCGGGCAATGTAATAAACCCAGGCCATCACTGCCGTGCCGAACAGGGCGCCGCTCAAACTTAGAATAAAAGTCGGCGAGAGAAATGTGCCCATAATGAGGGAGGCAATGAACGTACGCAGTAAAGCTACCCGCAAAGCTTCCTTGGTTCCGTACCGCATCAGCACCAGCAGAGTAATTACATTGGCCAGACCGAGGCGTGCGCCGGGTAAAGGGTGGGGAAGCAAAGATTCGGCTACCTGAAGTGCGGCTCCCGCGGCCACGTGCAACGCAATTTTCCCTACCTCTTCAGGGTAGCTAGTCGGGCGATATACGCTGTCAGTAAGTTTCGGCATCGTATCTGCCCTTCTTGCCCTGTACTTCAATTACCACCCGGTTAAGAGCACAGATTATCGTCTGGCCGGGCTGACTAATCCAACCTGTGCGCACACAGAGTTTGTTTGGACAGTTTGATTCCACCACGCGGATAGCGCCGGACTTTACCTCTATCGTGATTCGCGCCTTGCCGATATTCAAATCTTTCTTTTCCGGCTGACGTAGAGAGACTATCTCATACAGTTTGTTGCCCTGATATATGTACGCCCTGTCCGGTACAGAAGCATTGCCAGTCCTTCTAAACCACATTGCGAGGGAAGAGCCGGCTAGAATGACAATAAGTAATACGTCTGCCGTAGTCAGGCGGAGACTTACTCGCGCGTCAGTCTTCAATTTGTTTCTCAAACTGAATCACTATGGGACGCAGCATCAGAAAACCGGTTATAGAGGCCGGTACCAAAGCCAGCAAGAAGGCAATGACCAGGCTGAGCAAATCCGCCTGGCTCGGACTTAACAGGCGTAGAACAGGCCGCAACGCGGCGCTACCCCCCAAAAGTATTGCCGGTACTTCCAGACCGTACCGTATCGTAGTAAGATACCAACCCCACTTCTTCCGTTTCCAGAGACCTACCGCGCCCACCACCACAAGTCCGTTCAGCCCTATCTGCGCAAGTTGTAAACCCTGCAAATGGACAAGGAATTTTTCTATCGTTGTCAGGTCCACAGTCTCAACCAGCATTCCCAGTCGCCCAACCAGGTCCTCGGCACGAAAACTCTTCAGAATAGCCAGCGAAAAAAGACCCAGCAGGAAGCCAAGGCCTGACTGGATAATGAGCAGCCAGGAAAATACGCTCAGCGCCGAGCGCCAACGGGCAGAGAAAACGGGGGCAGGATTAGTGCCTGCCGCCAGAGAACCCTTTTTCTTCAAGCATCCGACCAACTAGCTCTTCCAGGTCCGGCTTCGATTTCTCCTTCAGGCTGTAGCGAACCCTGATCACCGGCTTATTCGTGCGGATAAGACGGGCCAGGTCGCTCGGCGTACCCGATACTACCACATCACACTCCGCCCGGTTGATGGTTTCTGCCAGCTCGGACAACTGTTCGGTAGAATAACCCATGGCTGGAAGTACATGGTCCAGATGGGCGAACTTTTCCAGTTCGCGGGCCAGTTTTCCTTGCGCGTATGGCCTCGGATCAATGATTTCCGCTGCCCCAAACCGTTCTGCGGCTATGCGACCAGCACCGAATGGCATATCGCCATGAGTCACAGTAGGGCCGTCTTCGATTACCAGCACCCTTTTCCCCTGAATTAGGTCCGGATTATCCACGGTCAAGGGCGAATCAGCATGGACGATAACAGCCCGGGGATTTGCTGCCTGCACGGCAGCCTCTACCTGCTTTATCTGCTGCTCGCTTGCAGAATCTTCTTTGTTGATTATGACCACATCCGCCAGCCGCAAGTTGACTTCTCCGGGGTGATAACTGATCTCTGCTCCAGCTCGCAAAGGATCGGTCACTACTATCAGCAGGTCGGAGCGGAAGAACGATATTTCGTTGTTTCCCCCATCAAAGATGATAACTTCAGCTTCGGCTTCAGCCTGGCGTAGGACCTGGGCGTAATCTACGCCTGCATAAATTACCATCCCGTTCTCAATATAGGGTTCGTATTCTTCTCGTTCCTCGATGGTTACCCCGCTCCTGTCCAAATCTTCGTAAGTTGCAAAACGCTGCCACACCTGCTGCTCCAAGTTTCCGTACGGCATTGGCTCGCGTACCGCTACTACCTTTATTCCCCTCGACCGCACAATTTCGTAGACCCGCCGAGATGTTTGCGACTTTCCGCAGCCGGTTCGCACGGCGCACACGGCGATTACCGGTCGCTTAGACTGCAATTGCGTAAAGCGGGGGGCGATCAGCCGAAAGCTGGCGCCGACAGCCAGAGCGCGGGAGGCGAGATTCATCACCTTCACATGGGAAACATCCGAGTAAGCAAATACTGCCTCGTCAACCTCGAGCTCGCGTATCTTTTTTTCCATTTCTTCTTCAGGAAAAGTGGGAATACCGCGAGGATATAGTTTGCCGGCAAGGCTCGGCGGATATGTACGGTACCCACCCACGGTGCCCAAATTCTGCTCAGCAGCCAGGGTAAATCCGACGACTTCATATTCCTTACGGTCGCGGAAGCAAGTATTAAACACGTGGTAGTCCATTCCCGCCGCACCAATGATGAGGATTCTTTTTCTGGACCTGGCCGCTGAGGCCATAGTCTTGCCTCCCTTTTTCGGAATTCTGGTCTTCTTTGTCCTCATCCGTCCTCCCTAGAATCTTTCTGTCATAGACTTGGCTTGCAAGAAAAGCAGAAGATAATCCCGCCCTCCGGCCTTGGAATCGGTTCCGGACATATTGAAACCGCCAAACGGCTGCACATCCACAAGCGCTCCCGTGCACTTTCGGTTGAAATACAGATTACCCACATGAAACTCCTTTTTCGCCCGCATGATTTTCTCTCGATTACGCGTGTACACCGCACCGGTAAGTCCGTATTCCGTGCTATTCGCTATATCCAGAGCGTCAGAAAAATCGGCCGCTTTCATTACCGCCAGCACCGGGCCGAAAATCTCTTCCTGGGCGATGCGAGCATGCCGATCTACGTCGGCTATGACTGTAGGCTGAATATAGTAGCCATTTCTCTTATTTCCTTCCCCGCCGGTAATCAGCCGCCCTTCGCTTTTCCCCACCTGTATGTAGTCCATAATGGAATCAAATGCCCGTTCGTTGATTACCGGACCCATCCAGTTTTCCTGGTTCTCAACCGGGCCTACGGTGATTTTCTTTACCCTGTCGCTCAGGCGATTCAAAAAATCTTCATACACGCTGGTATCAACTATCGCTCTAGAGCAGGCAGAACACTTCTGACCTTGGAAGCCAAAAGCGGATATAGTAACCCCTTCTACCGCCGCGGCCAAGTCAGCCTCGCCATCAACTATGATGGCATCTTTTCCTCCCATCTCTGCTATTACTCGCTTTATCCATATCTGACCCGGCTGGGTCTTTGCTGCCTTTTCTACAATACGCAGGCCCACCTGTTTTGAGCCGGTGAAGGAGATAAACCTCGTTTGGGGATGTTCAACAAGAAAATCTCCTACCGCTCCACCAGGGCCCGTGAGAAGATTTACTACGCCGGCTGGCAACCCCGCTTCTTCCAAAACCTCCACAAACATGGCGGCCAGCAACGGAGCGTCGGAAGACGGTTTCAGTACCACAGTATTTCCGGCTACGGCCGCGGCTGTAGTCATCCCGGCCATAATGGCACAAGGAAAGTTCCAAGGAGCTATTACAACACCTACCCCGAGAGGAATATAGCGTACCTCCTGCAATTCTCCTGGATATGGCGTTACTCCTCCGGGCTGGTCATACCTGATAGCCTCGCGAGCGTAAAACTCCAGAAAGTCAACCGCTTCGGCAAAATCCGCGTCTGCTTCCGTCCAGTTCTTGCCCTCTTCCAGAATCATTGCCGCATCAAATTTGAACCGGCGCTCACGCATAATCCGAGCCGCCCGTAGAAACACGGCAGCCCTCTCCTGGGCTGGAACGTAACGCCACTTGGCAAATGCCTGCTGAGCAGCCTTCATCGCCGCTTCTGCCTCTTTTATTGTGGCCCTTTGAAATATCCCTACCGCAGACTTGTCGGAAGGGTTAATAGAGCGGAACTGTTCACTGGCGTGTATTTTCTCCCCGCCGATTACTAATGGCCATTCTTGGCCCGACTTTCCTTTCAGCTCTGCAATGGCTTCTTTTATTCCTTTCTGATTCTCGGATTTGGAAAAATCCAAATACGGTTCATTTCGGAATGGTGGCAACATTATTTCCTCCTGGCATGGTTATTTGCGTTTACTTCCAGTTCAATTTGATACCTGCACGGTTTAGATTAGCAGGCCGGCCTGGTGAGAAACGGACAACGAATCACAACCCCGGCCGGAATCCAAGGATACCCGAAACTGCCACAGAGTCAAATCAGCCCCAGAGCTTGCCAGACGACGTCCGCCCCGTATTTATGACTAACTCTAGTAACGGTCTTCTGGCTTAAATCCTAGTTTGTTAGTTACGATTGCTCCTGGAACCTCCCCATAGAAGGGGGGCGCGGTGCGGCACTTTCTGGTGCCACACCGCGCTTGTCGGCCCCCATCGAGAGCGTTGTCTGACGTGGGTCACAGGAGCACGACAGTCTCTGAGAGAGAACCCCACTTGGCTCGGTCTCACTCCTATCCCACCTCTGGGCACACTGTAATGATGCAAAAACCGTGCCAAACCCTTAGACTATTTTAATCACCGCGTAAGTAAATATAAGGCAAATAGTTATGGAATACACCACCTTGCACACTAATCGACACAGCCCCCTTCTCAACAATTTATTGTTATTCCTCCGCAAAATGCGGTTCTTGGTTTTGAGGGGACTAGTCCTAGTTATTGGTAGGGGGTGTTTTAGGTTTGGAGGCCAATTTCCGCCGGACTGTTTCTACGTGAATACCAAGTAGCCCTGCTGCTTCTTTTAGGTTGCCCTTGGCTTCCTCCAACGCCTCGGCTATGGCGCGACGTTCAATTTCTTCCAGATTCAAACTGCCCACTACTTCCTTAATAGAACCAAAAGTAGGTATTCTTGCTGCCGGGGTGGCTACTTGCTGAAAAGATGTTGCAGCAGAAATCATCTGTCCGACACTAATACTGGCTGTCCCTTCATGTTTAGCTCTTTCGTAGGCTCTTTCGATAAGATGGCAAAGTATACGGATGTTTCCGCAAAACAGAGTATTCTCTCCCCGTATATACCCCCTGACGGCCTGAACAAGAAACTTCAAGGCCCCCTCGTCCAACGAAAGGACGGTTTTTCCGGGGCGAGAACTTCGGCTCGCCCGTTCAACCACAAAATCAGCCAGCTCGGCAAGGTCTTTGTATAAAACCTCATCAGACTCATCCTGCCATCGTTCCTTTAAGGAAGGAACCACTATGCAGTTTTGCACCAGCCGGCTGTAGAAATCCGGGCGGAAGCGCGCCTGAAGTTCAGGCAGAGTATGGTTGGTAGCAGCAATCAGGCGCATATCAATTTCCCTCTCTTCTGAACTGCCCAGAGGTTTGATCCGGTGATATTCTATTGCTCGCAGTAGTTTCACCTGTGTTTCTGCAGTTATATCGCCAATCTCATCCAAGAACACCGTGGACCCGCGGGCCGCCTCGAAAATTCCTTTCCGACTGGCAAGTGCTCCGGTAAAAGCTCCGCGTACATGCCCAAAAAGGTCATCTTCCAGCAAGTTCATACCCAAAGCGGCAATATTGACGGTATGGAGAAAACGACGGCGAGAGCTGTCTTCGTACCTGGGGCTAAGACGATGCAGCGCATTAGCCACCAGCTCCTTACCAACTCCGGGTTCGCCCAATAACAAAACAGTGGAATCGGTAGGGCCCACCCGGAGCAGGTCGTTTACAAGATTTGCCATACGTCGCGAGCATCCCACAACCATCATATGCGTCTCTCGCCAATTCTTGCGGTCTTCGTCTGAGAGCGGCAGAAGGGCAAGGCAGGAGATTCTTTGTACTATTGCCTTACAGCAATTATCGTCTGCCAAGGGGCCGGGCATGAAATGACAGCAACCCATACCCGGCAACAAAAAGAAACTTGCAAACCGCTGAGCAGAAACTATGTTTGCGGGGTCGGCAACAAAGACCACGGGCACTACCTGATCAATATTGCGCAGTCGGAGGTTGGCGTAGATGTAAAGGTCCCTACCTCCATACCCGAAGGAATCGGGCAAACCACCCTGTCCCGGTCCAGTAATCTGGAATACGCTTGGTCAGTCGAGAATTCTAGGACCTGTATTATGAGGGAAACAAACCGGCCCTGGTTAGCTTCGTACCAGGATTGGAGGGCATCAAAACCATCGAGATAGAAAAGCTGAAATCGTTCCAGACCTGTCTGAGGACAATCCCCTGCATCCGGATTATGGGCATGGTCAGCTTTCTGTTTTTCAAGCAGCAGTTCGTACCCCTCCCGGTTCCCGTCCACCACGAGTATTACGGGAAGATGTGAAGCACCACCCATAGATGCAGACATCTCCGGCCTGATACAGAGTCCCGGAAAGCTATCCGGCTGACCTGAGTAACATTATATACTCCGACTCAGGGCGCGCAAGTGCACAGGAAGTGAATGCGCCTCGCCGGACAAGTGATGAAATTGACGGGTTTCCGGGCAGAACTACAATTAAACAAGTCATGCAGGGAGTTGCCAGCATAACTGCCCGCCTTGTGTTCGTGCTAACAGCGGTTTCCATGGCTGAACCTATAACTTGGATAAGACAGTACGGAATACCCGACCGGGCTGAATTCGCGCTTGGCGGTGCCGTGGAAACAAACGACGGCAATTTCGTCGTGTGTGGCGGAACTTGGTCCAACATCCCCTGGGACAAAGACGGTTACATTATCAAAATAAACCGTTTCGGGGACACAGTCTGGACCAGACGGGTTGGCACGATGGGTATCGGTGCAGGCGGAGACTTCATCTTTGACGTAATCCTGAACAATAACAACGAGCTGGTCTTTACCGGCACCAAGTACAGTCCCCGCTACGGAAGGCAGGTCTGGTTTCTAAGAGTCAGTCAGGATGGCGAAATCCTTACAGACAAGACAATCGGTGATACTCTGGAAGACAATGGCGGCGCAATAATTCAGAACCCGGACGGCACATATCTGCTTCTGGGTGACACCAAAAGCCGCGGAACCCAGATTGGTGGCAAGGACATCTGGCTTCTGAAGCTCAATCAGAATGGCGATACAATATGGACCAGAACCTATGACCTGCAGTACGCAGACCAGGGAGCCGGAATCGCTCCGGCCGGAGACGGCGCCTATCTGATGACCGCATTTAGTTGCACCGGCGAATGGCCGTTTCCTCCGGCTTACATGGGCTTTGGCAGTTATCTTGTGATTGATACGTTCGGCAACCTGCAAAAAGTGATGTCATTCCGCGAGGATAGCCTGACAACACTCAGCCGACCCCAAAGAACAAAAGACGGCGGATGGATAGTTGCAGGTCAGAGAAGCCGCAACGATGTATTTCCAAGCCGGGACATCTGGGTTATGAAACTGGATTCCCGCGCTGACACGGAATGGACAAAGACCATTGGCACCAGAGGCAGATATGAGGGAGGAACCAGTATTGTCGAAAGCCGCAGCAGTGGCTACTACCTTGCCGCCTATTCCCAGACCTATGCACCACCAGGGATGGGTTATGACAACTGGTGGCTGCTCAGACTGAATGGTACCGGCGACACGCTCTGGACAAGATGGTACGGGGGCCCGCTGAATGACGACCCCTCTGCCATCATACTTACCGCCGACAACGGAATAGTCATTGCCGGCTGGCGCGACGCAAACTCTTGGGACAGCCTGACCCTAGGCAATGCCGACTTCTCGGTCATAAAGACCGACACAAACGGTTTTGTCGGCGTTAGCGAGACCGTAGGCCTGCGTAAAGGTTCGCCTTGTACCCATTTCGGCGTTCCCAATCCTTGCCAGCACGTAGTCATCCTGCACTTCTCCCTCTCTTGCCCCCAGCGCGTGCGGCTGCGCGTAACCGATATCTCGGGACGGAATTTGTTCACCCTGATTGACCGGGACTTATGCAAAGGGTTGCACACGATCAGGTACGACATCGGCCAGCTTCCCAGTGGTGTGTACTACTGCGAGCTTCAGCCGGACAAAGAACCGACCCGGATAATAAAACTCCTGCGACCTTAGACACAATCAGGAATATCTGGGTATTGGCGCGAATCCATAATTCGTCAAAATCAGAGAAGACAGGCACGCACTAGACAGTAGTTGCCTGCAAATCATAAAGCTGGCTAAATGACACCAACCTACAGGACCGAGCGAACTGTCAGTCAACAACCGGCGCCTCAGACCGGACCTTCTGCAGCCGAGCAATTATTCTGGAGCTTGTCGACCTATACGGCGTGTCCGATTAGCGAAACGTTCAGAAATTGCAGAGCAACGCCTCTGCAGTATGAAATGATGCCACATGCCAAAAGTCTATCCGAGACCCGAAGAATGTAACCCATACCTTAATAATGGTAACCTATACCCCGCTCTTGGTGGGGGGAACGACTCCCCCAGCAGTCCCCTCGACAGGGGGGGTAGCGACTTACAGGTATTGCCCCTCAAGAACTTATAACATTGGTGTCCTGCTTTCCTAACTAATTGGCCTTCTGCACGCCTCGGGGCTCAGGTTTTATGCATTCTGGTAACTTCCCAGGATAATCGGAGACAGGCGTGCTTGACAGTGTATGACCTAGTTCTATGATATGATGATGACACGGGTACCATATGCGGCTGCACTGTTTCTCCTGGGGGCTTTAACCTGCTCAGATGCCCCCATAATACCGGTTCAGGAAACCAGCCGGAACGTACTGGCCGAGATAAACTTTCGTGACACCACTTGAGGATATTGCGTGCTCGCGGCGCGGGCACTGGACAGCCTTTCCGCTTTCCGCTACGACTCGGCTATGCCGGTGGTAATTTTTCTACCCGTAGGTAGATTTGCGGTACTGCCCGAAGACAGCGCCCGTCGCTCCCCTCCTAAGATGCTCTATCTCGACGCCAAACCCACAGTTAATCTGGACCTGTATGCGCCCAATCAGTACGCCGCAGTTTTTGCCGACAACATTGATGTAGCCAAGTCCCGCCCCACCTTCACTTCTCTGGCTGTAGAAAGCACTTACGCCGACACTCTGACCGGTCTGCTGGTAATAAGAACTACAACCGATTCCATTGCTCCAAACGCAGACCTGCGCCTGGTGGTCATAGTTACCGAAGACAGCCTGGCTACGCAGGGACGGTTCCCCCTGGTCTGGGACCGGGTGGCGCGTCGCGTTCTGCCCGACTACGCCGGGCGGAGAATCAATCTATCTCGCGGAGACACGCTATACGATACTTTCCGTTTCAACATCACGGGCTGCAATCCGGCACGGCTGGGGGCGGCCGTGTTCATTCAAGATATGAAGGATTCCAGTATTGTACAATCCTTAACGGTACACCGTTTCCAACATTAGGAGGAAAAATGAGACAGCTATGTAAGGTTGTTCTGATTTCCTGTCTTTTGACATTTGTCGTATTGGCAACCGCTTCATCCGAAAAGAAATACGAAACCGCTCCCCGTTTCACCCTCAAAGACATCAGCGGCGTCGAAGTAACGCTAGAAAGCCTTTTGGTGAAAGGACCGGTGTATATGGAATGCTGGGACCTCCCCTGTGTAAACTGTATCGCCGAGCTTGACGCCCTGCTGCCCATATACGATTCGCTGAAAGACCGGGGACTGCAGATAGTCGCTCTGTCTGTGGACAAACCCGCGGATGAAGCACGGGTAAAAGCATTTGTGAAAGCAAAAAAGTGGCCCTACATCGTGCTTCTGGACCAACAGCAGAAAGTAAAGTCTGCCTACGGCATTATCATAAAGCCTACCGCTTTTCTTATCAATATGGAAGGCAAAATTGTCTATACTCATATAGGGTACAAAAAGGGCGACGAAAAACGTATAAAGGAAGAGTTCCTAAAGTGGCTGCCGCCGGTTAAGCCCGACACCTCCGGCGCGAAAACAAAAGGAGAATAGGCACACGAGCCAGTTTGCACCTGCCGTCCTATCCTACCGGCTTCTGACCTGCAGTCTGCTCTTGACATTTCTACCGCTGGCTGCGGCAGAACTTTCTGTGCAGGGCGCAAACCGAGTTGAACTCTGGGTAACGCAAGATACCTGGGCCACTCAACTAGAAGACAAGCTGGACCTTAACCTGCGCTACGCGGACCTGCGTGGAGAACTGGGATTTTTCCTGTACGAGCCATCCAAGCCTTGGGACGCACTGCGCAAGCCCCTGCGGTTGTTTGACTATACCCTTGCCTACAGTCCGCAGCAGTTCGAAGTGCTGTACGGAAAATTCTTTCAAACCTTCGGCAAAGGTCTGTCCCTACGCACATACTCCGACGAAGATTTCCGCCACTACAAAAGCTTGCACGGACTAAGAGGGACCGCCCGCCTACCGTTCTCCACCGAACTTGTACTTCTTGGCGGCAGGATGCGTGACATATTCTTTCAGGAAAACACCTACAAAACCTTGAATGCGGCGGACACGACCGATCAAGTGTTGGGTGCGGAATTGTCCACGCGTCCTCTGCAATGGAAAGGAACAGACTGGACCGCGGGCCATGCCGGCTTGGGCGGACGTTATGTGCGCATAAACAGCGAGCGGGATATTTCGCCCAAGGCTTTCACCGAATTCCTGGGTGGTAACATTTCTGCTACCTTGGGCCCGGCAGAACTCTATCTGGAAATGTGTCAGCGGCTCGGCACTAGACCCGGTATAGGCGGCCGGGATAAGGGTTTCGGCTACTATCTGAGTGCTACTACGGCTGTTTCCGGTTACTCTGTTTTGGCCGAGGTGATGGACTACGACCGCCTGAGTTATCCGCAGGCTGCCTATCACTACGGCGATCCGCCTACGCCTATAAAATCAGGCGTAGCCATTGACCGAGGTGTGGATGAAAGGGGATTCGGACTTACTGCCACAGGCACACCTTTTCCTGCGCTGTATATGGAAGCGAATTATGGCCGCCTGTATCGCCACAAGGACAGTACAACTGGCGTGGTAGAATGGGAGGCCAAGACTCGTTACTCTCCTGCTTCAGACTGGACGGTAGAAGCCGCCTTCAATCATATGGTGCAGCAGAATATCGAACTGCACGTTGTCGGCCGTAGCACAGACAAGCCCGTCCTGCATGTCAACTATCTCCGAGGAGAACATACGCTGGGACTGACGGCGGAGTACAGTTTTGTCAAGGAAGATACCGGCGGCATGGACGTGCCTTGGAGGTATCACGAAACCGCACTTGCTCTAAGTTACGGTCTAGGGGAGGCGCTACTCTTCACGCTTGGCTGTCAGGGAGTAGATATGAAACTGGAGCGCCGTTACAACGGACAGCAATCCTGGCCGATGTTGGAACTGGTCTGGTCCGTAAACCAACGCAACATGCTCCGGGCAAGACTAGGGGCCGAACGCGGCGGCTATACCTGTTCGGGCGGGGTGTGCCGCTTTGAATCTCCTTTCCGCGGCGCTAAAATACAACTGATCTCCAAGTTCTGATATGAGACGTAGGATTATTTTCCTTGTGCTGGTTCTTGCCGGAATTGTGGCTGTAGCTATGGGCATCTGGCTTGGCGACCCCGAAACTATCCACCGCTTCGCGGCCCACATATGACTATCCTGTATGGGGCTCGTGTAGCCCTCTATTTCAGTCTGTGAATACCCCGCTACCTCGCGCCAGACGGAGAATTGCGCCCTATCGCTTGGCGCAGATTATCTTCGCTATTCTTCTCAATGCCTATATACTAGCCTACATTCAACAGAAGATAATCTACCAGGGCTTCTTCAAGCACATACCCCAACCAATACTTAACTG
Source organism: Caldifarciminota bacterium (assembly GCA_965649205.1). GTDB lineage: Bacteria > Hydrothermota > Tepidihabitantia > Tepidihabitantales > Tepidihabitantaceae > JBDRUN01. Next base: position 75,866 of record CBFGJV010000008.1, on the reverse strand, counting down.
CTATGGCGGACCCCTTGCTGTCTTTGCCTGCCCTCTGGGTTCTCTGCAGCAGATGATAGGAATGAAAACGATCCCCTGGCTGGTAATTGGTGTCTTTGTAATTGTGGGCGCTTTCGTAGGCCGGGCTGCGTGTGCGTGGATGTGCCCTTTTGGACTGTGGCAAGACTTGCTCTACAAAGTAAAAACTGGTCCTCGGGCGGGAAAGAAACGCTGGCTTACGCTTGCCATTATTGGCATTATAGGTCTCATTATTATCGCACTGCTAGTGGTATTTCTGCATGTTATCTGGTGGCGACCCTTGCTGTACGGCTGGCTGCCCGTCATGCTGGCAGTCTTCTTTCTCCTGTGGCGGGGCAAGCTCGAACTTCCTAGCCGCCTCTACACTGGTGGCCTTCTTGCCGGTATCGGTCTGGGAGCGCTTGTCTGGTGGAAATACGGCGCCAGCTTTGGTGTGGTAGCCGGCACCGCAGGGATGACACTATTCGGCCTTTTGGGTGGTCGTTATGGAACCATCCCGGCAACCGTAGCCGCTTTCCTTCTGGCACAACTTGGCCCCGCCGTTTCTCTGGGCCCCTTCTCCGGCACGCCCCTGTCTCTAATCCTAGCCGCAATTACGGCCGGAATAATTGTCCTCTTGGACATAGTCCTCAATTTCCGCTTACCGGCCACTTTTCTCAAGTACGGATTCCTGTTGCTTGTAGCCGGATTGGCTTCTTACCTCACAATCGAACCCTGGTTCTGCAAGCTGTGTCCTCAGGGCACGCTGGGCGCCGGTATACCGCTGGTACTCTGGGACCCGGTAAACAGCCTGCGGGGACTGGTCGGCTGGCTTTACTGGGTAAAAATTGGTCTGTTACTACTGGTCCTGACCGCGGCCCTATCTATCAAACGACCATTCTGTCGCCTGATCTGCCCCATCGGCGCTATCTACGGTATATTCAACAAGTTAAGCCTCCTACGCCTACAGCTGGATACGCCTACCTGCACGAAATGCAATATATGTCGTAGAGTATGCCCTACCGACATAGAACCTTACCAGTCCCCCAACCAGCTGGAATGCATACGCTGCTTTGAGTGTGCCTGGCGCTGCCCCCGGTCGTCCCTGAAAATCAGGGTGTAAACTTTTCCCAGTTCTTTCTGATGAAAAAACCAGCCTGGTTGAGAACTGCCCTGCCTTCTGGTGATGCCTTTGCCGAGGTAGCTAAACAAGTACGCAGCTATGGGCTGAACACTGTGTGCACCGCGGCCAGATGTCCCAATCTAGCAGACTGCTGGAATAGACGTACAGCCACTTTTCTTATTCTAGGCAACACCTGCACGCGGCACTGTCAGTTTTGCTCTGTGCAGACCGGCAACCCGCAGGGCAAAGTAGAAGAGGACGAACCTGTCCGAGTGGCTGAAGCGGCGAGACAACTTGACCTGCGCTATATAGTCATAACCTCTGTTACCCGTGATGACCTGCCCGACTTCGGTGCAGACCTCTTTGCTCGGACCGTTACCGCGTGTCGGGCTATTTCTACCGGACAAAAGAATCCAGTTCGCGTAGAAGTGCTCGTTCCGGACTTTGCCGCCAGGCCGGAACTTATCCGCAGGGTAGTGGATGCACAACCAGATGTATTCGGCCATAATCTGGAAACTGTCAGGCGACTCAGTCCCGTGGTGCGAGACCGCCGCTCCTCCTACGAAAAATCAATAGCGGTACTGCAAGAAGCCAAACGCAGCAAGCCGGACCTGATTACCAAAAGTGGCCTGATGGTGGGGCTGGGAGAGACGGACAAAGAAGTTCTTGACACGCTCTCAGACTTGCGTAGCGTTGACTGCGATATCGTAACCATAGGACAATATCTGCAACCAACCCGCACCTCCTGGCCGGTGGCGCGTTACGTGCCGCCCGAGAAGTTTCAGGAATGGGAACAGGCGGCTAGCCAGTTGGGATTTCAACAGGCAGCATGCGGACCCTTGGTACGCAGTTCCTTCCATGCTGCCGAGATGTTTTTATGACAAACTCGCTCTTCGCTTTTTTGTTTTCCCTGTCCCGACGCTATGGCTGACATCCAGGAAACCCAGCCCTCCTCCTCTCTGAGTGCGGAGCAATTGCGCCGCAGCCTGCGTATTTCCATTTTCGAAGGGTCCTTCGCCACTATATACGGCACGCTGGCCGGGGGGATGTTTCTCACCGGTCTGGCGCTTTACCTGCACGCCAATTCCTTCCAAATAGGCCTGCTCTCTGCCATTCCTTCTCTTGTTTCCGGTTTCGGCTTTCTTTCCGGCTATCTCGTAGGTAAAATAGGCTCGCGCAAAAAAATAGTAATAACCAGCTCTCTTCTCGGTCGCATACTCTACGCCGTACTCGTACCTTTTTTGCTCCTCAATATACCTATCAGCCTCAAACTTTTCTTCGTCATTGTGGCGCTCACCGGCATACTCGGCACTATAACCGGCACAGTGTGGAACTCCTGGATGTCTGAACTAGTCCCGGAAGACAGACGCGGACGTTTCTTTGGCACCCGCAACGCCGTCCTTGGCGTCATTGGCGTAGTTACCGCCTTTTCGGCCGGCCGAGCTATGGATGCCCTCAAGGCCCGGGGACACGAACAGCTCGGGTATGGCCTGGCCTTCAGCCTAGCCACTGTATTCGGCCTCATCTCCACCCTGGCCCTCAGCCGCCAACCAGAGCCACCTCTTTCAACCCGTCCCGCTCTTAGCCTACGGCGTCTGCTTCTGGGCCCACTGAAAGAACCTCAATTTCGCCGGCTCATTACCTTTCAGGCCGTATATTCTCTCACCGGCACCCTCGCTTCTCCTTTTTATATGGTTCACCTTTTCAGAAATCTACATTTCCCTTTTGCCGCGGTAGGCGTTTACTCTGTCCTCGGCGGTCTTACAGGAATGGTATTTCAACTCTTCTGGGGACGGGTTATAGACAGATTCGGCGCCCGACCAGTTACCATTCTCGGCTTCTCCCTTGTCGGCATTATGCCCTGGCTTTGGCTTTTCGCCACGCCCAGCTTTCGCCTGCCCATCTGGCTGGACGGCATCTCCAACGGCATCATCTGGTCCTGCGCTCACCTCGGCCTGTGGAATTTGCTCTTAGAACTTGCTGACGACCCCCAGCACAAGGAAAGCTACTTTGCCATCTATACTGTAGTAGCCGGGCTCTGTGCCTTTGCCGCTTCCACGATTTCGGGAATAATCGCTCAGGCCCTGCGCGGTTTCCATATTACTCTCTTCGGCCGTGAATTCGTCAACTACCATGTGCTTTTTCTGGCGGCCGGAACTGCTCGCTTTGCTTCTCTGCCCCTGCTCATCCGGGTACAACAACGGAGCAGCCGCTCAGTTCGCTACACCGTCCGCGTACTCAGCCAGTGGGCCATCTGGCGTATCAACAGCGGACGAGACGCATTCCTGGAAGCATTGCGACTGAAGGAGCGAGAAGAGTGACACCAGAGCAAATAAAGCGTGGCTTGCGTATATCAATCATCGAAGGAGGTTTCGCCACCCTGCATTTTGCTCTCACCACAGGTATGTTTCTTACTGGCCTTGCTCTCTGGCTCGGCGCCAACTCCTTCCAGATAGCCCTGCTGTCTGCCATTCCTGCTCTCTCTTCGGGATTCGGTTTTCTTGCCGGACACCTGGTGCGTCGCTTCGGCACCCGCAAACTCCTGAGTCAGATTGGCGGATTCATTGGCCGAACTCTGTATATACTGCCCGTGCCCTTCCTGCTGCTGGGCAGGAAAATGCCCATTATCCTACTCTTTCTCATGCTAATCCTGTCCAGCATCATAATGACTGTGGCCGGCACCATCTGGACCTACTGGATGTCTGACCTAGTGCCAGAAGAAAGTCGCGGCAGTTACTTTGGCTTCCGTAACGCCATTCACGGCATGATCGCCGTCCTTACAGCTTACGTTGGCGGCCGGGCCCTGGATGCATTCAAAGCCCACAATCAGGAACACCTTGGCTACGGACTGGGATTTGGCCTCGCTGTTTTATTCGGGTGGATTGCCTCCGTAATCATAAGCTGGCAACCGGAAATGCCCGTGAAATACCGCCCCCCACTCAGCCTGAAACAGACCTTTCTTGGTCCCCTGCGGGAAAAAAGCTTTCGTCGTTTCATCCTCTTTATGGCTGGCTGGTGTTTTCTCGCTACCATTGGTGGCCCTTTCTATCTCGTGCATATGATGCGCAATCTCCACTTCTCTTTTGCCGCCATCGGCCTCTACTCTCTCCTCACCGGTGTAACCGGCATCGCCGGCCAGCTCTTCTGGGGCAAGATGATTGACCGCTTTGGGGCAAGACCCATAACTGTTCTCACTATACTCGTTGTCAACGTCCTTCCTCTGCTCTGGCTACTGGCCACGCCCAGCTTTCGCCTCCCCATATATTTGGATGCGATTCTCAACGGCGCCATATCCACCGGTGCCGGACTTGGCTTCTGGAGCCTCATGTTCAATCTGGCGGAAGACCCGGCGCACAAAGAAAGCTACTTCGCCACCTACTTTGGTGTCACCGGACTCTGTTCCTGTGCTTCTTCTCTGCTTTCCGGGGTACTCGCCCAGCTTCTCGCCGGCTTCCACTTGACAATCTTCGGCCGCAGCTTTATCAATTTCCATCTCCTGTTTCTCCTTGCCATCGTCACCCGCTTCTCCACACTTCCGCTCCTGCTTCGTGTGTCCGAGCCCGGGAGCGATCCGATAAGCCACACCGCCCGCGTGCTTGGTGCTTGGGCAGCCTGGCGCATTAACACCGGTCGCGACGCCTTCTTAAAAATACTAGGACTCGGAGCCCGCGACTGATTTGCCATATTTTCTGCACGGTTTTCTCTTTTGGCATTGACACCATCTTGCGTGGGTTTATAATTCCCCTCCGCACAAACTAGGATCATTAAGGAGCATAACAAATGGCACATAAAAAGGGCGGTGGAACAGCCAAAAACGGCCACGACAGCCCGGGGCAAAGACTGGGTGTCAAACGCTTCGCTTCCCAATTAGTGCGTTGCGGGAACATTATCGTCAAACAACGCGGCACCCGCTTCCTACCCGGACTCAATGTCGGCCGGGCGAAAGACGACACTCTCTATGCGCTCGTTGACGGCGTAGTAAGATTTGATTACGCTTCCAAAAACAAGAAACGCGTCTCGGTAATCCCCGTGCAACCTAACTGATGCTGAGGCGGACTGTGTCGTTCTCTTCCTGTTGTTCAGAATGAAAATCAAGTGGTTTGGCCACGCGGCCTTTCTTCTTACCGCGGCGGATGGCACCAGAATAATTGTCGATCCCTACATTGCCGGCTGCTTTGATAACGCTCTCTGCTATACTCCCATCTCTGAAACCGCCGATGCAGTCACCGAAAGCCATGATCATGACGACCATGCAGGTGGGCGCACCCTGCCCGGCAAACCGCCCGTCATCCGTGGATCCGGGCAACATCAGGTAAAATCTGTGGCCATCACCGGATTTGACACCGCACATGACGATGCGGGCGGAAGCCGGCGAGGACGCAACACCGTTTTCCTCTTTACTATGGACGGGATGAAAATATGCCATCTGGGGGACTTGGGCGAACTCCTGCCGGAAAACGTAGCCGAGGCCCTGAGTCCAGTGGACGTACTCCTTGTACCGGTAGGTGGATACTTCACCATTGATGCAACACAGGCACACAAGACAGCCGCTCGTCTGGCTGCCCGCGTCATCATTCCCATGCACTATCGAACTGATAAATGCAGCTTTCAAATACAAACTGTGGACGGATTCCTCCAGGGCCAGCTCCGAGTTCGTCGCTTCTCTTCCAGCGAAGTGGAAATACTGCCGGAAAAACTCCCTGCCGAGCCAGAGATATGGGTGCTTAATCACGCTCAATGAGAGAGATTCCTTTCGCTCAAGTTCGCGACACTGTTGCCCGCCTGTGCATTGACGCCAACTGTCTACTGGGTGAAGATGTAATACAAGCTTTTACTACCGCCCTTGCAGAAGAGGAATCCCCCACCGGCAAGGATATCATCCGCCAGTGCCTCAAGAATGCCGAAATCGCTCGCCAGGAGATGATGCCTATCTGCCAGGACACCGGCTGGGCTGTGGTCTGGGTGGAAATAGGGTCTGAGGTAAGAATCACGGGCGGAGAGCTTTATGACGCCATATCCCAAGGCGTGGCTAAAGGTTACACAGAAGGCTATCTACGAAAGTCTATAGTGCGCGACCCGCTACGCCGGGAAAATACAAACGACAATACTCCCCCCATCATCTACACCGACATAGTACCCGGTGAGAAACTTAAAATAACCGTGCAACCCAAAGGCGGCGGCTCGGAGAATATGAGCGAAGTGAAAATGCTTTCTGCCGCGGACGGAGCTGAAGGTATAAAGGAATTCGTTATTGACCGGGTCGCACGCTCTCAGGCCAACCCCTGCCCGCCAGTCATTGTCGGTGTAGGCATCGGTGGCACCTTTGAAAAAAGCGCTCTTCTGGCCAAACATGCTCTGCTCCGCAGAATCGGCTCGGTTCATCCTGATCCATTCTACGCTGAAATGGAAAAGGAACTCCTCCACCGTATCAATCGTCTGGGCATCGGCCCCCAGGGGCTGGGCGGACGCATCACGGCGCTGGCTGTTTTCATCGAAGCCTTCCCCTGCCACATTGCTACTCTGCCCTGCGCGGTCAATATAAACTGCCATGCGGCGAGACACAAGACTGCCATCCTTTAAACCCAGCCTATGACCAAAAAGATTTCCACCCCTTTGACCGAAGAACAGATACAAGAATTACGCGCCGGCGACACGGCACTCATTTCCGGAATTATCTACACAGGCCGTGACCTTGCGCACAAAAAACTCACCGACGCCCTGCAAGCCGGAGAAAAACTACCATTCGACCTGAAAGGTGCCATAATCTACTATGTCGGTCCTTCCCCGGCCAAGCTCGGAAAACCCATCGGCTCAGCTGGCCCCACCACCTCCTACCGTATGGACAAATACTCTCCCCTTCTCATTCAACACGGCCTGCGCGGAATGATAGGAAAAGGAAACCGCACTCAACCGGTGCTTGACGCCATAAAGAAATACCACGCGGTCTACTTTGCCGCTGTCGGCGGTGCGGCAGCACTCATCTCCCAGACTATAAAAAAAGCTACTGTCATTGCCTACCCTGAACTCGGTCCCGAAGCAGTACAGGAACTTCTGGTGGAAGACTTTCCCGCTGTAGTGGTAAATGACATCTACGGTGCTGACCTCTACGCGGAGGGTGTTGCCCGCTACAGACTGGACTAGAGATGCCAGATAAATCCTCTTCTGAAACCACGTCATTTGTCACCATCTACGTAATGGGCAGAGCCTACGAAGTGCCGGCCAACCTGACGATTATGAAAGCGATGGAGTACGCCGGTTACCAGTTCATCCGCGGTTGCGGATGCCGAGGTGGATTCTGTGGCGCCTGCGGCACTGTGTACCGTACCAGGGATTCCTACAAAATAAAGGTCGGACTTGCCTGCCAGACAGTTGTGGAAAAGGATATGTACCTGGCGCAAATCCCCTTCTTTCCGGCCAACAAGGCGATCTACGACCTAACCCATCTTGAACCCACTACCCAGACTCTAGTCAGATACTATCCGGAAGTTATGCGCTGTATCTCCTGCAACTCCTGCACCAAAATCTGCCCGCAAGACATTGATGTGATGGGATACGTCAATGCCGCCATCCGCGGCGACTACGAGAAGGTCGCCGACCTGTCCTTTGACTGTATCATGTGCGGCCTCTGCGCCACTCGCTGCCCGGCCGAAATTGTACAGTACAACGTAGCCCTGCTTGCCCGGCGCATCGTAGGGGCAAAACGCACACCCCGCGCGCCCCACCTGCGTACACGTTTGGCCGAACTTGCCGCCGGTCAGCATCTGGCCGAACTGGACGAGCTCACGCGGCTGGACGAAACCGAGCTTTCCCGCCGCTACTACGACAAGAATATACGAGATATAGAACCTGACTGACCCGGGGCTTATACCCTATGTATCCTGAAATCATGCGCGAATCCCTGAAGCGGCTGGAGGCCACGCGAGCCGAACGCCGCCAACAGCAGATTCCGCTGCGCACCGCCGAAGAGAAAAAGGATTTACTCAGAAAGTACCACCCGGATTACATTGAAGCATCCATGCGTACGCTTTCTCTCGGCCCGAACAAAGGCGACCGCACCCCCCACGAACTTGCCGACCTTTTGGAGGCTTGGCCGGTTCTGGACACTGCCAGCCTGCCCGCGCCGGACTACGACGTGGACGTACTCATCATCGGCGGCGGCGGGGCAGGGGCCGCTGCGGCGCTCACTGCCCAAGCTGCCGGAGCTCGGGTACTGCTTGTCACCAAACTTCGCACCGGCGACGCCAACACCATGATGGCACAGGGCGGCATTCAAGCTGCAGACAAACCCGACGACTCGCCCGCCCGTCACTATCTTGACGTACTGGGAGGCGGACACTTTAAGAACATACCCGCACTCGCCCGGGCATTGGTACTGGATGCACCCGGCATTATCGCCTGGCTGGAAGAATTGGGGGTAATGTTTGATAAAACTGCCGACGGCACCATGATTACTATTCACGGCGGCGGCACCTCTCGCAAACGGATGCACGCCTGCCGCGATTACACTGGGGCAGAAATAATGCGCGTGCTCCGCGACGAACTCATCAACCGGAACATTCCCCGCATGGAATTTTCTGCCGCAGCAGAATTGCTCACCGACGGTCGCGGCAGCGTAACAGGAGCGGTCTTTGTCAACCTAGAAACCGGACAGCGATGGACCGTCCGGGCAAAGACAGTAATTCTTGCCACCGGCGGCTGTGGCCGTCTGCACATTCAGGGCTTTCCCTGCACCAATCACTATGGCGCAACTGCAGACGGTCTAGTTCTGGCTTATCGCGCCGGAGCAAAGCTCATTTTTATGGACACTATTCAGTACCACCCGACGGGCGTAGCTTATCCGGAGCAAATTGTCGGGCTGCTCATAACCGAAAAAGTACGCGGACTGGGCGCGCAGCTAGTCAACGCTGAAGGCAACCGCTTCATCTATGAATTGGAAAGCCGCGACATCACCGCCTCCGCCATCATCCGTGAATGCCGGGAGGACCGTGGGGTCAAAACCCCTACCGGTATGTGTGGTGTCTGGCTCGATTCACCTCTCATTGAAATTCTGAAAGGTCCGGGCGCGGTCAAAAAACTCCTGCCGGCAATGTATCACCAGTTTGCCCGCTATGGCATCTATATGGACCAAGAGCCGGTCCTCACCTATCCCACTCAGCACTATCAGAACGGTGGCATACTCATAGATGAAAACGGGCAAACAACGGTTAAAAATCTTTTCGCCGCGGGCGAAGTAGCGGGCGGTATTCACGGCCGCAACCGACTTATGGGTAACTCCCTTCTCGACATACTGGTATTCGGTCGCCGGGCTGGCCGGGCCGCAGCCGAAGCTGCCAAGGCGATGAAAGCACCGACTGAACTTACGGTTAAACATCTAGAATCTTTTCTACGGGAACTCGCCGCCGCAGACATACCGCACACGCGCAAATCACCCCTAATCCTACCCGACTACCGCCGGCCGGAAATGCGCAGCCGCTACGCCTTCTTGGGACCAGATCCGGAATGCGTCCTGCATTCCTAACTTCTTCGGTCTTCACTGTCTAAAACAGAACGGGCCCGTTACCGGGCCCGCCAGTCCGCAACAAACCAGCTCAGTCAGTAACCACTATCCGGGTAGCGAGTTTGTATCCATCTCCGGCAAGGCGTAGGAAATACGCTCCCGGCGCCAACTCGCTGGCCGGAAGCACTAACTTGCCCGCGCGCTCCACCTCAAGAGAACGGCTGCACACGCTCCGCCCGGCCGCATCAAACACAGTCAACTCTGCCCTTCCGGCAAAAGGCAGCGCATAGCTCAACTGCATCGTTCCTCTCCGCAGCGGGTTGGGAAACACTCGTAGCTCGTAAACCTGCGCACGTCCGGTCGAACCGGAAACCCCATTACCTGACACCCGCGGTTTTTCCCATTGCATATCCAAAGGCGGCAGAGTATAGCGCCACACTTCCCGCGTCTTGTTGCCCTTCAGGGCAAACAGGGCGCGTCCGAACGGATAGCTCACGAAATCAGAACCAGGACCCACTGCCTTTCTCTTCAAAGTTGTTCCTAACGCGGGCAAAGGTTCCCGTTCTGCCCATGATCGATACTTGGGATCGTAACGCCAGAACTCCTGCGTATTTCCTGCCTTCAGCGCGTAGATTGCGCCCTCGCACCACACCGCCGAACCGCCGTCTTTTATCTGCTTCGGCTTAAAAATACCCGTAGGACTCACATAGGGCATACCCGGCACTTGTCCTATCCAGGAATCAGCGACAATATTGTAAATCCACATTTCGTGCGTGGGCGCCTTGTGAGCATAGATAAACGAATCTCCATCGAACACCATCCAGGAACCTTCCTTGCAGACAGCCTTCATTCCCTCCGGCGCATCGGCCAGCACGGTCCAAGTCCCGGCCTGCACATTATAGCGCAGAAAATCCTGCTTTGGTCCCTTCAGCGCGTAAATAAAATCCAGTCCGTACTGTTTCACATGCAACAGGTCTATACCTGACTTCACCGGCTTCTTGCTGTTGCCCAGAGGAATATCCTGCAATCTTTCCCATTTGTCCTGGCTGATGATATAACGCCAGAACTCCTGCGTGCCCGCTCCTCGCGCCACATAGATATGTCCACGACTGTCTGCCACTCCCCGCGAGCTCTTGCTCACATCAACCGGAATCGGTGCCAGCCGGCACCAGACTCCGACCTTCGGGTCGAATGCGGAAAAGTCCCTACTCTTGCCTCCACGGGCAGCATAAAGCACGCCTGTGCGGGTATCAACGGTCAACCAACCACCTTTGGTCACTACCTCTGACTTAGAAATAAGCGGCAACGGTCGCACCTCTTCCCATCCCCAACGAGGCCGGCGTTGGGGCGGCGGCACAGGCTCAGGCACAACCTTCACCCAGGTTACCAGCTGATTGTCCGACTCATCCGCATCTCCCTCGGTATTCACGATAACGCTCACGGTAACCTCGCCCTGAGTGCTATCCGGCACCCACTCAGGTAGCACTACTACTTCCGACCCACCTGGCGGTATGGGCCCTACCTCCAGCGACTCGCTGTACACTACACCCGTACTGTCCGCAATCGTGACTATTACCTCGGCCGGTGCCTCTGTATCCCCCTCGTTCTCCACCACCACGGTCGGGGTCACCGATGACTCTGCCGGCACTTCCTGCTCCGGCTCCACGATACCTCCTACGCCCGCATCTGGTGCTGCGTACGCCACGCGCAGGAACGGCCTCTGATTATGCGCCTGGTATCCACGGATAAAGGCCCAGCCCGTATCGTTAGCATTCTTGGTTAAACCCAACGCTACCCAGCCCTGCTGCAGATTCGCCTGCACCGCTTGCACGCCTGCCGCGTTCAGCGGCACCGTCACCCAGCCCGGCGCAACCATCATCGACCCGCTCAGCGGCACTCCTGCGGTAATCGCCTGCCAGAGCGGTTTGTCTCCGGCAGAAACCGGGTCAAGTCCTGCGTGCGTTACAAAAATGGGTCCCCGCGGATAAGCTAGGAAACCCTTGTCAGTAGTTCCGTCCACAAAATTCTCGTTGATACGCGTCACCACATCATTCAGCAGCGATGGATTGCCCGGTCCCCCGCCCAGCACAGCATTCGCAAGGTCAAGCACCTGCTGCACAGTCATACCATAACACGGGCTTTTCACATCCGCGATCACCAGGTCCTTCAGATTCACTTGGTCTGCGCAGAAATTCGGGTCGTACAAATCAAAACCCACCGACAACGTCAAGGCTACCACCTGCCCGGCCAAAACCGATATTGCGGTCGCCCCAGGATTCACCCAGTTTTTCGTCAGTGGTACTGGAGTTCCTCCGTCGGGCAGATACTCTGTAACTGCCTGCGCACTGGTAAGGGTAAGCGTATACCTGCCGCCTACAACAAGTCCGTTAGGAAATGCCCCAGCGAAATTCTGGTGCAGATACGCACCCGGATTCCCTCCTCTCGGCTCTGAACCCCAGCCACCCTGAGTCTGTGTCCGGAAACGGCCCGACATACTCGGCCCCGGATAAGCATAACAATACAGCGTACAACCGGTCACGACTGAATTAGCCGGAATTCCGCTCAAATCAGCCTTCATCCAGCCGCGCCACTGTCCCTGGTCCGCCTCATTTCCTACGAATGGCTCACCGCTGTACTTTTGGAAAACATCCTTTCCGGGATTGCCATAAACCCTGCCCGTCCATAATTCGCTGTACTGGGGAAATGCGTCAGAAACAAAACCGGCCCGGCTTATCGCTACCGTGGCCAGTAATACCAACACGACCAGAACAGACCTCTTGGTCCGGCGCTTCGAGATTAGTATAGACATACAAGTCTCCTCTCTAGCGCAACAGTCGCGCTTCGATGTAACCTAAGTTCAATTATATATTACCCCCCCCTCCCACCTAAGTCAAGCAAAAAACAGTTAACCCCGTACAAAATAACCCAGAAAAGGACCACATCACAACTAACGGCTTTTTAACACATTAGACACATATGTCCCTACTTACGGCCAAACACATCTGTAAAAAAATAATGAGGTAGGAAGCCTTCCTTCCCTAGGGTGCATACATAGCCCGCTCCGCCCGAAATAAATAGGGCGGAAAACTCCGCCCTATTTTCTAACTCTTCTTGCTCAGTCTATTACCAGGAACTGCGAACCGATTATACTTCCCTCCAGTTCGGCTTGCAGTACATAAACGCCGGCGGGGATATTCCCCAATTCCAGCGGCGCATGCAACATGTTCCTTTCGGCCTGTACGACGCTCTGCAGATGCACTCTTCCTAACGCATCAAAAAGAACCAGCTGAATATTTCCGGCAACCGGGGCAGAAAAATGTAGACTGGCCCGTCGCCCGGCTACAGGATTGGGCCGCACCGCAACTGCCACCGTAGCCAGCTTTCTGGCAGAAGGAATTTCTTTTGCGCGCACAAGATCAGTTCTGCCCGCAACATTTGACCGTCTTGGCGGCAGAGTATAACGCCAAAACTCAAACGTTCTGTTGCCCTTGAACGCGTACAATGCGCGACTGAAAGGATATGTCACAAGGTCTGCGCCTGGTCCGGCCATCTTCCTCTTCAGATTTGTGCCCACTGCCGGCATCGGCTCTGCTTCCTTCCAAACCGCCCCCTTCACCTCGTAACGCCAGAATTCCTGCGTATTTCCTGCCTTCAGCGCGTATATACCGTCTTCGCTCCATGCAGCAGAACCCCCTTCTTTCAACCGGCGCGGCCGGCTATTGCTTCCCTCTCTGGCATAAGGCATAGCCGGAACCTGCCCGACCCAGCTCTCTTCCTCCAAGTCATATATCCACATTTCATGCACAGGTGCTTTATGTGCGTATATCTTCGACTCACCATCATACACCAGCCAAGAACCCTGCTTCCAGGCTGGCGCAGCACCCGCAGGAGCATCTGCCAGCATTGCCCAGCTCCGTGCTTGCACATTGTAGCGGGCAAAATCCTGCTGCGGTCCTCGCAACAGATAGATGAAATCCAGCCCGTATCGACTCACGTGTACCATATCGGCAAATGCCTTCACGCCCTTGCCGCTGTTGCCGTAAGGAACATCCGGCAGCTTCTCCCAGCGATTTTCTGCCACAACATAGCGCCAGAACTCGCGCGTGCCTCCGCCCCGCACAAAAAACACATTCCCCCTGCCGTCTGCTACGCCCCGTGCTCCCCGGCCTGCCTTCACCGGCAGCGGCGACAACGCGCTCCAACTTCCCTTACGCGGGTCATACACGGAAAACTGCCGGCTCTTAGCTCCGCGGGCGGCATACACCAACCCACTTCCTTTATCAACTGCTAGCCACCCGCCCTGACGTACCTCCTCTGCACTATGCCCCACTGGTACCGGCTTCACGCTTTCCCAGCCATGACGTGGACTCGAAATAGGACTCGGCGGCAGCTCAGGCACAACCACCACCCAAGAAACAGACTGATTATTAGAAACGTTGGCGTCGCCTTCTACTTCCACATTCACCACTACGGTAAACTCACCGGCCGCAGGAAACCATTCCGGCAGCGCTACAGACTGCTCCCCCCCAGCAGGGACAGTAGGAACTTCCACCGTTTCCTCATACACTGACCCTGCGCTGTCGCTGATGACAACCGTAACCTCTGCCGACGCATCCAGACTGCCCTCATTTACAATTACAACAACCGGAACCACCACCGTATCGGCCGGTAATTCTCCCTCCGGGCCGAATATATCCTCTACCGCCACATCTGCTGCCTGATAACTTATCCTCAGATACGGGCGGAACTTCTCTGCCTGATATCCCTTCACATGCGCGTAACCTTTATGATTACCAGGCTCGAACTCATAAAGACCAAAAGCGACCCAGTCGCGGACCAGCCCCGCCTGCACAGCTTCTCTGCCAACCTCATCCAACGCCCGCTCCACCCAACCCCGGCTGCTACTCAGGGCCGATGCCGCTATCTGTCCCTCCACTATCGCCTGCCACAACTCTTCGGCTGCAGCAAATACCGGGTCAACCTCCACTATTGTCACATAAGTAGCGGGTACTGGTCCGTTCCCCGGCGAAATCACATTATAGAACAAAGAAACAGACTTTATTTCCGCATTATCCGGCAGGCCGGACAAATCAAACTTTAACCAGCCCTGCCACTTCGCTTCTGCAGGAAAAGCCGGGTCTGCACCCCTACCAAACATCACCTCCGGCCCCAGCTTCCGGAAACTTCCTTGCGCATTCATCACCCGCCCAGTCCAGTACTGCTCGTGCTGCGGATAGGCGTGGATACTCCCTGCCGCAGCCACAGCCACCGCCAGAACCAACGCCCATAAAATAAAGCCAAATTTACTCCTGAACATGATAGACTCCTTTCTCTGCAACTTCGCATAGTGGCGCTTAGACCCTAGTTACAGAAAAAGGATTCCCCTTGTTCCTAGTCAGGAGTAGCCCAGATGGCCTAGCAGCTACCCGCCAAACTACTCCCTATCCACACGGTCCTGTCCGGAAAAACGGGCCTGATATGTTTCCCAGGCTTTCCGGCGCGCCGCCTCCATCTCCTGCACCACCTTGTGAGACTCGTCCTGCCTTCCCAAAAACAGAAGCGAATCGGCCAACACAAGATAACTTTCCTGCGCGTTCGGATTGAGCTGAATGGCACGCCGGGCAGACCTCGCTGCTGCCTGATACTGTTCCAGGCGGAAATACAACTCGGCGAGCAAACTATGAACCTCCGCTTCTTTGGGCGCCAGCCGCACCAGCCTCTGCGCGGTAGCCAGCGCCTCCTGCAGCCGCCCCGCTTCCCGATACGCCACACTCAACCGGAAAAGCAGCTCCGCGGAACGGGGCCGTCGGCGACATAACTTCTCTAGTGCGACCACAGTTTCCCTCTTCATCTGAAATCGTTCAAACAGACCCGCGGTCTCCTCCGGACATCGATCAAAACGCTGCCTTATGTCCCGATAAACATCCAGTGCCTCGTCGGTGCGACCCAGACGGCGCAGACAGTCCATCAAATAAAAATAAGCCGCAGGATAATCAGGCTCCTCCCCTACTACCACGCCAAACTCGGCCATAGCCTGCTCCAAAAGACCGTTATAGTAATAATCGCAGCCCAGACGCATGTGCGGATTCTCCACCTCGGGCACCAGCTCTCTGGCTCTCTGGTACGAAGCCAGTGCAGCATCAAAATCGCCCTCCATGGCACAAAAAGATCCCAACGCCAGATGGGCTCGCGCGCAATCCGGCTCCAGCTCCAGAAGCTTTCTGCAACTCTCTATACCCTTCTCGCTATCTCCCCGATACTCCTGCACCAGCACCAGCCCCAGATAAATATCCGGATTACGCGGCAACGCCCGCAATGCCTGCTCCAAAAACGACTCGGCCCGTTCGTAATTTCCCAGATACAGATAACGCACTGCTTCGCAGGCTACAGCATAGGGATGCCGCCGAGCGACAGACAGAACATAAGCGCAATTATCTTCAAGTGTATCTTCGTCTCCTAAAAGAAAGGCGCAAACGGTGGACAGATACCGACAATGCAAATTATCCGGCTGAGAACGCAACACCTGCAAAAACAATTCGTGCGCCACCTTCTCGTTATCACCCTGCAAAAAAGACCGGCCCAGCTCAAAGACCGCATCCAGCTTGAACTCACTGGGCCGCTGCTTTCCCCGGCTGGAACTATGATGAGCAGCCACAGAATATTTTAAACTACCCTCGCCCGTATGGCAATAGTCACTCTTTCAGAAATGACCGCGGAAAAATCTGTTCCACGGCCCCCGCCTCGACCCAGCCACCCTCTCCGCCCGGCGCCTGCACCAGCACATACTTTCCCCGGCGAGAACGAATCAAAACCTCCAGCCCGTCGTGCACCACCAGAAGGTCTTTATACTCCTCGCCTGGACCGGAACGCAAAGTAAGCTCTGACTCCACCACCACGGCTCGGGCCGGGCTCACTTCTGCCGCCCAACTCAGCCACGAAGCATCCGTATAAAGCCACAATACCCCCAGCCCTGCACCTACGCCATAAGCTATGCGTGTCCGCCACCCCAAACCTACAGCCACCGCTAGCAGCGCCAGAAAGAACAAAACTCCATTAGTCAACTTGGCGGTATGCAGATCAACCAAACGCAGAAAAGTAGTAAACAACTGCACCAGCGGATTGGGTAATACCAGTGTCTTATCCGGCCGATACGCACGCACAAACTGCAGATTCTGGCGGATGTCTACGTCCTGCGGGGCCAGCACATACGCTCGATTGTAATCCGCCACGGCGCGTCCCAGCGCCCCCAGTTTGAAATAGGCGTTGCCTCGATTGTAATACAGATTAGCGCTCCGCATATACAACTCCGCACTATCATAATGTGCCACTGCGCCAGCAAAATCTCCCACCTCGTAAGCCTCATTGCCGGCCTGAAAATAGTCAATCCCCGGGCTACCGTAAACCGCCCCTGCACCCAACACCAATGCCAGAACTACCCAGCTCGCTACTACTTTTGTCATCACAATTTCCCCAACGCCTTCGTCGCCCGCTCCAGAAGCTCAGCCGCGGAGCAACTCGCCATGCCCACAGAAAACCGCGCCGCGTCGCAACCCTGCACAATATCCAGAATTTCGTTCACTGCAGTTTCGTTCACGCCCTTCTGCCGCAGGCTGACGGCTAGTCCCTCGCTCGTCATTCCTTGCGCTTCCAAGTTGAACTTATCGCCTACATACCCAAGCACCGCCTGCGCCAGTGCCGCGTAAAAATCCTTCTCTCTACCTTCCCCCAGCAACTTCTGCGCCTGTGCCAGTCGCTTTCGCACCAACTTCCCTGATCGCAGCTTGCGCGCGTAACCTGGGTCCTCTGCCAACCTCCTCAAATACTGTGCCCGCACCAAACCCAACACCAGTACCACCACTCCGGCCGGATACAACACCACCTGTAACCACCCTGCACTTGCACTCCAGCCCGGCTTACGCGCACCCGGCAAAGCCTTGATATGCCTTATATCAGAACCAAGTACCCGCACTCCGCCTTCTGCTTCCCCAATCGCCGCTGCGGCCGCTGTGCCCCTCGCCGTAAACTCCAGTCTCGGCGTATTCCTCACATAGTAATTTCCCGAACCGGGGTCAAAAAAACCAAGCTCCAACGCCGGTACCACATACTTTCCGTCCACCTGCGGCAGCAACGGAAAAACAAACTCTCTATAACCCGAAACTCCGGCTCCCTCTTCTACCACCTTATCCTTCGTCTCCGGACTAAGAATGCGCAGCCCCGGTATGGCAGGCAACTTCGGCGCACTCAAAAGCCGCAGATTACCTCTCCCTGTCACCCGTACAATTAGATTCACCGGCTCCCCTCCTGTCGAGCTATCTCCAGACAACTTTGCCGTCACTTCAAACCTGCCGACGCCCCCAGTAAAACTCTCCGGCTTTCCTGTCTCCGGCAAAGGTTTCACCGTAACCGTTATCGGGCTCGACGAAATCTCAAAGGGCTCCGCGCTCTGAAAAAAGAACCCGCCCGAAGCAACGGCCTCGCCAGCAACCTTCATCGGTCCGATCCGCAACTCGCCTGCCTGCGTGGGAAACAACGCCACCTTCTTCAGCAATGCGGCATCGTACTGCCTTCCGCCATACTCTCGCAGCCGATACTGCAACTCCTTTGCATCATAAAGATTCTCCACCCAGAACCCACCAAAACTCGGTACCTCTACCAGCCTCAGATTCGCAATTTGCCGCCGAGTGTAAAGCGTAAAACTCACCGTCACCTGCTCGCCCTGATACACACTCGTGCGGTCGGCTGCCGCCACCAGCCGCACGTCATCCTCTATGCGGCCTGACGCCTGCCTCTGTCTTTGCGGCGGACCAAACGGGTCCCAGTCAAAAGGATCAAACGGCGCAGGCGTCCGCTGTCGTGGTTTCGCCGGCGGTGCTTGACTTTCCTTAGTCACGGTAATCGTAATCGGCTGCGTCTGATAGGTCTGGCCCTTATACTCCAACCGACAAGGCCCGATAGAGAAAGTGCCCACCCGCTTTGGAGCAAGGAAATAAACAAAACTAATACTCTGCTCCTGACTCATCCGGCCATTCACGAAAGAAATATTCGTGGACTGCGACGAGGTGCTCCCCAGATTGTCAAAATCGGGCAAATCCGGCAACTGCGGCCGCGGTACGCTCCCGATATTACTCCCCCGCACAGTCACAATCAGCTGTAACTGCTCGCCCAGCCCAACGCTCGTGCGGTCCACCTCGGCCGAAAAATGCAACTCCCCGGCAAACGCGCCCCACGCCAGCGCCACAACCCAAAACCCCAGAAACCGTGCCCTCATCTTGTCCCTCACCAATCCTTCTCCACCACTCGTCTCCGCCGGGAAAGCTGCTGTTGCCTCTTCTTCTGCTCCTCCTTCTCCTTACTCTCCACCGCTTCCAGCACTCGCTCTGCCTGCTCCCGGCTCATCTGTGGCTCGGGCCTTGACGCCGAAGACTGCTGTGGCTGCGACTGCTTCTGCCCCCCCTCCTGCCGCGAAGAATCCCGCTGTGCCTCCCCCCTTTTCTTCAAACAAAACTCCAGATTCTCCTTTGCCTGCCGGTCAGCAGGATTCAACACCAGCGCGGAAATATATGCCTTTATCGCTCCCTCCAGCACTCCGGAGCGATACAACGCATTGCCAATATTATAAAATGCCTCCGCCCGCCGCTTTGCGTTCTTATCCGTTGCCGCCAGCTCCAGTTCCTTCACCGCTTCCTGATATTTCCCCAGTCGGTACAACGTATTACCCAAATTATACCGAATAGCCGTCGCATCCGGCTCCAGCACCCCTGCCTGCTGATACATCTCCAGCGCCTCCTCATACTTTCCTCGTGCATACAACCCGTTCCCCTTTCGCATCAAAGCGCCCACATCCGCCTGCGCCGCAGCGCCGCCCAGAACGCAAAAAGCTGCGGCCGCCACCAAAAACTTCCACTTTCTTCCCCCCCATCTTCTTCTCCACTCCACCGGCAACCAGCTTCCCCTGCGATTCGACAAAACCAGTCCTGCCCCAAAAAGCGCCAGCGCCAGCGCCAGAAACAACTGATACCTTTCCACATATTCCGCATAAGCTCCACCGCCTATTTCTTTCTTCTCCATGGCATTCAGCTCTGCAAGCAGACGCTCCGCGGAGAATCCTTCCACCCGCATAAACCTGCCCCCAGTCGCTCGCGCCATCAAGAAAAGCAATCGCTCATTCATCCGCGACATCACCGTCTGCCCCTGCCGGTCCTTTTTATACGACTTCAAATTCCCTCTCTCATCATACTCCGGAATCACCCCCCCTTCTGCTGTAGAAAAAGCCACTGGAAAGATCCTCACCCCCGCCTCTGCGGCTCGCTGTATCGCCTGCGCCGTATTCTTCCCCAAATCCTCACCATCCGTCACCAGCACCAGGGCTTTATATTTCCTCTCCTGCACACTAAACAAACCCATTGAAACATCAATCGCTCGGCCAAAATCGGTCCCTGGCACCGGCATCGCATCCGGCTCGATAATATCCAGAAACAACTTCGCCGCCTCCAAATCCGTCGTTAAAGGACACATCACAAAACAATCCCCGGCAAAAGCCGTAATCCCCACCGCATTGCCGCCCAGTCCCTCAATTAACGCTCCCAACTCCGCTTTCGCCCGCGCCAGCCTATTCGGTTTTACATCCTCTGCCAGCATAGACTTCGAAGCATCAAGCGCAATAACCACATCAACTCCTCTTCCCTTATACAACTGCAACTTCTCCCCCCACTTTGGCCTAGCCGCCGCCACAATCAAAAAAGCCAGTCCCCCGAGAAGCAAAACCCTTTTTTCCACTCCGAGCGCCGGCACCACACTACTTGTAATCTCCGGCACCAGCTTTGCATCCACCGCGCGTAACAACCGCCGCCGCATGAAAATACCCCAGACAAGACTCGCCATTCCTAACGTCGGCACCAGCAAAAGTAACCACAGATATGTCGGCTCCGCCCACTTTATCAAGGCAACCTCCGCAACGCCGTCTCTCCCAGCGCCAATCCCGCACTCGCCAAAACAACCGCCGCCAACAACAGCAATCCTGCTCTTTCCTCCTGCACCGTGTACTGCCTAACCCGGAAAGTACTCGGCTCCATTCGACTGATCTCATCATAAATCTGCCCCAGTCCGGCTCCATCTGTGGCTAGGAAAAACTTCCCTCCCGTAATATCCGCTATCCTTTGCAAAGTCTCCGTATCTAGGTCTATCCTCACCCGCTGGTAGCGAGTCACCCTCCGACCGAATATCTCATACTGCACCGGAAAAGGTACCTCTCCCTTCGAACCTACGCCTATCGTATAAACCCTGATACCCATACTTGCCGCCGCCTCTGCTGCGGTAAGCGGATCAATATCCCCGGTATTATTCACTCCATCTGTAAGCAAAATTATTACCCGATCCTTCGCCTTCGAATCCTTCAACCGCGCTACAGCCGAAGCCAGCCCAAGCCCGATTGCCGTTCCATCCTCCAGCATTCCGAAATCCAGCCGGTCAATAAGCTCTTCCAGAATTTTCTTGTCCAGCGTCAGCGGACACTGCGTAAGGCTCGTCGCTGAAAATACCACCAGACCAATCCTATCACCTTTTCGCCTCGCAATAAACTCCTTAGCCCTTTCCTTTGCCACGGCCAGCCTATTCTTTGGCGAAAAATCCTCTGCCTGCATAGAACCCGAAATATCCATACACAACACTATATCCACCCCTCGCGCCTCCACCTCCTCAAACCGCCGTCCCCGCTGCGGCCTCGCCAGCGCCACAACCATAAACAGAAGTGAAACACTGCAGAGACCGGCGGGAACCACCGCCCACCAGCGCCCCCGGTTAGGCGCACCCGCAAGAAAAGAAAGGTCGCTGTAAATCACAGCTCCCCGCCGCTTCACCACCAACCACAAAAATAACGCCGGCACCGCAATCAGCAGCAATAAAAACCAGGGATGGGCAAAACTCATAACTCTACACCGTCGGCCCTGCTTCTGTACGCGCCCCGACCTCGCTCGCTCCTGCCACTTTTGTACGCTCAATCAGACTTCGCACGGTCGGCACCACCGCCTCCATCTCCGCCAGCTCCGGCACCAACTTAGCATACTTCACCATATCCGCCCGGCGAAAAAAATCGGCAAACTCATCCCGCAACTCCACTTTAGCCCTTTTCAACTCTTGAATCACCTCGCTCGTCGTCTCATCTACAGCCGGAAAACCAAACCGCCGAGCCAAATAACGCTTCAGAATCTCTGAAACCGCGTAATAAAACCTCTTCACCTGCCCGGCAGAAATCCACTCCCTCGCCGGAAGCTTTTCCAGAGCAGACAAAGCCTCCTCCCAAGGTTCAGCCAGCCGCTCACCCTCCGTCTTCCGACTGCGCAAAAGCCTCTGTAAACGCCAGCCTCCATAACCCAAACCTGCCAACGCCCCTACGCCCAGCGCAATGAACAAAGGCAAAAGATTCGGGAATTGCGCCTGCGGCTTCAAGTCGTTAATATCCTCCATTTTCTCGGACAACACGCTCTTCACCTCTATATCCACACTCTCGCTTCTTATCGCCCGCAGCTCTCCCGAATCGGCAAAAGTAACCACAAACCTCGGCAGCATAAGCTTTCCCGGCGCAAAAGCTGCCAACTGCAACTCCTGCACATCAACAACCGTATCCCCCTGATATCTTACCCTCTGCTTAGTCCCCAGCACCAGAAATGCGCCCAGACTCTCCGCAAAAGGCCCGGATATCTTCAGGTTCCGGTGACGCTTCACCGTCAACTCCAGCCGAAACCTGTCCCCCACTGTCAAAGGTTTTCTGCTGCGACTTGGCAATACCCGGGCAGACACAGATACCGGTCCCCGTTCCACCACCCGGTAAGCAAATTCGGCCGCAGTGTCGCCAGACTGCGAACCAACATACAGCGAGTCAGAACCCAGAACCAGACCCCCTCCCCAAATCCAGACGACACCCAATACCACCTGCCAGAACTTCGCCGAACTGCGCTTCCCTCCCAGTCTCATCCTCTATACCGCCTGGCCCGCTCCTGAAAAAACTTATGCAGACGCGCAGTAAAGTCCTCGCTCGTCCGCAACGCTACATAATCTACACCCAACCGTCGTAACATTCTCTTCACCGCTCCTTCCTGTGCCTGCCGGGTCTCCGCGAACACCCTGCGCAACGCAGGATCGCTCGAATCAATTGTTGCCAAAATTCCGGTCTCGGCATCTTCCACCGTCACCAGCCCCAGCGCAGGTAACTCTTCCTCTGCCGGGTCTGTCACCGAAATGGCCACCAAATCGTGCCTACGACTGGCTATTCCTAGCGGCGTCTGCAACGCTTCCGGCCTGAACCCTTTACCTGCAAAATCAGAAATAAAGAAAACGATAGCCCGTCGCTTCACCACATTCATCAGAAACTCCAAAGCTTGTACCGGATCGGTTCCTCTACCCTCTGGCTGGAAATACAGTATATCCCGGATAAGCCTCAACACATGCGAGCGACCCTTCTTTCCCGGCACATACCGCTCCACCTTGTCGGTAAAGAAAATCAGCCCTACCTTGTCGTTATTCCGTATTGCTGCAAACGCCAAGGTCGCTGCCACCTGCGCCGCCAGTTCCAGTTTTAGCTGATTCTTAGTCCCGAAACGACATGACCCCGAGGCATCTACCACCAGCATTACCATAAGCTCTCTTTCCTCCGCATACTTCTTAACAAACGGATGGTAACTTTCTCCCCGCGCCAGCCCATAGCGCGCCGTTACCTTCCAGTCAATCGTGCGGATGTCGTCCCCAGGGAGATATTCCCGTAGGTCTAGGAACTCTATGCCCCGGCCCTTAAACGAGGATTTGTAATCTCCAGAGAATAACGTGTTCACCAGCCGCTTGGTGCGGATTTCTATTTCCCGCACCTTCGCCAGTGGATTTGTTTCCTTTGGGCGGTTTGCCGCTTCTGGCCTTTGCCGTGCTGTCCTTGTCATTCTACCCCGGAGAAATATATGTCCTGCCTGTCTACGGCACCTCCACGCGCTCCAGCACTCGTCGCACAATATCGTCAGGCGTGAGTTCCTGCGCTTCGGCTTCGTAGGAAAGTATTACCCGGTGCCGCAGCACATCCGGCGCCAGCTCCTTGATATCCTCCGGAATTACAAAGCCCCTACGGCGGAGAAATGCCAAAGCTCGCGACGCGGTCACAAGGTATATGGAGGCGCGTGGCGAGGCGCCATAGCGGATGAGCGGCGCCAAGTCTGCCAGCCCGTGGTCCTGCGGAAATCTGGTGGCAAACACCAGATTCAGAACATAGTCCTTCAGCCTATCGTCTATGTAAATCCGATTCACCAACTCTCTTGCCCGCAGAATTGCTGTAGGCTTTACCACCGGTTCGGCTGTCGGTTCCTTCCCTGTCGTCATCCGGTCAATTATACGTTTCTCCTCATCCCGCGAAGGATAGCTTATGCGTAGTTTCAAAAGAAACCTGTCTGTCTGCGCCTCGGGCAAAGGATAAGTTCCCTCCTGCTCTATGGGGTTCTGGGTAGCAAGTACAAGGAAAGGCTCTTCCAGCCTGAAAGTTTCCTCACCAATTGTCACCTGCCGCTCTTGCATCGCCTCCAGCAGTGCAGACTGTACTTTCGGCGGAGCGCGGTTTATCTCGTCCGCTAGAACCAGATTCGCAAACACCGGCCCTTTGCGGGCGGTAAACTCTCCTGTACGTTGATTGTAAACCTGCGTGCCGATGATATCGGCAGGCAACAGGTCCGGCGTAAATTGGATGCGCGCAAACTTCGTGGCAATCGTCCGCGCCAATGTCTTCACCGCATAAGTCTTTGCCAGTCCCGGCACACCTTCAATCAAAATGTGGCCGTCGGCAAGTAGACCCACAAGCAGCCTTTCCACAAGGTACTTCTGTCCGACGATTACCTTGCTCACTTCCGCTGTAATCGCCTGCACAAAAACACTCTCGCGCTCTATCTCTTCGTGTACTTTCCTTATATCGTCCTTAAGCACCTCTTCCATAGGCATCTTCTCCTTTCAAAAACAATCCGGCGCGTACATCTGTATAGACCTCCCCAACACCGCCTTGGTTGCCCGTTATTTAGCGGTGTTTATTAATAGATAGGTAGTAGAAAATAGGGTATAGGGGGCTGGGGAGGGAATGGTTGGGGGGGGGGGGCTTCCTCCCGAGTCAGTTTACTATCCACCATATGTTCGGCTACCTCTACTCCTAAGAAAGGAGGGCCCGTGAGGGCCCTCCTTGATTGTATTTTAGACTGTCGCGCTTACCTCACCACGAGCTTAGTGTCGCGCACAAGGCCTTCGGCTCTGCACTTCAGGAAGTATGTGCCGCGGGCTAGTCCTGCGGCATTCAGACTTACGGTATGCGCGCCCGCTCCGTAGATACCGCTGCCCAAGTCTGCCACCAGCGCCCCGGTGACACTGTACAACTTCAGCGTTACACGGCCCGAAACAGGCAGACTAAAGCGTACGACAGAGAAAGCGCCCAAAGGATTCGGATAAACAGCTAAGGCATATTCGCCCGTGCTCCGACTGCCCTCTGCCTCTGCCGGACCAGAACCAGAAGCTACAGGGCCGATATACCTCACGCGGTTATTATTGATATCGTCCAAGATATCTTTCACATAGGCGCGGGACTCCTGCGTGCCGTTCTGCCACTCCGCAATGGCCCAATCCATTATTCCCGCCACCGCCATTGCTTCGCCTGGCTCGTAGATCATATCGCCGTCGTCCAGCCACACGGAGTCGGCCTCGCCCACAAAACCTTTGCGAACATTAAACTCTGTCGCCAAAAGTTGCGCGGCCAGCATATAGCGCATGTCTTTTGCGTTGGCGTTCTGCAAATAACCATCTACCTGCCGTTTGAACACTTCCAAATCTGTGGTGCTAAACGGAGTGGCGTTCTCGGGCTCGCGCGGATACGGCGTATAGGTCTCATAGGGCGGGAGTGTATTGAGGAATTCAGCGTCAGCCAAGGTAAGGAGCGCTAGTCCGTTGCGATTGCCCCAGAACCCGATGGTCCGGGCGGCGGTGGACTGGCTTACTTCCCGGTAGTTGGCTTTTACTGTCATCGGTGCTTCAACCAGAACCGTAGTAGTCAGGGCCAGCGGGTCGGCTATGGCACTCATATTCTCCGTTGTCCAGCCCGCAAAGACATAAGTCTTGCCCTCAAATAGAACCGGCGTGAGGGTGGATATTTCGGCTTCGGCGCCTGCATCATACCAGCCAGAACCTGTAGGCTCAGTAATGCCCAGCGGATTAGAAATCACAGTCAGGTAGTACTGGGTTTTCCAGTTAGCAATGGCAGTCTTGGGCCCGTACATGAAGATTGGATCTGAAGGCGAGGTTTCGCCTGTGGCATCCCCGCTCCAGCCGGTAAACACATACTGCACGCCTTCCTCTCCTGGCACTACCAGCGGGTCAACTTCCGCGTAGGCCTCTGCGCCCTCATCATACCAGCCCTCGCCCGCAGTGGTGCCATATGGCGAAACCACTGTCAGATAGTACTGCGGGGTATAAATAATCGTCTGCTCGGTCTGAATGGGCACTTGCATGACACCTTCTGCGGGCGAAGCCGCATACCGGACTCCCTCACCTCCGGGAATCGGCGTATAAACGCTCCATTCATAACTCCCGTTGGGCACATTCATTATGGTGATAGTGGTACCGGTCGAATAGTAGGTTACACCATTAAATACCACATACCATTCGGTCCCTTCGGGAAGACCCATCTGGTTGAATGTCACGGTATTTCCAGGTGAACTTACGGTAATAGCGTCAATGGAAAGTCCGTCACCCTGTCGGCCCGAAATCTTGTAAACCCAGGCTATATAGATGCTTTGCCCCGCAAACGGAGCCAGGCTGATACGAGCAAACCGTCCCGGCTGGGTTCTACGCAGAACCATATGGGCAATCTGCACATAAGCCGAGGTGTCTGAAACATCGCTGGAAGTCGATATTCTCACTATCAGTGTTTCCGGATTGGAGTTGTCGTGCGTGCGATACCAGAAGAGCAGCGAGTCATCCGGCCCGATGGGGCCCACGCGGGGAGAAATCAGCCAGTCGTTGTTAGGTACTCCCTGTTGCGACTTGTTTATATCTGCCGCTCCAGGACTGTGGTTGTACACTCTGGCGGCTACCGTGGTACGATACCACCAAGTCCCCCGACCGGTCGAGCCGTCGAAGTTGTAAACCGTCCAGCCCGAAGGCGGGAAGGTGGGGCTGTCAAACCCTTCGGTGAGAAGGTTCGCAGCCGGCGCAACTGTTGCCATAGCTAGTATTATGACAACAGCAATTAGTAGGTCTTTCCTCATGTTTGCTCCTTTCTGCTTGTAATCCAGGCAAATACCCGGACTTTTGTGCCCTTGTAGCGAAAATGTAACTTGAAATGAACTTTTCTCATTTGTCAAATTTTCAGGCTCTGTCCTCGCAACAAGCTCCCCGCTGTACCTTACAGCGGGGTGGCTCTTACGGAAATAATATATGAATCACCCGAAGGTTGTCAAGTTTGACATACAGTCCTCGTTCAATTTGTGCGGAAAAGAATCAGGCGGGAAGGCTGCAACCGCTTCTGCGCGCTGAAGAAAAAAGCAAGCAGCGCAGAGTAAGCGCAAAATTGGCGAGCATATACAGGCCCAGCCCCAGATACACCCATCCGGTCCAACGGGTTTGCCTGACGGTAACAAACAGAGGCTCGTTGCGGAACAAAAGGACTGCTCCAGTAAGAAGCAAGGCGGCAAGCACTTCGCCGCTAGCCACTGTTATGGCGCAGCGAAGCAGTTTGGTTAGTGTAACCCGCGCTGGGACCGACCCAGACAGATGGATGTAATCACCCATCGTTATGATATTAGTCCTGCTGGATTTTGTGTCAAGGCGCTGAACTGCATTTTCATTTTTCGCCTGCGCGGTCTCTGGAGTAAGAGCCAAGCCGTTCTCTCTTGACTTCAACTTTCTCGTTCTTAGCATCTGGGGCGGCATAAGACGAAAGGCAGGTGCTGGTATGTTGCATCATCCGCAATTAACCGAACGACGGCTGGCGAATTTTCTGGCAAACGCCCGCTGGTTTTATTACGAAGATTCCGTGCCTTTGGAAGCAGAGTTCGTAAATCTGGGGTTAGGAAATACAGAAGTGCCCGGAGAGCTTTTTGCCCCACCCGCGCTTTTTATCCGCCAGGCAAGTCGTAAGAATTCACCCCACCACTGGCAGAAAATCTCCGCCGGCGAGCGCTGGGGCGGCAACTGGGAAACCGCCTGGTTCCGTTTCCGCGGCCGCGTCCCGCAGAAATGGGAGGGAAAGGAAGTATGGGCAGTGCTGGATACCGGTAGCGAAGCCTGCGTTTTTAACCGCAACGGAGAGCCAGTGTGCGGACTGACAAGTGGAGACGAATGGTCGCGCAAGGCGCTGGTACCGGTGGCGCAGAAGGCGAGCGGCGGAGAAGCGGTGGAACTTCTAGTAGAAGCAGTGGCTAATCATCTTTTCGGCGTATCGGCCAACTGTTATCTGAAAGAAGCCAGACTGGTTCTTTTCCGCCGGGACGGCTGGGAATTTCTGCACGATTTCAAGTTTCTATACGGCCTTATGTTGGCTCTACCCGAAGACCATCCCCGCCGTGCACAGATACGTTATGCGCTCAACGAAGCGGTTAACCGTTACGGCGGTCGGCCGGCGCCGGCTTACGCTTCCCTAGATCCGAACGGTATTTATGAATCATACTATCGTCGGCCTATCCCTACGCCCCAGGCCGTTTCCTATGCCCGCCAGCCCCTACGCGAGCAACTGCAACGCCGGGCCAACGTCTCCGCTCCAAAAGTCTCCGCCATAGGACACTCGCATCTGGATTTGGCATGGCTCTGGCCCCTGCGCGAGACGGTGCGCAAAGCCGCCCGGACTTTCTCCACTGCCCTATTGTATATGCGGGAGTATCCGGAATACAAGTTCAGCGCCAGTCAGGCGTGGGTGTATGAGGCGGTCAAAAAGCAGTATCCGGAGCTGTACGAACGCATTAAGGAAGCGGTGAAAGCCCAGAGGTGGGAGCCGGTCGGAGGTATGTGGGTGGAGTCAGATTGCAATGTAACGGGCGGCGAATCGCTGGTGCGACAGTTTCTATACGGCAAACTGTTCTTTCTGGCAGAGTTTGGCATTGAAGTAGATAATATGTGGGTGCCAGATGTTTTCGGTTATTCTGCGGCGCTGCCCCAGATAATGCGGCGGGCAAATGTGAAGTATTTCGTCACTACCAAGATGTCCTGGAATCAGTTCAACAAATTCCCCCACCACACCTTCATCTGGGAAGGGCCGGACGGCAGCAGGGTTCTTGCCCATCTGCCTCCGGCAGACAGCTATGGAAGTGACTTCGACCCAGCAAGTCTCCTCTACGCGACCAAGAATTTCGCCGAAAAAGACCGCTGTACCCGCTGGTTGTATGCCTTCGGATACGGCGACGGCGGTGGTGGACCCTCACGTCATCATCTGGAATTTGCCCGCCGTTCCCAGAATTGTGAAGAACTACCACGTGTGAAGCAGCAATTTGTGCGGCAGTTTTTCCGTCAGGCAGAAACCGAGACCAAGGACCTGCCCTGTTGGAAGGGGGAACTGTATCTGGAGTTCCATCGCGGCACCCTAACCACGCAGGCGCGTAACAAAAAAGCAAACCGAAAGGCTGAGTTGCTTCTGCGCGAAGCGGAGTTTCTAGCCAGCTTCTTCCCCGCGGAATATCCGCAGGAAGGTTTCGAGCGGGTCTGGAAGCTCCTTTTGCTCAATCAGTTTCACGACATCATACCCGGCTCTTCTATTGGCTGGGTGTATAAAGACAGCGCTAAACACTACGAGGAAATCACACAGTTTGCGCAAAAAGTTATTGCCGACTTCGGCCCCCGCCTTCTTCTACGGCAATCAGATGGCAAAAAGCTGCCGCGTTCCGCTTCCCGCGCCGCAGCCACTCCGGCTTTTCTCGTAGTGAATTCTCTTTCCTGGGCCCGGGAGGACTTGGTGGAGCTTCCGCTGGATACCCACAGGAACCGTAAACCTGACGTGGTGCGCGATGCCGCGGGCAACGTCCTGCCTACTCAGGCAGTCGGCGATAAGCTGCTGGTAAAAGCTACGGTGCCATCTCTTGGTTACACGCTACTGCGGCCCTGTGCTGAATCCGCAGTTACCGCTTCCCCTTTGTCAGTTTCCACCCGTTCGCTGGAAAATGAGCTGCTGCGCGTAGAATTCGACCGCAAAGGACACATATGTCGCATCTACGACAAGGAAATGGACAAAGAGGTGATTCCTGCCGGCACCAGGGGAAATGTGTTGGCTGTGTACGAAGACACGCCCGCCGCTTGGGAAGCTTGGGAAGTTGACCTGTTCTACGAAGAAAAGCCGCCGCAAGAAGCAGAATTGGTTTCGTGCCGAGTTGGGGAAAAAGGCCCTCTGCGCGCCTCCATCATTCAGGAACGAAAAGTTGGCGCTGCTTCTCGTCTCTGGCAACAGATAAGGCTGGCTGCAGGCAGCCGCAGATTGGAGTTTGTCACCCGCGTGGATTGGCACGAATCTCAAAAAATGCTGCGTACCTCCTTTCCCGTAACAGTGCGGTCTGAGCAAGCGACCTACGAAATACAATTCGGTCATGTGCAACGGCCCACCCACCGTAATACCAGTTGGGATATGGCTAAGTTCGAGGTCGCCGCTCATCGCTGGGCAGACCTGTCAGACCCAACATACGGCGTCGCTCTGCTGAACGACTGTAAATACGGGCATAAGGTTTTGGGCAATATCCTAGACCTGAACCTTTTGCGCTCGCCCAAGTTTCCTGATCCTGACGCAGATATGGGCGAACACGAGTTCACCTATGCCCTGTTTCCTCACCCTGGCGGTTTCCGCGAAGGTTCTGTGATCCAGGAAGGTTACAGTCTGAACGTGCCCCTACGTGCCTTTGCGACCAAAGCTCCGGTCGGAGAGGTAGCGCAAAGCCTGTTCCGGCTGAATGTGCCCAATGTGATAGTGGAAACAATAAAGCTGGCCGAACCGGAGCTGACAACGAACATACAGACTTCAAGCAAGAGCAATAGTGCCCGCGATATTGTCCTGCGGCTGTATGAGGCTTACGGCCAGCCTGCGCAGGCGGTGCTAGAATTTGCCCACTGCCCCCGCCAGGTGTTCAGGGCCGACTTGCTGGAAAGGCTTCTCAAGGAAATCAAACTCAAGGCGGGCAGGCTGGAGTTTAGCCTAGGGCCTTTTGAAATATTGACGCTACGGTTGGTTTCATAAGCCAAACTACTGCTACTTATCTCTCAACAAGTTTGACAGTGTCTGACTGCCGTCCTATCCTTATATTTGCGGCCGGACAAAGCTTTGGGCTGGCCGCAAAGACAAAGAAAGGACCTAACCGTGAAGTATCTAGCCGTGTTCTGTATGTGTGTCACCCTAGCCGCAGCCGGCCCCACTTATCTGGTGAAAGCTGATTTACTGCCCGGGCAGTCTGGAGCCGATTTTTCTGCCTCCGGACTTACGGTTCTGCGCGACTACGGAACTTGGTGCTTAGTCTTGGCCGCTTCCGAGCAACTGCACCGACCCGGGCTAACCTTGCTGGATGAACTCGTTCCTGAAAGAGTGTGGCTCTGGGTTTTTGTCCCGCCGGATTGGAATCGCAACCAGCTTGCTCGCCACGGCCGCATACTCTTGGAAGAGAGCCGTTCTGTGCTCCTAGCTACAACCGAAGCCGCTGTGGACGAATTGAACCGTCTCCCTGTGGAGTTAAGCCGGGTCGGCACGGAGCCACTGGTTTACGCCGAGCTACCGGTCTCCCCTCCTCCTCTGCCAGCCTTGTCAGACAGCTTGGTGTGGAGCTTGGTGGACAAGGTAAGCGAAGACTCGGTGTTAGCCACTATTCGTCGGTTGCAAAACTTCTACACCCGCTATTCTACCACTGACTCCTGTCGCCGGGCAGTTGAATGGATGCGCCAAAAATTCATCGCCTACGGGTGTGACTCCACTGCCTTAGAAACGTTCCGCTCCGGCTTTGCGCCCAATATAATCGGGGTCAAAAAAGGGAAACTGGACCCAACAAAAATATATATCATTTGCGGCCATGTGGACAATACGTCAAACCAGCAGCCCAACCGCTGTCCGGGCGCAGACGACAACGCTTCCGGCGCTACTGCAGTGCTGGAAGCCTGTCGGGTCTTTCATGGAATAGACTTTGACTACACCGTATACTTCATCGGCTTCACCGGAGAAGAGCAAGGGCTTTACGGCTCCGACAGTTTTGCCAGTCGAGCTTATCGCCGCCGTGATTCGATCCGCGCTGTGCTGAACTTTGATATGATTTCCTACGCTCGCATGGGCAAGGATACTTTGGAAGTCATCGGCCGTTCCTCCAGCCCCAACTGCACTTGGCTGGTAGATTTCTATCGAGCCCAGTGCGACACTTTCGGGCCGCTGAAAACCAAAAAGATAATGACCACGTCCAACCAATACGATTACTCTGATCATGCCCCATTCTGGTGGAAAGGCTATGTCGCCTTCTGCGGAATAGAGCACGATTTTACCCCCAAGTATCACACTATCGGCGACACTATCGGCCCTCTGTATGAGGTAAACTGCGGCACAAACAACTGGCCTATGGCTACCAGAGCAATAAGGGCAGCCGTCGCCTCTTTAGCTAAACTTGCCGGTGCCCGCGTCGCTACCGGGGTTACCGAGAATCCTCCGTCTTTCCCGCCTGCGCGCCCCCACCTGCGGGTGAAACCCAACCCCTTTTCCAAGACGGCCCGGTTGATGCTTACCAACTCACAGTCCGAACTCAGGATTTACAACTCTTCCGGCCGGCTGGTACGGACACTCACCACAAAACAAGAAACAGCCGGAGAAAGCTGGGCGGTGTGGGATGGATACGATGACCTCGGGAATCGCGCCAGTCCGGGCATTTACCTCTGCTGCGCAACCGGACCAAAGGGTATCCTCGCTGCCACACTGGTTTTAACTGACTGAACTCTACGCGTCGGTCACACTTGACACAAGCCAGGTTGCCGGTAGCATAACCCGGCAGCAGTAATGGTGCAGTTCAGAAGACGCTTTTTTCCTGTTCGCCACTATCCTTTGCCGCTACGCTGGGTTTTTATGTTTCTTGCCTTGGGGCTGTTGGCATTTATCCTTTTGGTGGCGAAGCGCCTGATGTAGAAGAATTTTCTACAGAAAGGAGAGGTTGTGACAAAACTCCACTTTAATTACAAAGATGTTTTTCGCAGCCTGCGATTGGGTTTTTCCGCGAAAAAGATTTGGGTGATGTCAGTGGGGCTTCTGGTAGGCCTTGCCGGCTATTCCTTTTTTTCCTACCTTGCCTGTTTAACTGCGGGGGCTGATTATCTCTCGTTGTGGGAGAACTATCGTCTTCTGCCTTTTCCGAATCCTCAAGAAATTGTGTTCCCTTGGTTTTCGTGGGTTATCTTCGGGTTGGGGGTGGTTTTCTTTGTAGCCTGTGTGCTGGTAGCAGGAACTGCCGTATCCAAAATTCTTTATGAGCAGTTGCGGGGAGATGAGTTCTATGAATCCCGGGAAGCGTATCGTTTTGCCCTTCGCCATCTTTCGTCAGTGCTGGGCAGCCCCCTCCTTATACTGGGGTTTGTGGCAGTAATAGCGGTATTTGGACTGCTTTTGGGGTTGTTGGGTCGTATTCCCTATCTAGGCGAAATCATCGTCGGCTTGCTGGCCTTACCCGGTCTGGCCGCCTCCTTTTTCATACTTTATCTGCTTGTCGTTCTTTTTTTCTGCCTCTTGCTTACCCCTAGTGTCGTGGGTACCAGCCGCAACGATATGTTTGACACGATATTTGAGGTCTTTTCCTGCGTGAACGAACAACCCGCCCGTCTGGTGCTATATACCGCCACCAGCGCCTTGTTGGCGAAATTAGGATTCGTAGTATTTGGTTTGGCTACCAGCGTTGCCGCACGCATCGGCGTTAGTATAGTCGGCCTAGTTACCGGTCCCAAGCTGGCGGATGTTCTCTCGGACGCGGGATATTTCTTGAAAATAGTGTTGCCTAGCTGGGTACCGGAACAGTTGCGCCTTGCCCTGCTGCGTTACACTGAACTGGTAGGACTGCCGGGTACCTGCGAACCCGTGCCCTCCTTCTACACGCCGCAGGCGTCGGGTTGGTCCGGAGTTGTCGCCTCGCTTCTGCTCGGCATCTGCCTGTACGCTGCGGCGATTATGGTATTGGCATACAGTTGCTCTGTCTGGTATTCAGGTTGCACACTGACTTTTGCCGTGCTGGTCAAGAAAAAGGACGACAAGAATCTTTTGGAAAGGCCTGACGAGGAACAGGATTTGATAGAGCCAATCACGAATAAAGAGGCCGACAAGCGGAAGGAAACCGCTAGCGACTAATTCTAGTCCGCATAATTCAGAACTTGCAGCGGCGTTAGTTTTAATAATATAACCCATTATGCCACAAAATGTTACGTAAGAAGAGTGGTTTGGTTCCCTCTCTACGCATTGTGGTCCGCGGGGGGGTACAGGGCGTTGGTTTCAGACCGTATGTTTATCGGTTGGCACGTACCCTAGGTGTCACCGGGAGCGTAGCCAACACCAGTGAAGGCGTGGTGATAGTGGCGCAGGGCCCGAACGCTCGCAAGTTAGCAGAAGAGCTAAAGAAACGCCCCCCATCGATGTCACGCATAACCAGCATGGAACTTAAAGCCATCTCCCTGGCGCCAGCTAAAAGCTTCCGAATCCTGCGAAGTAAGCGCAAAGCCAAAGCCACGGTTGAAGTGCTTCCAGATTTAGCCGTGTGTCGGGAATGCGTTAAAGATATAACATCTCCCAAAAACAGGAGATACGGATACGCATTTACGAACTGCACTCAGTGTGGACCAAGGTTTACAATTATAGAACACCTCCCCTATGACCGGCCGTGTACCACAATGAAACTGTTCACCATGTGCGCCGAATGCAGGAAAGAATATACCAGTCCCGCTGACAGACGCTTTCATGCCCAGCCTAACGCCTGCCCTAGCTGCGGGCCAACCTTGTCTCTGCTGGACGGCTACGGAAGACCAGTCAGTTGTGATCCCCTTCTACGAACCGCAGAAGAACTCAATCGCGGTCGCATAGTGGCCATAAAAAGCTTAGGCGGATTCCAGTTGGCTTGTGATGCTACTTCCAATAAGGCGGTGCAGAAGTTAAGGCTGCTTAAAAATAGGCCAGATAAGCCGTTGGCCTTGATGTGCGATTCGGTTGCCAACATTCGAAAACTGTGCCGTGTAACCAAGGCGGAAGAAAAACTGTTACGTTCCCCAGCCGCCCCCATAGTTCTGCTGGCGAAAAAGCCACTAAAGCAGAGTTGCCAACTCGCTGTTTCTGAATTTGTAGCCCCCCATACCAACCGGCTGGGAATTATGCTTCCCTACACCCCCCTGCATCTTCTCCTCTTCCGCGAACTGCGCAGGCTTAAGAAACCTGTAGTCCTAGTTATGACCAGCGCCAACCTTGGCGGTTCTCCCATCATCAAGGATGAACGGGAGTTATTCAAACTGCTTTCCGGCAAGGTTGACTTCGTGCTGACGCATAATCGTCCCATTGCTAACCGTTGCGACGACTCGGTAGTGTTGGCCACGAAAGAAAACAAAAGCAAGTGCAAACCTCGGACTGAATTATTGTTGCCCATTCGGCTTGCCCGGGGTTATACACCGCTGGTTATTAAACTGGCCCCGACGTTTCACGTGAAACATCCAGTACTAGCAGTGGGGTCTGACTTGAAGAATACCTTCTGCATCGCAGAAAAGGACCGGGCTATAATAGGCCCCCACATAGGAGACATGAACGACAAAGGGACAGAATCATTTTTTATCGAAGCCTTGGATAGACTGCTACACTGGACAGGTATAAGACCGGAACGGGTAGCATGCGATATGCACCCAGACTATCTATCAAGTAATCTGGCTGCCCGCCTAGCCAAGAATTGGGGCGTTTCCCTTGTAAGGGTACAGCATCACTTAGCTCATATATTGTCCGTTCTTGCCGAGTGGGGTACTGACGAAAGAGTCCTTGGTCTGGCGCTGGACGGAACTGGATATGGAACCGATCAAGCAATATGGGGCTGTGAATTCCTTCTGGTACACCCGGACTTAAGCTGGGAACGGGTAGGACATCTAGGTTATCTACAATTACCGGCGGTGCCAAGCACAACTGTTCCTAACCCCTCGCTTGTCGCCGCTTCCTACCTGAGGCAGGCAAGGCAACGCAATAATCTGGGCGAAAAAATACCACGCTCGGTTGATGTTAAGTATGGGAGGGAACTGTTGACGTCCTCAATGGGCCGCCTGTTCGATGCGGTGGCGGCAATGACAGGGATATGCAAACATGCAACCTTTGACGGTCAAGCACCAGCCGCGCTCGAAGCAGCCGCAGGAGCAGGAAGGCATAGCGGCTATAAATTGGCCGCCACGCAGTGGACAGATGGATATCTCGTTGTAAAACCAGAGGTTATATTATATGCCGTAGAGAAAGACCTTCTGCGGGGAACAAATGAGAATGTCGTTGCCGCGAGGTTTCATTACACGCTCGTGGCTGAGCTGTCTAGGGCTGCGCTCGAATTGGCGAGGAAGTACAAAACAAAACTCGTAGCCTTGTCCGGTGGGGTTGTCCAGAATTCCATTCTCCGCCGCGGTCTTGTCTCCAGGTTGTCCGGGGTTGGTCTGGATGTTCTCTTGAACCGCCAAGTGCCGCCTAATGATGGGGGGATCTGTCTCGGGCAGACGTTGGCGGCCTTAAAGTAGTGTAGTTCGAACCTTCTACTTACCAAGCCGGCATAACCAGGTCCGATACCGACGCAACAAATCTGTTTCCTGTGAGAAAATTGTCAGCGCCGACATTCTTTTTCTTGACACTTTTCTTTGCCGACATATTATGCGCAAGGCAGCAACAGAATAGACAATTGTGGATTATTTCTATCTCTACTAGTGTAACATTAACTCTTATAAAGATTTACAAGCAGGATGCTATGTGGATAATTATGTGGATAACCGGGTGATATCTGTATGAAGATGTGGGGGCGTAGATGGCAACTGATAATCCTGTAGTTTCTCAGGCGGATGCTGGAGCTATCTGGAACAGAGTGCTCGAGTATCTGCGTTCCTGTGTGAGCGGTGAGGCATTTGATACTTGGTTGTCGCCCACCAAAGGTCGCGAGCTAAAAGGTGATGTTATTGAAGTAGAGGTTCCAACTTCCTTTTTCGTGGAATGGCTCTCTCAGCGTTATGCGGCAAACATAAAAACAGCGCTAGCTGCTGTATGTGCGCGACCATTATCTGTCTCTTTCCGGCCCAGGGGACAGGACGACATCGCTCGGTTACATGAGCACAGGACACGCTCGCCTTGGAAAATTACTGACTCGCCTTCTTATTCTGCAAGAAGCGCGTATAGATTGAAACCAAACTACACTTTCGCAAATTTCGTAGTAGGGGAGTCGTCCCGGCTAGCCTGTGCCGCAGCTCGCAGCGTGGCAGAGAGACCGGGCGTGGCTTATAACCCGCTTTTCATCTACGGCGGACCCGGCTTGGGTAAAACCCACCTGCTTCATGCTATAGGAAACCACTTGTTGAGCGAGCGTGGTGACAAAGCTAAAATTCTCTATGTGGCCGCGGAGACGCTGTTCTTGGAGTTCATTCAGGCCATAGAAAAAGATACAAGGTTAGAGTTTAAAAACAAATACCGGTGTCTGGGATTGTTACTACTTGACGATGTACACTACCTGGTGGGAAAAGAGAGGCTGCAGGAGGAAATCTTTCATATTTTCAACCACCTACACAACGCTGGCAGCCAGGTTGTATTCACAAGCGACCGCCCGCCTAAAGAAATTCCTACATTGGAAGAAAGGCTGACTTCTAGACTCGGGTCTGGTTTGGTTGTCGACATCCAACCGCCTGACCTAGAAACACGTATAGCCATACTGCACCATAAGGCTGCCTTGGAAGGGTTGTCTTTGCCACCTGAGGTAGCCCACTATGTAGCCAGCCGAGTTAAATCCAATGTCAGGGAACTAGAAGGTTGCCTTGTCCGCATATCTGCCATGTCGTCGCTTGCCGGAGAGCCCGTCTCGCTCGCGCTCGCGGAAAAAGCCTTGAAGGACCTGCTACCTCCAGAACAAACACCCAGTGCCGATGCGGTTATCACTAAGACAGCGGAAGTGTTTGGCGTCCCCGCCGCCGCAATTCGGGGACCAAGTCGTACCAAACAGTTGGCCCTTGCCCGGCAGGCGGCGATGTTTGCACTACGCCACAAACTTGGACTTTCACTAAAAGAGATAGGAACTATGTTCGGGGGCAGAGACCATACCACAGTTATGCACGCCCTCGACAAAATACAATCTCTCTGTACAACTGATCCAACTGTTGCCAGCAAAATAGAAAGAATAATGTCTGGGATAACTGGTGCATAACCTGTCGTCTACTGCGTGAACTTCAGTTAACCCTTTAAGTTTCCACATCTACCCACCTGAGCCACTGTGAAAAACCCCGTTGGCAACTTCAACAAAATCATAGCGTTGCAAGTCTGCACGCCAATCCCCATACACAACAACAGCAACAATCTAATAAAATCAAATAAAATTGTTGTTATCTACTCAGGAGCGGACCTATATATCTATTTATAATTAATGCTCGTAATAAATACCTATTAGGTACTACAATTTGGGGTAGCATGAAAAATAACTTCTTTGTGTTTTGGTGTAAGCTGCTAGTGAGGCTGGAAGATTTCGTTCTGTGCGAGTTTGAGGTTGATGGAGTTTGAACGTGAGAAGGGGGCAGGATATTTAAGAACCGGGGACGCAATCCGGCAACGTCTACTTTGAAGTTTGCTACCGGCCTGACCGTCCAATTTGACCGTTTGTAGTTTTCTGCTAGATTATGGTCACATGATGGAAAAAGTTAGCCGGTTCGCTCCAGATGAAGTTGCAGCAACGCCTGGAGGGAACGCCGCAGGTGGACAAAGGCTATTCTGCGATGTAATGCTTGGAAAGCTGGCGCGAGAACTGCGTCTTTTGGGAATGGACGTGGAGTACAGCCGTACGGCGGCCGGGATTCGAGCATACCGAGAAGCACGAGCGCAGGCCCGCACGTTTCTTACGCGCAGCAAGAAACTGGCAAAGCTACCCGGTACTATATACCTCGCATCTCCAGACCCTTCGGAGCAGGTGGCAGAGTTAAAACAGAAGTTAGCCGGTGTAACCGTTGGCTCGCTCAGGAAAGAAGATGCGGGACAGAGCCCGTTTTCGCGTTGCAGTTGCTGCAACGAATCTCTCACGAAGATTTCCAGGGAAGAAGCGCGACCTTTCGTACCTTTTTTCATTTACCAGATTCACCACGACTTCAACCTTTGCCCCAAGTGCCGACGAGTCTATTGGCCGGGCAGCCACAGCCAGCACCTACGACGAAAAGAGCAACCAAGCACCAGCGCAGCATCCAGACAACAGCAACAACAGGTACCGCAGGTCCAGGCGGAACAACAGAGGATAGGCAGGCAGACTCGTTATAAACACCAGCGTCCCCAGCGGGGAAGGACAAATTCCCAGAGTACAGCTGAGAGTTAAGTAAGGAGGTAAAGCAAACTATGGCCGTGATATTAGACGGAAAAGGTCTTAAGCTTGAAGATTTAGTGAGGGTTGCTCGCAACAGGGAAAAGGTAAGTCTTTCCCAGGCGGCGCGAGAGAGGATATTGCGCTGCCGAGAGTTTATAGACCAGAAAGTGAAAGAACGGGCAATAATGTACGGTATAACCACCGGAATCGGGGAACTGTCTGAGACCGTGCTCACGCCGGAAGAAACTGAAAGATTTCAGCGGTTCATTGTGTACTCTCATTCCGCGGGATGTGGAGATCCCTTGCCCGAGGAGGTGGTACGGGCTGGCATCTGTTCGCGTATTAACGTTCTGGCAAAGGGTCATTCTGGCATACGACCGGAAATAGTAGAGACTTTGGTAGAGATGTTGAACCGGGGCGTGACGCCAGTGGTCTTCGATCGTGGCTCGGTTGGGGCATGCGGAGACCTTTCGCCAATGTCTCAGATGGCGCTCGTGCTTTTGGGCGAAGGAGAAGCGTTCTACCAGGGTAGGAAGATGAGCGGGGCGGAGGCTATGAAACAAGCGGGTATTGCGACTGTACAATTCGCCGCCCGCGACGGGCTTGCCCTCATAAACGGATCTAATATGACCGCTGGCTGGGGAGCTCTGCTGCTGTGTGACACCCAGCGTTTCTTGAGGACATCCGAGGTGGCCGGGGCTATGACGCTGGAGGTTTTAAATGCAAACATGGCCGCATATGACGAGCGGATACACCGCGTAAGGGGTTTCCCTGGCGCCATGGACTGCGCCGCCAACATCCGCCGGCTTACGGCCGATTCGGAGATGCTAAAGCAACCAGGCAAGAAGGTGCAGGATGCCTATTCACTACGTTCTACGCCGCAAGTGGTAGGCGGAGCAAGAGATGCGCTTGCTTGGGCAAGGCAGATGTTTGAAACAGAGCTAAACGGGGTAGGTGACAACCCGATTTTCTTTCCGGAAGAGCAGGCTTATTTGACGGGCGCCAATTTTCAGGGAACACCTCTCGCTTTGGCCTTAGACCTTGTTGGAGAAAGTACGGCGATGGTAGCGGTGCTGTCAGAAAGAAGAACAAACCGGCTTCTCAACCGTAACCTTTCTTGTGGATTGCCTGCGTTTCTGACTAAGGGAGCCGGGATGTTCTCCGGGTTAATGCTTACGCAGTACACTCAGGGAATGCTGGTGTGCGAAAGTAGGATACTTTCTGCGCCGGCTGCAACTGGCTCCATCCCTGCTGCCGCTGATCAGGAAGACTTTGTTTCTATGGCCTTTACTTCTGCGACAAAGGCGGCGAGAATTCTGGATAATGCTTGGTATGTAATAGCTATTGAACTTATGGCAGCAGCTCAGGCGGTGGAGTTTCGCCGGCCGCTGGGCCTGGGACGCGGGACCCAGGCGGCATATGAAGCAATTCGTCGGCACGTGGCCAAGTTGGAAGAAGACAGACCTACACAGTACGACATAAACAACCTTGCTGCTGCGGCAAGGTCTGGAGAGTTACTTCAGGCAGTAGAGGCTACCGTAGGAAGTCTCGCCTGAGATAAACGCAGGGCTAGTTTTTGTGTTTGCGGGTATGGAGCACCTCGCCCTCGACGGGCACGAGACCATCTTGACTGGCAGTTTCTTTCCGCTACCCTTAGCTCTGTCGGGAAAAGCTAAAGAACAGCGAAGACTTTATCAAAAGGGCCCGTAGCTCAGGTGGTCAGAGCAGCTGACTCATAATCAGCGGGTCGTCCGTTCGATCCGGACCGGGCCCACTTCCTGCCCACCGTATAGCTTTCGCAAGGTAAGGCCGCTAGCGCCGCGCACAGGTGGCACACGGGCGGTGCTGTAAGTGAAGCTTTTTCGTATGGGGGTCGCTGGGGGGGGCTGCTGGGTAGGTGGCCTGGCGGGTTGTTCCGGGGGCAGAATACCGGGCGGTGAGGAAGGTTGCCAGGTGAATAGTTTGCCGAGCCGGTGACCGGACGAGTGAGCCGGTTGTCTGGTGGGCTAGGCAGAGGGCTGGCCAAGGGGTAGTTGGGCAGGCAGAGGGGAGAACGGAGTGGAGAATTGCGGGAGGGGCGGCTAGGTGAGTCGTTTGGTGGGTCGCTTGGCGGGCGGCTGACCGGGCTGGTCTCCAGATTGCCGGCTGGGCAGGTCAGTGAGCAGTTGGGGGAACCGCACTTCGTGCAATTTACGCCAAGCTGTCAGCATTTCGGCGAAAACAGTGGTGGTCAGGAACCAGCCAGCTCGTAGCGGCCTTGGACGCCCTTTATGGCTTGCGGCGGATGGCGGTACCACGCATTGCCGAATTTTGCGGCTAGGCGGCGAGCTTGGTCTGGGTATTCGTCAATCAGGCTTCGAGTCTCTCGTGGGTCTTCGGCCAGGTTATACAATTCGTCTGGTTCTGTGTTCGGGCGGCGTATATAGCTCCAGTTTTCGTCTCGGATGCATCCGGTCGAAACCTTCGTAGTAGCCGATGATGACGGCATCGCGATGAGTATCTTTCTCACCGCGCAGGACGGGCACGAGGGAACGGCCAGCCATTGTTTGAGTGTCGGCGGCAAAACCTAGCAACTCCAGCAAGGTAGGTAGTATGTCTGGCATTTGGGCTAGGGCGTGGGTGAGGCGCGGCTGACAGCCGGGGAAGTGTACGAGGAAAAGCACGTTGAGTAATTCTGAATATAGACGGTCTGTACCCTTGAGGAACTTGCCATGGTCGGCCAAGGGATGGCCATGGTCGGAAAGGATGACGATTACGCTATCTTCGTAGTACCCCAGTTCTTTCAGGCAGGCAAGTAGTTCTCCTACGTAGTGATCAACATAGGCGGTTTCGCCTGCATACAGACCCCGGATATGGCGTATTTCTTCGGGAGAAGCCCAGTCCTTGGCAGCTCCGCCCAAGGGCAAGACCAGTCGAGGACCTTTGTAGGCAGGGTCAGTATAGACGTCAAATCGGGGAGGCGGATCCCAAGGTTCATGGGGATCAAGCGAGTCGAGCCAAAGAAATTTCTTTCTTTTGTCCGAGCGATTTTTCTTGAGCCAGTCGCACGCCTGATCAACCAACCGTGCGCAGAACCACTGTCGTTCGTCCTTTATATCGTCGGTGTTGGCCAAGAAGCGGCCAACGAGGTTTTGCCAGTGCGGCGGATAGTTGTCGTTTGTGTAATCTCTGAGGTTGCGACATGTATTGTGTGACTGGTAAGCATCAAACTCCTGTCCGCGTATCCAGCGGTAAACGTCGAATCCCCGATGCAGGTTCATGCCCGGTACGAAGTAGTGATACAGGTCGGTAATCAGGGCAGAAACATATCCTTCTGCACGCAGGATTTCCGGCAGCGTGAGGTCGCTGGAATTCAACGCCTGCCAGGGTCGAAAAGGCAGGGTGAACTGCCCTGTCAGAAGTTCGGTACGGACCGGAAAACTGGGCAGGCCGCAGGGGTGTAATCGGTCAAAGACGATACACTCACGGGCAAAGGTGTCGAGGTTTGGCGTGCGACAGGCAGGTACGTCTATGAACGCGGACCGGCCTTGGTGGTAGAAACCAACGTGGTCTTGACGGAACGAATCGAGGCAGATGAAGATTAAATTCACAAAGAACCCTTGCCGTAGAGCGGACCGAAGTTGGCGCAGGCACGGAAATCAGCACCTTCTTGGTCGGCAGTACCAAATAGTGCCCAGGCGGAGGGGCGAAACAGTTTTTCCTCGGGAACGTTGTGCAGGGCAACTGGGATGCGGAGCAAGGAGGCTAAAGTAACAAGGTCGGCACCGATATGACCGTAGGATACCGCGGCATGGTTGGCACTCCAGGCCTTCATTACTTCGTAAGTACTGCGGAAAGGACCGCTATTGGTAAGTCTGGGAACAAACCAAGTGGTAGGCCAGGTTTCGTTCGTACGTTCAACCAATGTGCGGTGTACGTGTTCCGGGAGCTCCAACGAGTATCCTTCAGCAATCTGCAGCACCGGGCCTAGTCCTTTCACCAGGCTTACCCGACTCATTGTCAACGGCATCCCGCCTCGGGAGACATAGCAGGAGGAAAAACCACCGCCCCGGAAGTATTCGTACAGCGCCGGGGGCCAGGTAGTGGCGGCAAGGCATTTTTCGACTTCTTCCTGCGTGATTTCCAAGAATGGTTTTATGGCCGGAGCGTTGTCCCGAGATTGTTCTCCTGTGCCATCAAGACAGGCGGCACCGGAGTTGATGAGGTGTATGATTCCAGAAGAAGCCGGGCCCGTAAGCGTATACCCGGTGACCCGTTTTACAGCTTCCGGACTCCAGTAGGTACGTACATCGGCGAATATCTGGGCCGTTCCGGTAAGAAGCCAGCCAAAGAGCATGGCCACACCATTCAAGCTGTCGTTTTCGGTAGCCACCAGATAGGGGGCACGGGTGCCATTCCAGTCGAAAGAAGAGTTCAGGATGGCCTCGAGAAAATCCCCGTTGGGA
Source organism: Caldifarciminota bacterium (assembly GCA_965649205.1). Taxonomy (GTDB): domain Bacteria; phylum Hydrothermota; class Tepidihabitantia; order Tepidihabitantales; family Tepidihabitantaceae; genus JBDRUN01. The sequence goes on along the minus strand of CBFGJV010000008.1, from coordinate 32,288 downwards.
AAGTGGTCTGTCCACTGGCGCTGCCCCTGAAAACCGGCGAGTATGGCATTATGGCCCAAGGCTTCTTCTGAAAAACCCAACTCAGCCAGACGAGGGTTACCCACCATTAGGTCTCTCACCATCATGGTCATTTTTATTACGGTCTGCCATTCCCGGTTTTTGGCTTCGCGGCTGCGGCGCATAGGTTCTGGGTTAGGGTCCGCGCCTTCGCGACAATATTTCTTGACCCAAGCATAGGCACGTTTGAACTCAAGCAGGTCGTAGATTCCCTCTTCCAACCGCCGAACCAGCTCGCTCATATCCACACATACTACTCTCATGCCTAGGTAGTCAGAGAAAAAATTATGGTTAACCGCCGAACCGGCTATGCCCATGGATACATTGCCAATCGACAGATAGCTCTTTTGGCGAGCAAGCGCGACTGACAGTCCGGCTCGACAGAACCGGAGTAGCTTTTCCTGCACGTCGTGGGGAATTGACGAGTCATCTTTGTCTTGTACTTCGCGACCGTAGATGCCGAACGCCGGTAAGCCCAGCTGATTGTGGCCAGCGAGAACCGCGGCAAGATATACCGCCCCTGGTCTTTCTGTGCCGTTAAAGCCCCAGATGGCTTTGGGCAGGAACGGGTCTGTGTCCATGGTTTCTGTTCCGTAGCACCAGCAGGGTGTGACTGTAAGGGAGACGCCCACGCCTTCGCGGGCGAATTTTTCGGCACAGGCCGCGGCCTCTGCCGCCCCACCGATACATTCGTCGGCGATTACTACCTTTACACGTCTTCCGTCAGGATACCTCAGTTTTGAAGATATGAAGCGCGCAGCCGCATGGGCCATTGCTTTCACCTGTTTTTCCAGCGACTCGCGTACACCGCGTCGCCCGTCTATCGTCGGCCTGATACCAATCTTGGGTAAAGGTCCTTTCAGAACAGAGGGAAGATTAGTCATATGTTACTCCTGGCTAGTAAATTCAGATTGCCACCGAGAGAACGAAAGTCAAGTAAGTAGCACATAGCTGCGGTTTCAGTATAATCGACAAGGATTCTGTAATCGATTATGGAAAAGATCAGTTGGACAGTACACCGGGCGAAGGAGACGCCGGGCAAAACCTGGTTTGCGGTCGCAATTCTATTGTTGGTAATAAGCTTTTCTTTTTGGCGTTTCGGAGTTCTTCTGGGCGTAGTGGCAATTGTAGTTCTGTTTGCAGCCTTGCATACATACTTTCTTCCGATTACGTTTACGTTTGACAAAGACGGGGTGACAGTGGACAAGCGATTGTTTAGCTATAAATATCCGTGGAGCAGGTTTAGACGTTACTTTCGGACTACGGGAGGGGTGGTACTTTCTCCATTCTCTCGCAGAACTTTTTTGGACAACTTCCGGGGGGTACATTTGCTTTTGCCTCAAGACCCAGAGCAGATTCTTGCCTACTTGGAGAATCATTTCACACAGACCCCAGAGGACGATCGATTTGGACCGGTCGCAGTAGCACAGACGCCGCTTGACACGACTGATGATGAGAATAAGATGAGGCGCGAGGAGTTATAAAGATGAAGCAGCAACCAGCTAAACAGAAAGTTACCCAGACAGTTAAAAAGCCGCGTCGTCCCCAGATTGCTTTGGGCAAGAAAAACTACATCCTTATGGGCGTAGGCCTACTGACGGTCATAATCGGATTTTTTACACTGTCCCGCGGTTCCATTACCCTCGCACCATTGCTTTTGGTTCTAGGGTACTGCGTTATCATACCTATTTCGTTGTTGCTAAAGTGAAACCGAAAAGACCTACCATCTCTGCCGCCAGAGTTAAATTGCTGGTAGCAGCCCTGGCGAGGGATATAGATAAACGCAATAGAGACGAGAAAAACCTGGTATTAATCGGCGTGAAGAGACGTGGAGTTCCGTTAGCCCGCAGGCTCGCCAGCCTTATTGCCCAGAGGCGCGGGGCTGAAATTCCCGTGGGGGCAATGGATATTACCCTGTACCGCGACGATTTGCGTTTGGTGGCGGAGACGCCGATAGTACGCGGTTCGGAGATAGATTTTGATCTGAACGGTAGAACTGTGGTTCTGGTGGACGATGTTATCTTCACCGGCCGCACAGTTAGGGCAGCGCTTTCTGAACTGTTGGACTTTGGAAGGCCTAAACGAATCCAGCTTGCTGTACTTGTAGATCGCGGTCACCGGGAACTGCCGATACAGCCCGATTTCGTAGGGGCAAAGATAACTACCCGACGGCAGGACCTGGTAGACATTTGCCTTTTGGAAGAAGACGGTCGGGATGGAGTTTTCGTTACCCGCAGGTGAAGCCGAAAGATTCCAAGCGCAAGCCTAGAAATACACTCCGTAAGTCTACAACAACTGAAACACAACTGAGACGGAAAAAGACGCTCGCCAAATCGGAACCTACCGTTTCCCCAGTTTGCCCGAGTTCAAAGCAAGAGCCAGTGCAGACAGAAGTGCCGATTAAACATCTTCTGGGCATTGAGGGACTGAGTCGAGCCCAGATAGAGGGAATTTTAAAGCAAGCCAAGACTTTTCTGGAGGTACTGAAACGCCCTATTCCGATAGTTCCTGCTTTGCGCGGTAAAACCATAGTTAACCTGTTTTTGGAACCTTCTACCCGAACGGCTACCTCTTTTACCTTAGCTGCTAATCGGCTGAGCGCGCAGTGTATCAATTTCGGGCAGGCGGGGTCGGCCATGAAAAAGGGAGAGACCCTGTTGGACACGGCACGTAATATTGAAGCGATGCGCGTGGACGGAGTGGTGGTGAGACATTCTCAAGCCGGGGCAGCCCATTTCTTGGCCAGAAGATTGCGTTGTTTTGTTGTGAACGCCGGGGACGGGTGTCACGAACATCCAACCCAAGCACTTCTGGATGCCTTTACCTTGATGGAAAGAATGGGCAGCCTGGAAGGTAAGCGCATCCTACTTGTGGGCGACATAGCCCATTCGCGCGTTGCCCGGTCCAACATACTGTGTTTTCAGAAATTAGGGGCGCGCGTGGCTGTGTGTGGCCCGCCAACGATGATTCCCCGGCATATTGAAGAGATGGGCTGCCAGGTATTTTACCAGTTTGACCAGGTGCTTTTTGAGGTGGATGTCGTGAACATGTTGCGGGTACAGACGGAACGAATTAGCTCCAGTTTATTCCCGTCTGTGCGGGAGTATCGCTACCTGTATGGTTTGACTAAGGAACGTTTGGAGAAGTTGGGCAAGGATGTTGTTATTACTCACCCCGGGCCGGTTAACTGGGGCGTGGAGATGGACTTTGAAGTATCGGAGTTGAACCAAACTCTTATTTTGAGCCAAGTGACAAATGGTGTCGCAGTGAGGATGGCCGTATTGTATCTTTTGGCAGGAGGAGGAACTGTTGCTGAATAGCCCAGAACGAGCAGATAGATTGCTTCTTTCTGGGGGAAAGGTGATTGACCCGGTACGGGGTCGGATTTTGTTATTGGACGTGCTTATAGAAGCTGGCAAAGTGGTTGAGGTGGGACGTTCCCTGAGAACAGAAAATTGTCGGGTGATTGATTGCAGAAATAAGTATATTGCACCCGGTTTTCTGGATCTGCATTGTCATCTGCGGGAACCAGGCAACGAAGAAGCAGAGACGATTGCCACAGGAACCAAGGCCGCTTTGGCGGGCGGTTTTACCAAGGTTTGCCCAATGCCCAATACATCGCCGGCAGTGGATTCAGAAGCGCTTGTCAGGTTTGAGTTGCATCGAGCAGAGGAGGGCGGTTTTGCGAAAGTTCTTCCTGTAGGCTGCTGTACCAAGGGAAGGCAAGGAAAAGAACTTGCCGAGATAGGCGGAATGAAAAAGGCCGGAGTAGTTGCTCTGTCAGACGACGGAGCTTGGATTGCAGATGCGCAGGTAATGCGTCGGGTACTGGAATACGCCAAGGCGTTTGACCTGCCAGTATTCTGCCATTGCGAATTAAACGGGCTGGAAGGGGTTGCACACGAGGGCGTGGTGGCAACGCGCTTAGGACTCACAGGCGTACCGGATGTTGGCGAAGCGGCGGCAGCCTGCCGTGATATAATGCTGGCCGAATACGTGGGAGCAAGAGTACATATTTGCCATGTGTCCTGCGCTCGCACAGTTGAAGTGGTACGAGCCGCGAAGGCGCGAGGGGTGAAAGTGACAGCCGAAACGTGTCCGCACTATTTTGCTCTGACTGACGAAGCCTTGAGTAGTTTTGATCCTAACTATCGGGTTAATCCGCCCCTGCGTACAGAACGTGACAGACAGGCAATACTTACTGCGTTGGTCGATGGTACCATCGATGCCATCGCTACTGACCACGCACCGCATACTAAGCAGGACAAAGAGGTAGAATTTGCTTCCGCTCCGCCGGGCATAATAGGCTTTGAAACGGCTTTCAGTCTTGGCTATGAGATGTTAGTAGTTTCAGGCCTGATGAGCCTTCCTCAGTACATAGACAAGTTAACCACAGGACCGGGTCGCGTTTTAGGCATGGAGGATGTTGGTATAAAAGCGGGAAACCCCGCCGACTTGGTAATACTTGACCTACAAGCGCGTTGGACATACACCCCCGATCTTGTTCTGTCGCGCTCTCGTAATTCACCATTTTTCGGTCGGGAACTCGTAGGTCGGGTGATTGCTGGTGTGGTAGGTGAAGAGCAATTCTGGTTTCTCCACCCAGCGTAGGTAAGCACTGGTATAACCTAATTAGTGCGAGAATTTGACCCCAATCTGTTTGTTACTATTATTGTTCTTCTGTGCGTATTTATAGCCTTTTACTTCTGGCCTGCTTAGGTAGTTTTTCGTTCCTTTCTAGTTGTGGTCCGAGAGAACCGGCGGTAACTGCATACGAACCAGACTTCCCGCCCCGTTATGCCTACCGCCTCCCAATTGACTATACCCCTGATGATACTTCTTGGGCACTGGTCGTGATTCTACATAGCGAGGGGAAGGATGAAGAAGAACCGCTGGCAATGTGGGACAAGGGTTTTTTTGCCGATTCTGATTTTATTCTTCTGGCTATCCGCGGGCCGTTTCGTTTTGATGAGGCCTATGCTTGGGCACCGCGTCCGGACTCCGGCTATGATTCCAACAGGGAATTTGCTGCGGCTTTGACAGTAGAGCAACAGGTTATGGAAATTCTTGCCGACTTTGAAGAACAGTTTTCTATAGACTGGGAATGGCGTTTCTTGATAGGTTTTCCGGGAGCTGCTACTGCAGCCCTGGTAACGGGACTTAGGCATCCGGAAGTATTTCAGGGCGTGGCAGCTGTCGCCGCATCTCCTCTTGATGAAGCGCTCCGTAGACAACGATACGGGGACATTGGGGACGTAGATGTGTTTCTGGCGGTTACACCAGAGTTGGCAGCAGAGGGGGTGCGCGATAGTGCGGCACTGGCGCAAGCCGGGGCAACAGTGGCGCTGTTTCGTCAGAAGGAGTCAGGGGTTACAGTTGAAACCCTACAAGAGATAATGCGCTTTTTTGGTTTTGCTGGCGACGAGATTGGTGCAGATGGTCGCTAGTGTTCTATAATTTTTTGAGGAAGTTTTTTCCGTCCCAGGACGGGGGTATTACCCGCGGTATCTGCGTGTTAGGATTATTACGCGTCCCAGAAAAGTTTGTTGCAGTCGACCCTAACAGCCTGCTTCGAGCAATAGAAAATTCACCGTAACGATCCCTGACACTATCTATTGCAGTGGATAAGGGCTCGTTATAGGTACACATTGATAACTGCAACTGATGGGCCAAGTTTCGGATAAGGCCGGACACGCTTACCCCCAGCAAGCGGACCAACTTTCCGGGGCAGTAAAGTTCAGAGAATAACTTCCAAGCGGTGGAATAAATCTGGAGTCCGTCATCGATGTGGTTAGTTAAGCTACGTTGGCGCAGATGAGTGGAAAAATCGGAGTAGCGTAGAGTCAAGGATACAGTTCTGCTCGTATAGTCTTCTTGTCGGAGCCTGCGGGCTACCTGCTCAGAGAGTTGAAGCAGAATCCGTTTTATCACTTCCGGGTTTTGTGTGTCACGTTCTAGGGTTAAAGAATGCCCCATGGATTTTGTCTCTGGTTCGTGCCAGCAGGGCAATACAGGACTTTCGTCTTGCCCCAGGCCAATATTGTGTAATCTTATAGCGTTGACACCAAATACAGCACGCAATTTACTTTCTGGATAACGACCCAAATCGGCACAGGTATAGATATTTAGCCTGTTAAGTTTCTCTTTAGTTTTGGGCCCGATGCCACAAATAGCCTCTACCGGAGTTTTTTCTAAAAGAGCAGGAACTTCTTCGGGACGTATGATAGTAAGCCCGTCTGGTTTTTGCATCTCACCTGCTAACTTGGCTAGCGTTTTGTTGGGTGCGATACCAATAGAACAGGTAAGACCGAAATTCTTCCGGATGTATTCTTTGATAGAGATGGCTATTTCTTCCGTGTTTCTATGAGGGTGGAGTGTGTGGGTAATATCCAGAAAGGCTTCGTCTATAGAAAAAACTTCAACCAAATCGGTTAGGCTTGTATAAAAGGCAACGATACGTGTGGAAGTGTCTATATATTTTGCCGGATTACCGGTTATGAGAATAATCTCCGGACAAAGGCGGCGAGCTTCGGGAATGGTCATTGCGGTTTTTACGCCCATCCGTTTAGCTTCATAAGAAGCTGCAGCAATTACGGTGCGGCTATTAGGATTACCGCAGACGCCTACAGGTTTACCGCGTAGGAACGGGTAAGTCTGTTGTTCTACAGAGGCGAAAAAAGCATCCATATCTACATGGAGGATTGTACGTTGTTTTGGGTTCTGCGACGGACTTTCTGCCCGAGCCTCGAGTTTCGAATCTAAATATTCCCGAACGGCCTTTCTCATTCCGCGCAGTAAATGTTCAACAGGGTCCAGACGAAACTTTTAGTTTCATAACAAAGCTCGTACACATTAGCCCCATCTGATACGGCGTAGTGGTAACTTTCAAAATCACCTAGGCGCTCGCGCCATACGTAGGTAATTTTATGCACGCGGTATGCCTTATTGCGCCAGACAAAGAACACCGGCCGCATCCGTTCATGTGGATTCGAGGGCCCCTGCGGGTTAGGGTATAATACATATACTACCACCTTTTCGTTGATAGCGGTGTGGGTCATTTTTTCTTAGCCGGCAGGTGTGTTAAATCGCCTCATTTGTAACTTCGCAACAACCCGACCACTACCCCGATTATCCGAAACTGGGTTGTGGGTGAATCCTGGATTATGACAGGGGAGAAAGCAGGGTTTTCCGGCAGAAGTACTATCTGCCCGTTTTCGCGGCGGAATTTTTTTACTGTGGCCTCCTCGTCCATAAGGGCTACAATTATGTCTCCATTCTGTGGTTCTGTATTGGGACGTACTATAACCATATCACCGGGCATTATGCCGGCGCCAGACATGCTTTCTCCCTGCACTCGAAGCAGGAAACACCCTTGGAATCGGTCGAAAGATATATTTTCTTCTATATTTTCTACTGCCAAAATCGGCGTACCGGCAGCAATTCTGCCAACCAGGGGTATAGAATAGGGGTAAATTCCACCCCGAAGTGAACGGGCTTGCCCCGGTGTGCGACTCAAGACACCTTCTTTGGTTAATACGTCTATATGGTACTTCACCGCTTTAGTACTTTTTATTCCTACGGCCCTACCTATTTCCCTGAAACTAGGAGAAAACCCATGCTCTTCTATGTACTTTCTTACAAACTCAACTATTTTCTGCCGGCGGACGCTCTTTGATGTAAACATATGTTTACATATTAGTGCTGCGAAGTATTTTGTCAAGAGGTGTTTGGGGGCATTTTTGTTTTTGGGGAGATTTGCTCTTGACATTTAGAAAATGGCAATTATATTCTTACTAAGCAAGGGTACTCCGAATTGTCCATGTAACAATCTGGTATTTAAAGTAGGGCCGTCCACGTAGACTACCATCAGTACATACGGGGACGAGGAGTTAGGTTTTACCAATCAAGGAGGTGTGGTGCAGAAACAACAAACGGGGGCCCGCCGTTCAAGTCGGGCAAATAAATGCAGAAGGTAGAGAAGGCATAATGAGCAGAAGGAGGTTGTTCGTGAATAGTCATACCAAAACTCTGGTTACAGTCTTATTGTCTGTACTATTGTGGTGTGGGTGCAAATCCATGTACAGGGAAGCAGATCGACACATTAACGCTGATGTAACTCGACTGGTGGTTGACCTTTTGGCTGGTCAGCACCTAGTGGCGGGTAGCGTAAGCGTGTGGAATGATGCGGCTAACCTGTATGTTGAGTACGCAACGGTAGAAAATTGGTGGTTGACGTCAGCTGCGTGCCACGTTGCAAGCTCAGGCAATCCATACCACAAACCAAAACCGGCAACCCAATACCGGGCAAGTTCAGCTACAAAATGCTGTTCGACCCCCGGGTGCAAGTGTACACATTTACTATCCCTTTGACCTGGGCTATTGGGACGACAGTGTACATAGCGGCACATGCCTCACTGGATCGTCTTGTCGACGGGGAGGTAGTACAGCAAGAAACCGGTTGGGGCAAAGGCACACAGTTTCCGGGCGCTAACTGGGGAATGTATATTGCCTACACGATACAGAATGGTGGTGGCGGTGGCTTGCTGGGAGAATTCAAGACCTATACTCAAGGCGGGTGGGGTGCAGTTCCGAGAGGCAGCAATCCGGGAGCGTATCTCCATGCCAACTTTGCAGGCGCGTTTCCAAGCGGGCTTGTGGTAGGTGGCAACTACACCATTACCCTCACTGATGCTTGGGCAGTGACAGAATATCTACCGGACGGGAAAACACCAGCTTCTTTGACACAGAACTGGGTTAATCCAACTGGCGGTATATCAGTTTTGGCTGGGCAGGTGACGGCATTAACGCTGAACGTCAGATTCGATGAATACGATCCGGATTTCTCACCGTCCCCACTGAATCTGAAGGACCTGATAGTAAAGGATGTAGCCAGTCCTTACTATGGCTGGACTGTACAACAGGTTCTGAACGAGGGAAACCGAATTTTAGGAGGTGGGGCTGGTAACGCTTCGCAGATAAATAATGCGATTACAGCTATAAACGAGAATTTTGACAACGGTGATACTGATAACGGGTTCTTGGGTCTTCCATAAGATAGGGAGGAAATCGTACAGGGGCAGTAGCAATACTGCCCTTTGTTTTTTCGCCGGCTATTTTCTTGGTCGTGGCGCATGCCCGGCATGGGTGTGGTTTTCTGAGATGTTACGCAGGTATACGGAGGGGAAGCAATCTTGACAGCAGGGTCGTTTCGGGTAAATCTAGGGCCATGCGAGAAGCAGCTGCCAGAAGACTTAGCCTGATCCCTCCGTATCTCTTTAGCGAGCTTGACGCCCTTAAATCTCGTATGGGAGGCAAGATGATAGATTTGTGTGAAGGCAACCCGGACATTCCTCCTCCAAGGCCGATTATGAGGGCTTTACGAGAGGCGCTGCGCAATACAGAGAATCATCGTTATCCTACTTATGCGGGAAAGCTTTCTGTTCGCTTGGCAGTCGCGGACTGGTATCGTCGTCGTTTTGGGGTGAGGCTTGACCCTGCATCACAAGTAGTGATGCTTTTGGGTTCCAAAGAGGGCATAGCCCATCTTATCTGGGGGGTCGCTGGTCCGGGCGATACGGTTGCCGTAGCCGATCCTGTTTTCCCCATGTATGCCAATCAGACCCGCTTGGCTGGTGCCAGGCTGGTAGCGATACCACTTCTGGAGGCCAATAACTTTTTACCAGACTTGGAGCAGATACGACGTCTCGCTCCCCGTATTAAACTCCTCTGTATCAATTTTCCAAACAACCCTACTGCCGCAGTAGCAACTCGTAGTTTCTATCAGGAGCTGGTAGCTCTCGCCCTGAAGCATGGGTTCTATATATCTAATGACAATGTGTATTCTGAAATTGCATTTGGGGCAGTATCTCCGCCAAGCATACTGGAAATTCCAGGTGCAGAAACCTGCTGCGTGGAATTTCACTCCTTGTCAAAAACTTTTTCGCTTGCCGGTTGGCGAATCGGCATGGCAGTTGGTAATCAGGGCCTACTCCAATCTCTTCTAAAGGTGAAGCAGAATACTGATTCCGGACCGTTCGGTGCTATTCAGGATGCCGCGGCGTACGCACTCAAGAATGCGGAGAAATTGGCAGGCGGAATCTGCAAACTATATCGGCGTCGTCGGGATGTTTTCTGTTTGGAACTGGAGCGGAACGGTTGGCAAGTAGCGCGTCCTGAGGCTACATTCTATGTCTGGGCGCGGGCAGACGAAGACGATGTCCGGTTTGTTCTGGATATGCTGAGGGAAACAAAAGTTGTGGCTGCGCCCGGGTCGGGCTTTGGTCGTTGTGGACGAGGTTACGTCCGATTCGCTCTGGTTCAGTCGGAGGAAAAGCTGCGGGAGGCTGCCTGCCGGATAGGCCGCTGGCTTCTGAGTCGGGAGAAACAAAGAAGATGAGGAGATCGATAGTTGTCCAGAAATACGGAGGGACTTCGGTAGCCGATCTGGAACGAATTCGGCAGGTTGCTAAACGCGTGGTCGAGACAACCAGGGACGGCACCAGAGTAGTAGTGGTGGTGTCCGCTATGGGAAAAAGGACCGACGAACTACAAGAAATGGCTTTGGCTGTGTCCGCGCGACCAGCCCGGAGAGAGCTAGATATGCTGCTCTCCACTGGAGAAAGAGAAACAATGGCTTTGTTGGCGCTAGCTATTATTGAGTTAGGTGGAAGAGCAGTTTCTTTGACTGGTTCGCAGGTAGGTATCATTACCGACCGGTTTCATGCCGATGCACGGATTCAGGAAATTAGGGGTGAGCGACTGCGGACTGCACTGCGTGCCGGGAAAATACCCATCGTTGCCGGTTTCCAAGGGGTGAGCCTAGACCGTGAGGTAACTACCTTAGGCCGGGGAGGTTCGGATGTAACTGCCGTAGCTCTGGCTGCGGTTCTGCGTGCCAGTCGGTGCGAGCTGTACAAGGATGTTCCTGGCGTTTTTACGGAGAACCCCAGGGAATTTCCTTTTGCCCGTTTTGTACCGGAGTTGAGTTATGAAGAGCTGTTGGAACTTGCTGGTTCTGGCGCGCAAATAATCCACCCTCGGGCCTGTGCTCTGGCAGAGAAATACCGAGTCCCCCTGGTAATCAGGTCGTCTTTTGATGGAAAGAGAGGAACTATCGTGGGAAGTACAAAAGCGAGAAAGCGGAAGACACAGAGGGCCGAAAACGGAATGCCGCTAGAGAAAGCATTTGTCCGGGCCCTTACTCATGAACATAATCTGACCAGCATCGCCCTGCTGGGAATGCCGAAGAAGAAACGGTGTCTGCACCAGGTGGTAACCCGTTTAGCCGAGGCCAGGGTGCCGCCGGTGCTCTTCTACCATGGCGTGCCCGCGGATGGCAAGTTTGATCTCAATTTTGTGGTAGCCAAACAGCATCTGATTCAGGTTGCAGACATATTGCACAAGGCGGCAAAAGAAGCGGGGGCTAGACGAGTAGAGATTGCTGAGGATGTGTGTTCAGTATCGGTCGTCGGACCGGGAGTGGGTTCGGACACAGAAATAATGGCCGGTGTGTTGGAAGCATTGCACGGGGTTGGTGTTCACTTGAGCGCTTTTGCTAGTTCGGAGACAAGGCTGACTTGTTTTATGGCCAGCGAGGACCTGCACGTAGCGGTTGCGGCCCTTATGTCTAGATTCAAGTTGAGGAAGAAGTAGATGGGAAAGCAGGAGGAAGGCGAGAACACAATCGAGTTGAGCACAACAGAAGAGCAAACCAGAGCGCCGGCAGCTTCTTCTACTGCGCCATCTTCTTTGCGGGAGTTACAGGCACTGGAAACCCTGCTTTTTTCGTCAGGTGCCCCGATAACCTCCACCCGGGCAGCGGAGCTTCTGGGGGTCGATGCTGACACGGTGGATAATGGCGTAAACGAGTTGAACCGCATTTACGAGGAAACTGGGCGTAGTTTCCGGGTACATAAGGTGGCACAAGGATATCAGCTTTACACCTTACCGGAGTACGCACCTCTGGTACGTCGACTCTATCGTCGAAGTTATACGCAGCGCCTTTCGGGCCCAGCCTTGGAGGTGCTGGCTATTATTGCTTATCGGCAGCCAGTGACGCGGTCAGAGATTGAAAAACTGCGGGGCGTAGACTGTGCTGGTCCTCTGGTTACTCTTTTGGAGCGCAGACTGATTACTACTGCTGGTCGGGCGCACCGGCCAGGTAATCCATTTCTTTATCGTACGACCCGCGAGTTTCTCCGTTACTTCGGCCTGGAGTCGCTTGACGCCTTACCACCCATTGAAGAGATAGGTGCTTTTCTAGCTGAGCAGGAGAAGGGGCAGATAGAAGCAGAGCAAAAGGAACCGGAACAATAAATTAGGTGGTGAAGGGAAAACCGGTTGGCTACACTGCCCTGCTGGTAGTAGGACTACTGTACCGTGAACGCACGTTCCGTTCAGAAGCGGAACACCTACTCACCGATAAATTCGGCCCCATTGAAGAAACTAGTCGAGAGATTCCATTTGACTTTACCAACTATTATGAACGGGAAATGGGTGTAGGATTGACGCGGGCGTGGGTTTGTTTTCAACGCTTGGTGGCGCCGGACTATCTGGTAGAAGCAAAACTTTCCACATTGAAGATGGAGGAAAAATTAAGCACAAGAGATACAGGAGAAACTCAAAGCGTGCGGCGGGTCAATCTGGACCCCGGAATTCTAACGTTGCATAATTTGGTGTTGATTTCTACGAAGAATGCTGCCCATCGTGTTTGTGTCTATTCTGGCGGAGAGGAAAATTCGCTTTCTGTTTCTTTTCTTTTTGCCGAACCCACACTGATTTTTCGGTCCGGCCATTATGGAGCGCTAGAGTGGACCTACCCGGACTATAGAACAGAAGTCTGTCTGGAATTTCTCCTGGCCTGTCGTCGCCGGTTACTGCGGCTCAGCGCAGAGGCGCATAGATAAAAGACACGCTCTGCTCAGAGGCGCCTGCGAAGCGAAGAAAATAGCGCCCCGGCGTCAATTCCCGGGGGGACCAACGCAGATACTTATCCTGTTCGGACAACGTCAGTTCGGCACGGAGAGAACCAAGGGCATCGTATACTTGCATTCGTTTTGCCTGGGCGGGCAAGGTGACAGTGAGGACATCGCGGACAAGGATGGTAGAGTAAGGAGACCGTCCCAGCGGATTAGGTGAAGATTCCCGCAGTTCACGCCAGAAGGATTCTGTCAGAGCCAGATAGGTACGACAAGCTGCTTCGGAAATGGCCCGTGCCTGTTCTTTGCTCGGACCGGCGGCCCAAGTTTCGGCGTAATGGTGTACCTGGGCGAATATACTGTACGCGACCGGATCAAGCATTTGACGCAAACGATACAGGGCGAAAGTATTGGTGGCAGTGGGATAGTTAGGGTCTGAACGGACGTAGCCGCGCAGGGCTATGGCTTCGTCACAAATTCGCGAACGTTCTTTACCGGTCAGGGCCAAGGGCACTTCTTCTGCGGCCACCCACAGGGGAATTGGCAGGGAAGTCTCTGGGGGACCGAGCAGTATGAACATCATTCCCCCTGCCGGGTCTTGACCAGGTTTGTTTCCGACCAGAATCTGGACTGAGCGTGTAGTTGTACGGCAAATGGTGGTGTCAGAGGGGATGTAACCGTAGGGAAGGTCACCGCAATTGTTGCGGAAGGGCAAAGGATAGGGGTCAAAATCGGGTGTACCCATATCCGGCGCAAGGACAGTGGCTACAAATTCCGGACTGATGCCCTGTTTTCTGGCGACCGGCGCAGCAAGCTGCCAGGCCCGGTCATGTCGGGCCTTTCCTGTCTGTCTGGCCGGATTGCCATGGTAGGAATAGTTGGCCCTTATGAGCATGTCGAGCGATTCCTGGTCGGCATCATATCGGCGGTAGTAAGTGTTGGCAGCTTCAAAGATTGCCGTCCTTCCGGTGGCGTCAAACACGCCGTAGTTAGCAGGTGTTTCACGGCCTATTCTATTAAGGGAGTCAAGTAAGCGAGCAAAGTCATCCACCGTGGCGCAGTTTTCTAGGGCTAGGCGCATTACCAGGCCGTCATCATCTCTGGCGTCAGCTGACGTTTTCCCGCCAATGTTGTAGGAATTGGAGTTCATTATGGCGAACCCGGCTTCATTGATTCCAGCCCACACATCAAGCGTCTCGCCCGCGTACACGTTGGCTATAAATCGATAGCGTCCCCGGGAAGAATAGAGCATAGCTTGTAATTCGTTTTTTACGTCCCGGTTCTTCCAGAGTATGGGCCTTCCGTCCCAAGTTGAGCTAGGGCCAAAGGCGCCGATAGTACAGGCAGAGGAAAAAACAGGAAATAACAGAAACAATATCAAGAGCAGAAAAAAAGGAAAGAGAAGAAGCTGACTAGCTTTCATTGTCAACTGGGTGCCGGAGAGACGCAGAGAGAGTTGAGGAACTTTTAACCGTTTGAGAGGAGAGAATAACCTCCACCAGTTTTTCCACCAGTCTTTTCTCTGGATATGTTCCTACTACCTGGCCACGACAGAAGACAGCTCCCCTGCTTCTGCCGCAAGCGATGCCAAAGTCTGCCTCGCGTGCTTCGCCCGGTCCGTTCACTACACACCCCATTACTGCAATTTTTACTCCGGGTTCTCGCAGGAGAAGCCGATCGATTGCTTTTTTGACTTTTCTGGTAAGGTTGATCATATCTGTACGCGTGCGGCCACAGGTTGGGCAGGAATATATAAGAGGTTTTTTCTGCCGCAGGCCTAGAGCAGCGAGCAATTCCCAAGCGGCCAAAACTTCCAGTACCGGGTCGCCGGTCAGGGAGATTCGCAAGGTATCGCCGATACCCGCTAGAAGCAGGGGCGTAAGCGCGGCCACGGAACGAATGGAACCTTCAAAAGGCAGCCCGGCTTCAGTAAGACCCAAATGCAAGGGATACGGAAACCGTCGGGACAATTCTTTATAGGTGGTGATGGTGTCTAGGACAGAGGTGGTTTTGGCAGACAGTACTAGAGAAGTGAAACCAGCGCGCACGAAGAACTCCAAGCTTTTTTCCAGACTGTCGCAAAGCGCCTGGGGCGTGGGGTGTCCGTAGCGACGGAAAACTTCTTTTTCCAGAGAGCCGGAGTTTACACCGATGCGGATAGCTGCACCTCTATCGGCTGCAGCCTGTATAATTTCTTTTATTCGGGCAGAACCACCTATGTTTCCAGGGTTGATGCGAATCTTGTCGAATCCGGCGGCGAGCGCAGCTAGTGCCAGCCGGTGGTCGAAGTGAATGTCTGCACAGAGGGGGAGCTTTACTCTTTTCCTGATTTCGGGAAGGGCAGCAGCTGCCCTATGGTCGGGAACGGCTACCCTAACCAGTTCGCAACCCATCTTTTCCAACCGTCGGATCTGACGTACTGTGGCTGTAACATCAGCGGTAGATGTTTTGGTCATGGACTGAACGGCCACAGGCGCACCGCCACCTATAACCAGAGAGCCGATGCGGACAGGAAGGGTCTTTTTTACTCTTTGATTATTCTCGTACACGTTCAACTTGGGCCCCCAGCCTGTTGAGTTTCAACTCCAGACGTTCATACCCCCGGTCAAGGTGGTAAACACGTAGCAGCTCAGTCTTGCCTCGACAGGATAGACCGGCCAGAACCAAAGCGGCCGAAGCGCGCAAATCAGAAGCCATCACCTGGGCGGCAGATAAATGTTCCACGCCCTGCACTACGGCAACATTACCCTTGACGGCAATTTGCGCCCCCATACGTTCCAGTTCCATGGCATGAAGAAAACGGGCTTCAAATACGTTTTCGGTTATTACACTGGTGCCATCGGCCAGGCAGGCCAAGGCCATAAATTGTGCCTGCAAGTCAGTGGGAAAACCCGGGTAGGGGGCGGTGGAAAAGCTTAAAGAATTGGGCCGGTCTCGCGCACTCACAAAGAGAGAATTACGGGCAGTTTCCACTTTTGTTCCGGCCCGACGGAGGGTTTCTAGGGGTACAGTCAGATGGTCCGGGCGACAGTTTCTTATCTCTACTGCGCCGCGGGTGATAGCGGCAGCAACGGCTAGGGTGCCTGCTTCGATCCGGTCGGGTATGGGTCTCCAGCGGGCACCAGAAAGTTGGCGTACACCCCTGATGTGCACAGTCGGCGTCCCCGCACCAGTTATGCGCGCACCCATGGCGTTTAAGAATCCTGCCACATCCACCACTTCCGGTTCAACTGCGGCATCGTGCAGCACTGTTTCTCCCTTGCAGAGCACAGCCGCCATCATCGTGTTGATAGTAGCGCCCACACTTGGCCCCCGGGGGCCAGACAGCAGTATGGAGGTTCCCTGCAGTCTAGTCTTGGAGCTGCGGGCGGTAATGTAGCCGTGTTCCAGTTTTACCTGTGCGCCCAGAGCGCTAATGCCCCGGATGTGAAGATCAACTGGTCGCGCACCTATAGCGCATCCACCGGGGAGAGAAACGTGGGCCTGGCCGAATCTGGCCACAAGCGGGCCTAATACGTAGTAACTTGCTCGCATCCGTCGCACTATATCGTACGGTGCTTCGGCTTCTATTTTGCCGGAAGCTTCCACTTCCAACGCACGACCGCGACGACAGATTTTTACCCCCATGGAACGTAGCAGTTGAGTCATAGTGGTTACGTCGTCCAAATGTGGAACCGCTTCAATCACACATTTTTCTTCGGTAAGCAGACAGGCAGCGAGGAGCGGGAGAACAGAGTTTTTAGCACTGCTTACGGAGACATCGCCTCGTAGGGCTCTACCACCGGTGATGAGAAACTTATCCATTTGTTACAATGCTCCTGAGGATAGAGAGAAAGTCAAGGCGGGTAGTTTTTTGACTTTGGGCCTGTTTTACGCTATGTTAGCGCAGCGTCCAAGTACACTATGGCAACCTCTTTTGATGAAAATAAGGTTGTTAACACTCACGGGGAAACACAGGATGAAATACTCGGTTAGTTCTCGTCTTGTGGTCTGTATGTTGTTTGCCCTCTCCAGCTCCTGGGCAGCCCGATTGGAATCGGGAAGCAGTTTTACTCTACTCAAGGAAGAGATCCAGACAGATGACCTGTATTACGCAGGCAATGCTCTCCGCGTTGACGGTCGGGTGGAGGGTTCTATCAGCGCGATGTGTCAGTCGGCTGCTATCTCTGGTTTTGTTACCAAGAATGTTTTTTTGTGCTGTCAGACGGTGGATTTGTCTGGCGCGGTGCAAGGCGACCTTCTGGCCCTTTGTCTGAGCATGCACTTGGGCGGCCCGGTTTCTGGTGCGGTACGGTGTGCGGCCGGGGTTGTTTCTGTAGATTCCCGCGTGGGGAAAGACCTTTTGGTGGTATGCAGAGACCTCACCCTTGGTCGCAATGCGGAGATAGCGGGCGATGTACTGGTCGCTTGCGCTACGTTGAACATAAACGGTACGGTGCACGGCGACGTAAGAGCCGCGGCAAGCGAGGTGATAGTTTCCGGCATTATAGATGGAGACCTGATTGCGCAGGTGGGAACGAGGCTGGTGTTGACCAAGGATGCTCGCATATTCGGGTCGCTTATTTACAAATCCGATTTTGAGCAGGACTTGGGCAACCGGGATGCTGTGTTTGGGGAAATAAAGTACGTTCGTCGACTGCCGAGGCCGACGGGGGTGACGGAAGCCGCGGGCGGGAGACGGGGATGGTTCTTACTGCGCATGCCGCCTTTTTCCTTAATCTGGGTAATCAGTGCCTTGGTGGCCGGGCTCATACTGACAGCTGTGGCGCGGATGATGTTAGGACGGGTATTTGATGCCTATGGGTTGCAATTTGGACGCAGATTGGGCGTGGGAGCTCTTGTCATGCTGGCTTTGCCAGCAGTACTGATTATTTCTCTGGTATTAGTAGTTACCATCCCGCTGGGAATAGTCGGTTTGCTTTTCTACCTTTTCCTGCTTTATCTGGCCAGGATATTGGCGGGAATGTTCTGCGGGCGGATGCTCTTTCGTCTGTTTGGCGGAGCAGGAGCTTCTCTTTGGCTTACGGCGCCGGTGGGCATATTGTTGCTCTATGCCTTGAGTGCAGTGCCTTACATCGGCGGTATGGTCTGGTTGTTTTCTCTAGCTGTTGGTTTCGGGGTGTTGGTGCAACTCTCCGTCGAAATACGTAGGACATAAAGGAAGAAACCAGTGGAGCAACCCGAAAGCGGTTATCGCTGGGAACTTGATCGGGCCTTGCGAACAAACGCCTACCTGCGGGTGTTTTTTTCCTGTGCACTTCTGCTTTATTGCGCTTTCGGGCCGGGTATTCTTATTCGCTTTCCCCTTACTGCCGAGCAACCGCAGGCAGAGCCGTTGGTTCACTTTTATGCCTTTCGGCCAGCGATATTCGCCCTGGTGTTTGCGGCCCTTGCCTGTGTGCTGGCTGCTCTGGCGCAGCGGGGACAAGTTCTGTTCGAGGCGGTATTGGCTGCAGATAAGCCGAGTGAGCCGACGGGTTATCTACGATACCTTTCTCCAAGTCCTTTTCCTTTTGTCCTTTCGGGTAACTTGGTGGTGGACCTTATCGTGTTTGCTGTAGCTTTGGCGGCATATGCTTTCTGGGTGGTTCTGCTTGTAGAGACTACGCCGCCAGTCCTGCAGGCATATCAGATAGCAGGCGTAGTACTTGGTTCCTATGGTTTGTTTGCGACGGTGATTGTCGTGACGTATGTATGGGCTAATCTTGTGCGCCGCCGGCGTCGAGTTGCATCTGTGTGGCGGGTTGCTGGATACCCGAGAGTAGAGCCAGAACAGGCGGAGAAGCCGGCTTAGTCCGGTTTCAGCCGGAAAACCAGGAACAGATACGGGCTGGTACGGGAAGTTACAAGGACAGCAGAGGGAAAACGGGACAGCAAGGCGTAAAATGCCGTCAGCTCTACCGGGTCGCGTCTGGTCTGCAACAAAGCGGCATACACTGTATCCCGACTAGAAATAGCAGAGTCTAGCGGAAGAGGAACTCCGTGTTTTGCGAGAAGCCGAGAGTCGCGCCATCCCCAAGCAGGATGCAGCAATTTTAGGACATCGGCATTGCCGATTACCAGGGCTTCCTGAGGTATAACCTTCAGCAGCTGGCGGCGATATTGCTCCTGTAGGGCCAGATGGCGGTCATGCCGGTAGTGCAGGAAAACTCCAGCTGCGATGAGCAGAGATGTTGCGCCAAGTCGCACTTGCTGCAGAAAGGAGTGACGTTTTTCCAGCTGCACAAGAACTGAGGCATATGCTAGGAGAAAAAAGGGCAGGGCAGGAAGGAGATAGCGCAGGTCTATCAGGGCACGTACCGGCAGGGGGTATTTAAGACTGGTATAGGAAAAAAAAGAGTAGAACAGAAGAAGCGAATAGGCCGGGAAAGCTAACAACAGGTGACGTCGGTCCCGGATGGCAAAGGGAGCCAAAAGCATCAGGGGATAAAGGGTCAGAAGAGTGAGGGCGTAGTAGGGAAAGTTACGCGGGAAAAAGCTGAGAGAGAAAGTCCCGGTCAGGTACATAGGGAACCGTAAAGGCCCGCCATAGGCGAAATGATTGTAAAGCAGAGCGACAAGAGCAAAGGGAAAGAGACCGGCAAAAAAGAGGACCGTGTCAAGTAATTTTTGCCTGGGGGGGACGAAAAAAAACAGCAGGAATCCAGGCAAAAGGATGGCCGAAGAATAGCGTACAAGACAGGCGAAGCCGAATAGACAGCCCGAGACAAACGCGTGGAAAGACAAAAGTAAGGCTCGATTTTCACTTGGTGGAAGAGAAAAAAGAAAAGATGCAAGAATCAGGGTGGCCGACAATAAATCGCTCATCACTGTGCGGGAAAACAGAACTACGGCAGGGTAAAAAAGATACAACAGCGGCAGGGATGGCTGTGGATCAGGTGTTAATTGTTTTAGGACAAGATAAAAAAGAAGCGTACCACAAAGAGCTAACAGTAGCCCGGAAAGGAAAACTGCCCGCCAACCCAGAAAAGTAAAAGTAAAAGGAACAAGAAAGACAGAGTTGCCAGGTGGATACTTAGAAGCGAGGCGATTTCCCGTCGGCACCGCCAGGTTGGAAGCGGGGATGCCAGATGCATCGTAGGTGATATGACCAGACCGAAAAACCAGCGCCAGGCTCAGATACTCATTTTCATCTACAATGGTGGGTTGTCGGGGAAAGAAGATGACGAAGGAGAGAACATAGACTATTACCCCTAGCCACAGCAGTAAACGGTCGGCGAAGCGCACGCGGCGATAATAGGACGAGCCTTGAACCTGTCAAGCGCGGCCGGAGCACCGGGTATGGTTGACAGAGCGGGGAGTAACGTCTATAGTACTTGTTCCTGAGATTTGCTGTGATGCGCAAGTGAGCAAGAAGATTCCTGACACTGCTTACGGTTTTGCTCTGGGCCGAACAAGGGCCTTGGAAGCCCAATTCCTGGACCGACCCCGTTATGACCGGCTGGTGCGGGTCGCCAGCCCTGCAGATTTCCGTCAAGCACTGGGCGATACTCCTTATGCTGCTTACTTGGGAGAAGTTGAGGTATCTGTGGAAACGGCGCTGGAGCGAGCTGCGCGGGACAACTTTGTATTTTTTTCCAATTACTGTCTGGATCGCTGGGTAGTAGATACATTTCGCCTGGCCGCGTTTGCGCATAACCAAAAAGTTATCTGCAGACACCGGTTGCTTGGGACCGAACCAGCTCCAGATAAACTCTGGCCCACAGCTGATTTCATACCAGATATTCAGCGCTGGGAGCAGGTGTGTGCGCAGCAGACGGACCCGGAGGAGATTGACCAGGCTATCGACCGTCTGGAACAGGAGTTGGTAATGCAGTTGTGCCAGCCCAGCCGATTTCTTCTTGGATTTTTTTCTCTGCGGGCAGATGTGCGTAACCTACAGACACTTGTGCGGTGCAAGCTATTCGGGGGCGACCGCAGGGTATTGGAGCGTAGTCTTCTGCCTGGCGGGACGCTGAAGCCCCTGGTATTTCTGGACCTCTTGGCTCGGGAGTGGGACCTGGTAATGGCGCGCTTTCGACTTACTCCTTTTCGTCGGATGGTAGAAGAGGGCGTGGGTTGGGCACAGCAACGCAGCAGCATGGTGAGAATGGAAAGACTGGGGCGCGAGATGGAACTTGCCTATGTGAAGAAAGCAAGATATATCACCTTCGGGTATGAACCACTGGTTGGATTCTATGTGTACCGGGAAAACGAAATCACCAACCTGCGGCAGCTTTATGCGGCAAAGCAGGCAGGTCTGGACGAAGAATACTGCCGGGAATTGATAGCGTGGGTAGAATGAGACCAGAAGAAATATCCCGAGACAGTGGTCAGATAGCGGTGCTGGGCAGCGGGCCGGCGGTACAGGCCCTAGCCGCGCTGGGGCTGCGTGCCTATCACGTTTCTACAGACGAGCAGGCGCGGGAGAAGGCGGAAAGTTTAGTGGAGGCCGGGTTTCGGGTGATATTCTTTACCGAAGACTTGGCCGCAGCTCTGGCTCCCCTCCTGGAGCGATATCGGAAATCAGCCGTGCCGTGTCTGGTGGCATTGCCCGAGGCAGGAAAAATAAGAGAAAGCAGTTTGCGCAGACTCAAGGAGCTGGTGCGCCGGGCAGTGGGTACGGACGTATTCGGTCAGGAACGAAACTAATAGCCCATGAAAGGCGGGATGAACATAGGAGATAATATTATACTAGAGGCGAGAGGAAAGAGTGAAAAACAAACAAGACAAAGGTCAGAAAGCAAGAACCGGAGCAGGAAACAGAAGCCGGAAGAAACAGGAAAGTAAGGTGGAAGTCACTTCTACAGGTAGAGAAACCCGAGTTGGCACTATTCTTAAAGTTTCGGGACCGTTGATAGTGGCTGAAGGAATGAGCGGGTCCAAGATGTATGATGTGGTCAAGGTGGGCGAGCAGCGACTCTTAGGCGAAATTATCGGGTTGGAGGCAGACCGGGCTTCAATCCAGGTGTATGAAGAAACAGCTGGCATCGGTCCGGGTGACCCGGTATTTCCTACCTACGAACCGCTGAGCGTGGAGCTGGGGCCAGGACTCATTACCTCTATCTATGATGGTATCCAGCGACCTTTGGACCTGATTCGGGCTGCAGCTGGAGATTTCATCAGCCGAGGGATTGAATTGCCCGCACTAGACCGGAAGCGGAAATGGCATTTTCAACCAGCGGTCAAGAAGGGTGAGAGTGTAGTACCCGGGGATATTCTGGGCACGGTGCAAGAAACTGTACTGGTAGTGCACAAAGTAATGGTGCCGCCGGGAACCAGAGGCAGGGTATTGGAGATAAAAGAAGGCGAATTCACAGTCACGGATACAGTTTGCGTTCTGGGGGCTGAAGAGGAAGGTCAGAAGAAACGCATACCGGTCACAATGATGCAGCGCTGGCCGGTACGTCGGCCACGGCCGGTGGTGCGTAAGTTGCCCCCAGTCGAACCGCTTGTAACCGGGCAGCGCGTGATAGATACCTTTTTCCCTATTGCGCGGGGAGGGACCGCCTGTGTACCCGGGCCATTCGGTTCGGGTAAAACTGTAATTCAGCACCAGTTCGCCAAATGGTCAGACGCGCAGATAATCATCTTTGTGGGCTGTGGCGAGCGGGGCAATGAAATGACCGATGTGCTGCAGGAGTTTCCCGAACTCAAGGACCCGAAGTCGGGCGAACCTCTGATGAAACGGACAGTATTGGTGGCGAATACATCCAATATGCCGGTTGCTGCCCGGGAAGCATCTGTATATACCGGAATTACCATCGGTGAGTATTTCCGGGACATGGGATATGATGTGGCTCTGCAGGCAGATTCTACTTCCCGCTGGGCTGAGGCAATGAGAGAAATATCAGGCCGGATGGAAGAGATGCCGGGAGAAGAGGGATATCCGGCTTATCTAGCTTCGCGTATCGCCGAGTTTTACGAGCGGGCCGGTAGAGTGGTATGTTTGGGGTCTGAGCAGCCGGCGCGTGAAGGTACCCTTACGGTGGTAGGTTCAGTTTCTCCCCCTGGCGGTGACCTAAATGACCCGGTGGTGCAGGCGACCCTGCGTGTGGTGAAGGTGTTCTGGTCTTTAGAAGACAAACTGGCATTCCAGCGGCACTTTCCAGCCATATCCTGGCTCAATTCCTATTCGCTCTACTCCACTGCCACCGCTCCTGCTTTTGCACGAATGGCAGGAAGTGACTTTGCCCGTAATGCGGCAGAGGCTATGGCTATCTTGGAAAAAGAGGCGGAACTGCAGGAAATTGTCAGGCTGGTGGGCAAGGATTCTCTGTCTGCGCCCGACCGGTTGATAATGGAAACAGCCCGGTCCTTGCGAGAGGATTTTCTACACCAGAACGCATTCCACGATGTAGATACCTACTCGCCGGTCAGCAAACAGGCCCGCATGCTTTCGGCCATATTGTCTTTCTACCATCAGGCTCAGGAAGCTCTGGAGCGGGGAGCAGATATTGAACAGATAGAAAAGCATCCGCTACGAGAAAAACTGGCCCGAATGAAATATGCGCCTCTGGCAGAACTGGAGGCGGCTACCAGCGTGGACATGAAAGCGAAAACACAATGATAAAAGAGTATCAGACAGTCGTATCCATTTCTGGTCCCCTTCTGCTTGTGGAAGGAGTGGACGGAGTGAAGTATCAGGAACTTGTCGAGATTACCCTGCCCACAGGAGAAACAAGACGGGGGCAGGTGCTGGAAGCAGACCGGGACCGGGCGCTCATTCAGGTGTTTGAGGGGAGTTCTGGATTAAATGTACCTCAAGCCCGGGTGAGGTTTCTGGCTCGGGGCATTACCGTGGCGTTGTCTCCCGATATTCTGGGACGCGTGTTCAATGGTCTGGGCCGTCCGCGTGACGGCGGGCCGCCCGTGATACCTGAAGAAGAAAGGGATATAAATGGAGCCCCCATTAATCCCTATGCGCGCGATTATCCAAACGAATTTATTCAGACCGGCATTTCAGCAATTGATGGGCTCAATACCTTGGTGCGGGGTCAGAAACTGCCCATATTCTCCGGCACCGGGTTACCGCACAACCGCCTGGCCGCACAAATCGTGCGTCAGGCAACGGTACTGCAGAAATCAGGTGAATCAGCCACTTCGGAGTTTGCCGTCGTATTCTGCGCCATGGGTATAACCTTTGAGGAAGCGGACTTCTTTGTTCAGAACTTCACGGAATCCGGCGCTCTGGAACGCACGGTGGTCTTTCTCAATCTGGCAGATGAGCCAGTAATAGAGCGGACTGCCGCACCCCGCACGGCCCTGACCGCAGCTGAATATTTGGCGTTTGACCGAGGAATGCACGTGCTGGTAGTGTTGACCGATATGACAAATTACTGTGAGGCTTTGCGCGAAGTGTCGGCAGCCAGAAAGGAAATTCCCGGCCGCAGAGGATTTCCGGGTTACCTTTACACGGACCTGTCCACTCTTTACGAACGCTGCGGTCGTATTAAGGGACGCCCCGGCTCTATTACGCTTGTGCCTGTGCTTACGATGCCGGAAGACGACAAGACCCATCCTATTCCTGACCTTACGGGCTACATTACAGAAGGTCAGATAATTCTCTCTCGACCTATGCACCGGCGAGGCGTTTCTCCGCCCATTGACGTGTTACCTTCGCTCTCGCGCCTGAAGGATAGAGGTATCGGTCCAGGCAAAACGCGGGAAGACCACGCAGATTTGTTCAATCAGCTGTATGCGTGCTATGCCCGGGGCAAGGAGGCAGAAGAATTACAGGTAATTCTGGGTGCGGCTGCGCTTACAGAGATGGATAGGCTGTATCTGCAATTTGCTCGCGAATTTGAGCAACGTTACATATCCCAAGGCGAATTTGAAAATCGCACTATTGAACAAACCTTGAATCTGGGCTGGGAATTACTTTCTGTGTTTCCTCGCGCAGAACTGAAGCGGGTGAGGGATTCTTATCTTGACAAGTACCATCGGGCCGGAAAATGAGGTCGGCCACCCAAAGATATGCGGCCGCACTTTTTGATCTGGATGGTACTTTACTGGACTCGGCGCGTGATATTGTAGCGTCCACTCAGTACGCCCTTTCGCTCGTAGACACCCGTCAGCCCCCCGAAGCAGAGGCTATTCTGGCGGAAACAGGTAAACCTTTGGAGACGGTCTATGTAAATCTGGGATATCCGGCTCAGCCCGAAAAGATACAAAAGTTTATTACTGCTTATAGGGACCACTACGCTTTGCATCTTACCGATACCACTCGGCCCTACCCATATGTCAGCGAGGTATTGCAACTACTGGCAGAGGCGGGCGTAAAGCTGGCAGTGGTTACCACCAAACATCAGCATCAAGCCGAGCTGGTTTTGAGAAAAACCGGCCTTCTGCCCTTTTTCCATTTTGTACGAGGCTGGGAAGAGGGCAGAAAGCACAAGCCAGATCCGGAGCCGGCACTTTCTACGCTCGCGGCACTTAAGACAGAACCGGATCAGGCGATTATGGTGGGCGACACAGAACAGGACATACTTACTGCCAAGAATGCCGGCATTGCTTCTTGCGCGGTGACCTGCGGATTCCGGCCTGCGCCTTTCCTTGTTTCTTACCAGCCGGATTTTCTAATCTCATGTTTTGCAGACCTAGTGCACATTGTGCTGAAATGTCCGGCAGAATAATCTAATAATCTTTAGGAAGCCCAGATGCCAAGCTATGTTCTTCATTGAGCATGGGTCGATTCCCGAAACCATTCTCAAGATGACGCCTTCGCAGGGCACACGTACTATATAACACCTGAATTTACAAGCTATTACCACCACCCAACCCAATAAAACAGGGTTAATATATACATTTGTAAATAGTTATATGCGTATATGCGGTAATTTGTAAGTAGTTCGTGTTGAATGCTAACAAGTCTGCGGAGTCGTTTTTTGGTTCACTAGGTGGGGGAGTGACTCCCCCAACGGTCTGGGGCGGTGTGCGGGGCGGGGTTATGCAGGTTGAGGGGTATCGGATGGCGAGTGTTGTATCGGGTGCAAATTTGTACGGGGAGTGAGAAGGGGGCCAGAGTTGCGGAAACCGCGTTAGTGGCGGAGTTGGTGCGGGGGGTACACAGGCAGGCAGAGGGAGGGGGTGCCTGGCCGGTGGTAGTCTGTCTGGGAGGAGTAGAGAGAACTTTCCTCCAACAGAGAAGCGGGTGGTCAGTATCTATTTTCGGAGTGCCGCCTTGGAGAATAAAAATGCGGGTATTTGCGCGTTGAAACGGATGGAATCAAGTACGATTTCAGTACCGCCACTTTGTTTCAGTGCGTCACGGAAAATGACGCGGTCAGCCACCCAGCGGCCGTCAACACGGCGCAGCGATTTGGCTTCCAGGGTTTTGAGCAGAATACCACTTCGGGAAAAGCGGTCTTCCCTGAGTACTAGGTGCAGTTCTTTATCAATCCAGAGTGTACGTCGCGAATAGGCGACGTCTGGCTTTTTTGCGGTTAATTCTAGTTTCCAAGCCGGTCTGGCCAGTATTGTGTCTAGACCGGTTGTTTGGGCACAGTACTGACTGGTAAGTCGGGGGTCTTCCAGCATATCTTCATAGGAAAGGTCAGAACCAGACACGGGCTGCCGTAGCATATGGCTGGAGAGCTTTATTATCCGGTCAGATTCCGGGGAGTAAATCCAGAGTTCCTTGCCGAGCTTCAGCATCTTGGTGCCTCGGTCCCGTTCTGGAGCCAGGTATTCGGTAAAAGCCCGGTCGGTGCCGCTGATGTAGGACATGGTGCTGATGGTGCGGCTGCTGCGGCGGCCGTGAATGGTCATACGGGCGAACACAACCTTGTTCTGGGCAAAAGCATTTGCATCCACGTGGGCAAGGAGCGAGTCGCCATCAGGAAGAGCGGCAAGACAGAAGGCACACAAGACGAGCAGGCCGCCGGCTCCGGCAGAATATGGTTTCATTTAGAGAGTTCTTTCATCAGAGCCGCGGTCTTGCGTTTAAAAACTCCCAGGCCGGAAACAGCCGCGCCGAGAAAGGTGGCGAAAAGTCCGGGCAGGAAACCGATGAAAAAGGTTGGGGCGGCAATACGGGCGCGTATCACATCGTCCATGACGATGGTTGCGTTCCGCATCATGCTGGCGATGTTGATGCCGGTTTCTTGAAGGTAGTAGCTGACGGCGAGGCCAAGCAGGGTGCCGGTAGTTGACCCAGTCAAACCGAGGAAAAAAGATTCGGCGAGTAACGTTACGTACACCCTAGATTTGGATTCGCCCAGGGCCAGTCGGAGCCCGATTTCACCGTAGCGACGCAATGAGCCCACGAGACCGGCGTTCCATAGAACGATGGCCATAGCCAGGATAAAGACGGCAGAAATGAGTGTGCTGGCGATGTTCATTGTGTCAATGAGTCCGGCCATGCCGCTCGCGGTGCGGAGCGGCTCCATTACCGGCGCGAATTCGTCTTCTTTGTGGTGGCGGGCATTGAAGCGCGCAGCTATCTGCATTGCTGCCGGTTCGTCGTATTGCCCCCGAGGTTGGAAACCGAGTATTTCGTCGGCCGCATCCTCCATGT
Organism: Caldifarciminota bacterium; assembly: GCA_965649205.1. Classification (GTDB taxonomy): domain Bacteria; phylum Hydrothermota; class Tepidihabitantia; order Tepidihabitantales; family Tepidihabitantaceae; genus JBDRUN01. Next base: position 4,817 of record CBFGJV010000008.1, on the reverse strand, counting down.
CTAGAGCGTGCCGGATGCCGCGAATGTCAGCCAGGAGTAAGCTGCGGTCAAACGCGGTTACGCCGAATTGAACCGTGCTGGCAAGGGTGAAGTTGGTCGCCGAGAGAGAACCGTGCATGGTAGAGGTAATCAAGGTCAGTTTCTCGCCCGGGGATATATCCAGCCGCCGGGCGAACTCTTCGGGGACGAGAAGTTCGGACGGTGAAACCGGAAGGCGGCCACGCACAAGTGCCGCGTCAAGTTTGAGCAGATTTCGTTCTGGACTGGATGCGGACAGGTCAATGGCCATGCCTGTTACTGACGCTTGGGCACGGGTGAGTCCGGCCGAATCCGGTATGTCCACTAGTCCGCTGAAACGGATGCGGGGTGTCCAGACAACGTCCGGGAAGTCGCCCCTCAATTCTGACAGCAGTTTATCAACCCCAAGGAGTGCTAGTTCGTTGGTGGCGTAACTGCTTTCCCGGGAACGGGCGCGGGTTGTGACCCGGACATGGCCGGAGAGGAATGTTGCGGTAGTGCGGAACATTCCGTCCGCAGCCCCGCGGATGTAGGCGTCCAGAAATACCGTGAGCGATACGCCGATGGTTACGGTAAGGAAAGGGAACAGGCTGCGAGAGCGGTCGCGTAACAGGCCTTTGACAAGGAAGCGAATCACGTTGTTCTGGTTGACAGCGCAGCAACGGGGGTTAGTTTGGCAATCTGGCGAGCAGGCAGCCAAGAAACAAATGTGGCGGCTACCAAGACCAGCAGGGTGGTGCCCAGAATGAGTTTGGCGGTATAGGCCGGGTAAAGGGTGTCGGACATAGCCAGACCCCAACTTTCAGCACCGGGTAAGGCTAGGCCGTGCCGGTTCAGATAAATGAACAGCGGGGTACCGTAAACAGCGCCAAGAACTACTGCTAGAATGCCATAGAGACTGCCTTCGAGTGTGAACAGGGTGATGACCTGTCCCCGAGTCATACCTAGAGCAATGAGCATTCCTATTTCTCGACGACGGCGGAATACCGACAGTACCTGAGTGTCGAAAATCGCCAACATAGCTAAAAGAAAGAGTATGCAGAACATAATGGACTGACCTGCAGTCTTGGATCGGACCACCTGGCGCAGGTCGGAAAGGAGGAATTCCAGATTACGGAAAATCCATCCGTCCGCGTGCTTCGCTACAAGGGTTCTGGACAACTGTTTTTGTAGGACGACGAGCGTAGCCTCGTTTTCCATTCCGGTCAGTTTCTGCAGTCGGTCAAGCGGAAGCCATACCTGACCCATGTCTACAGTGGTGACGCTTGTTTCGAAGATATGCACGACTCGCGCTTCGCGGGCATCAAATGCGCCAGTTCGGTCGCGCCACTGTACGGTAACGTAGTTTCCCGGTTCCAGACCGGCCGCACGGGCCATGCGCGCACCAATGACCACGGGTAGTTCAACAGAGGTGTCGGCCAAAGCCCAGGATGGAATTGCCAGTACTTTTTGCGCAGGTGCGATGCCCTTCAGGAGTGCGGGTAGCAACCGAACCTGGGGGTAGATAGTGCCCGGGAGCACAAGAATTGGCGTTGCCAGTCCTGCATCGACCAGCCGGGTAAGTGCTTCGGGCAAAGCCGCATGGCTGCGGTCAAGACTCAGAGGGTCGTACGGGTCGTAGTTTTTCTGCCAGAACTGTCCGCCGCCATACTCCCAGGTCACCGAAGCGTCTTCAGCCTGTTTGTTCATGCCCGTAAGCAAACTTTGGCCGAGGATTATGGCGACAAAGGCAAAGGATAACGCCAGACCGTTCAGTAAAGTTTTTATTCCTGCGCCCCGCAGATTGCGCACGGCGAGACGGAGAAGAATCATAGTCGGTTCGCAGTCTGATTTGTGGTGCTGGTCTGTTCGTCTGCAGCCACGCGGCCGTCTTCCAGCGTAATCTTGCGCCGGAGGTAGTGGATGACCTTTTCGTCGTGGGTGGAAAAGATAAAGGTGGTGCCGAGGTTACGATTGAGCTCCACCATGGTTTTGAGGATGTGGTGCGAGTTCTCGGCATCAAGGTTGGCGGTAGGTTCGTCGGCCAACACGATTTCCGGCCGTTTGACCACGGCACGGGCAATCGCTACGCGCTGGCATTCGCCACCAGACAGTTGTGCCGGGCGGGCGTCGGCTCGGTCCGCCAGGCCGACCCAATCAAGCGCGTCCAGAACCGCCTTGCGGCGCTTAGCGGCTGGCACTCTGAGGAGCAAGAGGGGGAACTCTACGTTCTCGTAGGCGGTATAGACCGGGAACAGGTTGAAGGTCTGGAAGATGAAGCCGATTGAGCGGGTGCGCAGGGAGGCGGCCGCAGGAGCAGAGAGATGCTCAACTCGGTGTCCGAGTACAGTTGCGCTGCCCGAAGTGGGAATGTCAAGCGTACCGATGATGTTCAAAAGCGTAGTCTTACCAGAACCTGACGGACCGACGATACCGGCGAACTCGGCTTTGCAGAACTCAAGGTTTACTTCTTTCAGCGCCACCAACTCGCCTCGGCCCACCTTGAACTTTCTTACCAGATTCTCGGTTCTGATTACTACACCGTCATGCATTGTTCCGTCCGGCAGTTTCTAGTGATAGAAGACAACGCTCAATCGCATACTCTTGGTCGGCACAGTATTGGTCACTCGGGCCAAGACGACCTGCCGAGTCTGGCCCCAGAAGACAGCAAGGTTGATAATCCATCGGTCCAGAGTCCTTTGCCAGCCAGAGTAAGCATAGGGCTGGCCACTGGTCCAGTCAAAGAACAGCATGCCACGCAGGTTGTCCACCAGCCCCAGCGGATAGCTGGCGAGCACGGCCGAAATATGGCTGGTTTGAATGAACTGGAAAGGCTTGGCACCGCTATTTACTGTCATATGTTCGGCAATTACAAGCAGACCATTGCCCAGGCCGAAGGTATAGTCGGTACCGATCGTTGTTCGCTGTTGCCAAAAGGGATTTCCCGAAGTTTCGCATCCCCCAATACGGGAGAGCGTTCCCTCAAACCACAAACCAGGTCCGATGTCAAGCTTGGCGTCAAAGCCCAGTCTGTCTTCGGCCTGCTCTGGTATCTGCTCGTTATTCCTGACCGTCCGCCGGCGGTGATAGGAGGCGGCTGCCTCCCCCTTCGGGATCGGCAATTGAAAACGTCCGCCAAGTTCCGGTGACCAGCGGGGCGAAGGAACCGTCTCCCAGCCTTTAGTTACGCTGTTGCCAATAAGCCCCCACACCCAGATATTGGCGTTGTTCTGAAACCAGTAACGACCAAGTAAACCATAGACACCATCGGTAAGCGAAAGAGGATCGCGTGGGTCTAGCCGGTCGAACCATTGCAGGGGCCGGAGCAGCGTGGCCGAGCCGAAATTCACCTGCTGCAATCCGGCCCTGATTTCCGCCCTTGCGGATGAGAACCGTGTCCATATCCGGTAAGGTTTTACTTTTATCGCACCCGCAATACCGGTAGCCGGGCGTAAGGTTCCAGAAGCAAGACTGTGTGCAGAAATTTCTGCGTCCAGGCTGCCGAACCGGGCAGTGAGTGAGGGGATGTAATACGCGCCGACCGTGGCACCTGGCGATGTGTCATAAGCGGTTTGTATCCAGAGAGATGTTTGACCTTTTAGGGTTAACGAACTGGCGGCAAGGCTCAGGCTGATAAATACCATCGACATATCAGGTTCTGCGTAGCCACATTTGACATCGGCTTCCGGTATGTGTCAACAGAGTGTTTTCCTGTCGGCAGCTTTGCGCCTCGGTAGTATATAAGTTGCTTCAGGATACTTGACTAATGGTGTAAGGAGTTTATATTCAACGCGAGGTATATGTGAATACCCGCGGAGTTAGAAAGGCACTTGGTAGCGCGCCGGGATGGGCCCGGCACGTGAAATATCACGCGATAACCAAAAAAGGAGGTAGCGTGCAGAAAGCCTTTTTCGTGCTGCTTGCAGGAATAACGCTGGCTGCAGCTGGCGTCCTCGACGCCATCAACATAATGCCAGACGAGAAAGCGGTTACTTACAGCGAAGAGGTGGTGAGGGTAGAAAACACGCCATCAGAACCAACGCAGCCCCAGTTTATCATAGGTAAGATGGATACGGTTGGCGGTACTACCTATGATTGGGGCACCAACGGTCCATGTTTGCGGATGATAACTAATGCTCCTGGTTACGGTGTGCATGTGGTGTGGATGTACTCTGCTTCCAGTTCCACCGCTTTTCCAGACCGTAATATGCGATACAACTTCTACGATTACGGCATGAGGTCATGGACGTGGATTGATCCGGATTTCATGACTTCGGGTGTGAACGTGTTTACGGACCGTTCTGGCTTTGGTGGTGTGGGAACTGATCCAGCGAGCGGGGTGGCGGTTGTAAGTCGTCACTACGGTGGCACCACCTTGAACGTGGGACTGGCCCGGGATATGGCGCCCGGTGGCGGCATATTTGAGTACTGTGCCGGACCGATTGGGCTGTGGCCTTCTATGGCCATAGACAATGACGGCTGGGTACAGATGGCGCTGGCAGATGCAAACCCTATGACCACGTTGCGGACTACACGTAGCACTACCTGGTGCAACATAGGAGCCCCTTCGGATCGCGGCAGTCTCAATTTTGCCACCTATAGCATAGGTGCGTCCAAAGTAAGCAAGAAAGTATGTTTGACTTCAGTACCTTCTACAGGGCCGACAGGAGGTTCCTACTATATTTCTACTGATGGTGGTGCCACGTGGGGTGGAGCGCAGGCTTTGGCGGCACCGGCAGCCTACGGACGGGACACGACGCCGTCTTTCCACATTACCGGTCTATTCCCGTATTATGACAGATATGACCGACTGCATATAG
>CBFGJV010000007.1:0-97965 GCA_965649205.1 Caldifarciminota bacterium | reverse complement strand
CCCAAAACTGCCCACTCTAGATACGACCGTTCTTGACCCTACCTCAACCATGCCTACAATCTGCTAATGAAATCGTCCTATCGGATCGGGCTTGGATTCGACTCTCACCGATTCGGTTCACAGCCAAATCGTCAGCTTAAATTGGGAGGCATATCTATTCCAGACAGCCCCGGACTGGCCGGCCATTCGGACGCCGATGTACTGCTCCACGCAATCACCGATGCACTGCTCGGCGCTCTGGCCCTACCTGACATCGGAACACTATTTCCTGACACAGATCCCCAATATCACAACATCGACAGCACTTCACTCTTAGCCCAAATCGTGATGAAGGTAACAACTAGTGGATACCACATAGACCATCTTGATTGCATAGTTATCTGCGACGAACCGAAACTTTCACCCTTTGCTCAAAACATCCGGACCCGGATTGCCAATCTGATGGGATTGCCGCTCGATGCGGTTGGTCTACAGGCCAAGACTTGCGAGGGCACCTTGTTAGCTATACCCCATAAAAGCATCGCCGCCTTCGCTGTGGTCATTCTGCGCTCCAACCCTCGACGCTCCGTTCTCCGAAAAGCCAAGCCCTCCCGCTCCAAACCCTCAACCCAGCGACGATGATTCCACTTCGTGACGATGTCAAATCTCTGAGCAGACCGATAGTGACCTACACACTGGTGGGCGCCTGTGTAGCTGTATTCCTCTACCAAATGTTCGGCCCGGAAAGCGAACGCTTTCTGATTTACGAATTCGGCATGATCCCGATTGAAATAATCCGCGGTCAGCGTCTGTGGACGTTGCTTACCTCCATGTTCCTCCACGGTGGACCTTTTCACATCCTGGGTAATATGCTTTTTTTATGGATATTCGGCGATAATGTAGAAGATGCATTCGGACATATCAATTATCTCGGCATGTATATTCTTTCTGGCATAGCCGGTAGTCTTCTTCACATCCTAGTCACCCCGACTTCCTCTATACCGACCATCGGTGCCTCAGGTGCTATCTCCGGCGTCATGGGAGCTTACTTCGTTCTTTATCCCCGGGCACGGGTACTGACACTTATGCCTGTCTTTTTCTTCATACGCATTGTTTATCTTCCCGCCTTCCTCCTGTTGGGGTTCTGGATACTACTGCAGATGCTATACGCCTGCTCTACTGTTGGCGGCGGGTCCGGGGTAGCATACTTCGCTCACATCGGCGGTTTCTTTGTCGGTCTTCTCTTGGCTCTTTTGGTTCGCAACCGCCGCCGGCAAGAACCGATCTGGTATGACATCCAGTAGCCCACAGAATTTGTGTCTTTGATACAGAATTACTCTGCCCCTCACCACCGATGCAGGGGCCTGCGAATTTCACTGCTACTGGCAATTTTGTTGTGCCTGGCCCTGAGACTTCTGTTTCTGGCTATTCCTGCTACTCCTCTTCAAACTAAAATAATTGATTCCATTCCCGACGCTTCAGAATACGCAACTCTTGCCCGCAACCTGGCCAATCAGCATGTGTTCTCCCGTTCAGCAGTCCCCCCTTATCGCCCCGAGGTCCTGCGTACGCCAGGCTACCCACTGTTCATCGCCCCATTCTATCTTGTATCACGAAACCCTCTTCTTCCTGCCATCATCGCTCAACTACTACTTTCCTCAGTCCTTGTATGGGCCACTTTTCGCTTCTGCACCGAGTTAGCGCTAGCCGAAGGTACGTGCCATCTCGCCGCCCTATTGGTCGCCGTTTCACCGAACCTCGCTTTCATTTCTACAAAACTCGTGACCGAGACCTTGTTCACCCTCCTGCTAATTTTGACCTTGTCCATCTATCACCGCCTCCATACATTCAACCTTATCCGCGATGCAGTCGCCTGCGGCGTTGCCTGCGGTCTTCTCATGCTGATTCGGCCGATAGCAATTCTTTTTCCTGTGCTACTGAGTTTTCTGTCCCTCATCAGGAAACACACAAACCTTATCGCGGCATATCCCGCATCTTACCTTCGACGTTCGCTAAATGCTGCTCTAGTTGTCTTCTGCGCTGCCCTGACAGTTCTCCCCTGGCTGGCTCGCAATCAGAAGCTTACCGGCCGCTGGTTGCTTTCCACTGCTGGTGAACACAACCTGTTCTTGTTCAACGCTGCTGCAGCGTTGGCCGTCAAGAACAACATCACCCTAACAGAAGCACGCGAACTCATGCGTAGAGAAGCAACCGCCCGTTTCGGGCTTTTGGACACAACTAACGAAGCGCAGTTCTGGCAGCGACTTTCCCAGATCGCCTGGAGACACATATTGCAAACACCTGGCCCGGCCATAGAGATGCAGCTACTCGGCTTTTTTTTCACGCTTTTCAGCCCCATAAGCATAAGACCCCTAGCGGTACACAGCGGTACCAATTTGACAGCAGAACCTCACCTCATGCAGCAGATTTTGGCCAACCTCGCCCGCGGCCGGCTCAAGGAAGCAGCTACATCGGCTTGGCACAATCGCCTCTCCCAACTGGGCATATTTGGACTTTCCGTGTTGATCGCTGCTTCTATTTTCCAACTGGGGCTTCTTGTATTGACCTTCAAGAGTCTCTTGTCCCGACAAGGCAGAACTCTAGTTTGGTTTATCGGGCCCATTTTGTATTTTTCCCTCCTCACCGGTCCTCTGGGCGAGGCCCGTATGCGTGTCCCGTTTGAACCTCTGCTCGCCATTTCAGCGGCCGCGAGCCTAGTGAGCAGCAAAGCAAAGTGGCGGGACCCACATCCTCCTTCTTTCGTCGCTTGCACGCATTGACCGCGTTCTCGTTCTGAGCAGAAATTGCTTGCCTAATTCAAACACCAAAGCAGAGGTCCAGCCAAAAAACACCACCTTCCTCAGACACAATCGCCTGCTTGACTGCATCTGAACAAACAGTACGATGCCGCATGGCTTCTGCAGAGGAACGCCTGACCTCCTTCCGTCTTCTCCGTCTGCGCAATTTTCTTCTGCTCACTTTGTCGGGCACTATGTCCCAGTTTGGAGACCGCCTGACCCATATGCTCCTCATCACTGTTATCGGGCAAGAATCGCCTGGCCGTCTCTTCGCCTATTCCCAAGGCGCTCTGATCTTTACCCTTCCCACCTTGTTGCTCTCTCCCTTTGTCGGGGTTCTGGTAGACCACTGGGACAAACGCCTGGTGCTGGCACGGGTTCATTTTCTTCAGACGGGCATACTGCTTCTTGCCATACCAGTCATGACCATAACACGGAGTTTTCTACCTTTCTGGCTTGCCCTGTTTCTCTTCTTCGGTCTGGATGTGTTCAATAACGCCGCCTCGCCGGCCCTCCTGCCCATGCTCGTACCGCGTAACACCATCCTCTCTGCGAACTCTGTTCATCTTTCCTTCGCCCGCCTTGCCACTGTACTCGGAATGGTACTGGGCGGGTTCCTTGTCAGATGGACCGGTTGGAACTACGGGTTAGCCCTTGACGCCTCCTGCCACCTCGCAGCCGGATTATTGATACTGGGAATAGTGCGTCCCCCGCTCCAAACCACCTCCCCACCAATACCTTCTGTTTCACTTACGCAAAGCTCTATTCGCCTTCTCACCGAACTCCTGGAAGTAGTTCGCACCGTAACTACCAACGGCCTTGTGGCGTTCGTTTTCGTGTCGCTTATCCTGTCCACCTTCGTCTCTGCAGTCAGTTACACGGTACTTATCTACCTTGTGCAACAAGAGCTGGGATTGGGAACCGGTGGTGTGGGCACATTCGCCGGGGTGGTCGCCATCGGCATGATTGGGGGAGCTGCTATTATGAGCATTCTGCCCGCCAGCCTGGACCGTAGTCTAGTAGTGATCGGCACCATCATCCTCTACGCGCTCCTATTCCTGGCTGGTCCCTTTTTCCTTGCAGTCTGGTACATCGTCATTGTATCTCTAGTGTCAGGCATCGCTTTTTCCTGGTTAAGTATCGCCCAGACCACAATTCTCCAAGAACAAGTACCAGCTCAAATAAGAGGCCGCATTTTTTCTACGCGCGAGCTTCTCACAAATATCGTATTCATACTTGCTACCATAGCAATCGGCACTCTGGGAGACCTCACGTCCATCAAGACCGTCCTTGTTATAATCGGCGTCATTCTCCTGGGCAGCGGAGTAGCTGGATTATTCTGGGCAAGTCGGTTGCAGAAGAAAAAGCGCTAGCTGGGTCTAACCGTGGCAAATAGGCAGAGCAGAAAATTCAACCTCTACCTGGCTTTTCGACTCGAATCAACCGATAGAATAATGTTATCAATCAACCTCGTCTGCCCCAGGTAAGCAGCCAGAGCAATAAGCACACGGCCACCTAGCCGCTTCAACGGTTTCAGACTTTCTGCGTCTACACATTCAATATACTGAATACGCGCCTGGGAGTGCTCGCGTATGAACTTCCTCATCTCCGACCTAATTCGCCCCGCATCTCTTTCTCCCTTGCGTATTAGCCAACGGGCGTGAAGAAGAGACCGATACAACACTGGTGCCTGCATACGTTCCGCCCTACTCAGGTAGGCATTCCGAGAACTCAAAGCCAAACCATCTGACTCACGCACGGTCGGCGCCGCCAGAATTCTAATTCCAAAACCAAGATCACGATTCATCCTGCGAATTACCGCCAGTTGTTGCGCATCCTTAAGCCCGAAAACAGCCACATGTGGCCTAACCAAGTTGAACAATCGCGCCACAACCGTAGCTACACCCCGAAAATGTCCGGGCCGAAACTTGCCACACAGACCGGCAGACAACTCCGGGACTTCAACCCAGGTACAGGCTCCCTCCGGGTACATTTCGCTTACTGACGGACAGAATACTACGTCTACGTGTTCCTTCCTCAGCAGGCGACAATCGTCCTGCAGTCGACGGGGGTACCGATCCAAGTCTTCACCTGGTCCGAACTGCGTAGGATTGACAAAAATGGACACAACCACAAAATCGGCATGCTGACGGCATTTCCTGACTAGGGACAGATGCCCTTCGTGCAGAGCACCCATAGTAGGCACAAAACCCACCCTTCCCTGCTTACGCAAGTTCTCTGCCAGTTTCTGCATAGCAGACGCTCTCCGAACTATTCTGATGCTCTCCTCCGTTCCTATCTTACGTATCGACTTCCCTATCTGTAGGACACAAAGCTTTCGCTACCTCCGCAATGTGAAAACTGTATTCCTCGGAGGGGAAAACCCCTCTCCGCACCTCGCTGCCGTACTGCTCTACGGCGTCTCGTATTAACTTAGCTAATTCCGCATATCGTTTCACAAACTTGAATGGTGGCTGTTCGAACATTCCCAGCATATCATGCAGAACCAAAATCTGACCGTCACAATCTGGCCCCGCACCTATCCCGATAGTCGGTATGCGTAACTGTTGCGTAACACACGCAGCAACTTCAGCTGGTATCTTTTCCAACACCAAAGCAAAACAACCTGCCTTTTCCAACAACTCCGCGTCTTTGATTAGCTTCTCTTGCTCCTGCGGAGTTCTCGCCTGCAACTTGGGACCGCCCAACTTGTGTACTGACTGGGGAGTAAGCCCCAGATGACCCATTACCGGAATTCCGCAATCCACGAGGCGCTTCACCGTGTCTATGACTGAACCTGCCCCCTCCACTTTCACAGCCTCCGCGCCGGCCTGCAGGAATCTTCCCGCGTTCCTTACCGCCTCCTCGGTCAACACCTGATAGGAAAGGAACGGCATGTCCGCAACCAGCAAAGCCCGCTTCAACCCTGCTGCTACTGCCCGAGTGTGATAGAGCATTTCGTCCATGCCGATAGCCAAAGTATTAGACATACCGTAGATAACATTGGCCGCCGAATCTCCCACCAGAACCAGGTCTACTCCTGCTTGATCCAGCAGCAAAGCAGTGGGATAGTCGTAGGCAGTAAGGCATACTATCTTCTCCTTCTTCTGTTTCATCCGCAGCAAACGTACAGTGGTAACCTTAGTAACTGCAGACGTTAACGTTATGCGATCCTCCCGACGTTTCAAATCTCCGGGAGAAGAAGGAGGGGGTAGAGGGTTCTGCTTTTTTCTGCGTGCCATTACTTCTTCATTCCCTTGGGCGAGTAAAACCTACGACCTGAACCAGTTGTCATTATTGCCTTGTACAGGTCATCAAAGTCTTTCTGGTTGCGTACAAAGTCCAGCTGTTCAGTATTCACAATCAGTACCGGAGCAGTCTCGTAATGCAGAAAGTAGTGATTGTATGCGTCCGCCAACTGATCAAGGTAGGCCAGGTCAATATCTGCTTCGTATGGCCTTGCCCGCTGCCTTATGCGTGCCAGCAAAATCTCGGGACGAGCCTGTAAAAAAACTACCAAATCTGGACGCACGACATCCCTGCTCAGCAACTCGTAAATTCGGTCATACAGCGCGAGCTCGTGCTCCGTAAGAGTAAGCCCCGCAAAGATTCTGTCCTTATCAAAAAGGCAGTCGCTGATAATAGTCTCCGCAAAAAGCTCCGGCTGTTTCAACTCTTCCTGCAGCTTGTGTCGGGACAAGAGAAAAAACAGCTGCGTCTGAAACGCATATGACCTCATATCTACGTAAAACCTGTCCAGAAACGGGTTTTCCTCAACCCGTTCCAAAACGAGTTTGGCACTCATCCGCTCGCCCAGCCGCTCAGCCAGAGCCGTCTTACCCACCCCCATCGCTCCCTCAATGGCTATGTATTTCATTCTGCTGAATGATAAGCAACCACACCAGATATGTCCAGTCCGGCCAGTAATTCCCGCATTGTCCGTTTCAGACGGGGGTGTACCAAATGCGGAGCCAACTCGCACAATGGGATTAACACGAATGCCCGCAAATGCATCCGCGGGTGAGGAATTTCCAGATCCGGTTCATTTATCACCTCTGAACCGTAAAGCAAAATATCCAGATCTATTGTCCTTGAAGATTTACGTTCAACTTGGCATCTCCCAAGTTCTTTTTCAATGTTCATAAGCGCGAAAAGAAGTCCGCGGGCGGACTTTACTGAGGACAGTCTCACAACCCCGTTCAGGAATCTACCTGCCCCAACCATACCCACCGGCTCGGTTTCATACCAGCTAGACCTGCGTACTGCTCCCAGTGAAGAAAAAGCTGCTACAGCTTGTTCAAGATAAGCCAAACGGTCTCCCAGATTGGAACCGAGCCCTATATAGACATCAGGCACTACTGCTTACCCCAAACTCCCTGAGCATCGCCATCGTCCTTACACTTGCGCACGTGCAAAGCCCTCGGCCCGTAGGGAGTTTCCCCTGGCTCAAACTTTACTCTGTCACCGGGACTCAAAACCCCTCTGTGCTCTGGAACCACGTCACCGAAGTGCACAAAATAATTACCGCTGCCATCCGTTGCTTCGATGAAACCGTATCCCTTCTTCGGCTCGTACCAAATAATTCGACCAGAAAGTTCCATCTGCAATCACCGGCCAGCACTAAACCGACTCAAACAACAACCAGTAAAGCCTTGGGAAAATACCAAAAGTGCCACTACGGACAATTGTTCCAACCAATCAAAATTAGATTCTCTACCCGCCATTTAGGTAAATCAACTCTAAGCAAACCTGCCCCCAAGTCAAGCGAGTCCGCCGGCTACGTATCATCACCTTCTAACGCCCGAAAATCATTAGCATCATGTTGAAAAGTCCGCAGTTCCATCAAAGTTATTGTATAGTATTCTCAGAAAACCGCAGGCACACTGATAATACTAATGAGTATTACCAAGAAATTAACCTGTTATCCTATAACACTTTCAGAAATAATATGTTACGTCGCATGCGTCTCTTCCCCCTCCCCAGCCCCCGGGATGGTTCTGGCCTGAGCTCAGAATTTTATTCATCTGGGTAGAAATATAACTACAGAACTGTACCATTATCAGCTCCTTGCAGGAATCTTTACGGCTTGGTACCCAACGTCTCGGCCAACTCTGCTTCGGGCTACAACACTCTAAGTATGAAACAACGCAGATATTCAGACTCGGGCATCGCTAGCAGTACCGGATGGTCAGGACCCTGGGTCAAACGCTCCAGAATCACAAAACTGCGTCCGGCATCCTGCGCTGCCGCTACCAGCATGTCGAGCATATCTTGCCAAAATAGGTAGTGTGAACAGGAACAAGTAACAAGAACACCGCCCGCTGGTAATGCCTTCATAGCCAATGCGTTTATAACTCTAAATCCTCTGACTCCTGCTTCCTTTTCCTTTCGGCTTTTGATAAAAGAAGGAGGGTCCAGGCAGATAACCTCGTAACGCGGCTCCCCACGGCTTAATGCTCCCAGATATTCAAAAGCCTCAGCCACCTCGAATCTACATACATCACCCACATTATTCAACTTGGCGTTGGCTGTAGCCAGCTGTACCGCAGCGGCAGAACCATCCACCCCTACCACTTCTCTTGCGCCACCTAAGGCTGCATTAACAGCGAATCCTCCCGTGTAGCAAAATACATCAAGAAACCGCTTGCCCTTTGCCAATTCCCTCACCCGTCTCCGGGTTACGCGCTGGTCATAATAATAACCCGTTTTTTGTCCTTGCGCCAGGTCCACATAAAACCTTGCTCCGTTCTCGGATATTGCCACCCTTTCTGGTACCCGACCGTATAACAACCCCTCTCTTCGCTCCAGCCCCTCTGTTTCTCTCAACCGAAAATCATTTTTTTCGTACACCGATTCACAGGGGAACGTCTCCAGCAACGCCCGAACTATCAGTTCCTTACGTAACTCCATGGCTGCGGCATAAATCTGCACAACGAAATGGTTGCCATACTTATCCACTACCAGACCCGGAATCCCGTCGCTTTCACCGTAAACCAGCCGGAAGTCGGTCTCCCCGGGTAGTTGTGCCAAACGGTATTCATATGCCGCCTGCAGACGCCTCTTTATAAACTCCGCATCTAACTCCTCGTCTTTATCTGAATAAAGTCGGATACGAATGAGCGAGTGGGGATTATACAGTCCTGACCCCACAAGCCGTGACCGCTCATAAACTCTCACCGTATCACCGAGGCCCGGATTTCCTTCCGTACGCTGGACTTCATTGGAAAACACCCAGGCGTGGCGACCTCGACTCCGTTTGCGGGAAACAAAAACCGCTTTTTCTGGCATTCCTGTGTTACTAGACAGCGGCCGGTTTTACGTCCAGTACCAGCAAGTTGCCACTATCTTCCATCGTATAGAGTAGTAGCACTGGCTCCGACCCTGTCCACAAATCCGGCCTTGCCGGCCGAATCAACAGTTCAGGTCGTGCAGAACAAACCCATCCCCCGGAAATCGGCTTCAGACTTACCGGCTCCGAAACAAACAAAGGGGCCGGATTACCTTCACCAAAAGGCGCCAGCGCTCGCAACGCCACATCAAACTGGGCCAACGGCAGAGTTGCATCAGCTTCTACCCCCGGCGCAGGTGACAACCGGGGTGCGATATTCTCGTGGGCGTAAGCCTCCACAGCCCGAATAAATTCTTCCACCTTTTCGTCAAGAATGGTGAAACCAGCGGCAGCTTTATGTCCCCCGTAATCTATAAAGTACTGGCGAAATTCACGCAGAACTTCTACCAAATTCACGCCTTCAACACTTCTACCTTCGCCTATCCAAGCATCGCCACGCCATCCCATAACCAGAGCTGGCACCCGATAACGTTCTTTAAGCCGCGTCGCACAGTACCCCAGTGTACGTATACCGAACTCCCGACTGCGCGCCAGCACAATGCCATCGCCCAACTGCGCCAGACTCCAAGCAAGTTCCAGCGACTTTGCCGCCTCCTCACGCCACGCCGCCGCTCGTCTCTCTAACACGTCCAACCACTCCCGTACCCGTGCTTCGTCTTGGCTGAGGAGATTCTCAACCCCACTGGTTCCCTCGGCTGCCGCAAACAACTGGGGCAATTCAACTACCATCTTGGCAGGAACCAGGGTCCCAGATTTGGCCAACCGTTCAACAACCAATCGCAGAGCCGGTTGTCTAACCCGGTCAAGAAACTTCATCCCCAACATAACCAGAGTGCGATTTTCGCCCGTGAGAGGAGCACGGTCAGCAATCGTACCCAGCACCGCAAGTACTACCAAATCAGGTTGGGTCGAAAAGAAACTGGCAAAACCTATACCCAACATTTCTGAAACCAGACCCATACCGAGCTTCAAGGCCACCCCTACACCAGCCAAACCCCGGTAGGGATAAAGCGAGTCGGGTCGCTTCGGATCCACACTTGCTACTGTTTCAGGTAGACCTTCTATGACCTCGTGATGGTCGGTTACGACTACGTCCACTCCTTCCCGCTTCAGTTGGGCCACATCCTTTATGTTGGTAATACCACAATCAACTGTCACAATCAACTTTACGCCCTGCGCTTTGAAAGCCAGAGCTCTCTCAGCATACAGACCGTGCTTTTCCACTCCCCGAACCGGCACATAGAACTTCACGTTGGCTCTCAAGTCGGAAAGTAAACGATAGAGAACGCAAGTAGCAGAAATACCGTCCATATCGTCGTGTCCCCACACCAAGATACCTTCGCCTGCGGCAATAGCTTGTCTGATTCTCTCCACCGCAGGCTTGTAATCAGGAAGCAAAACCGAAGGGTGCAAGTCCGAAAAAGAAGGCGAAAGCCAACGTCGCACAGCCTCTGCATCTCTTACCCCGCGCAGCCATAAAATGCGCGCAATCAAAGGAGAAACTTGAGCAGTCTGAGCCATCCGCTGCACAACCACGTCGTCCACCGACCGAATAGGCCACATACCGATTAGTCTTTGTTCTATTTGTCTACCAGAACGATGCGCCCCTCTACCCGGGCATCCACTGGCGAGTGACGGCGGATGTAGTGGGCGATGACGTCACGCAAGGGTACATAGGTGTCCTCTAGGTCCTGCGCAGCAGCGAACACGGCATACTCACCGCTTCCCGCTGCTAGATAGGAATTGGAGGCCACGACATAGGTTCCTTCCAAATCCAGCGGTCTGCCTCCAACAGTCACAGACAAGACCCGGGAACCAATAGGTTTCTTCTTCGTGTAGGTCATCTTCACACCCGACAGCTGGAATATGGCATGATGTCCGTTCACGGATACTTCCAGCATCTCCAAAACTTGCTTTCCTGTGTAAGTTCCTACCACTAGCGTATTACCGAAGATGTCTACATTATACACATGGCGGTAGGTAATATCTCCTTCGGGAAAATTGGCCCGTATTCCAGCAGAATTGTGCATCGCAATGTCGGCTCGGGCGTATTCACGCATTGCATCGGTAATAAGATTCCCGGCAGGACACTCTTCCATACCACTGCGTGTCAGCTCCCTCACACTCCTGCCGATCACCACGTCAAATCCTGCTTCCGCCTTTACCCTCAATGACTCCAGATACGCCAAATACTCCAAGTCCTTTGGTACTTCTTCTCCATAAGTGTTTATCAAACGTCCTGTGTAACCAACGATTTTCTTTGTCTGCGTATCAATAGTCAGGTCGAGAAAACCCACGGCTGAACCTTTACTATATGCCTGCTGGATGATAGTATGACTGGCTGGCGCAGTGTAGGGCGGCTGGATGCCGGAATGGCTATGCCCACCGATAATCACATCAATGCCGTAGATAGAATCCGCCAGCCTCTTGTCGTGTCTTTCTCCCACATGCGTGAGACCAACAATAATATCAGCCCCGGCAGCACGCAAAGCAGCCAGCACTCGCCTCGTATCTTCCTCATAAGGTCTCACTTCGTGGTCGCCCAGCATGCTATCCGTCACCATGCCGTGCAGGTACTTGGTGACCAGACTAAACACCCCTATTCTGATACCACCCCGCTCAAACAGGACATACGGCTTCAAGAAACCAGGTGCCGTATCTGTACCAGCCACTTTCAAATTGGAACAAATCCAGGGCATCTGAGAACTGTCCGCCAGCTCCTTCAAGGTCCACCAGCCTACGTCGAAATCGTGATTACCAACAGCAACAGCGTCATACCCGGCACGGTTGAAATAATCAACTATGGCCTGTCCTCTGGTAAAATCGCCCAACGGCGTCCCTCTGAAGACATCGCCAGCATCAAGCAGGAGAAAACCGTATCCATTTCTGGCGGCTTCCTCTCGCAGTTCCCTTATCAGTACCAAAGCACCAGGCGCATTAGCCAGAGGCGGGGGAAAATCTGGATTCAACCAGAACGCCGTTCCCGGCAGCAGAGCTCCGTGGATATCATTCGTATGAACGATATAAATGTGCTGAACGCCAGCCAAGACCAGATTAAGCCCAAGCGCCAACACCAGAACAGTCAACCAAGACCCGAACCGTGTTCGCAACTTCAGGCTGCGCACCTAAAACCCCCTGCTGACCGTAATACCCAGCACGGTACCGGTCTGATACACCTTCTGATCTTCTGGAGTAACCTCTCCACGCAGAAGACCATCCCCCACCACCTCACGTCGAAACATCGCTCCGAAATCAAAAAAACAAACTCCAGCATCCAGACCAATCCCCGTCCCTACTCCCACACGCTGAATAGTCGGATCAAATGGTGAAGGCTCTATTCCAAAACCGTAGCGCAATTTTACAAAGTTAAGCATCGTATGCTCTACCCCGGCCCGCACGTCCAGAACCCCGGCATAGTTACTATCTAGGGACCGCCAGGCACTGTAACCAACCTCCAGTAATACTCGGCTGGGCAGTTTACCTGCCGCTCTATAAGACACATCTGCCAATACCCGCCAAGGCAATACTACGTCGACGCGTGAACCGGGAGAGGTCTGCCATTTGAACAGCTTAAGAGGACCAACGAATCCCAAACTTCCCTGAACTCGACTGCTCAGACCCACCACAATGTTACCCGTATAAGCCACACCCTCAGGCTTCCCGGACTCGTACCAATAAGTGGTATCCGGAATTCTGATTTCCCACGACTCCAGATTTCTCCTGCCGGAAACATAGCCGCCACTTGCGCCCACAGCCAACCACTCCGCCAGACGATAACTAACTCCTGCCCCACCCACGAAAATTTCACCAGTCTGCACGATTCGATCCTCGCCAACCAGAGCATAGAAATTATCTCGATATTCTTTCCTGTACCGGTACTGGAAATCAACTATCCGGGCAACACCTGCACCCACCACCAGCCCGCGCAAAACGGGATAATTCACAGCCAAAGGCCCGGGCAATCCGGCAGCCGTAACGTTGTCTGCAAATATGGCTTCCCCAAGCGTATTTTCGAACTCATCGTAAACCGTGCGCGTACGCTGCTCAGAAACAATATTCGCCATATAGGTGAGTTCCAAACTCGGTCTAACCATGGCCCCCATCAGCGCCGGACGACTAAACAGAATACTTGCCCCGGAGCCCGGACCCGAACTTCCCAGAAAAGCCAAATCTCTCGCGCTGTAAATTGTTATTCGTTCGCCCCAGTAATTACGCAGCGGCATCAAGGCATGCGTCGAGCCAGAGAAAAGAAGCAGAATCAAACACGCAGCATAAAACACGCTCCGTTTCCCAGACTTTCCCCGATGAATATCTGCAATCATTGTCCTATTCTCCTTACCAAAAAAAGTCCATCTGCAGACTAATAGCAAACCTATTATCCCTGCTTATGAAGTCACGAACCGGCTCCAAACTTCCCGGATAGCGTATTTTCTCGTTGTTACCCAGTCCGGTGTGTGGGTAGATGCTTACTTTGTGCTTGGCTTTGAAGTACAGTAGCAGCCTCTCTGAGATACGGTCTGACAGCGCCAGGTACCACTTGAGGCCGTCTCCGTCCAGAAAATCGATACCGGTGTCTTCGAATATCCACTGCGACATGCCCCGTGTCAACCAGGTAGCAATTCCCAGCTCGGCGTTGAAATCGTCGGAAAAATTGTGATCCCACTGTATAGCCAGAAAATTACCCGATATGCTCGCCCGCTCTGCATACTGCATGCTCGGAGTTAAGAACACCTTGCCTTCGCGCACTTCCCCAGTCAGGAAATCCCAGTCTGTAAGGCTAGCCATGACGCGCAGCGAGGACTCCATTGTAAAAGAACGAGTAGACAAAGCTGGCTTGGGCAAACCTTTACTCTGCAGCTTCTGCTTGAACCTGACCCTGACTGGAAATACAGGTCTCCACTCCACTTCTCCTTGAAAACGATAGTTGTCAACGCCCCAGGCGAGATTGCGCCAGACGTCAATGTAAACACGAGTAAATGTAATCTGTCGCGAAATCTGATAGCGTGTATCGAGAAGAAACCCTTCTTCGGCTTTAGGAGTGGGGGAGTTCTGCAAAGCGGCATATCCCGGATCGATTACACGGTACGATTTCTCTAGCGGCGTGTCTTCGAATCGCAATTGTTCGCAGTAACCACGATTATAGGGATTGTCATAGTCCAGATCATAATGCCGGTACAATGCAGTCACGTACAGGTAATTGTACTGGGTTCTAGCTTTCAGTAGATACGCCTTCGCCATATGTTCCGAAGTCAGAAACGCATTGGCGATGTCAGGCTGTAAGGCCACTTCTCCTTCCAGGGACACATTCTCCACCACCATTCTCACGTCAGCCCCATAGAATAGACGCTTTCTGACCCGGCTTAACCTAAGATAGTTAGGATCGCCCAACACTTCCGCGTCTCCCGGCATATCAAGGTACCTAGGGTCAGGCTTCATCTCGCGGTCATAGCTGACCGACAGAGTGTTGAAACTCAATCGCGTGCCAGTAGGGAGGAAAGTCAAATTTGACAAGTCGAATCGCACACTACCGCCAAGATTCTTCTCGCCCAGAATATCTCTGAAAGTCGGATAGCGCGGGGTGGTAATAATGTAGTAGTTAACTGTGCCGTCCGGATTAGGTATTGCATCACGCTTAGAGCTGGAAAAGAAGCCCAGAAGACCTAGACGATTCCATATTATCTCGGCTGCGCCACCACGAAACTCAAAACCAGGATTCTCAGACAGGTCCGAAAATATACCCTGAGCCCGGTCATATGTCCTAGCCCTTAGTTCTGGGTTGTTATCCAACAGCAACCCCTGGCCCAAAGCCACACGAAAATCTCCTAGAAACAGCCTCCGCAACGGCCCCAGCTGCTGCACACCAATTGAACCGCGCACCTCCTGCTGTTTCCAGGATTCGTAAAGTTTTTTCTCCAGCCGGGCACCGACGCGAACGTAGTCACCAACCCTAACTCGTAACCGGTTGCGTACGCTGGACCGGTTCTTGAGGCCGACCACATACTGTTGTTCTTTTTCAAGCTGACTCCGAACGTACTCTATCTCATCCTGAGTGAAACCCGCTTCTCGAAACTTAGCCGAATCTTGTTGCAATTTTACTAGGGCCTGCTTGAACTCGCCTGGCCCAGCAGTCAGTTCCCACTCCGGGTCTGTTCCAAAACTCAGCCGGTAGTTTCCTCCGAATCCGAATGGCGGCGGATCCTGATACGTGACAAAATTCCGTATGTTACGATAACCATAACTGGAAAGGCCCGTTACGCGATTTGCGAGGTCCCTGCGTTCTGCAAAAGTCTGGCCTGACCTTAGATACTTCGCAACCGCAACTGCATCAACCAATGATACGTTTTGCAAAGCCAGCAGGTCATCTATAGAGGCCCGATTGATATTCATGGGAGTAATCAGCAAATCCTGCCAATCCTCTACTGCAGTCGCTGTCGGCCCTTCTTCTGAAGCCAACTGTCTCTGAAGACGATGCACCAGACGTACTCTGGCTTCATCTTCTGGCGAAGGCGAAACATAGATCAGAGGTTTGAGTACCTCGAGGGTTGATGACGTCATGCCCTTGACCTGCATCAGGTCGTAAATACTGTTGAAACGACCGTAGTCCAGTCGATATTCCCAGATACGCTCGGCCAGCGCCGAGTCAAGCGGTAACTGCATGATCTCCGCCCTTGTCGCCCGGTTAATATCCAATTGACCACTCGGTATAGCAAAGTTATCTGCACCCGACGAAACCTGCCAGAACATCGCCCCTAACAACACCAAAAACCAACAGCCGTCACTTCTGCTCCACGACGGCCGGCCAAGTCCGGGGTCGTCAGGACAGACTCTTCCCCTGAATAGAATGGCGAAACGGTTTCTCATTGTATTTTCAGAACTGCAACACGGCACCAAAACTGTGCGTCAGTCCAAGCTCAGAATGCGTCGCCAAAGCGTAATCCAGACTAGCAAACCTGACTCCAGCTCGGAAACCAAACGTAAAGCTGACTGGTAGCGTAATTACACCGACGCGAATAGTAAGGTGATCCTGAATAATGCGTAGTTCTTGGCCAACCCGCAAACGCGTACCCTTACCCGGCTCCTTTTCCAAATCCAGGGCCGAGCGGATACCCGGACTAGGCGAATATCCCACGCCAAAAACAAGCATTCTGGGGAGTTCTCCTTCCTCACCTCTCCCGATACGCGGCAAATTAACATTGCGCGCCGAGAAACCCAGCGTCCAAATCCTGTAAACCCGTGCAAGCATGCCCAAATCAAGCCCAAACCCGTAGCCAGAGCCTATATTCTTTTGATATAGATTGTATCCCGACAGACCGTATCCAAATGCCAGACCTTCCGCGAGACTTATACCGTGACTTAGACGCACTGTTCGTTCTGAATGTTGTTCAAACCCGGTCTCCACCAAAGCTAAACTCGTCGTTCCAATTCTAGCCACAGGCAGTGAAAAAATGGCATTCGCCGAATGCAGATCTGTACCTACTCCTCCGTAAAGCCATTTGTACCCTCCGGTAAACTCCCGCACGTCCACTTGGTAAAGACCCGCCGGGTTCAACAAAGCAGCTCCGGCGTCATCAGCAATGGCGACAAAAGCACCTCCCATACCCTCAGCACGCACAGTCGCCCAGTTCCGTTCGAACATCGCATAACCAAATCTTGGACAGAGCCCCCAAGCCAGGCAAATCAACACAATTCGGCTTAGCGAGAACTCAACATGCCACCAATATAAAAAACACCGTACTCTTCTTCTCACGCTCATTATTCCACCTCGCATTCCTGTCCACAAACCGGCGCTATAGGTATAGCCAGATGTATCGTGTCTCTTAGCGGTCGCGCCAGATTCAAAATATCGCCCTGCAACCATTCCTGTTCAAGCTCTGCACCATTCAACTCTTTTTCTACTATCTCCCTCTCTTCCTCACTCACAAACTCACAGCTCAAATCTTCACAGAAACTGCTCTCGTAGAGCCGACCACAAATCGCACATCGCAACCGCGCTTCGAATTCAACCTTTCCCTTTACCATGATGCCCCTTCCCGACTTCACAATCAACAACCTCGCCGCCAAGGGTCCCAGCAACGCCTCAAATAAAGGGTTTTCAGCAACCTCTCGCACTGTACCGCCCAGATCTTCGATATCCACCTCAAGAGCCAACTTGTTCTCCCCGTTGTGCAGACTCCGTAAATGCACCAGCCAAGGATTAACCTTACTCATCAGTTTGCCTCTATCTATCTCATCCTGCTAATCAAGCGCCAGCAAACGTTCAACAATGTCTGTTGCCCTTATACCCTCTGCCTCTGCTGTGAAATTAGTAACAATACGGTGACTCAACACAGGCTGAGCCACAGACTTCACATCCTCCCGCGTCGGGGTATAACGTCCTGCCAAAAGAGCGCGAGTCTTTGCGGCCAAAACCAGGTACTGTGAAGCCCGAGGGCCCGCACCCCAGCTTACCCAGTCTTTAACAAATTGCGGGCTGCTACTAGCCATAGGTCTTGTGCTCGCGGCTAGCCTTACCGCATAGTCAATAACCTCGTCGGCCACGGGAACCCGACGTACCAAAGCTTGCAATTCTATTATCTCAGAAGCAGAAAGTATCTTCGCCAGCTTGGGTAAGTAGGCAGAAGTTGTGCTCTTTACAATTTCTCTTTCTTCCTCCAAGGAGGGATAGTCGATGCGAATGGAGAACATAAAACGGTCCAGTTGTGCCTCTGGCAAAGGATAGGTACCCTCAAGCTCAATCGGATTCTGCGTCGCCAGCACGAAGAATGGTGCAGGCAGCTCATAAGTCTGGCCAGACACAGTAACTCTGTATTCCTGCATCGCCTGCAGTAATGCTGCTTGAGTTTTGGGAGGGGTCCTATTTATCTCGTCTGCTAATACCACATTAGCAAAAACCGGACCGGCAACAAACCGAAATACTCGCTTGCCCGTAGTCTGGTCTTCTTCAATTATCTCGGTACCCGTAATATCAGAAGGCATAAGATCCGGTGTAAACTGTACGCGCTGAAAAGAAAGGTCTAGTACCCTAGCCAACGTGTTCACAAGAAGCGTCTTCGCTAGTCCCGGGACGCCGATGAGTAAAGCGTGTCCGTGTGCCAAAAGACATACCAAAACCTGCTCAACAACCTGCTTCTGTCCCACGATCACTTTCTCCACCTCTTGTTCAATTCGTTGACGAGCATCTTTGAGTCTACGCACAGATTCTATGTCATTTGTGGAAGCTTGGTACGTCATTCTGCTAGTAGAAGAAGAGTCCGGCAACGCAGGCTCATTAACTGCTGACATCTACACCTACTTTCGCTTACCAATGAGCTTTTCCAGTACCTGTGGCAAAGTAGTGTATTCCATGTCCCTCAAGCCAAGTCGATGTGGTTCGAATGGGCCATGCCTCCGCAGATAATCTGCAACTTCGTTGGCCTGCTTACGAGCCGAATCGAAAGACGGGTCGGCAAACATATCTCTCGGTCCAACCAATCTCCCATCATTTAGCTGAAAACCCAAAGCTATTACTCGCGGCGGCCCGTCAAACCTGGAAGGAGTGGCTTCTTCCTGCGACACGGGCATAAGCGGCCCATAATGAGAACCTCGCATCCAACCAGAAACCAGATGCGGAAAAGCAAAAGGCTCCAGAACTTCACCTACAGCAGGGAAGCCTGCTTGACATCGCACTATCATAACCGGGTCATCCTTGCCTACGTACCGCCCTGCAATAAGGGCAAGTTTCTGGGTAGAACTGGTGGCTGCGATATCCCCGGTTTTCCTAAATACGTTCTTGATTACGTAGTTCTCTGGTGCACCCACCAGAACCAGCAAGTCGTACATCTCTTCAGGGCAAGCAAGCAAAATATCCTTACCGCCATGAACATCGTGCACTTCAAAACGAAAACCGTCATGCATCGTCGGATCTATCACCAATCCAATCGTACAAAAAGGATCGGCAAACATGCGAAAAAGCGGTAAATTCCACGCTCCCGGCGCACATTTATCACCACAGAATACAACAATTGGCTCAGACTTGCGCTCTACAAAAGTCATCTCGGCCACCCCAGGGCCCATACCCTTGACATTTCCCGAGAAAGCATCGACCAATATATCTTGCCCCGCACCATAGAGCTTCAATTCCGCAGCCAAGGCGGTACAACTAGTAAATACGTCCCACGCCAGCTTGTGGACAGCCGGACTATCATTACCCTTTGTATGGGTCATTATCAAATCGAGGTCATCTCCGCAGTTGGTTACGTGAAAATCTATCAGCACTCCTTTTCTTTTGGCTTTTTCCAAAAGTTCCCGGGCCCTGCCCAGAATCTCCGGATGGCTAGCAGAATGCCCTACATAACCTCCGATATCAGCCTTTATCACCGACACGGACACCGCAGCCCCACGCCTTGAAGCAGGTGACCTAACCAGTTGCGCTTGCAGGCCGGTCTTGCTTTTTCGCATCAATTTCTGTCTCTCAGACAATTGTTCCTCCCGGGTAATATAGCTTTATCAGTAAGCATAGAAACCAAATTGACAGCCGTCAAGCAAAAGCCAGATCGTAACTTTCTATAACCTCATAGGGTCGATGTCCACCCTAACCTCCACCCCTGGTGTCGACAGCTGGTCCGGAGTAATCAATCGGTCTAAGCTGGTGGAACGAGGAATCTTCACCAACAGTCGGTAAAGGCCGGACCGTACAGATACAGGTCCAAGAGTGTCTAAACCTGGATATTGGCTAAGAAGCGCCGATACCCTTTCTGCATGCCTGCAAGCCCTCTCGTTCTTGCCGGAAAGTTCGATAAGAGCCAGCCTTTTTACCGGCGGAAAACCAATCTGCTCTCGTGCCTGCAATTCCTGTTCCAAGAATCCTGTCAGATCCTGTTCAACGGCACAACGCACAGCCGGGTTATCTGGTCGCCAAGTCTGAACCAAAAGCTTACTTCCTAGAGCTTTCGCTCTGTACACCATTTCATACAGCGTCTGAAAAGCCCTTTCTTGAGAACGGAAATCTGGCAGCATCAAATCGTAGTCAAACCGCACCGCAGCTACCAATCGCGTAGTGCTTGGCCAGCTGCGATAAAGGAGCGCCTGTGCTCCGACAAAGACGGTACCCGGCTCTGCCGGCAGCGCAGACGGCAGCTTTCCACGCTCACTAACTTTCTCTACCCGCGCTCGGGGAAAAAGCTTTCTTACCTCACGTACTAACATTTCTATTCCCGGGGCGCGAAGTTCGAAGCAATAGCCCTGACAATTAGGACAGCATTCCGGTGCCGGAACCTTTGCCCCACACAAGCTGCACACCATTGTCTGATCTGCATAAAGTACCAGCGGAATATTGCACTGTTTACACTGCAGAACACAGCCACACTCCGTACAAACGACATAACGCGACAATCCTTGTCGATTCATGTAGAGAATAACACTACCACCTTCCAGTGCCTTCGCCATTTCGCGTCTTAGCCTCTCAGAAAAAAGCCCTTCGCGGTGCAGGTTCATATCAACAACAAAAACGCGGGCAGAGTGATCTCCAGCAATGGCTGTTCCCAATGGAACATAAACTCCGGCTTTCAAATTGTACCAAGTTTCCAGAGAAGGCGTGTAATCACAGAGAAGAACCGGACATTCGGCTACTCTGGCCCTTGCTATGGCTACGTCTCGGGCGTGATAAGCAGGATGTCGCTCCTCCTTAAAACGAGGACTATGCTCTTCTACTACGACAACACCGGAGAGCCGCTGAACCGGCACGAATACAGCAGATCTCACACCAAGAACTAAAGGATTATGCTGATTGCGTATCTGTTGCCAGGCGCGTTTCCTCTGTGCTTCGCTCATCTCATGATGATACTCAACTACTCGCTGTCCAAAACGAGAATGCAAACAAGATTTCCAGTCCCGCAACTTTTCAATGGGGAGCAGAATAATCACTCCTCCTTGCCTGCCGCGTACCTGTAAGAACTCTTCCACCGTTGAATTTAACGCAACAGCAAAGGTAAAAAACACACGAAATCGGTTATCTTGAAAACGTACCTCACTGACAGACGACCGGTCTGTAGCATCCTCACAGACTACGAGCTGACTCGTATCTACGTCTCTGGTGCGACGAGTTCGATAGGCGCCTATGTTAGGCGGAAGGGCAACTTTGAGTACCTCTCCCAATCTTGCCCAGTAGTATTTTGCAACCCTCCGGAACAAGAGCAGCAACTGCTGGCTAACGAGAGAACGCTCCAGTAGCTTAAGGACAGGAAGAGTTTTTTTCACCTCGGATTCTTTGATAATTTCGGTGACTATGCCCTGTACCTTCCGACCCCGCAGCGTCACCTGCACGCAGTCTCCAACATGCAATTCTCCCGATGTAGCCGGATCATAATGGTAGGTTAGCGCATCAAGCCGGGTACGACGGATTACTACATTGCAGAAAGCCATCGGCGAGGAAAAAGCATCTGACGACACCGGCTCTTGCCAAGTAGCTCCGTACGCATCAGTCTCTCTACGCTGCTTATTTCCCATCAGTATCTCAACTTATACCGATACCTGATGGAATACCGTCCCGCAGGAGATTTCTCACCGACAATCTCATTGCGACGGTCTAGGTAGTATTCTATTGAAAATGCCGGTTGCATCACGCCGGCAAGATTCTGAGTGTAGGTAACATACAGGTTACGTCCCACGTACTTGCCCACAGTTACCCTATAACCTTCCCCTCCTGCTAAAACGCTCTCAAACCGAAGTTCGTCTAAGCCCACAAACCGTCGCACCTGCTTAGTCGCCTCCGTCTGCAAATAAGCCAGAAGCCGCTCCGACAAATATTGGGTTGCCCTCTGCGTATTGTCCATAAGTTCAACATCAGCAGCAGTAACGTTCAGTCCCAGATAGGCAATAATTTGTCCTTCATCCCACAACTGGGGTTCAGCAGAAAATTTGAACTCTGGCTTTTCCAAACTTCCAGCAATATGCAGGATAATTTTATCCGGTGCTCTCCCGCCAGCTCGCGAACGAGAACGCACCGGCAACTCAGCCTCAATATCCAATGTTGGATCAAGGCGTTCTATACCCTCAAAGCCTATAGTACCACGAGTCACTCTCAGAGTATGGTCCAGGTAATAAATACTTCCTTGCCGCGACTTCAAAGTACCGGAGAACATCTGTCGTTCCATAGTTCTACGCAAAAACAGGTCGGCAGACATTTCAATGTCCGCCATCGGGTTTCGTAGCCAAACTCCGCGCTCAGCTCTAATTCGCAGGTCGTAGATGACGGAATCTGTACTTGACCCGGCAATCGCAGACTGACCAAAGCCAATAGCCAGCAGCGCTTCCGCTACGTCAAACGTACCCTCCAAAGACAAAGGAGAACCCCGTTGCCAGACAACCGCTATATCGCCTCCTATCACTGCATATACTTCCGGCAAAGGATTCACTATTGTCCCTTCCGGCCTTATCCTGAACCGTAACGAATCCACCAGCCAACCCACATCTAGGTCTACAAAACCACTGGCGGTAACCAACCCAGCCCCGGTAGTACCAGACAACTTCTCCAACTCTATTCGCTTGCCCTGTACCGAGAATTCCGCATTTGTTCGCTCTAAGACCAGATTCAACGCCGGAACTTTCAATCTTCCTGATACGACTCTGAACCTGCCTTTCAAGTTCGGCTCTGAAACATCTCCTTCCCAGCTGAGCCGGGCGAACAGCTTGCCTTCCACCAACTCTAACGTTGGCCTGAGAAAAAACATAGGCCAACTTCCCGGGTCAGCAATGTCCGCCTGTATGCTCACACGGCGAGGAACTAGACCATGCGCAGGGTTATAAGAAAAACTACCATGAACGCGGGTGGTGTCTTTCACATGAACAAACCTGAAATCTCTGATTTCTACCCAGCTATCGTTCGCTGCCAGCTCTGCCGTCAGATTCTTCATCCTCATTCCTATTGAAGGAACCTCTAGGTCATTCACTACTGTTCGCAAATGATAAGTATCTTGTCCCGACACCTCAAAATCACACGTTCCCCACACTTCCGTTGGCAAGTGTAACAACTTCTGCAACTTGCGGAGGTTGAAGTTGCTTCCTTTTGCTTCCACACGACGAACCCGAGCACCCACAGTAGCTTGAAACTGCAGTTCCCCGTCAGCTGCCCGCAGACTAACCCCTCGAACCAACACCGAATCCTTATCCAGATAAAACTCAAATGGCCTGTTTGCCGTCAACGTTTCTTCTCGCGTTGCAAACTCCAGCCTGCGCACTTCACATTCGATTCTGTTCTTAGTCAACGATAAATTCCCCCCGACCAGGACTCTGTCCTCTGGTCGGTCAATGCGAAAATCCACATCAGAATCAAGCAAAACAAATTGCGCCGCATCAGCCTCGATACCCATTCCTTTGAGTCCCTCAGCTCCCAGCACGAGTCTACCACGTAGTCCACTGTTTACAGTTACATCAACTTCCGCCAGCGCAGAAGTGATACCGAGACCGAACAGCTTCACCCCCGAAGCCCTCATACTCCCCTGCAAAGCGAAGCTGTCTACCGTACCTGCCCCACTCAATATTCCTCGGAGTGTGCCCGCAACAGGAATGCACCACAATCCTGCTATGAGCCCCAAATCAAAACTGTCCGCCTTGACTGAACAAGCAGGTATGGATAACAAGAAAATTTTACTTCCTAACCCACCCAGCTCCACCTCACCAGATACAGTGAGCCTTCCTACCCCACCCCGTAGTTCAAGCTGCTTCAACCCAAACCGATTACGAAAGTACCTTCCGGAAACCAGTAAAGTTTCCACTCCCACTTCCGGAACCTGAGCCCCAGCCCAAAATGCCACCGAGTCGCCTCCGTATCCTCTCGCCTGCAAGTCAAAGGTCATTCGAACAGGAGCAAACGAAGGTCTAATCGCACTTAGCTTCATTCCTGTCACTTTCAATTCCACGGAATAGCGTCTTTCCTTCAGTTCAAACGTACCCCGAGCCTCAAGGGAACCCAGTTCTGAATCTGCTCCTGCTGCTTCAAAAACAATACCCTTGTCGCACAAACTGAGTTTACCTGCAATCCTAGGCAGACAGACGTTAGCAGGCCTTAATCCTTCAATTACGTAATTACCCTCTGCCTCAAGTCTCACAGCACCTTTCGTTCCCGAACCCTTTATCCCAATTCTGCCCGGAATGGACACAAACTCAGCCAAGTCAATAACGACACTGTCTAGGACCACCGTCAGCTCCTGCCGACTCAAATTAATACTCAGTCTGCCCACTACGTTCGAACCAGAAGTAGACCCACCCAGCTGTTCCAGCACAAGAGAATCAGCGGTCATAATCAAATCGGCATGCATTTCCTGCAGACTGATGTTTTCCCTAACGAACTTTCCTCGTCCTCCTCTAAGTTCTGCCTTCAAAAGGTCTACCCTCGAATGCGCACGCACATTCAAGGCCAGTGACTCCAGTCTTAGCTCATTGTCCATGAACAACATTCCGCCGTCCAAGTGCAATCGACGCAAATACCAACGAGGATATCTGCCTATCCTCCAGCCAGTTTTAGATGTGCGCTCTCTGTCCCCGGCTCTTGACTGCGTATGTATAAACACAGTAGGGTTTCGTATTTCAACCTCAGAAATCGGAACTGAACCGCGCAAGAACCCCAGCGGATCATAGCTAAATGTTATCTCACTTGCTTTAACGGAATCCTTCCCGAAAACTACGCCCACGTCCTCGAACCTAGGTGTACGCAATAAATTCCCAGAAAAACGTCTGTAAGTAATCTTTACCGAGAGTAAATGACCGACGTAGTGAACCGCCGCGTCGGCTACCAACCGCGCTATCTGCTGCCGGAAGCAACTCAGCAAGACAGCCCCCAGGACTATTACTCCTAATAACCCTGCAATTACAACACCCGCCCGCGCCGCCTGACGTTTCTTCATTCTACCCTGTTTTCTCCGTGACTAAAAAACATGCAACAAGCCTAGATAGAATCTACCTCTATCTTCGGGAGGTACATTTCTCAAACGTCTTCCCCAGTCCAACCGCAAAGGACCAATAGGGGTACGGATCCGGAGTCCTGCGCCAGCAGATTGTTCATACGTCGGCATATCCTTACCAACCGGCCAATCAATTACCATTCCCCCGTCCCAAAACAAAACCGCACCCAACCGTCCCCACAAATAACCGAGACGCAACTCCAAATTGTGATTCAAAACCGCCGGACCGAACCTTCCTGCCACGCCTGAATCTGGACCAAGCGATTGATCTGCGTAACCCCGTAGGCTGTTGCGCCCACCCAAAGTAAACCCCTCATAATACGGAATGCGCTGGGTTCTCCCATAGGGGAAACACCTGCCGGCGAAAACCCTACAAGCAAGTACACAACCTACGAAATAGAAACTCCTCAGCTCACCGGTCAGGCGGTAAAAATCATTGTCTCCTCGTAACACTCCCCCCGCCGCCTCTGCTCCAAATCTAAGATACATACCCTCCCTCGGTTCAAAAATATCGTTACGGGAATCATGCTGGGCAATCAATCCCAGCAGGTTTGTAATGCCCCGACTGGTATCAGCTACCAGACGAAACCGGTTAGACAACCCCAGGTTAACGTACTTGGAAAGACTGTGACTAAGACCATTTTCGATACCGTATTCGCGCCAAAACGATGAATCAACCTTTTCCCAGTAGAAAAAAGGATGGGATTGAAAATCAACCCTGGTCAAGACCAAATACGGAACACGGTAGTGCAAATCTATGGAGGCACGATAGTTTCTCTTGACATCAAAACCAAAGTCCGCGGCTATTTCAAGCTGCTGGCCCCGGTTTAGAATATTATTATGCTCCCACCCGCCAGACGCCACTGCTCGCCACGGGGGTGCTTCCAACCCTGCTCCAACCGAAAACGCTCTATATTCCTGTTCTACAACGTCAAACCGGACAGCAACCGTGTCCTTTGTTGAATCAGGCCAGAGAACATGATAGAAAACGCGCTGGAACAAATGAGTGGCATAGAGTCTGCGACTGGCTTCCTGCAAACGTCGTTGACTGAACATTTCGCCAGGCCGCAATTCCGTAACCCTAGTCACAGTAGCAGGACGAATTGTGCGTAGCCCTCTTACCCTGATATCGCCCAGATAGCAGCGCGTCCCTTCTGCTACCTTCAACACCAAATGAGCCAGGGTGTCGTTTACTTCTTCCCGTCTACCGTTTTCTACATCAAAACTCCAATTGGCCTGCACCTCAACAAAAGGAAACCCAGAATTTTGGTAGAAGGTTCTTACAGCTTCTTCGCAAAGCTCCAGCGCGGCTGATGTGTAAAATTTCCCAGGCGAAACCGGCAACAGCCTAACCAGACGTACACTGTCAAAACTCTGCACCCCCAAAATATTCAATGAACCCACCCTTGCTCTCCTTCCCTCATTAATCTGAAACACTACAATGTTGTGCCTTTTTCCCGGTTTCAGGTACCAACTGACACGGGCCCTGCGAAAACCATTTGCCTGCAAGAAATGTTCCAGATTACGTGCAGACTCTTCAATCTTTTGTTCCTCCAGAATCTGTCCACGTCGCAGACTGACCTGTGAACCCAGAACCCGCGCCGAAAAAGCATGCCCGCCCACAAACTTCACCGATTCTACTGAATCAGCAGTTCCTGTTCCGATAAGAAACAGTGTCAAGAGATGAAGCAGACTTATCATCCACCTAACCTTCGACGGCTCGCACCACTAGCTAGAAGCACCTTCAGATAATAGCAGTAGCAGTTGCGATCTGTCAAATCAGTATTGGGTTGCATCAAACGCGCTGCCAGGGAAGCGCGAAAATAGAGATCTTCCCAACCCGAAGAAGCACACTTCACCCCGCAAAGACAAACAGTGCGGCATCTCGCCGCACTGTAATCTTCGTTCAATTCAAGCAGATTACGCCTGCGCCACTACCGCTCGCTTGCCGGCTTTCTTACGAACGTATTCTCCGCGATAGCGAATCCCCTTTCCCCGGTAAGGGTCAGGAGGTTTAATGGCCCGGATTCGCGCAGCAACCTCTCCTACTCTCTGTTTGTCTAAGCCCCGAACAGCAATCTCAAACATCTGCTCCTTGACATCATCCGGATTAGGACTCTGGGTAACCTCGAAAGTAATACCTTCGGGAGCAGCCACGTCCACCGGATGGGAAAAACCACATAATATCTGTACGCCTTCTTTAGTCTTCTGCACACGATAGCCCATACCCCTTACCTGAAGCACTTTCTCAAATCCATTAGTCACACCTATCATGGCATTGCGTAGATGAGAACGCATCGTACCAACCAGTATCCGGCCAACGTCAGGTCCCGGCTCCACGGTGATATACTTCCCATCCGTACTGACCACAAGACCGGGAGGGATCGGAACACTCAGGGAACCGAGTTTGCCTTTCACCGTAACCGCTCCCTCTGTTATCGTTACTTGGACCCCCGGAATAACCTCAATCGGCCGATAGGCTTTTGCCATTTCTCACCACACCTTACAAATAAGTTCTCCACCTACACGCTCACGTTCCGCATCGCGTCCCGTCATCACGCCCTTAGAAGTGGTCACTATGGCCAGCCCCAGCCCGCCCAAAACACGAGGAATCGAGTTTGCGTCAACATACACCCGACGACTCTGCCTAGATACACGTTCCAAGCCTCTTATTACCGAACTGCCGTCTTCGGTGTACTTCAAGGTTATCACCAGATTCTTGTGCACTTTTTCGCCTTCCACCTGGAAATTGCTTATATAACCTTCTTCCAACAAAATACGCGCCAATTCATACTTCATCTTAGAATAAGGTACACGCACCTGCCTGCTCTTGCAGGCAATACCATTTCTAATACGGGTCAAAAAATCGGCAATCGGGTCCAACTCAACTCCTCCTACCAAGTAGCCTTACGCACGCCCGGAATCTCACCCCTCAGAGCCAACTCCCGGAAACATAGACGACATAGACCAAACTTAGCATAGACTGCCCGCGCCCGGAAACAGCGCAAGCAGCGGTTATGCTTACGCACCTTAAACTTAGGTGTGCGCTTGAATTTTACAATAAGACAGAGTCTAGCCATTCTCTACTTCCTCCTGAAGGGCAAGCCAAGTGCAGCCAGCAGTGCCCTAGCTTCGTCATCATGCCGGGCGTTGGTTTGAAAAGTTATGTTCATCCCGGTTACCTTTTTCACTTTTGCCGCCTCAATTTCGGGGAAAATCAACTGCTCAGACAAACCCAAAGAGTACCCGCCGCGACCATCGAACGAATCGGGTGAAAACCCCTGGAAATCTCGGATTTGAGGCGCGGCAAAATTGAAGAATCGATCTATAAACTCATACATACGATCACCGCGCAAAGTCACACGCAATCCCAATGGCATGCCCTTGCGTATTTTAAACGCAGAGATAGCGCGCTTAGCTTGAGTACGTGCCGGCTTCTGTCCTGTAATCTTAGCCAAGTCCTCAGCGATAATGTCCAACACCTTTGGATCGGCAACCGCATCCTTGGTAGTTACATTCACTACCACCTTTAGTAGTCTTGGTACCTGATGCCTGTTCTTGTACCCGAATTCCTTTATCAATGCAGGCACTATCTTTTTCAAATACTGTTCTTTCAATCGTGGTATCATGCGTCAATTATCTCGTCACATTCGCGGCAGACCCGCACCCGCCTACCTTCGTGCGGCTCCCGCCTAACTTTAGCCTTCTTACCGCACTTCGGACACAAAAGCACAAGATTAGAAATATCTATAGGACTGGGCAGGTCCATAATTCCGCCAGGCTTGGTAGCCCCCTGAGGACGTTGATGTTTTTTAGCCAAGTTAAGACCATCCACAATTGCCCTCACCCGTCCCGTTTTCCTGTCGGCTTCCAAACGGAGAATCTTGCCGCGGCGTCCACGTTCGTCGCCAGCTATAACTTCGACTAGATCGCCCTTCCGTAGATTCACTACACCACCTCCGCGGCTAGTGATACAATCTTCGTAAACCTCCGTTCACGCAGCTCACGCGCTACCGGCCCGAATACTCTTGTGCCCCGCGGCTCCCCTTTGTCATCAATCAACACACAGGCATTATCGTCAAAACGCACATAGCTTCCATCCGGTCTTCTACTCTCTTTTCTTGTTCTGACGATAACCGCCTTTGCCTTGTCACCTTTCTTTATCGGCCCCGATGGTATGGCATCTTTTATCGTCACGAATACCGTATCACCCAGATATCCAAATTTGCGTTTGGAGCCGCCGTAAACATGAATCACCATCGCTATGCGTGCTCCGGTATTATCTGCAACCACCAAACGACTGTATTCTTGAATCATATCTTCTTCACCACCCGCCAGCGTTTCAATTTGGACAGCGGTCTCGTCTCCATTAGCAACACCTGGTCACCTACCTGACATTCATCGTTTTCGTCGTGTGCGTAAAGCTTGGTTCGCCGACGCACGTACTTTTTGTACTTTGGATGCAGTTCCAGCCGGTTTACCAAAACCACCGCGGTTTTCTGCATTGCCGTAGAAACCACCGTACCTATCACCGTCCTGCGCTTCCTATCCATCATTCCTCACCGCTGGTTTCTCAGACACCTGCCGCTCCCGCATAATGCCTAGACAACGTGCAATATCGCGACGCAACATCCGCAACCGCAGTGGATTAGGCAAAGGTTCACTGGCCCGGCGCAATCTTAACTTGAACAATTCATCCCGCAACTCTGCTAAACGCCGGGCCAATTCTTCTGTACTAAGCTCGCGCAACTCAGAAGCCTTCATAACTCATCTCCTGTCGCATCACAAAACGCGTACGACATGGCATCTTGCTTGCAGCCAGAGCCAGACCCGCACGAGCCTCCGCCTCTGAAAGCCCACCTAACTCGAACATGACAGTTCCTGGTTTAACTACGGCCACATAGAACTCGGGCGTACCCTTGCCTTTACCCATACGAGACTCAGCTGCTTTCTTGGTAACCGGTTTGTCCGGAAAAATCCTTATCCACAACTTTCCGGCCCGTTTGAGTACCTTGGACAAGCACAACCTGGCCGCTTCAATCTGCTTGGCAGTTATCCAGGCCGGCTCCAAGGCCATCAATCCGAACTCGCCAAAATCCACCCGATTAGCCGCAGTAGCCTTGCCGCTCCTCCGGCCTCTTTGCGCCTTGCGATACTTTACGCGTTTGGGCATCAACATAATACTACGCCTTCTGTTCTAGAGCTATATCGCCTTTATAAATCCAAACCTTTACTCCCACAGTACCCGCAATAGTCTTTGCTACATCCACTGCGTAGTCAATATCTGCCTTCAGTGTATGCAAAGGGACTCGACCTTCGCGATACCACTCACTACGCGCTATTTCCCGCCCACCCAGACGACCTGCTACCATCACCTTAATACCGAGTGCCCCAAGCCTGAGTGCCTGAGTGACAGCTCTCTTCATCGCTCGGCGATGAGCCACACGTTGCTCCAACTGCCTAGCTATACTCTGGGCCACAAGTTTTGCCTCCAACTCAGGCACCCGCACCACCTCTACAAGTAATTGCACATCTCTGCCCACCAATCTCTTTATCTCTTCTCGCAATAGTTCCAGGTTCTGCCGTCGAGCACCAAAAACCATGCCGGGTCTAGCCGTAAAAATAGTAACGGTGGTACGATTGGCCACCCGTCTGATTTCTATATTGGAGATCATGGCCTCCGGCAGTTTGGCCTCTATGTACTGCCTGATCTGCAGGTCCTCATGCAGATAAGTCAGATAATTCTTCTTATCGAACCACGCTGACTTCCAACCTTTGGTTATACCCAAACGGAAGCCCAAAGGATGCGTCTTTTGTCCCATACTAGTCCTTACCTTTTGATCTCCGGGGCTGTTCTTTAGTCTGCTCTTTTGCCGAAACTTTCACCGTCACATGCACAGTACGCTTACGTATGATGGAAGCCATTCCGCGGGGACCAGGACGCCAGCGTTTCATCATTGGACCCTGATCTGCTCGTATGTCGGTAATTACCAAATCCTTTTCGCTCAGCCTAGCCTTACCGGCCAGAGAAATGGCATTGGCAACCGCCGAACGTAGTGTTTTCAACACCGGAGCTTTGGTTGGCTTAGCCAAGAAGTGTAAAATGCGCATTGCCTCAGGAACTTCCTTTCCGCGTACCAATTCGCATACCAGTCGGAGCTTCTTCGCTGAACCTCGTTGGAATCTGGATACTGCTTTTGCTTCTATCATGTGGTCTGTGCCTGCTCCTCACCTTTCTTGCGTGGCCCCGAGTGAGCACGGAAAACGCGCGTAGGTGCAAATTCACCTAATTTGTGACCTACCATACGCTCAGTAATGTACACCGGAACAAA
The DNA here is from genome assembly GCA_965649205.1 of Caldifarciminota bacterium. Classification (GTDB taxonomy): domain Bacteria; phylum Hydrothermota; class Tepidihabitantia; order Tepidihabitantales; family Tepidihabitantaceae; genus JBDRUN01. Next base: position 66,572 of record CBFGJV010000007.1, on the reverse strand, counting down.
CCTGTTGCCAGCATGCACCGCGAGCGTAAAACCGACAAACTCTGGAGGAATAACACTGCGTCGTGCGTAGGTTTTCAAGGTCCGTTTCTCTCCCGATTCGGCCATCTGCTTTATGCGACGAAAAAGCTTTTCGTCAATATAGGGTCCTTTTTTAATGGAACGCCCCATAGTTACTTCTTTCTCCTCTGCACAATCAGACGCGTTGACTTCTTCTTCCGATTGCGTGTTTTGGCTCCTTTAGCCGGAAAACCAGACTCAGAGCAAGGGTGCCTACCTCCTGAGCTCTTACCCTCGCCGCCACCCATGGGATGGTCAACCGGGTTCATGGCGACTGCCCTGACTCGAGGCCGACGCCCCATATGTCTGGTCCTTCCTGCCTTACCAATGGAAATATCCTTATGTTCGGCCTTGGATACCCTACCTATGGTTGCATAGCAACCCAAATCAAACTTGCGAATCTCCCCGGAAGGCAGTCTCACCACCCCCCACTTATCTTCTTTAGCCATTAGCTGAGCCGCTGTACCGGCTGAACGTACCAAAAAGGACTTGCTCCCAGGTTCCAACTGCAGGTTATGGATCTCTACTCCAGCTGGTATATCAGACAAGGGCATAGCATAACCAACTCTGATGGGCAATTCTCTACCAGCCGCCACCTGATCTCCGACCCGCATCCCCTCAGCGTGGAGTATGTAACGGTGCTCACCATCCGCATACTTAACTAGGGCTATACGAGCAGAACGATTGGGATCGTACTCCACAGAAACAATCGTCCCCAGTACACCCCGCTTACTGCGCTGAAAGTCTATCAAACGATAGTGACGTTTCTCTCCGCCTCCACGGCATTTTACCGTCAAACGGCCCAGATTATTCCTACCCCCCTTTTTACGCATAACCGTAAGCAGGGGGCGGTAAGGTTCCGTCCTCGTAATCTCCTCAAAAGTGTAACCGGTGCGATGTCTCTGTCCCGGAGTAACCGGTCGATACTGTTTCAGTGCCATCACCGCTCCAGAGCCTGTATTGTTTCGCCTTCTTTTATGGTAACAACTGCCTTCTTCCAATCCGGTTTGCGTCCGGAAAACATCCCCATCCGTCGGCGTTTGCCCAGAAAATTCATCACCTTAACGTCTTGCACGTGTACCTTGAACAACCGCTCAACCGCACGCCGTATCTCAATTTTGTTCGCCTTGGGATTGACTCGAAAAGTATATTTATTATGTCCGGCCTTGAGCCGCTCAGCCTTTTCCGTTACCAAGGCGCCAAGGATAATAGTGTCCGGGTCCTTCATTCTGCCTGTCCTTCCTTACCATGAACAGAAATAAACCGCTCCAGAGCGCTTCTTGTAAAAATCACCCGATTGTGCGCAAGCACAGCGTAGGTGTTCAGAAGCGAAGCCGGCATCACCGTCAACCAAGAAATGTTACGACTAGCTCTTACCAGATTCTGATTGGCCTCTGGTACCAGTAGGAGAATACGCTGCCGCTCCATCTTGAGTTTACCTTTTCCACTTTCCGTCAATTTTTCTTCGCCTCCAGGTTGCACCGAACTCTCTTCAACTACCGGCTGCTGTTCTGACTCTGGCTGAGTTATTGTGGCTACCTGCATCCTGTCTGAAATACCCATTGCGGCAAGCAAGCTCACCAGCTCCTTGGTTTTGGGCTGGCTTAGTTCAAAATCTTCTACAACAACAATCCTGCCTTCCTCCCTCTGTGCTGAAAGAGCAGACAGCAGTGCTAACCGCTTCTTGTGCTTGGGTAAAGACAAGGAGTACTCACGCGGTTTCGGCCCCCAGGCGATGGCGCCACCTACAAAAATAGGAGAACGTCGTGAGCCATGTCGTGCCCGCCCTGTATGCTTTTGGCGATAAGGCTTTTTCCCGGTGCCAGAAACAGTACTTCTAGTCTTGGTACAAGCATTACCCTGACGCTGATTAGAGAGGTAAGCGTGTACGGTCTCCCACAGAAGCCCCCTCTCAGGCTTAAGACCAAACAGTGAATCTGGCACCTCTACTGTCCCTTTAGTGGTACCATCCACCGCTAAAACCGTCAGATTCATTGTTCAGCCTTGCCTCTTACCTTCATCTTTCTCACCAGAAGCAAACTACCCCGACAACCAGGAACTGCACCGCTGACATATAGTCTGCCTGCTTCTGGCTCCACTTTTACCACGTGCAGCTTTCGTATCGTCACCCGCTCCACCCCGTAATGGCCGGGAAGATGTCTTCCCCTGAGCACTCGACCGGGTGAAGACCCTGCACCTACTGAACCTATGCGACGGTGAGACATAGAGCCATGACTACGTGGTCCACTCGCCCAGTTCCAACGCTCTACTCCACCTGCAAATCCTCTGCCCCGGGTACGACCGGTAACCTGGACCAAATCTCCCTCTTTAAAAACTTCCACCCCCACCGTCTCACCCGGCTTCAGCCCCTCATTGCCCTGAGCAGGAACTTCACAAAGGAAATGAACCTGCTCTAGGCCAGCTCGCTTGCAGTGTCCGGCTAACGGTTTACAGACCTGCTTCGGCTTCACGCGGCCGAATCCAAGCTGGACGGCTTCGTAGCCGTCCCTTTCCACGCTCCGGCGCGCGACCACGACACAATTAGTCCCTACCTCTATTGCGGTTGCCGGTACCACACGGCCCTGTTTGTCATAGAACTGGGTCATCGTTCCTTTCAAACCCAAGAGGGCGCTAGCATTCTTTGCTTTCCGGCTATCTTTGTTCTCCATACTGCTCAAGCTGACCTAATCTCTACTTCTACGCCGGCAGGTACTTCCAGCTTCATCAAAGCATCCACCATTTCAGCGGTAGCATTAGAAATCTCTATCAGGCGCTTATGCACCCGCAGTTCAAACTGTTCCCGCGACTTCTTATCCACATGAGGAGAACGCAGTACAGTGAACAGCGTACGCTTTGTGGGCAACGGCACCGGCCCGGAAACCTGAGCACCAGTCCTCTTGGCCACATCCACTATATCGCGAGCGGACTGGTCCAGCACCCGGTGGTCGTAAGCCTTAAGCTTAATACGTATCTTCTTCGATGTCCTTATCAGGCTCATAACTCAATACAGAAACAAAACCTCTCTATCACTATTTTAAACATCTACCGCTGCCTGTTAGTCTTTTCAGGGCGGAAGGGCGGATTGCCCCTGGCACTATTTCTAGCGCCTGGCGTGTAATATAGCCAAAGAACTCATTTTGTCAACCTTGAAAATTAAGCCAAATTTCGCCATCTCCAAAACCGTTTTTTGACCTTCAATCATTGTTTTCAAGAAAACTCCCGCTGTCTGGTCTTCTATTCGGCCTTTACCACCTTTAGTTTTGCCACAAGACCGTCTGCATCCAGACTGAGAAAATAGATGCCGGCAGGGATCGATAAACTGTTACAGGTAATCTTGTATCTCCCAGCAGGCTGTTTGCCTGACCAAAAAACCGTCATCTCCCGACCTGCACTGTTGTACAAAGAAAGTCGCACTACCACCTCTCTTCTTAGAACGCAGGTCAGCACCAGGCGATCACGAAACACAACCGGTCCCGCCAGCTCCAAAACACCCGACAACAGTTGTGGAGACCTTTCCACCACTGCCCCCGGACCGATTACTCGCAACCTGCGCCTAACCGACCAATTGCTCAGGTTACCGGCTCGGTCTTTACAACGCACACGCCAGTAGCAAACCGAATCAGCGACCAGCAACCGACAACTGGTATCAGCTACTACCGTGTCACGCTGCAACCGGCTGAAGCCGGTATCAGATGCCACCTGTAGTCTGTAGTCCGCCACTCCGCTGGGCCAGTCCTGGGCATAGTGCCAAATAAAAGTACATAAGGAGTCGACCAGTGTAAAATTATCCGGCGGATGTTCGAGCATCGGCACCGTCGGTCTAGTTAAATCTACGCCGAAGCTGTCCACGTGAGAAAAAGCTCCTTGATTACCTGCCAGGTCAAAGGCCCGCACGCGCCAGAAATGACGTCCCTCTCCTCGGTTTACTGTCGCGGTTGTATCATCAAGCGTGTCTACTCGCGGCCGTACAAAAGCCAGCGTCGTATCTATCTGCAGTATGTAACGCACCAAAGAAAGAGGAACCCGCTCGGCCCACTCCGAATTACTCGGCAAAGTACAAAACAATCCCGTTCCGGCTCCTCTCAGAAAAACCCGACTCCAGTTACAGCATACGAAGCTGTCCGCAATCCAAACACCTCCTACCGGCGATAAAAGAGTCGGCTGCTCGGGTTCTCTTGTATCTTTTTCAAAATTCCAGATGCTAGACCAAAGGCTGAAATTGCCTGCCCGGTCTACCGCTCTCAACCGCCAATACCAAATAGCGTCAACCAGTGCCACAACAGCAGTTGTATCCGTAAGCGAATCAATCGTAACAGAATCAGCCAGCTCGGGGTCTTGGCCATACTGCAGCTGATAATGATCCACGCCGCTCAAAACGTCCCTGGCCCGACTCCAAACAAAACGCATCACAGAATCGTTACATACCTTGCCGCTGTCCGGAGCCACAATGATCGGAGAAGTTGGCGCCGTGTAGTCTATACCAAAACTGTCCAAACTGGAAAAATAGCCCTGGTTTCCGGCCAAATCAAAAGCCCGCACACGCCAGTAGTAACGCCCCCGCTCCCCAAGTTCGAATGTGTCTTCGGTGAACGCGGTGGTATCTACAACCAACGGAGAAACGAAACTGCGCAGTGTATCCACCTGCACTATGTAACGCACCGGCGAGCAAATTCCAAAGCCAGACCCCTGCCATTCATCCTCTACCGGCGACCAGCGAAAAACAGTACGTAGGGCGTTCTTCCAGGAACCCCGAACTGGTTCCAAAAGCAACGGCACCGCCGGAGCTGTTGCGTCCTTGGCAAAAGACCAGACTGAAGACCAGTTACTCTGGTTGTGGGCTCTGTCCACCGCTCTTACTCGCCAATACCAAACAGTGTCAATCAGCGGCGGCGTTGTCACCCAGGTTGTATCCGTAACAGAATCTCTGGTGACAGCACCAACGAAATCAGAATCAGGTGCCCACTGCAAAACGTAATGTCGTACTCCGCTCAGGGCATCTGAGCTACGCCGCCAGACAAATCGAACAAGCGAGTCATTGAGCAATCCGCCGCTGTCAGGAGCAACCGGAGCCGGAACCGTCGGTACATCCGCATCCACTCCAAAGCTGTCTATTGCTGAAAAAGGACCCTGGTTTCCGGCTAAGTCAAAGGCACGCACTCGCCAGTAGTAACGTTTGCGCTCTAACAGATTCATTGTGTCCATAGTGGCAGCAGTCGTATCTGTCCGCGGATGGGTAAAATGAACAACAGTATCCACCTGCAGTATGTAACGGACCGGAGACAGTATGCCCCAAGACGTTGGCGTCCAGCTGAAAACCACCTCCCGACTGTTACACCAGGCTCCTCGCACAGGTCGCTGCAGCATAGGAGCGGCCGGAATGCGAGTATCCACTTCAAAAAACCACACCAAAGACCAGTCGCTCCTATTGCCTACCCGGTCATGAGCCCGCACTCGCCAGTACCAGACCGTATCGGCCAGCCGGCCAGGAACTTGATAGAAAGTATCGCTCACCATCACGGTAATTCCCATGCTACAAACAGGGTTTGTCGCATACTGGAGAGAATAGTGACTCACCCCACTGTAGGTATCGCTGGAACGTCGCCAACGGAAGGTCGGCGCACTATCCCGACAATAGGTACCGTGCCCTGGGGCCACCTGAATCGGAATCGTCGGTGGAATGCTGTCCTTGACAACATACAACCTGTGAGTCTTGCTGGATTGACGCTCCAATCCGGCACGGTCAATAGCCTTCACCTTCCACTGGACCACGCTGCCAAAGGAAAGCGGAGAAACCAGAACGGCGAAGGTATCAGACTCCGCAATACTGTCTCTGCTGACTGTATCATCAATCAGCAACTGGTATCGGGACAAACCGGAAACCCTGTCGCGTGCCGGCCGCCAGAAGAAGACAGGCTGTTGTACATAGGTGGTATCATTTTCGCGGGGAAACGAAAGACTGAAAGTGTCGGGCGGGGTCCAATCCAAAGTAACCTGACGACTCTGATTAGAAAAGCGGACGTTAGCCACTTTGTCGTAGGCCCGTATTTGCCAGACATGAATCCCTTCGCTCAGAGCCGTGGCTGGCAAAGCCATCGTATCCAGCATCCCCAAGCTTTCTCTGTTCCGTACCCCATCAATCCACAATTCGTACTTCTGGAACCCAACGCCTGCGTCCGTACTCTGCCGCCAGATAAATTCCGGCAAGGACATTGTCTGGTACGCCCCATCAGACGGAGAAACAAGGCTGAATGCAGCGGGGGGGGTGGTATCCACGAATATCCGCTGGACCGGGCTGTGACGTATATTGCCTGCCCGGTCAATCGCCTGCACGTACCAGGTAGCCGGTCCTTCGGCGAGGGTAGAAGTCGGTACCGTGCTGGTGTCCGTTGCCAGAATACTATCCACTCGCCCAGTTCCGGACACATACACACGGTAAAGACAGATACCACTCAAAGAATCAGTCGACTGGTGCCAGACAAACCGAGGGCGCCCAGAAACCCAGCTTGAATCATCGGGCAAAACGAGAGTAAAAGGTTCTGGGGGGACAGTGTCCACCCCGAACGTACGCGTCTGTGTCGATACCCGCACATTGCCTACGCTATCCACTGCCCGTACTTGCCAAGAGTGCAATCCTAAACTCAGAGGAGCAACGGGCAAGCACGAAGTCTGACTTGCGGACAGATCCGTCCGGTTAGGAACTCCGTCAATCCATAACTGATAACCGGCAAGCCCACAACCAACATCATACGAGGCTTGCCAAGAAAGGACCGACAGACTCCGGCTGATCCAGGAACTCTCGGCTGGAGCAAGCAGATGAAAAGGACCTGGAGGGGTGGTATCTATACGGACTGAAAAAGTCTGCGTTGATTGCCGTGCGTTTCCAGCCCGGTCTACTGCCTTCACCGTCCAGGTTCTTAGGCCTTCACCGAGGGCCGGCGGCAGAAACGTACAAACAGTATCGGCAATACTGTCCATACGCAATATCCCATCTACAAACAATTGGTAATAGCCAATACCGAAATTGTCCCTGGCGCTGTTCCATATAAAAATCGGAGTGCCGCTAGCCCAGGCAGAGTTGGCCGGTCGAACCAGATTGAAACCCAGAGGCGGGTCCGAATCAATTGTAAAATCAAGATCGCTCCAGTCCGCAGCCACCACCTGACCAGACGCATCAACTAGCTGCACGCACACCCGACACTTATCCGTATTGACGGGAAACACCTGCCATCTGTATGAGCTTTCTGCGGCCGCCACATATGCCGCGATAGTGTCGGAATAGGTAAGTCCCCCGTTGCGCGAAAGCAGTAGCCGGTGATATTCGAAACTGACGCCCGTTTTCTTCCAATAGATGTTCTGGAAGCCGTTCCCGGCCCAGACTTCTCCCCCATTTGGCACCGACACGGTTACCACGCCGGCAATCGTAAAGCTGCCATCACTGGCGTCCTGACATACCACGCCGCCTGCGCTGTCCAACGCCTGAACCATAAGCCAGCAGGTACTGGAGTTAGCGGTTGGTATCACCCAGACAAAACTACTCTCGGCCGGGTTCACATCCCGGGCGATGGTGTCTTTAAAGGTAAAACCGCCATCCATAGAAAGAAGAAGTCTATAGCCACTGAATCCACCACCTGTTCGAGTCCATCTTACCGTCCGATAACCACCAGTGGCCCAAAACTCACCCCCGTTCGGGGACATTACAGTCACTGCTGTCCGCACCGCGAAGTTACCGTCGCTGGCATCATGCACCACCACCGCGCCACTGCTGTCCAACGCCTGAACCCTGATACGACATGTATTCACATTCATCCAGGCCGGTGTCCACACAATGACACTTTCCTGCACGCTCACCTGACCAATCGTATCTGTGTACGTCATTCCACCGTTGGTGGAAAGCAACACTCGCAAGAATGCAAAACCCGTACCTATCACTCGCCATCTTACGGTATAAGGTAGACCGCCACCCAAAATCTCCCCACCATTGGGAACGAGTACTGTTACCGCAGTCTGAATAACAAAGTTGCCATCACTGACATCTTGACAGATAAACGCACCTGTGCTATCCAAAGCCTGGACCATTATTCTGCAGGTGGCAGAATTTACCCAAGACAGAATCCAACGAAAAGTCGTCTCGCTTGCAGGTATGTTACGGGCAATAGTGTCGGCATAGGTTAGCCCCCCGTCGCGTGAAAGCACAATCCGATAGGTAGCGAATCCGGCATCTGCTTTTCGCCACCTAATAGTCTGAGTGGTACCACCCATCCAGCTTTCACCTCCATTCGGACTAACCACTGTAACCGAAGGTTTAGCCAGCCTCACCTCTAAATTCGACCGTTGTCCTTCTTGTACAGTTACAGACACTGTTTTGGTTACATATCCCGGCCGCGAAACACGAAAAGTGTAGGCGCCCGGGTTGACAAGCCGAAAGAAACGGCCCTGAACAGAGTCAGAAGTCCGCGGCAGAATCGGCCGCGGAGAAAGAGTATCCACTTCCAGCAACAGTACTTGAGCAGCCAGAGGTTTACCATCGACCGAATCAGTAACCCGACCCCAAACAGCCGAACCAAGAGTCCGACCCAGAAGATAGCGGGCACCAAGTATATTGTTCGCGCAGATAGATTCGGCTGCAGCCGGAGAAGGGTAGTAAATACCGGTCTCTACGGTGTAGGAGAAAACACCGTAATTGTAGTATGACCAGTTACGGTACATCCCGCCGGAAAGGGCATTCCCTATCGCCGCCGAATAAGTACCCGTACCGGCGAGATTAGGGATGCTGGAGGCCAGCGCTATAGCTATGGGGCGGATGATGTCATAGTCCGGCGAACGAACACCGCCCCAGTCCCAGGGATAGTATATTTTTTCCCAGCCCTCCGCCTCCAGGCTGGAATGATAACAGATATTGGTAAGAAACTTCTCCCGCGCACACAAAGCAACCATGCCTTGCGTTTCTGCTTCGCTCAAAGGATAAGGTCCCCTGTACTCGCGGTCACTTGGAAACGGACTGCCCCCGATGTCCCAGAGAAACGGATAGTTGCGGTTCAAATCCACTCCGTCTTCGGGGTCCCAGTAACCGTTGCTGTTATTGTCCCTGGTATTCTTACGCCAGAGAGTATCAGGAGTAACAAAGTTCACTTCGTGGCCGTCCGGGTTCACCAGCGGCACTATGAAAATGCGCAAAGAGTCAATGTAACGCCGCAAAACAGGGCTAGAATCGTACCCCGCAATCAGATAGGCCAAAAGCTTCAAACACACTTCACTCGTCAGCACCTCGCAACCGTGGTGGGCTCCATCAAAAAGAATCGCGGGCGTCGTTCCCTGGGAGCTTGCAGTGCCAGCCAGTTTCACCGCCACTACCGCCCGCCCTCCGGTTTCGGTAACAGCAATAGTTTCAAGCGAAGCTATGCTGGGACGCAAGGAAACCAGAGAATCTATTTTACGCATCGTCCGCACATAGTTGTTATAGTAGCTGGTGTCGAAAGCCACCCTGCCCGCGGGTAAGCCACTTACTCCTGCAAACTGGCTGCTTGCCAGCAGGAGCAGGGTGCTAAATAGGTTGCGGAACATCACCAACAGAATGAGTTAGTTTACTATGATAATACACTTACCACCTGTCGGAGTCAATTTGCCTTGACTGCATCTCAGCCTGTCTTAGAATCCCGCCGTGAAACGCTTTGGTCTGGCACTCGCTGCCAAGACTACCCGGTCTTCTATCTTCCAAAGTCTCCCTCCGTTCGGCTCTTTTTTCATACCTTTCCTTTTGTATCTGGCGACCGCCTGCCGGGACATCTATTGGACCGACGCCACTGAACTGATGCTGTGCGGGCGTCTGTTTTGTATGGCTCACCCGCCAGGCTATCCATTACTGACCCTTCTCCTCCGGGTCTTGTCATTTATCCCTCTACTGTCAATGCCATTCCGGATGAACTTGTTTTCGTCTCTCGCCGCAGCCGGTTCTTGTCTGTTCACATATCTGACACTCGTCCGCTTGACCAATAACCGCTGGGCCGGACTTTTTACCGCTCTGGCCTGGGGTTTCTCTTTCGAACTCTGGAACCAGGCTACTGCTCTCGAGGTCTATGCCTTGAATGCGTTTCTTCTGTCCGTCTGCGTTTATGCGGTTACAACTTGGGCTGTCCCTGGAATTGTCCACTCGCGTCCAATGCCAGCGGCCACCAGTGGTGACTCCACCCGTGGTTCCACCAGCTCTGCACTAGGACTCCTAACTCTGGCTGCTTTCACCTTCGGACTGGGTATGGCTAATCACCTGACAATACTGTTCTGGTTGCCCGGGCTTCTCCTGCTGACAACTATGCATCCCACTTTCCGCTTAGGACGTGTACAGATTCTAACTCTCCTGCTTCTGCTGCTGGTCGGTCCCTTTCTGTATGCTACCTTGCCGTTTCTCTCCCGACCTGATCAGCTGGGAGGCTGGGGAGGGGTTGACAGTCTTTCTGACTGGTACGAATTTGTCACCAGCCGGACCTATCGCTACCGACTTGAAGGCGGGGTCCCGGGTTATTTTGCCAACCAACTTAGTCTGCTGCCCGGACTGTTGGCCAAACAGTTCCTTGCCTCCTGGCTTTTTCTTTTTCCGGGGATATATTGCTGTTTCAAAGAGAACAAAAGACTCTGTCTGGCTCTGGTCTTAAGCTTTGTCTTTTGTACCGGCTTTGCTCTCGCCTACAACATTCCTGACAAGGAAGGATTTTTCCTGCCCGCCTACTTTGCCCTTGTCCTTCTCATCGGCTTGGGATTTGCTTATATCAATCGGCGGAAAAGAAAATGGCTTCTTGCAGCTGGCTTCGCCCTGCATCTGCTGCCACTGATTCTCCATTATCCGGTCCACAACCGGCGCCATCTGCACGGCCTGCGCGACTTGAGTAGCTCGCTGCTCAGAGAAATACCCGCAGGTTCAATCCTGTTCACAGATGAATACAGTACTACCCAAGGATTACGCTGGCTCTTTACCGAACAGGACCGGGAACAATTCCTGCTAGTGAACGAACACTTGCTGGCTTTCCCTTGGTATTTGGAAGCTCTGAGCAAACGTGCAGTCGTACCCGAACCCGCCTTTGCTCTTGCCCGACGACTCTGGCAGAGTCAAGCAACCGGTGCCCGCTTTGGCGAACTGGCTAAGAACACGACGCAGGAAGTAAAATTTCTTCTGGTACAGGAATGGATAACTACCCGACCGATTTTCTGGATGCCGGCAGATTTCCAGTCCTGGCCAGAGTCGTGGCATGAATTCCGTCTGCAGATGCAAGGGCTAACTTATCGGCTGTTACCCGCTTCTGCAGCTGACTCTCTCTACATTCCCTCAAACTTTACCTTTCCCGGCCCGGAACGATACAATACGAGATTATTCCGCGAAAAAGAATCACAGGACTTGTGTCGTCGTTTCGCGGCCGCGGCCAACCGCAGAGGCATTCTGTACTTCCGCGTTGGAGACCACGCCAAGGCTCTGGCCGATTTCAATCTCTCCTTACGCTACTTCCCAGAATATGCCAGCGCAATAGAAAACAAGGGGATAGTGTTCTTCTACGCCGAACAACCGGACAGTGCTCGGCATTACCTGCAGGCTTACTTGAACACAGCTCCGGACGCGCAGGAAGCAACCAAGGTCAGAATGTTTCTGGAAAAACTGGGCAGGTAGAATTATTGCCGCTGGTCTGCCATGCCCTTCTTTCCCCGCCTCCTGCCCGACAAAACCGCATTGCCAGCTAATGCCGCCAATACAGCCAAGGCGATCAGCGCTCCCCATGCACCCAGCAGGGAAAGCGCTGTAACTATCGCGGCGGCAATCAGGACGCCAAGCGTAAGCGCCAGCAAAGCTCGGCCATAACCGAAACCCAACAAGACCGCAGCAATCGAACCGGTCCAGGCGCCGGTCACGGGCAAAGGTATGCCGACAAATACCACCAAGCCCCAGAACTCATACCGCTCTATCACGCCGCTTCTCCGTTTAGCATGGGCAAACAGCCAGTCAAAAAATCTGCGCAACAGAGGCAGTCTACCCAGCCACGCAACCAGCCGCTCCAGCATGAACAGGATGAATAGAATAGGCAGCAGATTGCCAACCACAGCAAACAACACTGCCCGGTACCACGGCATACCTAGCAAGTTAATACCCACAGGCACCGCACCTCGCAATTCCACAATCGGCAACATGGCAATAGCAGTAACCACCAGCTCCGGGGTTATGCCCCGCTCTCTGAGGCGCAGCGCCAACTTGGCTCCAAAACCAAGATGGACCGCTGACGACTCGGTGCAGACTACTACCCTCTTCGGCTCATCTACGTTTTCTGAAGCTTTTCCTGTTCCCCCCAGGGTAAGAAATACGCCCAGAAAGACAACGGTTGAAATCCACGCGCGAAACTGAAAACTGCAACTCCAAGGTCGGGCTTTCTTTGCTGTGCTCACAATAGACCTCTCTTCCTCCGCAGTACCAGCTCGGCCCCCAGGAGGACAGCCACCAACCCATAGACCCAGAAACTTCTTCTCGGCTCGAATGCCAGACTGCGACGGTAGGAAGCCTGCGCCAGTGCAAAGCCTTCAGGCGGCAGACTATCCCATCTAAAATATTGACCTCCACTCGCTTCGGCTAATGCGACAAGCATCTGCCGGTCCAGACCCAACCGGGACAATTCCAGTTCGCGTGCGGACACGGCAAAAGAAACAGCAGCGGTTCCCACCAGTGAATCACCCAGAAAGACTTCGGCCCGTAAGGTATGGTAGCCAGGAACTAGTGCGGCCACGTTGGCTTCATATGCGCCAGCTGCCCTCTCCCGCATGGGCAGCTGTCGGATAGAATCGACCCACAGATTTGCATCCAGTCCAACCCAGGCCGAGCCGTCAGGCGTCAAGGCATGTAGCGTCACCCGCACTGGCTCTCCACGCAGATAAGTGGATTTGTCAGTTACCATACGAAACAGTTGTCTTTCCCTTTCCGCCAGATAACGAACCGCACCAACAATAAACATACTGAGTTGACTCTCATTCCTCGATTGGATATCTGCACCAAAACCCCATCGCCACAAAGGATGTCCGGCCACGTACACCACCCTTCCTTTGCCTACCCGGTAGGCCATAATCACCGGCAAGACATTTTCAGATGTGGTCACCCAGACTTCAGTCTGACCATTTATGACCGGCTCAAATAATTCGCCAAACGGCGGCAACCGTTCGAAGCGAATACCAGCAAGCCAGGAATACACCCTGCCCGCCTCGGCTAGCTGCGGAAGAAAGCTACCCTGTTTTCTATTCACACCTGCACCACTGGGCAGCAACTCTCGCAACAGTTGGACAGGAAAAAAGTCAGGTCCGGCCAAAATCAACGCCCCAGCGCCGTTTTCCACTTTGTGTACCAGATATTGCAAGTCCCTCTGGGCTGTCGACCAGTCTGGCTCGTTCACGTTGTCTAGCACATAAACATCAGCCTCAGCAACACTGGAACTTCCAGTTGGCTGTGTTACTACCTGCGCCAACTCCATCCTGGGTTCCCGTCTGATGACATCAGTCACAAACCGCGTCTGCGGGCTAGGCCGGTTGGTAACATACGCCAGCCGGATACGACCTGGTAGTACTTCTACCCCTGTCTCTGCGTAGTTATCAGCATAAGCAAATTCGTCCGGAAGAGTGTCCACTTGGAACCGCACCAGTTGGTAGCCGATACCCTCCGCGGTCAGAGTGAAACTGCACTCCTGCTCTGCTGTCTCTTCGCCCAAAGTAAGAGCTATAACCTTCTGTCCAACCCGGGCTGTTGCCGGCTCAGAACGAAAACCAGAATAACGTATCCGGCCGGTAACGGTGAAGGTATCGCCCGCATAGACCACCGGCGGTACCTGCAGCCCCGTCACCTCTACATTACGTAACCCCGTGACCCCGCACCCCACGGTATAGATGGGAACACCACTGTTCCTTGCCACCTGCACCGGGCTCAGCTCGCCATTATCTTGGCCGTCACTCACTACCACCACGGCTGCGGGTCTAGTCCTGATGATCGTTGCCAGCGCCGGCCCCAGCCGCGTACGGCGATTGCCTGCCGTATCACCTGTAGCCACCGGCTCGGCACGCAAAGACCTCGTCCTCCAGACACCGTCAGCAAACTCCCACCACTCGGTTGCCAGTCCGGCCGGCACCGGAAAACGTCGGGCCGCGGCGACTGCCAGTATATCAGCCCGGCCGTGCACCATACTCAGAGAACGGTCAATCAGCACCGCCACCTTTCCCGGTTTTACCCGCCAATGAAAGCTGAGAGTACGATTTAAAAGTATTGCCGCCAGAAGCAGCACTACCAATAACCGCAGCACCAGCAGCCAACCCGCCTCGCGCAGGTTGCGGAAGTACATCGCCACCGCCAGCAGCAGCAGTAATCCGGTCAAAATGATATCCATAGACACAACCCACTTACGGCTGCCTGTAGGCAGCAAGCGGTTTACGCGTTTCGGAATATTGCAGATGGAGATTAAGACTTTCCTGCTCGGTAGCAAACTCTGTTGTCGGGCTGACCAGCTCTGCCTGATTATCTCCATTTTCATCCGCCGCAGCCCACACTCTATACTTCCCGGCCGCCAAAACAGTCGAGAAAGAGCCGTCTGCTCGCACCACTGCCAAACCGGGACTGATCGGAGAATAAAAAAACACCAAAGCAACCTGCCAACTTGTAGAAGACACTACCCGCCCCCTCACCGGCAGAGCCGATAACGCCGAATCAGCCGTAAAATAAGTAAAAACTGGTTCTTCGCTGCGGTTACCCTCCAAATCAGTTACCCCGGGCAGAAGCGCAAAATAGATAACGCCGGAAAGTATCGCGCGCACATCAGCAACAGAATCCCTCCCTCCTAAAGTCGAATCTTTCCCGCCCTCTCCTCTTTCCCCCAACTGCCATATCACCGTCTGCCCATCAGGTTCCCAGCGAGTATGGAAAAAACTATCTGCGGCTGCGGGCACGAACAAGAAAGAAAGACCCGGGGCGGTATCCACCGGTTCATTGAAATCTATCCTCACAATAGGTCTGCGCCTGCCTGCACTGCCCGGCTCCGGAGTAATCTTCAACACCCGGGGAGCAATCGTATCCATTCTTGCCGACCCTCGAAAACGGCTATTGAACCTGCGGATATTGCCTGCTCTATCCGCTACCGTCCCTGTGATGCGATACAGAACCGGCTCCTGAGGCTCTGTCCACAGTTCCACCGTTCCGGTCCTGCGACCGGCCGTGGCTACTCTTACCGTCAAAGATCTGCCTTCTGGTCCTTGAATAGTAAAGCTGTCGGCAGAAATCCGTGTTGGATCCAAATCCTCGTCAAACCTCAATTCCAGCCGGACCCGATTGCGGGTAACTATTTCCTCCAGATTCGGGGTAAACCTGTCCGGACTGGGAGGCAACATCTTCTTAGCACATCCTCCTACACCACACAATATCGCCCCAACCAGCAATAACACAGCTGCTTTTCTATTCACTGCAGTCTTTCTTTTCGTTCTAGCCCCGCAGCAAGGCCCTGATTTCCCATGCCGACTTGCTATCCAACCCTTGCCGTCGTGCCATGTCCAGCAGACGCAGAGAGCACTCCCGATACAGAGGAACCAGCTCCGGTGCCCGCGACGACAGCGCCTGCAGATGCCGGGCCACAGTCTTCACATCTCCTCTCTGCACCGGTCCAGTCAAACTCGCCAGCGCACCGTAGCTCACGGCATTATCCAGCACTGCTCGCATCAGCGGCGCCAGCATCTTCGCTGCCCTCCTGCGGCCGATTCCCAGACGGGCTGCAATACTTTCTGCCGCATCCACCAGTGCATTCTCGAAGTTTGAGGCAAATACGCACATCGCATGGTATAAAGGCCGATCGGGAGCGGCTACCTCAACGCAGTTTCCACCCAGCTGCCGCACCAGTCTGCGACCATAAGCCAGACCAGCTCGGCTTCCCTCCAAGGCGAAGAAAGAACCGGGTAGGGTGCGAATTGCCTCTGCATGACTGGAAAAACTTTGTATGGGATGCAAAGCCAGTGTTTCAATTCCCAATTCCTGCGCGCCCTTGAACACATCCACCCCCAACACTCCGGAACAGTGCACCACCAACGTTCCGTGCCGTAAACACTTGCGTATAGCCAAGAACAACGGTTCTATCTGCCCATCCGGAACAGTAAGAAAAAGAATATCACTGCCGGCCGCCAGTTCGCTTGGTTTCCATCTCTGATATGGTATTTTCAACAAACTGTAAACCACCCAGGCCTGCTTACTCCGCTTATCCGCAATTCCAACAAGCGGAAGGCGCAAACGCTTGCAGTGTACTGCCAGCGCACTTCCTACCCGGCCTGCGCCAATAATACCTATCTTCTTCCTACGCCAGCTGGAAACTCTTGTCGCTTCCCGTCCATCCTCCCGAGGAGAAGTTCGCGCTGCTACCTTCATTGGCCGGTGCGATTCTGTATGCATCTGCTGCCCAAGATAGCCGTCTAGTCCGTTCTGTCAAGCAACCAAAATACAGGCCCAGCCTTACCGTCCCACCGGCAACCCCGCCTGTTATTTCTTCCCGAATCAGCTTTGCTAGGACTTATCCTACTTATCCTACCGGCCTGATTCCCCGACAAAACTGCAGGCCATACCCCTTTACTCAAGTTGAGCATACTGATGAACGATCATGACCATGAAACTCAAAGTACCCACCCTCGCGATAACAACTGACTAACTCCCATTTTTACACTTAGTTAGATAATAACCGCTTTGCAGGTATCCCCAGCCGGGGGGCTGCCCCCGAGCCGTTCCCCAGGCGGCTCCCCCCTCGACTTCTTATATCATTCTGTCTGTTACCCTCCGCCCGACTTCCTCCTGTGCTTTCTCAATAGCCCTCCTTTCTGCTCGGCTAGCTAATGCTGCCACCGGTACCGCTCCCTGCTCCTCTTAAGTTCTGGTTCCAGTCTGCAAACCGCCAACCTCTACCACCTCTCCCTTCACCTGAATAGTCACCTCGTTCGGTATATTGCCTGTTATTCCCCGCACCTTTGCCCTAATCGCAGTCCCTTTTCCTGAGTACGCCTGAAACAAGCCACACTTTCTTTCACGTGTAAGGTCACGCCAGCCGAATCTTGATTAGGTTAGTTCCCGCTTTATACTCTGGCGTGAGTATTGCCGAAAACGTAAAGAGACTAGAAGAGAAGATTTGCGCCGCCTGCCACCGCTCAGGAAGACAGCGACAGGAAATTACCCTGGTAGCCGTTTCCAAGACCCGCACCCCCGAGGAAATCACCGCTGCGATTCGAGCCGGCATCACCAACATTGGAGAGAACCGCGTGCAAGAAGCAGCGGCCAAAAAGCCGTTAGTGACCCTTCCGGCCACCTGGCATCTTGTTGGACATCTCCAGACCAACAAAGTCAAGAAGGCTCTGGAACTATTTTCCGTCTTACAAAGCATTGATTCTCCGCACCTTGCCGTTGTAGTGCAGAAACGGTGTGAACAGATGGCCACTACTATGGACGTGCTTATCGAGGTCAATACTTCCAAAGAGCCAACAAAGTTTGGTGTTGCTCCAGAAAAGCTCAATGAGCTCGTTGAAACTGTTTTACAGTTAGACAAACTGCATCTGGTAGGCCTGATGACCATCGGCCCGGGCTGGGCGGTAGAAGACCCGGAAGCTTCCCGGCCCTGCTTTCGACTCCTGCGCCAGCTAGCAGAAACACTGCGGCAACGTTTTTCGATTCCCCTTCCGCATCTGTCTATGGGAATGTCGTCTGATTTCGTACAGGGCATCGAGGAGGGAGCCACCATCATTCGCATAGGCACCGCAATTTTCGGCCCCAGAGATCAGGCGACTTAGACCGTTCGGAATTTCTGAGTAAATGACAGGCAGAAAAACTGGAGGCAGAGAAAGGTGAAGCTGAGTCCGGAGCGATTCGCCGAGCTAGTAGAAGAAGCAGTAGCTGGAATTCCCGAGTACTTCCGCAGGAGATTCGAAAACATTGGAATTGAGACGATGCCCTACGCCCCTCCAGCTCTGGCCGAGCAGCTGGGTCATCACCCGCTGCAGTTGCTAGGTGCGTATCAAGGTGTGCCCTTCTCGCGTCGCGGTCCCTGGTACGGCAATGTTCTGCCTGACCGCATTCTTATTTTTCAAGTTCCGATAGAACGTCAGTGCCGTACCGAAGACGAAGTACGCGCTCTCGTTCGCAAGGTGGTAATCCATGAGGTTGGTCACTACTTCGGGCTGACCGACGAGGAACTACATCGTCTTCAAGCCGAAGCCGACCGGACCGATTCGGCCAGGGAAAACCACCTGTCAGACTAGAATAACCGGCAGAGCTCAACCGTGGGTAGTACCAGACTTTTCCTGTCTGGCATACACCACCCGTCGCGGAAAAGGTATCTCAATCCCCGCGGCATCAAAGGCTTCCTTTAGAACCAGACGCAAGGAACGTTCGGCCTGCCAGTGCTGCATAGGTTGCACTTTCGCCACCACCCGGATTCTCACACCCGATTCGCCAAAAGCCACTATGCCCTGAACCTCTGGCGGTTCCAGAGCCAATTCTCTATTGGCCTCATACCACCGCCTTGCCGCCTCCGCGGCCAGAGAAAGCCCTTTCTGCGTATCTTGCTCGTATGCCATATCCACCGTTACCAGAGCCCGGCAGAAACCGCGATTAGCATTACCAAACTTGGTCAACTCTCCGTTGGGCACCACATGCAGGGTACCGTCAAAACCCCGCAGTTGAGTTATCCTTAATCCCACTCTTTCCACCGTGCCGGAAATGTCGCCTACCGTGACAAAGTCCCCTACGCTAATCAAATCTTCAAAAAGAAGAAAAAAGCCTGATATAAAATCTCGCACCAGCGTCTGCGCGCCAAAACCTACCGCCAGACCCACCACACCCGCTCCGGCCAGGATCGCCGTATAATCTACTCCCAGAATGCGCAATACCAGTACGATAGCCACAAATAGAATACCGTAACCAAGCAGACTCTGAATAAGAGACAGAAGCGTTCTTGCCCGTCGCTCGTGCAATTGTGCCCGACTTAGCGCCCGACGCAGAATTCTACTAACCACCAGATAAACCAACCAGGCTCCTACCAAGACCAGAACTATCTGAATGGCCCTGACTGCATAATCAACGAGTTTCTCCGGACTGAAAAACTGTGTCTTTAGCGCCTGCCAGAACATAACTAACTCCTTACTTCCACTTCGCCAGGCGGTCCTGTCCGCACTTCGCCGATTACCGCTGCCTGTACCCCCCTCTCACCCACCGCTTCCAGATACCGTTCTGCACTTTCCTGAGGAAGGCTCACTAGAAGACCACCGGAACTTTCTGACTCCCAAAGCAAATTGCGGTCAGATTCAACAATGGACTCGGCCCAGTGCACATACTGCTCGAAACTGGACATATTCATAGCCACCCCCGCATCCACTATACCGGCCCGCGCCAGCTCCCGTACCCCAGGCAGAAGGGGAATCCTGCTGAACTCCAGCCTTATACTCACTCTACTGGCCTGAGCCATCTCCTGGGCGTGTCCAAGCAAACCAAAACCGGTAATATCCGTTGCTGCATTCGCCCCCAGTTGAACCATAGCCTCTGACCCTGCCCGATTTAAGGTCATCATCGATTGAACTGCCGCCTGATAAAGTCGTTCATCAACCTTATCTTCGTTCATCATCACTTGTGCAAATATCCCTGTTCCCAAAGGCTTGGTCAGAACCAGAACGTCTCCGGGCTTGGCGCCGGCATTAGTTACAATCCGCCCCGGATCAATGGTACCGGTCACGGCCAGCCCAAACTTTATTTCCTTTTCGTTGAAAGTATGACCGCCACATACCACCGCCCCAGCCTCAGCCACTGCGTCCTCACCGCCTTGCAATATAGCGGCAAGCCAGGATTTGTCCGCGGGCGCCGGAAAACCGGCTATGTTCAAAACTGTCACCGGCGTGCCGGCCATGGCATAAACGTCTGAAAGAGAATTAGTAGCCGCAATCCGGCCAAAGACATAGGGGTCCTCCACCATAGGCGTGAGCAAATCCACAGTCTGCACCAATGCCAGATCAGGTCGCAACAAGAAAACCCCGGCGTCGTCCGCAGTATTAATACCCACAAGCAGTCTGGGGTCCTCGTGTCTTCTCAGTTTGTCAAGTACGAGCGCCAACTGCGCCTTACTAAGCTTGGACGCTCAACCTGCACAACTTACCGTGGCCAGTATTCCTTTCCTACCCATTAGACTCCTTATCGGTTATTTGCCGCCGGTTCTTTGGCGCCAGTAATAGACTCGATCCTTGTAACTGCAGACAAGTCACAGGTCAGTAGTTCCTTTCTGCTTTAAAATCCTTACCTCGCCTTTTCTTTGCGTTATACCCCGGGAGTCAAAGTAGTTCAGCAGAGGAATCAGATATTTGCGAGTCGTGCCCAGCTCCTGCCTGATTTCCGAAGCAGTCAGCTCCGGCTTGCGGGAAAACAGACGCCGTATTTTGTCCTCTGCCGCCCGTATTGTGTCGCGATGCAGCACCACCGACTCACCCAAGTCTACAAGAGTGCCTGTTTCCAGCAACGCAGCCCGCACTCTTTCTGCCACTCTCTTCTCCAGCATCGCCAGTTCTTCTGCCAGAGAAGGTGCCTGCAGACCCGCCTCTCGAAAAGTATTGCTCAGTCGATCAAAGTGTTTCTGCTCGATTGGACTCAGTTGCAGCCTGTGTTCTGCAAACCTTATTCGCTCTGCCTCAACCGCGATGCGGCCTGTGCTCACCAAATGTGCCAGTGCCGCCTCATAAAGCGCAATCGGCAACCCCGCCTTTACCCGCAACTCGGGCCGCCTCAATCCCAGGCGAAAAGGATTCTGCCGGTGAAAATCCGCCAGAAAAGACTCAATTGCAGCCACTGCCTGGGCAAAAGACTGTTCATGTATTAACCATTCCTTTGCTTCCCACTGAAACCGACGCACCCTGCCGGTTCGCACCAGCACCTCCAGCATCTTTGTCGCCTCCACCTCAGCCAGGGCCAGGTCCCGGCATGCCTGAAACATAGTTTTGGGTTCTGGTCCCGCTTTTATCAGATACTGTTCCAGCACACTACCCGCTTCTCCTGAACGCAACGCCCGGAGTCGCTGAATGACCGCATCGTCAAACCTTTTTTCCTTATCCGAATTCGTCTCTAGAACTACCCCGCCGCCTATCGTCTGCTGAGGCGCAAACGTACGGATGACAAAATGGTCATTCCAGTCACATACCACCGGTTCTTCTACCCGGCATTGCACGTACGCTTCCTGCCCGGGCAGAAGTTCCTTCTTGTCCAAAAGCACAATCCGGCACATCTTTTCTGCCGTACCGATATGCAGCTTCAACCTCGTAAGATTCCGCAGAGGTCGTGTGTCCTGTCTCAATAGATACAGCCAGGCATTGAACCTGGTCATAGGCTGGTAATAGCCTGGGGTGGCTAGAACCCAGCCCCGCGTCACAGTCTCCCGCTCCACGCCCTGCAGGTTCAGCGCTGCTCTTTCTCCCAGACCGGCAGAATCTGCTGGCCGGTTGTGTTTCTGTATTCCCCGCACCCGCACTTCCATCTGAGCAGGAAGAAGTTCCAGTCGCTCTCCCACCCGTACTTGACCAGAAAGAATTGTACCCGCCACCACTGTACCAAAACCCCGCAAAGAAAAACAGCGGTCTATCGGCATACGGAAAACACCTCTGTCCGGCTTGGGTTCTACCCTGCCGGCCATCTCTACTATAGCCTCCCTGAGTTCTGGCACTCCCTGACCAGTGAGAGCTGAAACCACCAAAACAGGCGCACCCTCCAGAAACGACCCCTGCGCCAGCGCAGCTATTTCTTGCCTTACCAGCTCCAGCATTTCTGCATCCACCAGGTCTGCCTTGTTTATTACCACCAATCCCTTGCGTATTCCCATAAGCTTGCATATCTCAAAATGTTCTCTGGTCTGAGGCATTACTCCGTCATCCGCAGCCACCACCAGCAACACAAGGTCAATGGTGCTAGCACCAGCCAGCATATGACGGACGAATTTCTCGTGCCCGGGCACATCTATAATGGTTATGTTGTCTCCCAGGAAAGCAAAACCCAAATCTGTGGTCATCCCCCTTTCTTTCTCTTCCTTGAGACGGTCCGGGTCAGTACCAGTAAGCGCCCGTACCAAGGCGCTCTTCCCGTGGTCAATGTGGCCCGCAGTACCGACTACTACGTGCACCGCTCCTGCCCTTCTCTGATCAAACTCTCAACCTTTGATTTCTTCCCGGAATACCCAGTTCCTGTCTATACTTAGCCACGGTCCGCCGCGCCACCTTGATACCTTCCTTTTGCAGCAATGCAACCATATCGTCGTCACTCAGGGGAGCAGATTTATCCTCATTGTCCACCATCTGCCTTATGCGCTCCCTGATACTCATACGCGATCTGTCGCCTGTCCCGGCCCGGAAAAAATGCTTAAGCGGGAAAATGCCATAGCAGGTCTCCACATATTTACCCGCAGTGGCCCGGGAAACAGTAGAAGGGTGCACCTGCAGTCGTTCAGCCGCCTCTTTCAATGTAGCCGGTTTCAGGTACTCCGGTCCTTTCAGAAAGAAGTCCCTTTGTTCCTCGACCACGAGTTCCATAAGTCGCCTGAGCGTACGCCGCCGTGACTCTATTCCCCGCAGGAACATGAGCGCGCGGTTGAACTTTTCGCGGGCAAACTGAACCTGTTCTTTGGAAAAGGCTTTGGGATTACGCAGTATCTCCGCGTATTGCCGAGACAGTTTCAGCCGAGGTAGGGAACTGTCGTTTGCCTCCACCACCGGCCGGCCTTCACGTAATTCCACGCTGAAATCAGGCATTACATACTCAGTCCGCACCGCGGAAAACCTTCTGGCCGGTCTCGTCTCCAGAGTCAGTATCTTTGCCAGCGCTTTTCTTACCTGCTCCTCGCTTGCGCCCGAGCACTGGACAATTCTGTCTATCTTCTTTGCCAAAAGCAATTCCCAGTACGCAGTCACTAACTGGTTTTCCAAGCTGGTCGGCTCAAAACCCAAAAGCTCCAACTGCACCTGAAATGCGTGTTGCAGATTGCGGCAACCGATTCCGCCCGGTTCAATCTGCCGTATTATCTGTAGTATTCGCTGCAGGCGGGCAGGGTCAACCTGCAGAATCTGTGCCAGTTCCCCCTCTTCTACTGTTAAGAATCCGTCCTCGTTCAGGTAGTCAAAAATATTCTCTGCAACCGCTGCATCATCTGCAGACAACAAAGTCTGCAGTACCGGCAGCAACGCCTCACGCAGGTCCGGCTCCGGCTCGGACACCACCTCCCAGACCTCAGCAGCATTCTCTCCTCCTGCAGAACTTGGCAAACTCGGCAAATCGCCGTCATCAGGCATCAGGTCTTCCAATGAATAGGCATCAGCTGGCAGCTCTTCCGGAGTGTCTACTTCACCGGGTCGCAGCTCCAGAGACCCCTCGTTTGCTCCCGGCAGTAGCGATTGTTCAGATTCCTCTGTCGTATCGGTTGCCACCTGCAAAACCGGCTCCTCTTCTCTTTCCCATGCCGTAACTTCTGTATCCTCGTCATCTGCTTCTTCCAACGCCGGATTTTCCTCCAACTCCTGCCTAATCACCGCTTCCAACTCCAGTGTCGGCATCTGCAGCAACTTCAAATTAAGAACCAGCTGCGGCGTTAGGTACTGACCCAGTACTTGCCTCTGGTCCAACCCCATTCCCAGCTCTTGTTTCATATTCGGAACCTTTCTCCCAGATAAACCTGTCTTGCCTTCGGGTCGTTCACCAGGTCATGCGAGGTACCAGAAAGCAGCACCTGCGCATCGTACATAATGTAAGCTCGATCAGTTATCTCCAGCGTCTCGCGCACATTATGATCGGTAATGAGAATTCCCAGTCCGTCTTCTTTCAACCCACGCACTATGTCCTGAATTTCCGCCCGCACTATGGGGTCAACCCCTGTGAATGGCTCATCAAGCAGCAAAAAGTGAGGTGCGCTAGCCAAAGCCCGAGCCAGCTCTGCCCGCCGCCTTTCTCCTCCAGAAAGAGTGGCACCCTGCTGTTTCTCCAGGTGCAACACATTAAAACGGGCCAATAACTCCCTTGCCCGCTCGTCAATCCTTGCTCGCTCATAGCCCACCATTTCCAGAATTGCCCTCACATTGTCCAGCACGGAAAGCTTGCGAAAAATAGAGGGCTCCTGGGACAAATACCCCAGTCCCAACCGCGCACGCCGATACACCGGCATTCCCGTCATATCAGTGCCATCTAACCAGATTCGCCCCTGATCGGGTCGGACAAAGCCTGTAATCATATGAAATGTAGTAGTCTTTCCCGCACCGTTGGGGCCCAATAGACCTACCACTTCTCCTTGAGATAGCTCCAGGCTAACCTCGTTCACCACCTTTCTGCCTCCGTAGGTTTTTACCAGACCCTCTGCCCGTAGCCGCTTACCGTTTTCCCCGGGCCGAGACGGAGGCAAGGGCTGCGTTCCTTTACCCGCACTTACCTGCCGAGCATCGCTGCCTTGAGAGTCGTTTCCCATTTCAGGTACCACTTTCCGGCTGTCTGATCACACGACCATAATCCAAATCCACAACATCAATCGTGTCAATCTTTCCCGCATCCAACCGCACCAATATGATTCTCCCCGACACCTCTATTAACTCTCCGCTCTGCGTACGATACCGACTCGTAGCATTTCCTGCGATAGTCACCTGGTATAAGTTACCCTCCCGCACTAATATCCCGACCGTATCACCAGTGGTCCTGCTTACGCTGTCTGTAAGCACCGGCGAACCCCAGGCAAATCCCGAATCCTGACTTGTCACATATTCCAGAGATTCACAACTCATCTCTGCTCCTCCTGCCATCACCCGCACATTCCCGTATGCTCCTGCGCGTGATTCCCCGGCCAGCCAGGACATTCGTTCTGCCGTTACCACCACCGAGTCAGTCTCCTGTTTCTGAATCATTCTTGGCCTTTGGTCCACGATGCCCAATCCCTTGGCAAGGTCATAACTGCCTCGCTCGCCAGTAATCACTGTCTTTCCCTCCTTGACCTGCACTACCAACCCCGCTCCGGCAGAAACTGTCCTGCCGTCCAGAACATACTCAAGCGCGGGCGCAAGGATGACAAGCGAATCCTGTTCTACTCTCACTCTACCGGTCAATTCCGTTCGCCGCGTATCCATGTGATACACGCACGAGTCAGCAGTTATCAATACATCTGGATTCTCAATTACAACCGACTCCCCAATCACCGCCAAACCCCGTGATTCGTTCACCCGGGCCCAACCGGCGGTGATAAGAGTTCTACCATCGCTGATACGCACACTATCCTGGAAGTAAGTAACCTGTCCTTCCGCGGTACGCACAATCTCCATCTTCTTCGCATACAAATCTGCCGCCGCTGCCAATCCGAACAAACACAACCCCAGTCCCAAAACAAAAAAGAAGCAGGCTTTGGGAATACTGAAGTTCGCTCTGATAAAGCCTACCTGCAGGAGGACTGACACCGAAAACCCTCCTGCAGCAGCAACAATCTCATTCTGCATACCGGTCAACGCTCGCCTGCATTTTCTGCACCGGGACTACTTTCGGCGCCTACCTCAAACTTATAGCTGGAGCTACCTTGAACCGCACTTAGAATTTCAATTTTCGTCAACCCGGCATCAGCCACCAGTCCCACTCCTACAATGCGCCCCTTCGGCGTCTGGATTTCTACCGGGGCATCGGTCGTTATCAGTTTGGTTCTGTTATTCCACAATAGAGAATCGGTCCACAGCTTGGTACTATCCTCAGTGACAACGAGCACTTTACCATGCGCTACCAGGTCTTCTGTCTGAGAATACACCACGCCCCGGTCTGCGGTTAGAAGTGCGTGTATCGTTCTGCCCGCCTCATAGAAAAATACACATGGAGCCACCACGTCGACGCGCTGCTCCGCATCATATACATACGCGGTCTCGGCTCTAAGTGTGTACAGTCTCTCCCCGCTCGCACTCTCGTGCAGCACAAATTCTTCTACTATCTGACTGGGACGGACACCTGAATCCAACCCTGTCCTGGACTCAGGACATCCCGTCCCCAGCAGCACCAAGATGACAAAAAGCAGACACCATACGCAGTCTGCTGTGCTGGTTCTTGCATCGCAACTGATTACGAAAGCCCTCGAATTTCTGCCTGACAACAAGAAGCTATGCCTTGCCGTTTTCATTCTGCTTGGTACCTCATTTGTGTTAGTGTCATTCTGACCCACAATCACAGTCCTGTCAACGGGCTGAACAAACAACCCGCCCGGTCAAGTCGGAAACAGAACCTAGGGCTTATGCAGGCGAAGATGCCGCTTTACGCGCGGCTTTGAGGAATCCCAGAAACAAAGGATGGGGTCTCAAAGGACGGGACTTGAACTCCGGATGAAACTGACAAGCCAGAAAAAAGGGATGACCTCTGAGCTCCACTATCTCTACCAGCTCTCCATCCGGCGATTTCCCGCTTGCTATCATCCCGCGCCGTTCCAGCTCCTGCAGATACCGATTGTTGAACTCATAGCGATGACGGTGTCGCTCCGCAATACTCTCACGACCATAACACCGGTAAGCCAATGTTCCCCGACGCAGACGACAGGGATAGGAACCAAGCCGCATGGTATGGCCTTTACGCCTAATACCTCTCTGCTGCGGCAGCAGAAAGATAACGGGATGCCTGGTACGAGGATTAAACTCGGTGGAATTAGCGTCTTTCAAACCGCATACGGAACGGGCAAACTCTATAACCGCCACCTGCATACCCACACATAGTCCCAGAAAAGGCAATTCACGTTCGCGACAAAATGTAATAGCCTCTATTTTCCCCTCCATTCCCCTCACTCCGAATCCTCCCGGCACCACCAGGCCGGCCAAGCCGGCCAGCTTCTGCTCCACTGTGGCGGCAGTTATCTCCTGCGCTTCCAGCCAACGTATCTGCGCCTTTACGCCCAGAGCCGCAGCCGCGTGATGAATTGCCTCGATAACCGATTTGTAAGCATCGTGCAGGCCCACATATTTGCCGCAAAGGCCTATCTCCAGTGTCTGGGAACTGTTTTCTAATCTATGCACAAACTCTTTCCAGGAGCTCAGTTGCAATGGTTGGCAGCGCAATTTCAGCATCTTGCAGACCAGTTGATCCAGTTTCTGCGCAGCAAAGACCAAAGGAACCTTATACACGCTGTCCACATCTATAGCTTCGATCACCGCTTCAGGCCGCACATTGCAGAACAGCGCAATTTTCTCTCGGGCCTCAGGCGGAAGAGGAGACTCTGCCCGACACATCAATATGTCCGGCTGAATACCGATCTCGCGTAACTTGTTTACCGAATGCTGAGTAGGTTTTGTCTTGTATTCGCATGAAGCACTGATATAAGGTACCAGGGTAAGATGAATGTAAAGTACATTCTCCTTGCCCTCTTCCAGTGCAAACTGCCGGGCCGCCTCTAGGAATGGCAGACTTTCGATATCGCCGACCGTGCCTCCAATCTCGGTAATAACCACATCCCGACGGTCTGCCAACTTTCTGATGCGACTCTTTATCTCACCTGTAATGTGAGGAACTACTTGAATGGTACGACCCAAATACTCACCACGCCGCTCTTTCTCTATGACGGATAGATAAATCTGTCCCGTAGTAAGGTTGTTGTCCTGAGACAGGTTTAGGTCGATGAATCTCTCATAGTGCCCCAAGTCCAAGTCTGTCTCCGCCCCGTCCTCTGTGACAAAAACCTCCCCGTGTTGAAAAGGACTCATCGTTCCCGGATCAACGTTCACGTATGGGTCAAACTTTAAGGGTACCACGGTCAACCCTCTGCTCTTCAACAGAAGGCCAATGGAAGAAGTAGCGATACCCTTGCCTAGCGACGAAACTACCCCGCCTGTGACAAAAATGTACTTGGCCATCAGGTTCGCAGGGGCCTACTGCCGTACATCAGCCGCCGTGCCGGACACGCGGCTACGGGCATCTTCTAGCCCTGCCTCTGTTTATGTTTGGGTTCGCGCTTACAGATTACCCGCACCACGCCCTTGCGTCTGACCACCTTGCAGTGAGCACAACGTGGTTTCACTGAAGTTCTAACCTTCACAAAACCTCCTACTTGAAACGATATATAATCCTGCCGCGGTTCAGGTCATAAGGAGAAAATTCCACCGTCACCCTATCTCCGGGCAGTATTCTTATCCAGTTCATCCGCATGCGGCCAGACACGTGGGCAAGCACCTTGTGACCATTATCCAGCTCAACCCGGAAGGTCGCATTGGGAAGAGCTTCGGTAATCACTCCTTCAAGCTGTATAAGGTCTTTCTTTGCCATACCTAATTACCGATTGCTATTTTTGCCTATCGCCGCACAAACCATAACCGTGTATTACGTAGTAAGTATAACCGGTTCGTCCTCAGTAACAAGTACGGTGTTCTCATAATGGGCCGAGGGTAAACGGTCTCGCGTTATCACCGTCCAGCCGTTATCTTTCGTCTCTACTTCCCAACTGCCCATATTCACCATCGGCTCAATCGCCAAGGTCATTCCCGGCACCAATTTCAAACCCTTGTTGCGACCGATAAAGTTAGGCACCTGCGGTTCCTCGTGCAGCTCCAGACCTACTCCATGACCGCACAAATCCCGAACCACCGAGTAGCCCCGCTTTTCCACGTACCGTTGTATAGCCGCACTAATGTCTTTTACTCTATTACCCGCCCTGGCCTGTCCCGCTCCCAAGCGGAATACTTGTTCGGTCGCAAGCACTAACGCATGCACTTCCGGTTTTACTCTACCCACTTCATATGTTCTGGCCGCATCGGCAATAAACCCGTCCTTGGTCACGCCTACATCAACCTTCAGAATATCTCCTTCCACCAATTTGCGCTCAGTCGGAATACCGTGCACCACTTCCTCGTTCACAGAAAGACAAACTGCACCGGGGAAACCTCTGTATCCCAGAAAAGTCGGTTCGGCGCCATACGAACGGATGCACTCCACGCATATCCTCTCCAGCTGCTTCAGACTGATACCCGGCTCTACTGCCGACTCCATCAAACGAAACACCTCGGCGCAGATAGCCCCCGACTGGCGAATACCGGCAATCTCTCTTTCGGTCTTTATGTGCACCGGCAAGGTTCTGCCTCACAACTGACGCGCGGCGGTGATTATCTTTTGGATTTGCTCAAACACCCTGTCTCTACCTATATCACCCGGTATGCGTTCTAGCCTTTGTTTCCTCTGATAGTAATCAACCAGCGGCTCTGTCTGTTGATGATACACCCTCAGTCGGTCTCGGATGGTCTCCTCTCTATCATCGTCACGCTGATACAATTCGCCGCCGCACGCGTCACAGATTCCCTCGGCTCTAGGGGGACTGAAGGTAAGGTTATATATCTTGCCACAACTGCGACACTGCCTACGACCGGACAAACGTCTGACCACTTCTTCATCGCTCAATTCAATCAGCACGGCCCGGTCTACTTTCAATTGATGCTGTTCAAGAACCTGCTCAAGGCCTTCGGCCTGAGGAACTGTGCGGGGAAAGCCGTCGAAGAGAATAGACTTACCGGCGTTTTCTTGCAGAAAAACGCTTACTACTTCCAGAACTATTCTGTCCGGCACCAGCCTGCCTGATGTCACAAACTCTTCTACCTGCTGTCCGACAGAAGTCCGACGCTTTATGTGATCCCGGAAAACATCCCCGGTGGAGTAGTGCACAAACCCAAGCCGCTCGCGCATAAGCTCTGCCTGCGTGCCCTTCCCGCCTCCGGGCGGCCCAAGCAAAACAATATTGAGGGGTTTCGTACTCATACAGAGTTTACACCTGCGCAAGTGTATATACTTCGCTTTCTGTGTCAAGAAGCCGCATGCCGGTATCCAAGTAAGAACCTTTGGAAGTTAGAGTTAGTTGGGACTGAGAGAACGCAGGCAGTAAGTATTCTTGACCCATTCCTCGCCTATGTTATATTGAAATGAATGCATCGGACATCCCTAGCCAAAAACAAAGGAGAAAAATTGCCCCGGAAACTATATCCTATCTTCTGCCTTGCCTGTCTTGCTTTTCTTTTTGCGGATTTAGCCTACGCAGAATTACATCCACTTGGTTTTAACTACGAAGACCTAAGCAGAACGGCACCGGCTCGCGAGGTAAAGTTCGTCGCGGCAGCGCCAGGAGCCCAATGTTACAAGAATGTAATCAGAGTTGACCTGTCAGACCAGATGCCGCCCGTGGGAAACCAGGGCGGCCAGGGTTCCTGCGCTTCTTGGGCAACCACCTACTATCACCGCACCCAGCTTGAGTATGCTGAACGACGCTGGGATCTGACCAACCCTCGCCACCAGTTCAGCCCGGCGTTTACCTACAATCAGGTAAATGGCGGCGCCGACCGGGGCTCCGGTTTTTCCAACAATTTCGGCCTCATTTGTGAGCAGGGTGCGGCCAGCCTGGCTGACTGCCCTTACAACGACCGTGACCCGGTGACTTGGCCCACTGAACAGGCGTTTTACAATGCGATTCCTTTTCGCTGTAAGGATTGGCATTGGGCCTACACCCGAGATTCCTCCGGCATAGCCATTATCAAGCAGCTGCTGAACAACGGCTTCTACTTCCTGCCTCGCCATATGGGTGTGGGACAACTTTGATAAAATCCACCTGCATAACTACACGTATTGTTCTGCTGACCGTACTGGCTCCAATCGCGGCGGCCACCTAATAACCATAGTAGGATACGACGACACCTTGACTACCCGCGACGGAAAGGGAGCATTTCGCTGTGTAGACTCCTGGGGAACTGGCTGGGGACAGGCCGGCTACTTCTGGATGTCGTATACGGCGGTCATGGACGCATTTCTTTCCATGCTGCAGGTAGGGTGGTTGGAGGATACAGTCGGTTTCGTCCCCCAGATGTACGCCCGGGTACGCATCAATCATCCGGCTCGCGACCGCCTGGGTATCTCGTTTATGGTTGGTCCGCGCGAGACCCCTTTATGGTTCCGTGACTTCCGTGGCTGGCGCCAGGCCAGCGTGGACCATCCGTTTCCTTCCCACAGGATTGTTTTCGACCTAACTGACGGTTCCGACTACATCCGCGACGGCACTACCGATTCTGTCTTTATCTCCTGCTACGACGACCTGCCGGACGGCAAATTTGGAGAAGTGACTTACTACTCTGCTCAATTTCTCCCCTGGGGCAATATTATTCCCTCGCGGGAAACGCCACTGGCCATACCTGACACTTGGCAGATGGTATATGCTCTTGCCAGTGTGCGTCCCTATAATCCTGACGTTGCCCTCCTGGACGGACCAACACCAGTCGGAATATACGACTCCAGTCAGACCGCTGTGCCCCAGGCACTCGTGGGCAACTTCAGCCATTCACCTGTTTCCTTCCCGGTCATAGTGCGCATCGGCTCCACCTATTGCGACACCCAACAGGTGACAAATCTCGCCCCCCGTGACACGGTAAGAGTCTCCTTCCGCACTTGGACTGCACCCACCCGCGGCCTGTTCCGCTCCCGCTGTTCAACCGCGCTAGCCACGGACCAGTACCCGGAAAACGACTACAACGACGACTCCGTGCTGGTACGAGTTAGAGATATCGCTATCACAGCTATCGAGGTGCCGCCGGATACTGTAGACACAGGCGCGACCATCTTCCCCCGCATACGGCTGAAAAACTACGGTACGACAACCGAACAGGTGCGCGGCATCTTCCGCATACCTGGCGACAATTACTTTCGCAGCGGGCAGAAGAATATAGAACCGGGAAGCGAGACCACACTGACCTTCCCCTATTGGAAGACCCGCACGTCAGGAACGCACCTTGCTTGCTGTACTCTGCAGATAGCAGACGACGTAAATCTGGCCAATAACGCCATGTCCAAGTTCGTTACGGTCTTCCCGGGCGCAGGTATAGAAGAACACAACGCCTCCCCCTACCCCTATCTGTTTCTGGAGGCAAAGACGAACCCTTTTCGCAGTTCAGTTTTCCTGCGCCTGCTTCCTGGTTCCAGCCAGAGTGCCGAACTTTCCATCTTTGACGCATCCGGTTCTCTGATGCGCAGATTTATACTCAGCGGGGAAGAGACAAAAACCGGCGGTATCGTCTGGGACGGCAGAACCAATACAGGAGCAATTGCTCCGCCCGGCGTCTACTTTTGCCGACTGCAAGCCCACCGTCGCCAGACCACTATCAGCCTGCTTAAGCTAGACTGAAAGGTACTGCTTATGTCCAAGCCAACATTGGCTTTCTGCTTCGTTCCAGACTGCGCCGTCAGCAGAGACGTTCTCGTTATTTCTAACTTTGTAGTCATGTTCAACAAGAAAAACACAAGCAGGACTGTGAGCTAAGGCTAATGTCAACATAACCGCCGCGCCATTGCGGCAAGGAGGATAAATATGGATAACGTAATGCCGCTCATCGGGAATAAGTTCCCTGACATCACCGTGCACACCACGCACGGACCTAAGAACCTGCCCCAAGATTACAAGGGCAAGTGGTTTATTCTATTCAGCCACCCCGCCGACTTTACGCCGGTATGCACGACTGAGTTCGTAGCATTCCAGAAGCGCTGGGACGAGTTTCAGAAACTCGGTTGTGAACTCATCGGTCTGAGCATCGACCAGGTATTCTCTCATATCAAATGGGTGCAGTGGACAAAGGAGAAGCTTGGCGTCGAAATCAAGTTCCCCATAATCTCAGACGATGTGGGCAAGGTGGCGATGCGCCTGGGACTGATTCATCCAGGCAAGGGCACGAGCACAGTACGGGCGGTGTTCCTGGTGGACCCGGCTGGCGTCGTGCGCACCATTCTCTATTATCCGCAGGAACTGGGCCGGAATATGGACGAATTGCTGCGGATAGTGAAAGCGCTACAGGTATCCGACGCCAACAAGGTGGCAATGCCGGCAAACTGGCCCCACAACGAACTGGTAGGCGACCGTGTCATTATCCCGCCAGCCCGGGATGAGAAAACTGCAGCCGAACGGCCAAACCAGTACGAATGCTACGACTGGTGGTTCTGCCACAAGAAACTCGACTAGACGCCTGACTTTACTGGCGTAAAGCGAGACAGTTAGGGATAGCGTCGCCTACGGAACGCAGAGAGCTTCCTGCTTTTTGTGCAGGAGTGACCATTGTGCATCAATGTAGCGCTGGTTTTCTGCAATTATAGCTTTGCCGGCCTCTGACTTGAACAGATGCGCAAAGCGCCCCTGCGGCTTCATGAACTCTTCGACCGGTTTCTTCTCTTTCGGTTCATAGGTTATCTTGTACTTGCCGTTCTCGTACTCGTACATCGGCCAGAAGCAGGTATCGGCAGCAAGCCGGGATAATTCAATCGTCATGTCACCCGGATGACCCCAGCCCAGAGGACACGGCACCAGTATGTTCAGAAATGACGGACCGTCCGCAGCCAGGGCTTTCTGCACTTTAGTCACAAGGTCGTTCCACAACGCGATGGTAGTCTGAGCCGCATAAGCCGGATTGTGGGCGATAATGATTTCCATTATGTCCTTGCGATGCATTTGCTTGCCGGGTACTACTTCGCCGGCCGGCGATGTGGTAGTGTGGGCGCCGTAGGGCGTTGCCGATGACCGCTGAATGCCAGTGTTCATATAGCCTTCGTTATCCGTGCACACGTAAAGGAATCGGTGCCGACGCTCAAATGCGCCAGAGATGGCCTGGAATCCAATGTCATAAGTGCCGCCGTCTCCGCCAAAAGCTATGAACTTGAGGTCGTCCTGAATGAGTCCCATCTTCTTCTTGAACCGGTACGCAGTCTCTACTCCGGCCGCAGTCGAAGCCGCAGTCTCAAAAGCGGTGTGAATCATCGGAATCTGCCAAGCCGAATGCGGATAGATGGACGAGAATATCTCGGTACACCCCGTAGGCATAATGCCTACCACCTTATGGGGCGGAGTGGCAAGCAGTACCTGCCTGACTGCGAGCGCCTCACCGCAGCCGGCGCACGCCCGATGCCCGCTTGAAAACAACTCCGGATTCTTACACAGGTCCTTTAGCCGCGCCATGTCTGCTCCTTTTGCATCCTGTTCTGCAATCTGACATCTGGTATCTGGTGTCTGAAATCAGTCCTCATCACTCACCTCACTCCCACGTAGGTCACCAGTTCATCCTTCTTTCCCGCTAGCGCCTGTTCGAGAATACCAATTCCGTCCTCAGGCGTGAACTCCTTACCGCCGAGGCCATACACGTAGGCAAGTGCCTTGGGCCGCTGCGGCAGGTCATAAAGCAAAGACGTAACTTCGGTATAGAGGGGGCCGGCATACGAATTCACCGCATCGACCCGGTCCATTATCGCTACTGTCTTAAATCGGGACAAAGCCGGCTTCAGAATCGTATGCGGCAACGGCCGGAATACGCGCAGCTTCACCATGCCCACCTTCTTCCCCTGTTGGCGCAATGCATCCACTGACTCCCGCATCGTGCCGCAGGCCGAGCCCATCAGCAGCACGACTGCTTCCGCATCTTCGGTTCTGTACTCTTCAATGACCCCGTACCGCCGGCCGAAATTGTGCGCAAAGTCGGCTTGCACTTCCTCTATTATGGCCAACGCCTTGTTCATCCCTTCTATCTGACTGCGCTTGAACTCAAAGTAGTAATCCTGCATTGTGGCCGGACCGACAAGAATCGGATGCCTGTAGTCCAAAAGGTCCCAGTTCGGCTTCCAACGACCCAGCCAGGCACGCACCTTGTCGTCATCAAATGTCTCAATGCGCTCAAGACAATGCGAAAGAATAAACCCGTCCACCGCCACAATCGCCGGCAAGGAAGCCTTTTCGGCAATCTTCACCGCTTGGATTAGAGTGTCGTATCCTTCCTGCACCGTCTCACAGAAAAACTGCATCCAGCCCGAGTCGCGCGAGGCGATTGAATCAGAATGGTCCCCGTGAATATTCAAAGGCGAAGAAAGCGCCCGGGAAGCAATCGGCATTACAATGGGCAGACGCAATCCGCCGGCAATGAACAACATCTCGTGCATGAGAGCCAGACCCTGAGATGCGGTTGCGGTCATAGTTCGGCAACCACAGGCCGCGGCCCCGATGCAGGTAGCCATGGCGGAGTGTTCCGACTCCACCGCCACAAATTCTGAATCCACTAGGCCGTCGTTCACATAGCCAGCGAATATCTGCACGATCTCCGTAGAAGGCGTTATCGGATACGCAGCGACCACGTCCGGATTTATCTGCTTCATCGCGTACGCCAAAGCCTCGTTACCTGTTTTCGCCAGTATCATTTTCTCTCCTGTTCCATCGTTATCGCCTGCACCTTCTTTGGACAAACCGAAGCACAGATACCGCAACCCTTACAATAATCGTAGTTTATACCGTAATTCTTACCGTCTTTGACAATGATGGCTGCGTCAGGACAGTAAATCCAGCAAGTCAAACAATGGAGACATTTGTCCTTGTTCCACACCGGCCGCTGCGAACGCCAAGCACCGGTCTTGTTCTCCAGTACCGCCTTCGGGTCATCAATAATCGCCCCGCAGGGCAGTTCCTTCCAGCTTTTCAATTTCGCCATATCGCCGTCCTTCTATTACTTTCCCTCATCCCTTTACCTCTTCATACGCCCGACGCACCGACTCCAAGTTGGGCTTGATGAATTTTTCCTTGCCGCCTCTAAACTTCTCCGAGAGCTTCTGCTCGATAGCCCTCATCATTGACTCGAAATCCAAAACGCCTGTAACTTTGACCAACGCTCCAAGCATTGGTGTATTGGGCACGTTCTTTCCCACTGTCTCCATCGCTATCTTCGACGCATCAACTGCGTAAACCTTAATGTTCTCGGGCAATTTTAACCTCTTACGCAACTCCTCAGGCGTTTCGGTGGTGTTCACTAGCAGAATACCACCCTCCTTCAGACCCTCGGTGACCCGAGCTGTTTCGATGAGCGAAGCATCCAGTACCACGACTATCTTCGGCTCCTTGATGCCGGAGTGAGTCCTAATTGGTTTATCCGAGAGCCGGTTAAAAGCCTGTACTGGCGCGCCCATTCGCTCCGGCCCGTACTCCGGAAAAGCCTGAATGAATTTGCCGGTATCGAGCGCAGCCTCGCCAAACAGAAGCGCCGCTGTCTTTGCGCCCTGCCCGCCGCGGCCGTGCCAGCGTATTTCCAGAACTTCTGACATTATACCTCCAGCTAGAAAAATTGCTGATTGCTAGTCATCTACCTGACCCTCCAGTGTAGCTCAAGGTCAGACCGTTTACTTTTCTTTTACGCGGACAGATATGTTACCATGCCAGAACCGGTTGTCAAACTGACCATTGTGTTTCCCGAAGGGCGTCAGAATAGCTTTGACTCCCTGTTTTCTCTTATGGTGAGATTCGAAAACAACCTGCCCCCTCCTTCGTTGCCCGACTTAGTAGACCAGCTCACTCCTCGGGCATGGCTGGAGCAAATTCTGCTCAACCTGCTGACTACGGACCGGGACGACCCCCGATCGCCTATGAAACTGTCCGCCAACCTGTTGTCACAAGAGATAGAAAATACGCTCTTCTTCGACCAGGCCAGAAAATTTCTTCAGCTCGTAGGCCACAAGCAAGGACTAGGGCTGACTGCCCGAGGAAGTCTGAACCGCGCTTCCGTGCTGCTTAAGTGTCAACACCTGCAGTGGGCTGACATGCGAAGACAAGTCAATCAAGAAATGGGTTTTGCAGAATACCGGAGGTAAACATCCCGCCCCTGCTCTACATTCATGCCGTATCATATCATGCCGGTCTGGTCAGGAAACGCCAAGGTCGGTTGTATCTAACCAGACTTGGTCGGGAACTGTTGGCAGAAGAAAATGCTGGTAGTCTTTATTGGCTTCTTTTCGTCTCTTTCTTTCGGCATCTGGATTTGGACTATTTGAACCTGCTCCGAGTTCCCTCCCTGCAGGAATTGTTTACCATAATCCTCTGGCGCCTGTCCGTGGTCGCCGGCAACTGGATTGAATATTCTCTCGTCTCCCCGCTGAAATCCTGCTGCCTTACGTACGCCAAGACATAGCAAAACCTTGCTCCACGTTACCGCTGGAACAGATGGAACTCTGGATCATCCGCTCCCACGTCATAGAGTCCCTCTCCTGGTTTGGGCTGATGGAAAGTGACGAACCCGACGATAGTTGCGGTATGGAAATTAGCTCCTTACGCGTGCGTAAAACGTCCCTTTTCAATCAATTCATTCGCTTCCCGCATCCGGATATGCTGTAACGTCTAGAACTGAATAACCAGACCGGCAATCGGCCAGAAAGCAAGACCGCTCAATTCCTGTCGTTCTCCCGTGCCGTCCACATAGCGGTAGCCCCAGACATTCCTGCGGTTGTATATGTTCTGTACCTCAAAGTACCAAGAAAAACTCCACCGAGGAAAGACAAACTTGTGGTCCCAACGCACATCCAAACGATGATAGTCAGGGTAACGTTCTGTATTGGGCAATTCCGACGCAGCTACCCAGCGTCTTATTTCCGGATTCCAGACCGGCGGAGTAAAAGGTCGGCCGGACATATAACGAAAACGCAAACCCAGTCCAGCCTCATCTGAAAAGAAAAAGCCGCCTATTGTTGCCCGAAACCAGCCCGGCAATCTCTGATACCATTTCTGTTTATGAAACTCCATTATGTATGTCCCGCTCAAGGTCAGCACATGCCGATGATCGTAATCCCCTGGTATCTGCCGCGTGTTATCTAGTGGGTCATTACGCCAGTTCCGGGACAAAGAATAAGCTACGCTTCCGTGCCAGTTAGCCGCATGCTTCTTTTGCAGAAACAGCTCCAGCCCTGTAGCTCCGCCACGACCTACGGGCACATAGCGTGCAGGATAGTCGTATGTATCCGGCGTTGTCCAAGAGTATGGTATTGGCTGGCGCAGATTGTTCTTCAGATACAGCTCCAGTGATAACTTTACATCCTCGCCAAATACTCGCTCCAACCCCGCAACGTAATGGTCAGAACGCCTGTCCGGCAGATTTCGATTTGCCGCTGAATCCCAAACAGAATGTACCACGCAGGTGGCTGATAATGCCAACCCCAGCCCGCGTGCAAGGATATTCCGGCTGACAGCGGGCGCGTAGAAAAACCCAGTCGGGGAGCAACTGCGGTGTAACCGGTGTACCCAAATCGGTCCAGTCGCAGGCCGACCGTAAGCCCGCCCAAGTCGCCCAGCTGCACTCGGTGCTGTACATAGCCATTTACGTTCCCGGATGCACCAGCTCCCTCACAATTGAATTTCCAGACAACAGGATTACCCAAAGAGTCAAGAAGAGGAACCGAATCTCTAACCGTACTATCAGGATTGTACACGTAGCGGTAGACTGGCAACGGCTTCAAACGGTACAGAAAATCTGCCGGCGAACGGTTCCAACCTACGCCCGCCTGAATCTCATGTCCGGACCCAAAACGATACGACATGTCATACTTTATCCCTATGCTTGCTTCCCGCGAGCGATTAAACATCAGCGTATCAGCAACGTCCGTACTCTCGTAAGCAAACCCGTCCCAGACATTATCGTTGCCAAACAAAAGGAGTCGGCCAAATCCCTTATCCCCGTACAAAGCTTGCCAAGTCGCGCCTGCCACCAACCGTGAAGTAGTCTGCGTAACCGTATATGTTTCCTTGGTGATACCCTGGCCCGGCTCGATGAAGATATAATCCTTTCCCCAGAAACCAAGCAACGAAAGCTCATGTGCACGGTGCAGTCGTATCGTCGCCTTCCCCAAGGCATCATCATAGTAGGGAACCGCGCTCATCCCCCACACCCCTGCCTTGGCCATCAACTCTAGAAAACTCTTATGATATGACCCCAGAAAAGAATTGTCCTTACCCGGCAGCGGAAATTCAGCTACCATCCCCATACCGGCCATGCCCATATCCACATTTCCGTCCAGCTCCCGCGTGGAACCGCGACGCAAACTGATGTCCATCACCGAGGAAGCGCGATTCCCATAACGAGCCGGAAAAGCACCGGCGATAAAATCCACCTCGCGTATAAGCAGAGAATTGAGCATGCTTATCGCCCCTCCCTGCGCTGTAAAGGAACCAAAATGATTCGGATAAGGCAGTTCTATACCGTCCAGAAGAAACAGATTCTCCCCCGGATTTCCTCCTCGTACCACCACTTCGTTATCTTGATCCCCGGAAGAAACTACCGAAGGCATTGCCTGCACTACTCGTTGAATGTCGCCCAAGCCGCCGGGAGCTACCTTTACTTCGTCCGCGCCAAAGTTTCGCTCGGAAACCGGTGCATCCTTAACCTTGGGGAAATAGTCAGCCTTGACCGTCACCACAGACAACGCAATTGCCTCTTGGGCAAGGCCAAAGGCAAGTTCACTTGTACGACCAGGCTGCACTACTACGTTCGCACGAGCCTGAGTCTGATATCCCATCATAGAAGCTTCCACGGTGTAGGTTCCAATCGGCACATTCTGTATCAGAAACCGACCCGCTTCATCTGCAGAAGCGCCAAGTTCAGTGCCTACTACCACAACATTTGCTCCCGCCAGACCAGTCCGCGTGCTCCGATCAAACACTTGGCCTGAAATCGAGCCAACCGGCCCAGCCGTTGCCCCAACTACTACCAACAGGAAGAAAGATATCGTGCACATTCTGATTACTCCTCTCGCAAGAACCCTCATACCGCCCGCTGATATTAATCCCGGGCTGATGCCGTGTCCAGCATTACAATCCCGGTCTAGCCCCAACCGTGTTCAGATATGCGTATTCCTGCCCCTGCCTACCCGAAGCCAGGCACCAGAACAGAATCCAAGTTCTACACGCAACCCTGCCTGTGAAAAACACCCGACACTCACCGGGTAATCAGCTACACTATGACCCTATCATTTGAACCAGCCATATCCTTGCCCATCACTTACGCCGTCAACTTGCAATTCTAAAAGCAATTAGAAGGCTAACCGGCGCAGTTTATCAGACAGTTCTACAATCCCCTGACTCTTCTGAAGATTGCATCGTATCTTACCCTGCGCTTGCTCTGCCCTACAAAGATCCCAACCGCTGGGGGAGCCACTCCCCCCTTGAGGGGGTATTTTTCTTGCCGGGCCAGAACTCAAATCACACGCCAAAAGTCGAGTTTGTTATCTGACGGTTTTCTATGCACTTATCGATACCGCTTACCAAACCCACTTCCTCTAGGCAACGAGGTAGTTGGTTCTTGTCAGCTAGCGGACCGACCCTGACTATTGACGCTCCTCTTTGGTGTGCAGTCCGCTGGCAAATCACCCTTGGGCCTGTAATCACGCAGAAGCAGACGGTAAACACCCCTCGCCATCAAACAGAACCGGAACTTAAGAACCTGACACCGCAACGCATTGGGCCCGGAAGTACTTCGTAGACGGAAAAACCAAAGCGGAAAATATCCGCGCAACCTTGACCCTGTTTGTGGTAGAACTAAGATAGTCCCAGCTAGCATGCCACGGCCCAGTGCCCGAACCGTCTCCAGTCAACCGCAAAGACCAATGCTACTGCCCATGCTGGCAATGGCGCTGACTTTCAGCATCCGGCTCTGGTTTATACTGGAAATGCGTGGTCACCCCTTTTCTGTCATCTCACCCCAAACTATTGACTCCTGGTACTATCATACTTGGGCTCTGGATATCCTGCGCGGCAACTTCTGGGGCAATGACGTGTTCTTTCTGAGACCACTCTATCCCTATCTTCTTGCCGGATTGTATGCGGTATTCGGGCCTAAGGTATTGGCGGTACAGCTGTTTCAGTGCATTCTGGCAACTGCGTCTTGCTATCTGCTCTACGACTCTACCCGCCGCATCTTCGGCCGTACTACTGCCTTATTGACCGCATTCGGATTCGCTCTGACCGGAATCTTGGTGTTCTACACCGGCGCACTCCTCTATGTGGAGATAACCGTTTTCTTCTCCCTACTCACACTCTGGCTTATACTGCGCAACATTCAGTTGCTCTCATCTGCCCTTTGTTCCCCAAAACGCGGTAAACACAACTGGCGCTGGGCTGTCGCCGGTATTTCTCTGGGACTCTTGGTTATCTGCCGGCCGGAAATGCTTATTCTGCTACCTGCCTTTGTTTTGCTGCTTCTCTTTGCCCCAGCAGAGACCGGGCCTGCACCATCGTCTGTTTCCAGCTCTAACCTGGATGGCCGCGGAATTTCATCAGTATTCCGCCCAGAGGAAAGAAGCAAACGTTTTCAGGCGGTTCTCACTTTAGGTTTGGGCGCACTGCTTACTGTGGCAGTTTTGCCCGTGCGCAATTTTCTGGTGGCTCGTGAGCCCATACTGTTCACCGCCCACTCCGGCATAAATCTCTACTACGGCTGGAATCAGTGGACCGACGGCACCTGGCAACAGACCGAATTGGAACGTACCACTGGTTTTTCCCATCAGCAACTCAAACGTACTAGCAGAATAATAGACGGCAGAGAAGTATCCTGGTCGCAAGCCTCCGCACATTGGACGCGCAAGGCTCTGGCGTTCATAGTGTCCAATCCCGGACGCGCACTCTGGCTGCTCGGCCGGAAATTCCTTCTTTTCTGGACGAACTACGAGGTGCCCAACAACTACTATCCGGAAACAGCCTGGCCCTATTCACTGGCCCTCAAACTGTCATTTCTGAATTTCGGCGCCATTGCCGCACTGGGTATTGGGGGAATTTTTCTTTCCCTGCGTCGTACCGTGGTAAAGCGAGACAAACAAAAACTCACAAGGGTGCAAGAAGAAGCACCAGCATTGGGATCGCTTCATCTCTATCCACTTCTTTTTGTCTGCGCTTATCTGCTATCCTCTCTTGTCTTTTATGTACTTTCCCGGCTGCGTGCCCCGGTAATTCCTTTTCTCCTGATGTTTGCAGGATACGCCGTGATTGAAACCGTGACCGCGGCCAAGTCAGGAAAAAAACTGCAAGTCATTCTAGTCCTTGGTCTGGCCGCCCTCCTCTACATTGGTTCCAACCTGATACCAGTCGATCGTCGCACCTACTCAGCCCAAGCCTGGACCCAAGCCGGTAATACGTATATGACAATGTCAAACGCACAGGCGTTCGAAGCATTCCACCGCGCCCTGCAGGCAAATCCGGCTAATCCTGTGGCCCGCTACGGTCTCTTCGTCGCCTATGCGGGTATGGGCAGAATCCCCGAAGCTGAAGCCGAATATAGAGAACTGACCAGGGTGATGGGGACTGATCCCCGTAACCGCGTACTCGCCGAACTGGCTGGCGGACGTCTAGCCATCGCTCGTCGGGATTTTTCCCAAGCACGACTTCATTATCTCTCTGCAGTGGCGCTGGACCCTCTGAACGCCGAGCATCACTACCTGCTGGGCTTGGTCTTCGTTTCCATGGACAGTCTGGAACAAGCAAGGACTGAACTATTACAAACTCTACAGCTTGACCCGAACCACGAAGCGGCCCGCTCCTCGCTGCTCATGGTGGAATCACACTTGGCAAGAAGAAAAGGCGAGTCCAACTGAATCTAAAACAGCATTCCCTTCTGCCGGTAATTCCAAAACTTGACATCTGTATTCTACCGGCTAGAAATTGACGTGTCTGAACTGACTTCATCTCTTCGCTGGCAACTGCCAGAACTTTCTGATGCCGAAGTGGCGGTTCTACGGCAGGAACTGGGCCTATCAGAATTGGCAGCACGTCTGCTGCTGCACCGCGGATTTACGACTGTCGAGGCAGCACGCGAATTTCTTTCGCCTTCGCCGGCGCGACTGCATCAACCTGCCAGTCTGCCGGATATCAAAATCACCACCGAACGTGTGCTAGACGCCTTAAAGAAAGGTGAGCGCGTATGTATCTACGGTGACTACGATGTTGACGGCATCACTAGTACCGCCCTGCTTTTTTCTACGCTCCGCCAGCTGGGAGCGGATGTAATCTGGTACCTGCCCCATCGGGAATCTGAAGGCTACGGTCTTTCCCCTGCCGGCATTGACTTCTGCCAAAAACAGGGCGTCCGGTTACTGATAACTACCGACTGCGGCTCTACCGACCATATCGAAGCCCAATTGGCCGCACAGACGGGTATTGACCTTATTATCACCGACCATCATGAAGTTCCCCCTGTATACCCGCCGGCGCTGGCCTTCGTAAACCCAAAACGGCCAGATTCTACCTATCCTTTTGCCGAGCTGGCCGGAGTGGGCGTGGCCTTCAAAGTCGCCTGGAGCCTGCTTTCCGCTCTCGGCCGTCCGCGTGAGGAGCTGACCATCCTGCTTGACCTGGTCGGCATCGGCACCATCGCCGATATGGTACCTCTGACAGGAGAAAATCGCATCCTCGCCCGGCTTGGTCTTTCTGCCCTTCGCCAAACCAGTAGAGTCGGCTTGCGGGCG
Source organism: Caldifarciminota bacterium (assembly GCA_965649205.1). GTDB lineage: Bacteria > Hydrothermota > Tepidihabitantia > Tepidihabitantales > Tepidihabitantaceae > JBDRUN01. The sequence goes on along the minus strand of CBFGJV010000007.1, from coordinate 23,239 downwards.
CTCCTGAAACGGGCCGGCATTGCCGGCCGACGACTCACCAGCCACGACGTAAGCTTCGTATTGGCTCCGCGCCTGAATGCCGCGGGACGCATAAGTCATGCCGGCATCGCCTTGGAGCTTTTGCTTTCCGAGGACCAGGCTCGGGCTGAACGCTTAGCAGAAATTCTGCACGTCCACAACCAAAAAAGGCAGAACTTGGGCGAACAGACCTTAGCCCAGGCCATCGAACGCATAGAACAAGATAAACTGCACGAACAACTGGTTATCGTGGTGGCCGCAGACGGCTGGCATCAGGGTGTCATTGGCATCGTTGCTTCCAAATTGGTTGAACGTTACTATCGACCCAGTTTCGTTATCGCTCTCCAGGGAAATCAGGGCAAGGGTTCGGGACGTTCCATCAATGGTTTCAACCTGTACGAGTCTCTGCAGGCCAGTGCCGAACATCTATCCGGTTTTGGCGGACACAAATACGCTGCCGGCATCAACCTCCCGCGTCAGAACATACCAGCCTTTGCCGAGGCTATAAACCGGTATGCCGCAAGTTTACCCGCAGAGGTATACCAGCCCAGTATCAAGATAGATGCTCTCTGCCGCTTGGAGGAAATTGACGAAGAACTGCTGAAGTTTCTGGCTCAACTCGAACCTTACGGTCCGGAAAATCGCAAACCCGTTCTGGCAGCGCTGGGACTGGAAGTAGTGGGTTATCCTCGTCGGGTGGGCAAAAACCATCTGCGACTGACATTGCGTTCCAACCAGAAGATACTGCCTGCACTCGCCTGGGGCCGGAGCGACTTTTTGCCCAGCATAGCGTCTGATCGCCCCGGCTGTCTGGATGTGTGTTTCAGCGTGGAACAGAATACGTATCAAGGACGCGGCTCCATCCATCTGACGCTTCATGACCTGCGCACGAGCGAAAACAGTCTTTAGCCACAAGAGGTTCAAAACGCAGAAACGCATTTTTCCACTCTCACCTTCTCCAGAAAAAAAACCCGACTGGAAGTTGCAACATTTACACGGTGTTGAGTTCTACGAACTGCGACCCACTTCCTGCCTCCGCCTTATTTTTACCACCCGAAAAGGAGGAGTCTCAACCGGCCTCTACGCCTCGTGGAACCTGTCCTTTGAAGTCGGAGACCTGCCGGCCGCAGTCGCCGAGAACCGCGTCCGCCTACTCAAGGCGTTGCGGGATACGTGGACATCTTCCGTGCAGGCGCACTCGCCTCGCCGAAACCTGGAGTTGGTTACCCTGCAACAGACTCATTCCGACATAATCCTGCCCGTGTCGGATACAGTTCCTCAACCGGATGCGGAAAAGGGCGATGCCCTCTTCACGAATATTCCTTCTCTTGCTCTGGGCATCAAGGTGGCAGACTGTCTTCCTGTGTACATATTCTCGCTTCGCCAGCGGGCCATTGGTCTTGCCCATTGCGGTTGGCGCGGTACCGCCGCCAGGCTGGCAGAGAAGCTTGCCCGGCAGATGGCCTGCCAGTTATCGCTTCCCCTCACAGAGTTATGCTTCGCCCTCGGCCCATGCATATGTACCAACTGCTACACGGTAGGTGAAGACGTTGCGGCCGCGTTTCGCCGTGCCTACCCGCTGGCAGAAAAGTTCCTCCTCCCGCCGGAGCAAATAGCACTCACCCGCATTGGATCGTTACCAAGCCATCTTGGAGAATTGTACCATCTTGATCTGCGCGCTGCCAATCGCTGGCAGCTTGTTGAACTAGGACTGACCGAAACAGCTTCGCTAAATCTATGCAGTAAGGAGAACCCCGCCCTGTTTTACTCTGCCCGGCGGAACCAACCCACCGGCCGCAACCTGGCGCTTATTCTCCTGCAGGAATAAAGGAAAACTCTGAGCTGCCTACCAGCGGTAATGAGCAAAAGCGCGGTTCGCTTCCGCCATCTTGTGCGTGTCTTCCTTCTTCTTCACCGCCGCGCCCTGGCCTTTGCTGGCATCTATCAGTTCGGCCGCGAGTCTTTCTATCATCGTGTGCTCGCTGCGACTGCGAGCCGCGTCTATGACCCATTTTATCGCCAGACGATCACGACGCGCGGGACGCACTTCCATAGGAATCTGGTAGGTAGCGCCCCCCACCCGCCGGGGTCGTACTTCTAGCACGGGTTTGACGTTATTCATCGCCCGCTCAAAAACCTGATAGCCGTCTTCTTTCGTACGTTCGGTAATCAGGTCCATGGCGCTATAGAATATCCGCTGGGCTACGGTCTTCTTCCCGTCCCACATCATACTGTTGATAAACTTAGCGACGAACGTCGAATTGTAACGCGGATCGGGCGCAGGTATCCTGGGAGTAGCTCTTCGTCTGCGTGCCATCCGTACCTCCCTTTATCCAGATTGACTCTTAGGCCGTTTGGCGCCGTACAGGCTGCGTCCCTGCCTGCGTCCTTCTACCCCGGCTGCGTCCAGTACACCTCGTATTACATGATAACGTACACCAGGGAGATCCTTTACACGTCCTCCGCGTACAAGCACGACAGCGTGTTCCTGCAGGTTGTGTCCCTCGCCCGGTATGTAGCAGGTTATTTCCTGACCGTGCGTGAGACGCACCTTGCAAACCTTACGCAAGGCAGAATTGGGCTTCTTGGGTGTAGTTGTATAGACGCGTGTACACACACCCCGCTTCTGCGGATTGCCCCGCAGAGCCGGTGTTTTTGACCGCGGCGGTACCTTGACACGCGGTTTTCTTACCAGTTGGTTTGTTGTAGGCATATTAGTCCGCCTCCCGACATAACATCAGATATATCATTCTTCCGCCACCTCCTGTGTTTCCTTTGCCTCATGTGTCGGCTTTTTCTTCTCGTCTTCCACAAGCTTGATACGACTGAACTCGCGGAAGCCGGTTCCGGCCGGAACCAGCCGTCCCACGATGACATTCTCTTTCAAACCACGCAGTCTGTCCAAGCGTCCCTGAATCGCAGCTTCGGACAAAACCCGGGTAGTCTCCTGGAAAGATGCTGCAGAAAGGAAACTCTCGGTAAGCAGTGCGGCCCGGGTAATACCCAGAAGTATGGGTTGAAACGTTGCCGGGCGCAGATTCTCCGCCACCAGTTTCTGGTTTTCCTCGTAGAGTCTTCGCCGTTCTACAATCTCACCTTCTATAAAGCTGGAATCACCCGCATCCAGAACCTTGCCCTTGCGTAACATCTGCCGCACGATCACCGAGATATGTTTATCGTTTATTTTCACCTTCTGCAAACGGTAAACTGCCTGAATTTGATTGGTGAGAAACTCCTGCACTGCCAGCCAGCCCTTGACCCGCAGAACATCGTGGGGATCCACCGCTCCCTCGCACAGTTTATCGCCGGCAGCCACCTTATCGCCAGTCTGCACCAGCATATGCTTACCGTAGGGAATCTCGTAGACCTTCTCCGTACCACCCTCGGACACAACCTTAACCTCCCGCACGCCCTCCTTGGGCTCACCCACATACACCGTTCCGTCTATTTCGGAGATTACCGCCGGGTCCTTGACATGCTTGGCCTCAAACAGCTCGGCTACCTTGGGCAGACCGCCAGTTATGTCTCGGGTACGCCCCATCTCCTTGAGCAAACGGGCAAGGGTGTCACCCGGCAAGACCGAAATCCCATTGTCCGCCACCAGATATGCACCCGTAGGTAGAGCGTAGTTGTCCAGCGGTTTACCCTTGTCGTCAACTATCGTAATCCGAGGATGCAACTTGCGCCGCCGGTCCTCGGTAATAATGCGCTGCATCCTCTCGGTATGTTCGTCAATATCCTCCCGCAGCGTAATTCCCACTTCAATATCGTGATAGACAACCTTTCCCGCCACACGGGCCATTATCGGTATAGAATAAGGCTCCCACTCAAACAGAATTTCGCCTTCTGTCGCATCCTGGCCGTCTTTCACCCTTATCACTGCCCCGGCTGGGACATTGAACGGCACAGCACGGTCCGGCGCGGTAACAATAATCCGACCCTGATCCAGAGCCACAGTCTCGCCATCGCTTCGAACCGAAACATTCAAACCTTCGAACTTGACCTTGCCGGGAAACTTGGCCACCGCCTTGGTTTCTTCTGCCACCCGCGCGGCCACACCGCCTACGTGGAAAGTCTTCAAGGTGAGCTGAGTTCCAGGTTCCCCGATAGACTGGGCCGCCACTGTACCCACCGCCTCACCGATTTCCACCAGACGACCCGTGGCCAAATTCCGCCCATAACATTTTACGCACAAACCGGTAGGAGCCTCGCAGGTGAGTACCGACCTGACCCGTACCGACTCGATACCGTAATCTTCAATCTCCTCCGCTGCCTCGTCTGAAATTTCCTCCCCCGCCCGCACGATTACTTCACCTGACACCGGGTTGACCACATCGTCCACCGCAAACCGACCGGCAATACGTTCCGACAACGGCTCAACTATGTCGCCCCCCTCACGGAGCGCGGTTACCTCCTGCCCCAGAATGGTACCGCAGTCCTCCATCGTGATGACCACGTCTTGGGCCACATCCACCAGCCTGCGGGTCAAATACCCGGCCTCGGCTGTTTTCAGAGCCGTATCGGTAAGCCCCTTGCGTGCGCCGTGGGTGGAAATGAAATACTCCCACACCGACAGTCCTTCGAGGAAAGAGCTCTTTATGGGTGTTTCTATTACTTCTTCGCCCACCGAACGACGTTGCGGCTTCGCCATCAACCCCCGCATACCGCCGATCTGCGCGGCCTGCGTGCGTGAACCTCGTGCCCCCGAGTCAATCAGCATGAATACCGGATTAAAACCTTCTCTATCCTGGCTCAGCTTCTTCATCAACGCTTCTTCCACTTCTGCCGTGGCCAGCGTCCAAGTATTCACAACCAGATTGTACTTTTCTGAGTCTGTCATCTGACCTTTCTCGTATGCCCGGTACACCCGCCGCAACGCCTTCTCTGAACGCTCCAAAACCTCTGCCTTTTCCTCCGGCACAGCTACATCTTCCATCCCGATAGACAGACCGGATTTGGTAGCCATCTCAAAACCCAGCTCTTCTATAGCATCGAGCAACCGCGCAGTCGTATCCATACCCAGCTTGCGGGCACACCGATCGATCAATGCCGTCAGCTTGTCCTTCGCATAGGTCTCATTCACAAACCGCAACTGTTCGGGCAACACCTCGTTCAACAATACACGCCCCACTGTCGTTTCGTACCGCTGGCCGCCATAATGGAACACTACCGGCTCGTGCACCTGCAGCTCACCCAGCTCGTAGGCAGAACGCACCGTGGCAAAGTCATCAAAATGCTTCTTCGCCTTTCCCAGGGAAGGTCTCTCCTTGGTCATAAAGTACACGCCCGCCACGATGTCCTGAGAAGGAACCATCAGGGGCCGACCGTGGGCCGGCGACAGAATATTGTGGGAAGACAGCGTCAGTACCGCGGTCTCCATGATGGCTTCTGGAGTCAGAGGCACATGCACGGACATCGTATCGCCATCAAAATCGGCGTTGAAAGGCGGACAGACCAAAGGATGTATGCCGATGGCCCTCTGTTCGGACAAAACCGGGAAGAATCCTTCTATGGAAACCCGGTGTAGAGTAGGTGCCCGGTTCAGCAGTACCGGATGGTCTTTAGTGACCTCTTCCAGCACTTCCCACACTTCCGGCGCTTCTCGGCGGTACATGGACTTGGCTCCGCGCTCTGACTCGGCTAGATGTCTTGCTTCCAGTTCCCGCAAAATCATCGGCTTGAACAATTCCAGTGCCATCTCCTTCGGAAGACTGCACTGATGCAGCTTCAAGGTCGGGTCCACCACTATCACCGACCGACCCGAATAGTCCACCCGTTTACCCAACAGATTCCGTCGGAACCTGCCCTGTTTACCACGCAACGCCTCGCACAACGACTTCAGCGGCCGATTACCTCTGCCCCTTACTGGTCGCGGCCGGGTCTCATTGGAAAACAACGTGTCCACCGCATCCTGCAACATCCGCTTCTCATTCTTGAGAATGATGTCCGGTGTCTTGATGGACATCAGATGCTTCAACCGGTTGTTTCTTACTATAACTCGCTTGTAAAGGTCATTCAGGTCACTTGTAGCGTAACGGCCTCCTTCCAGAGGTACCAGCGGTCGCAGGTCCGGAGGTATGACTGGCAACACATCCAGTATCATCCACTCCGGACGTGCCCCCGAAGAACGGAAAGCCTCCACCACTCGTAACCGGCGCAACAAATCAAAACGCCGCGAAGTCTCGTGCTTTATACGTGTGCGCAGCTCTGCGGCCAAGTCGTCAAGTTCGACTTTGCTCAGAAGTGTCTTCAGAGCCGGTGCACCTGTGTCGGCCTGGAAGCCCTCATAGCGAGACCGGCACTCGCGCACGTCTTCCTCAGCCAGAAGTTCATTCTTCTTGTACGGAGAATCGCCCGGCTCTATTACTATGTACGCCTCGTAGTTCAGAATTGTCTCCACCTGATTGATGGTGAGAGCCAGCATCAGCCCTATCTTCGAAGGCGGCACCTGGTAAAACAGGGTGTGCGCAACCGGTACCACCAGATCGATATGGCCCATTCTGTGCCGGCGTACAGAAGAAGTGGTCACCTCCACGCCGCAACGGTCGCAGACTATGCCCTTATAACGAATTTTCTTGTATTTTCCGCAGTTACATTCGTAATCCTTGACCGGACCGAATATCCGCTCGCAGAACAGACCATCACGTTCCGGTTTCTGCGTCCGGTAGTTGATCGTCTCCGGCTTTACCACCTCTCCCGAAGACCAGCTGCGGATTGTCTCAGGCGAAGCCAGCCTCAGCCGAAGCGCATCAAAATCTCTGAAATCTCTGTCAGCTATCATCGCTTCCACCCTCCTCCTACTTCATCCCTTGCCCGCTCTTCGTTTTCTATCTGTACCCCGCAACGCTCCCTCATGCTTTTTCCTCCAAGCGTTCAGGAATTAGCTCCAAACCCAGACCTTGCAGTTCCCTCACCAGCACCGAGAAAGAGGCTGGCGGCTTTGGCCGCGGCGGGTTCTTACCCCGGATAAGAGCTTCATAGAGCACGCTTCTTCCTTCCACATCGTCAGACTTGATGGTAAGCATTTCTTGCAAAGCATGAGCCGCCCCGTAGGCCTCCAGAGCCCACACCTCCATCTCCCCGAATCGCTGTCCGCCAAACTGAGCCTTACCGCCCAGCGGCTGCTGGGTAATCAACGAATAACGGCCGGTGGAACGCGCATGAATTTTGTCGTCAACCATATGTATCAGTTTCATCATATAGATCATGCCTACTGTGACCTTCTCCAAGAAAGGCTCACCGGTACGACCGTCGTAGAGAACTATCTTGCCATCCTCCGGCAATCCGGCTGCCCGTAATTCCTCTTTTATCTCCTCCGGAGTGGCCGACCGGAACACCGGACAGATGGCCTGATACCCAAGCACACTGGCAGCCCAGCCCAGATGTGTTTCCAACACCTGTCCTAGGTTCATACGCGAAGGAACTCCCAGAGGATTGAGCACCAAATCCACCGGCAACCCGCGCATATTCTTTATTGTCTCTGAAGCATCAGGACTGTCTGCTGCAACCGAAATATAGGGCATATCCTCCACAGGAAGCACTTTGGCTACTACACCCTTGTTACCGTGTCTTCCGGCCATTTTGTCTCCGCATGACAGGCGACGCTTCTGAGCAATGAAGATGGTAATCCACTTCAATACGCCATGCGGTAACTCATCACCAGTAGCCATTCTCTCCAGTTCCTGCTGTTTCTCCTTCTCCGCCTGCTCCAACTCTTCTTCGTATTCTTTCAATGCCTGCCGGATAGCTTGCTGCTTCTTGGGATTCGACACCAGTTGCTCGTAATTTCTCACCTTCAAAAACTCTTCTGACTCGAGAAATTCATCCGTGATGGGATGCCCGGCCTTGTGCACTATTCGGCCTTTAGCATCCCTCGCCGGTGCAGCCGCCTTCTGCCCCCGCAGCAGGTCGCGCAGCTTACTGTTCCTGCGCTCAACCAGAAACTGCTTACGCAACTCAAACTTGTGTTCAGCCTCGCGCACTCTCTCACGCTCCAGCCGCCGGCTCATTGCATCGTTGAGCTTACGCGAAAGAATCCGGCGATTTACCACTACTCCAAAGGTACCCGGGTCCACTCGTAGAGAAGTATCTTTCACGTTAGAAGCCTTCTCCCCGAAAATAGCGCGCAGCAACCTCTCTTCCGGCGTAAACTCCGTTTCTCCCTTCGGAGTAATCCGCCCCACCAGAATATCCCCGGGTCCAACTTCAGCACCTACGCGAATAATGCCGAAATCATCCAGATTGCTCAGCTCCTCCTCGGTAGCACCAGGAATATCACGGGTAATTTCTTCTGCGCCCAGCCTGGTTTCTCTCGCCTGAATCTCAAACTCCAATATCTGTATGGAGGTAAAGGCGTCCTCTGCCAAGAGCTTTTCCGAGACTATGATGGCGTCCTCGTAGTTGTATCCGCGCCAGGGAACAAAAGCCACAAAAACATTGCGTCCCATGGCCAGTTGTCCGTCCTCGGTAGCCGGGCCATCGGCCAGCAAATCCCCCTTCTTTACTACGTCTCCCACCTTCACCACCGGTCGCTGCGACAGACAAGTGTACTGATTGGACTTCTTGTACTTCAGCAGGCGATACTCGGTCAAGCCCGCCTCGGAACGTACCACAATGGTACGCGCATCTACCTTAACTACCGTTCCCGCTTCCTGCGCCCGCAATACCGCTCCGGACTCGGTAGCAAACTTCTGTTCTACCCCGGTGGCCACCAGAGGCTTCTGCGGAACCAGAAGCGGAACCGCCTGTCGCTCCATGTTGGAGCCCATGAGAGCCCGGTCGGCGTCGTCATGCTCTAGAAACGGAATGAGAATAGTGGAAGGAGAAAACAATTGCATGGGGGAAACGTCCATGAAGTCCACCTGCTCCGGTGGAACTGTCACCACGTCTCCCTGCCGACGGCATACTATTTCATTACCTACAAACCGGCCTTCGGCATCCAGCGGAGTATTGGCCTGGGCGATAGTGTAGTTCTCCTCTTCCTCCGGGTTCAGATAAACCTGCTTACCCGGCTCCATCAAAACTTTCCCGTCCCGCACCGGCCAGTAAGGCGTATCTATAAAACCATACCGGTCCACTTGCGCAAATGTGGAAAGAGTCGAGATAAGACCGATATTGGGCCCTTCTGGCGTCTCGATAGGACATATACGTCCATAGTGCGAATAGTGCACGTCTCGCACCTCAAATCCCGCTGTTTCTCTGGTCAATCCTCCCGGACCCAGAGTAGAGACCCTCCGTTTGTGCGTAAGTTCGGCCAGAGGGTTGGTCTGCTCCATAAACTGACAGAGCTGGCTCTGCGTAAAGAACTTCATCACCGCATTAGCTACGACGCGCGTATTGACCAATTCCTGCGGTGTAAGCTGACTGTCATCCACGAAAGCCGCCCGCTCCCTGATGCTCTGAGCCAACTGCATCAAGGCGGCCCGGAACTGATTTTCCAGAAGCTCGCCTACCTGTTTCACACGTCGATTAGCCAGATGATCTACGTCGTCCAGCTGATAACGGATAAACTCGCTGGTAAAGGTTATACCCGAGTTGCGCAGAAACTCCTCGGCGCGTTCTCCGGCACCACCCTGCCGATACACCAGGTCCACAAAACCAAGACGCTCGTGCCAGAAGTACTCCCCCGGTTCTAAACCTACATCTCGCAATGCTGTCAAAATCGTATTTCTTTCTTTTTCGCTTCTAGCCGTGCATCTAATCCGCCGCAGCCGAGCGTCGCCGGCTATGGCCAGAAGATGAGACATTATGGCAAGCACATCCCCCTTCAGAAGCCCCGTCTCGGTCAACGGTACATCCCGCATCAGCCGGCGATTCAACTTGTAGCGTCCCACCTCGGCCAGTTCGAAGCGCCTCGGGTCAAACAACATCCCCACGATAACGTTCTCTGCCACTTCCAGGGAATGAGGAGCGATGGAACGCAGACGGTAATAAATCTGCTTGATGGCTTCCTCGCGTGATTCGGTCTTGTCCGCCTGCAAAGTATTAGCCAGTATATCTACACCTGGCAGTTCGGCATCCACCACATATCCCTCAGTCACCCCCCGGCTGGCGAGAAACTCCAACAGGCCTTCAGTTACCATGTCTCCCGGCCTCGCATACACGGCATCATCGCCCCGAATAGTACGGGCAATCATCTGGCCGGTAGCCAATTTGCACAGCTTTACCTCATACAGACTCTCCACCAGTTCTTCATGCGTAACACCTATCGCCCGCATGAAGGTAGCCGCAGAAATACGCCGCCTTCGGTCCAGAAGCACCACCATGGTTCGGTGTTTGTCCACCACCACTTCAAACCAAGCCCCGCGCAGGGGAACCAGCAAGGCAGAATACTCGCCGCCCTCTTGACCAAAGTACACCCCAGGAGCTCGATGCAACTGATTCACTACCACGCGCTCTACGCCGTTGATAACGAAGGTACCGTTGGCTGTCATCCAGGGCAGGTCGCAGAAGAACACTTCCTGCTCTAGCACCTCTGCCGGCCGGCCTGAACTGGAGTTGGGGTCTCGCCGTACCATGCGGAAGACAGCCTTGAGCGGAAGGGCGTAATTTGCACCCTTGGCTATTGCCTCTTCCGGCGTATATTTTGGTTCCCCTATGGTATAGTGCACAAACTCCAGGCTGAAGTCTTTCTGTTGATCCTCTATGGGAAAAGTTTCTTCCAGTACCAGCTGCAGGCCCTGCCGTTTGCGCTTGCTCGGCTCCACGCCGTACTGCACAAAGTCGGCAAAAGAACTAAGCTGGAGTGAAAGCAGGTTCGGTATCTCCAGCAGGGTACCGGCCTTGGAGAAATCCTTCTGCTTCATCCCGGTAGCCTCCATTTTCTGCGTCTCGAAGCGCCTTCTGATCCGGTAATAAGGCCGGCAACAGAAATCTGTTCGAAGAAAAACTCTGCTGCCGGCACCCGCGCCGTTTCTCTCAGGGTGACGCCTCGCGTCACTTTATTTCAACCTTGGCTCCAACCTCTTCCAGCTTCGCCTTTATCTTCTGCGCCTCTTCCTTGGAAGCGTTGTCTTTGATAATGCTGGGAACCCCGTCAATAATGTCTTTGGCCTCTTTCAGTCCCAGCTGGGTGACGGCGCGCAATTCCTTCAGAACCTGAATCTTCTTGTCTCCAACCGAAACAAGCTGCACGGTAAACTCTGTCTTTTCCTCAGCTGCAGGTTCTGCCGCAGCCGCCCCGGCAGGTCCGGTTGTCGGCATGGCGCCCGCTGAAATAACCGCCGGACCGGTAACGCCGAACTTTTCCTTGAGCTCTTTTACCAGGCTCGCCAGTTCTGTAACTGTCAAACCTTCAATTGCCTCTATTACCTGCTGAACCTTACCTTCTGCCATTATTCCTCCTGACATATATTCTTACAATCAACTCACACGATGTGACTTAGTAGCAGCAATTCTCTTCCTACGCACCCTCTGCCGGCGAGGACTTTTTCGCCACTTCCTCCACCACATACACAAACTCGCTCAACAGTCCTTCCAAGGCCCATACCAGGCCAGAAATCGGTCCGGCCAGAACACCCACTACCTCAGCCCGCAACTCAGCCTTGGTCGGCAGCGTTGCCAGATAATTGAACCGGTCAGCCGGATGCGCTGTCCCGTCTAGATAGACACCCTTTACTTTCAGATTCTCCAGTTTCTTCTGTAGCTCGCGCAAAACACGGGCCGGGGCTATCGGATCTTCCGAACCTATTACCAAAGAAGTAGGACCGCGCAAAAACTTATCCACACCTTCAGCCAGACCACATTCCTTCAGTGCCCTAAGGGCTAACCTGTTCTTGGCTACGCGCACAGCGGCTCCGTTTTCGCGCAGACGCCGCCGTACCTGATTAAAATCGTTCGCCGGAATGGCGGTAAAATCCACGAAGTATATCGCCGAAGCTCCAGAAAGCAGCTCCTTGAGCTTGGCTACTTCCAGCACTTTTTCCTGCTTAGGCATAGTCTTCTCTCCTGATACCCGGTGGCACAGTACTCGTTTCTACTTTCCTCATACCACCCCTGGAAACTCCCGCAGATCAATTCTAAAACCCGGCCCCATGGTAGAAGAAAGCACCACTTTTCTGATGAACTGTCCCTTAGCGGACGCCGGCTTGGCTCTCGCCAGTTCGCTTACAAAAGCCCGCACATTCTCCGCCAACTGACGCCGGTCAAAGGAAACTTTTCCCACTAGGGCGTGGACGTTTCCAGTCTTATCTGTCCGGTAGCTAATCTGACCGGCTTTCAATGCAGCCACAGTCTGACCGACGTCAAAGGTAACTGTTTTAGTCTTAGGCGAAGGCATAAGACCCTTGGGAGCTAGTATCTTGCCCAGTCGACCCACCACCGGCATGGTATCCGGTGTGGCCACCGCGGCATCGAATTCCAGCCAACCCTCGTTTATCTTCTGCACCAAGTCCTCAAAACCGACGTAATCAGCACCGGCAGCCTTAGCCTCGGCTTCCTTGTCTCCCTTGCAGAACACCAGGACCCTCACCTGTTTGCCCGTCCCATGCGGCAGGCTGACCGTGCCTCGCACCGCTTGATCTTGCTTCTTCGGGTCTATGCCCAGACGTACTGCTATATCCACAGATTCGTCGAACTTCGCCGTTGCCCTGGCCTTGATCTGGTCCAGTGCTTCCCCCAGCCCGTATACTCGCTGCGGCTGCAATCCTTCTGTAGCCTTGCGAAAACGCTTGCTATGCCGCATTAATCCTCCACCGTCAGTCCCATCGTGTGGGCGGTACCTTCAATAATCTTTATTGCCGCCTCTAGGTCATTGGCATTCAGGTCTTTCATTTTCCTTTCCGCTATCTCTCGTATTGCCTGCCGGCTGATCACTCCGACTTTGACCCGATTCGGCTCGCTGGAACCCTTTGCCAGACCCGCGGCCTGCTTCAGGAGTACTGACGCGGGCGGGCTCTTGGTCACAAATGTGAACTTGCGGTCTGTGTAGATAGTAAGAACCACAGGGATGATCATGCCCGGCGTTTCTTTGCGGGTAGCCTCGTTGAACGCTTTGATAAACTCCGCAATGTTTACTCCGTGCTGTCCCAACGCGGGACCCACCGGTGGCGCCGCCGTTGCCTGACCAGCTGGAATCTGCAGTCTCACAACCGCTGCAACCTTCTTAGCCATTGCTCGCTCCTCCTAGCAAAACTCTAACCTCCGGACATGTCCTGCTCTCACGGAGCTCATCGGACACCCGGTACAAAGAAAACCTGGGTACGCTAATTTCAGATAGGCTGTACATCAAGAAAATCCAAATCTATCGGTGTAGGCCGGCCGAAAATAGTTACAGTTACCTTCACTCGCCGCCGCTCGGCAAAAATTTCCTCCACCTGCCCTGTGAAGCCGGCAAAAGGTCCTTTTGTTACCTTGACATTTTCCCCTTTCTCGAAAGGCACCTCCGGCTGCGCCTGTGTCAAACCTCGTTCGATCTGATCCAAGGTAGCCTGCACTTCCTCGTCAGTCAAAGCTATCGGCTCGGTCCGAGTACCCAGCATATGCGTTACGCCGGGTATGGAGTTTACCAGATTGAACGCTTTTTCCACCGGCTCCATTTCTACCATTATGTAACCAGGATACAGCTGACGTTCATCCGGCACCAACCGGGATTTTTTCACCCGAGTCACTTTCTCGGCCGGAACTATGACCCGGCCGAATATATCCTTCAGTCCGTTGGCTTCGATCGCCTTTTCCAACAATTCTTTCACTTTGCGCTCTCGCCCGGTGTAAGTATGGACTACGAAAAACTTCATTTCTTGCTACCCCGCCTAACTCAAAATCAGATGCAAAAGGCGGGAAAAGATAAAGTCGAAGATAAAAATAAACGCCGCCAGAATAGTAGAAAAGATAATCACTACCAAGGTCGTAGTGAAAAGCTCTTTACGTTTCACCCATGAAACCTTTTTCAGCTCCGCCACTACTTCCGCCAGGTAGTTCCTGATACGCTTGAAAATGTTCACGCGTCTACACCTCTAAAGACTACAGGCCAGGAGGGATTTGAACCCCCAACCTACGGATTTGGAGTCCGCCGCTCTGCCGTTAGAGCTACTGGCCTCTGTGTCCCACTTTCCGCCCCCACTACCGCTCCAGGCCGGCCCCAAATCACAAGCAAGCAGAGGACGAAAAGCGTAATCCATCACGGTTACTTCACTTCCTTGTGCTCTGTGTGCTTGCGACACACAGGACAGTACTTGGACAAAGTAAGACGCTCTGTCTGCTTCTTATTCTTCTTGGTGTGATAGTTGCGGTTCTTGCACTCTCCGCAAGCAAGAGAAATCTGGACCTGCATCCTATTCTATAACCTCGACTACTGTTCCCGCGCCTACAGTGCGACCACCTTCCCGGATGGCGAATTTGGAGTTCTGTTCCAACGCCACCGGTGTGATAAGCTCAATCGTCATAGTAACGTGGTCTCCGGGCATCACCATCTCCATACCCTCAGGCAGAGTAACCGAGCCAGTGACGTCGGTAGTACGGATATAGAACTGGGGGCGATATCCGGGGAAGAACGGTGTATGACGACCGCCTTCTTCCTTGGTCAGTACGTAAACCTCGCCCTTAAACTTCCGATGGGGTTTGATAGAACCGGGCGCGGCTATAACCATACCTCGCTCCACATCTTCCTTGGCCACACCACGCAGAAGCAGTCCCACATTGTCACCCGCTTCGGCCGAATCCAAAACCTTACGGAACATTTCAATGGACGTGACCACACACTTGTCGTGCTTGCCGAAGCCAACGATTTCCACTTCGGAGTTGGGTAATAACCTTCCGCGCTCAACCCTGCCGGTCACCACCGTGCCGCGACCGGTAATGGAGAAAATGTCCTCCACCGGCATGAGGAACGGCTTGTCCACTTCCCGTACCGGATCAGGAATAAACTCGTCCAACGCCTGCACCAGCTTCTCTATAGACTCTACATTCGGTCCACTCTCCTCTGTCAGTGCCTTGAGCGCAGAACCGCGGATAATGGGGGTCTTGTCACCAGGAAACTCGTACTTATTCAGAATGTCGCGTATCTCCAGCTCCACCAAATCAATGAGTTCTGGGTCGTCAACTAGGTCAACTTTATTCAGATAAACCACCATAGCGGGCACGTTTACCTGCCGAGCCAGCAGTACGTGCTCGGTAGTCTGGGGCATCGGGCCGTCAGCCGCAGACACTACCAATATGGCACCATCCATCTGCGCCGCGCCCGTAATCATGTTTTTGATATAGTCCGCATGGCCCGGGCAGTCAATATGCGCATAGTGCCGCTTTTCTGACTGATATTCCTGATGGGATATAGCGATAGTCAGAATCTTTGTTTCGTCGCGGCGACCGTGTGCCTCAGAAGCCTTGGCCACCTGGTCATAAGTGACATACTTGGCCAGGCCCTTTCTTTCCAGAACCTTTGTGATGGCAGCGGTCAGTGTGGTTTTGCCATGGTCCACGTGACCGATAGTGCCAACATTGACGTGCGGCTTTGTCCGTTCAAACTTTGCCTTAGCCATTTTGCGAACCTCCTTAGTTGACGACTCTCAGAACTTCATTATCTTTTCTTATAGCAGTGGAGCGCCGTTCTGCGCTCTCACAAGCCCACGGCCGGAATCGAACCGGCGACCACTTCCTTACCAAGGAAGTGCTCTACCGACTGAGCTACATGGGCGTTTGTTAAACAGCCGTGTATTATATCTATAACATTCGTCCTGTCAACAACTAATTTCACCCGCTATGCACATATCATAAAGCCAGACGAAATCCAAAATTCCGCAGGTTAACGCTACGTAACCAGCTGGAAAACAGGCAGTTGTATTTTCTGCCAACTCCTGGCGGGTAAAGAGCGGGCGATGGGAGTCGAACCCACGCAAACAGCTTGGAAGGCTGTTGTGCTACCGCTACACCACGCCCGCAAAAGATTACGGTACCGTGGTTACATCACTCGGCACAGTTTTTCCCCTTCTAGCGACACTTAGCGAAAAACCTGTACCGCTCACAGCCCAAAAACCACGAAAACGCTACTTCAACCAGAAGTGGCTTGAGCGCCACATGTAAACAATTCAAAAGTGGACGGGGAAGGATTCGAACCTCCGTAGGCGAATGCCAGCAGATTTACAGTCTGCCCCCTTTAACCACTCGGGAACCCGTCCACAGAAAGCGTCTATGTGCTCCTTTTTTCAGAGCACTCCAACCTTAGCCGACAGAGGGATTCGAACCCCCGACCTGAGGTTTACAAAACCACTGCTCTACCAACTGAGCTATGTCGGCACCTGCCTTCACTCCAACATCAGGATGTATCTTATCTCAGAATTGCCATCCGTCAAGCAGGTACGTAAGCTTATTCCAGCCCCAAAAACTCTGCCGTTTCTCTAGCGGCCGTCTCACAGTCAGAGCCTCCAAAACGCCTCGCCCTGATTCTTTCGTGCTTCTAAGCCATACCACGCTAGGGTTTTCCTGTTTGCAGATTAGGTTTCCTTACTTCCTTACATTCTTGACAGTCTGCGGCATGCCACTACAATTTTGCAAAGTACATAAGGAGGAGCTAATGCGTCGCTTTGTTTGTGGACCGTTGTTGGCATTTTTCGTTTTATTGGTCGCGGGCTGCCAGCGAGATAATGCGCTGCGCATCGTGGCAGTAACTCCGCAGGGTGCAACATTCGGCGACATCACCGACTTCACTACTTGGACAGACCCTACTGAACCGCAACCTGAACCCAAACTGATCCCTTACACCACTTCGGACATCGTAGAAATTGAACTGCAATATGTGGAAATCGGTCTCGGTCTGCCCACGTGGACTCCGTATCAGGCCCATATCAAGAAGATTGAACTTACATATCGAGATGTAAGCAGCGTCCCTCCGCTGGTGTTTGATCCTCAGAAGGTCATCATAAATACCGACATTGTCGTACCCGCGGATGTCAAGGGTATAAAAACTGCCAAGGCTACCTTCCCCATCGTCACCGGACAATGGAAAGAAAAGAATCTGGAAGTTGCCGACGATCCGACAGAAACAGGCGGCAACGTAACCGTCCGCGTTTCCATAAAAGTTTCCGGTAACGACGATGCCTCAGGTAAGCCCATAGAAGCCCAGACTGAGTTCACGGTAAACTTCGGGAACTACTGGGACGATCCCAGTACTATAGGCCAGTAAGCTGGCTTCTTGCGGCGACGCGTTAGCTGTCGTACGTGAACGCTATAACCAAATACCCCGCTTGAGGCGGGAAATCTGCAAGGAGGAAAGTATGAGAAAAACGTGGTGTCTTGTCCTGCCCGTCATTCTGGTTATCGGCTCAGCGGGAGCCTACCCGGCCATCGGCGGTGGCCGCGGCCTGTTCCGCATGCAGAATGCGCTGGTGGAATCAGAGGCCGGGCTGACAATTTCCCTTTCTGCCCTGGGTCGACATCCCAGCTTTCCCGGCTCTGAACGCAAAGGCTGGATTGCCGATCTGATTGCGCCGGAACTAAGCTATGCTCCTTTGGCTACAAAGTACCTGGGATTGGAACTGTTTGGCTCCTGGGGTGGCGTATTTCAATTCCCCAAGGACACAACAGAAATCAAGCTGGACATGGGGCTGCACGACCTCAGAGCTGGAGCGAAACTCTCTTTTCCCCTCTTACCCGTTTTGAAACTTGGCTTCACCAGCTCCTATACCTTCCCGCCCGGCGACCGTACGACGCGTGGCTGGCTTGACCCTGAAGCCCTCCCTAAAGCAACAGACCCGGCCTATACCTGGACTGCCCTGGTTACACTGCAGCTTCAGGAACTTGCCCCTCCCGTGCCTAATCTCCTATTCAATTACGGAAAGCTCAATCGGTTGACAAACTACGGCGTCGGCTTGGAGCTGGCTGCGTCCGACTTCGCCCTGTCTGCAGAGGTCTATTCGCAACAGACTGATTCCTCTACTGGCTTATTTGACACAAGAAACGGAACCGTGCGTATCACACCCGGCGTCGCATTTGGTTCCGGAAACACAGGAGGCACGCTTAAACTTGGCTACACCTTTGCCTGGGGTCCGGCGACGGTAAATGAAGCGATGATGGGCATTGTTGTAGCCACACCGTTTGGCAAAAGAACTCCGCCCCAGTTTGGCACTCTGGCCGGGACCGTGACTGACAGCCGCACCGGTCTACCGCTTGCGGCCCGGGTTTCCTTTCCGGAATATCCCAGCCTGAAGCCCCTGATGACTGACAGTGCAACAGGCGTATTTCAGGTCAAGAAGATTCCTGCTGGCGCCATCCTGGTTGAAGTGGCAGCCGAAGGTTACCATACTCAGGCCATCCCTATCGAGGTAAAACCTGGCGTTCTGACCCAGTACCAGTTTGTCATGAAGCCTCGGGTCACCTACGGTGTAATCGCCGGGACAGTTATGGACGCAAACACTGGCAAACCCTTAGCCGCAAAAATAGAGTTCCCCGGCTCTGATCTGCAACCAGCAGCTTCCGACCCAGCTACCGGTTCCTTCCGCATTGACAACGTACCAGTAGGCATCTACAACATCGTTGTTTCCTGCGACGGCTACTTCCAGTCTTCTCTCACGGTACAGGTAGAAGAAAACAAGATAGCCACCCCCCAGTTTTCTCTGCGTCCCCTTGCCGCCAAATCTACCTTCACCGGCAAGGTATCAAGCAAGAAAACAGGCGGACCGCTCGCCGCCACCATCTCCTTCCCGGGAAGTGACCTGCCCGAAATTTCTACCGACCCCGCTACTGGCGTCTTTACAGCAGAACTCCCAGTCGGTTCTTATGCTGTGAAGGTATCTTCGGAGGGCTACATAGACCAGACTGCGGCTATAGTCCTCATCGAAGGTCAGCCCCTGGTACGCGACTTCGAACTGGTTAAGGCCGGAGAGGCAATCACGTTACGCGGGATTTACTTTGAGGTTAACAAGGCAACCATCAAACCCGAGTCTTATCCGGCTCTGGCCGAGGCGGCCAAGATACTGCAGGACAATCCAGACATAAGGGTGGAAATACAGGGACACACTGACAGCGACGGCCCCGAAGACTACAATCTGCAACTCTCCGAGCGACGCGCCCAGGCGGTACTCACTTATCTCGTACAAAACTTTGCCATTGACCCAAGCAGAATGATTGCCAAAGGATACGGAGAGTCACAGCCAGTCGCTTCTAACGCAACTCCCGAAGGTAAAGCCCTCAACCGACGAACGGTTTTTGTAATACTGAAATAGCTTCTCTTACAACCGTATACCGCCAGGGGCGGCGCAGTACCGCCCCTGGTTTTTTCTGCCGAGCGACCATCATGTAGCTGCACTTTACTCCCATGCAAAACAACCAACCCTAAAAAAACACGCATGCCCCAAATTCTGCCCCTGTCTTCATCGCTACGCTCACTGCTAGACATCAGCCAGGGAATATCTCCCGGCCGACCCAGAAATTCCTCCCAACAACTCCCTCTGCGCCTGAGCAAAGATCAAGTTTTCACCTTTTTCTTTTGGTTTCCTTTTACAGCAGCCTGATACCCCTCCGACCCAGCAAACGTCCATCAATTATTTTTTCTCCATTTCTATCTATCCTTCTAAAAAACAAGAAATTACATCGCTGATACGCGCTCAAACCCCACCTGCCCCCTAGACGGCCCCCACACTGGGGAGAGGGCAGAAAACACATCCATCAATTTACATCTTGGGCATATCCCGGGGAAATTTTAGCTGAACGGGCCGACCACAAAAACAAAGCTAAAAAGTGAACCGGTAGCCGGAAACAATCTACCGGCCGAGAACTGCGCTAATGTACAAGCTGAAAAGGTCGGAGCCGAAGAACAGCCCGACCACGCCGCCCAAAGCCAGGAAAGGTCCGAATGGCATCGGTTGCCCTTTGGTTGCCTTTCCCCTTGCGCGCTGTACCAGTCCTGCGACTATGCCGGACAGAACAGCGCAGAACAAAGCAACCAGAAGACTCCGCCAACCCACAAAAGCGCCAATCATTGCTGCCAAAGGTAAGTCCCCGAAACCCATTCCTTCCTTCTGGTCTATACCGAACCTACGGAAAACCCCAGCCAAAACATACCGCCATAGCGCAATAGCAAAAAAGACAAAGGCCGCCCCCATTCCCGCTCCGAGCAATGCCTCCGCAATTGTAATTTCCGAACCAGGCAAAAACGAACCGCCCAGCCCCAGTATCACACCGGGTACGCTAATCTGGAACGGAATTATCTGGTGATCAAGGTCAATAAAAGCCATAACCACAAGCAGGCAGACAAACACCAAGGCACGAAGCAATGTCCAGTCCAACCCAAAACGCAAATAAGACGCAACAAAAAGCAGACCAACCAATGCTTCCACCACAGGATAACGCAGGGATATACGTCTGCCGCAATCTCTACACCGACCGCCGAGAATGATATAAGACAGCACGGGAATGTTATCGTATCCCCTTATTCTCCTACCACACTTAGGACAATGAGAAGGGGGCGTAACGACTGATTCGCCTCGGGGAATGCGCCAGATACACACATTCAGAAAGCTGCCCAGGACCAACCCCAGAATAAGCAGCAGGAGCGCTATCACTGCCGTCTAGAAAGGTACTGTTTCAATACCGGGCATGAACAGTTTTTTGTCAACCGCTGCCTCATAGGCAGTCTGCTCGGTTATAAGGTCCTGCTCCAGCAACCAAGACAAACATTGGTCCATCGTCTGCATGCCGTACTCAGACCCGGTCTGCACTGCCGAGAATACCTGATGCGACTTCTTTTCTCTTATCAGATTCCTGACTGCCGGTGTGGCCACCAGAACTTCCATTGCCGCTATTCTTCCGCTGCCATCCTTGCGCAGAACCAGTTTCTGGGAAATGATTCCTCGAATGACGTTAGAAAATATCTGACGCACATATTCGTGCTGGTCGGCCGGAAAAACGTCCACAACCCTATCCACAGTCTGGGAAACACTGCTGGTGTGCAAGGTAGACAATACCAGATGTCCGGTTTCAGCCGCAATCAATGCCAGCTGTATTGTTTCCAGATCACGCATTTCGCCCACCAACAGTACATTAGGGTCTTCCCGCAGACAGGCGCGCAGCGCTGCAGCAAAAGATCGGGAGTGCGTTCCTATTTCTCTCTGGCTGATGAGACAGTTACGTGCCTGAAATATGTATTCTATCGGGTCCTCGATAGTGATAATACGGGCCGTACGTTCTTGATCAATCTGCTGTATCATACTGGCAAGGGTAGTAGACTTGCCGCAACCCGTCGGCCCGGTGACAAGAACCAGTCCGGAGGGAACGCGGGTCAGCTCCGCAACCGACTCCGGAGCTGGCAGCTCCTCCAGTTTTCTGATACGAGCGGGAATGATGCGAAAAGCCGCTCCCAGCCCGGACAGGTCTAAAAACACATTGACCCGGGCCCGAATGCGCTCCGGCGTGGAATACTCCACACAGACATTTCCTGTCCTCGTACCCCACGTATACGAAAGATCTATTTCCCTGCGCATTTCCACAGCCTTCCGCTGCTCCTCGGTCAAAATGGAATAGATTAGAGTCTGCGTATCCTCCTGGGTCAACGCCGAGCCCGGTATCCGTTTCAGAACACCGTTCACCCGCAGCACCGGAGGATTTCCCACTGTCAGATGCAGGTCAGAGGCGCCAAACCTCACCGCGTATCGTAGGAGTTCATCTATGTCCATTGCGCATCCATTCCTTACACAGGCACCAGACCTGCTATGTTCAAGGACCTCCTACAGGAAGCCGACGAGGGAAAAACAAAACCTTTTTCTAACCTTCAGCCGGCATTACTCGCGGAATTATGAAAATCATCAAGTCGTTCTTATCCCGTCGTACCGTTGTCTTCTTGAAAAGATTACCCAGAATCGGTATGTCTCCAAGAAGAGGTATCTTACCGACATTGTGAGTTACTTCTTCGCGGATTAGTCCGCCGATTACGGCCACTTCTCCGTCTGCTACGGTTATCTGAGTCTCTGCGCTCCGTTTGGCCACGATAGGTTGCTGGTCATCGGCCGAACCTACCCAACCGGTGATGGCTTCAACGGTAGGCTTGACATTCATCGTCACCTTACCGTCAGAGGTTACGTGAGGAGTAACTTCCAGAGATATGGGAATGGAACGCTTCGACCAGGTATAGGTTATTTCACCGGTCTGAGCATCCTTATGGACCACGCGCAGCGGAACATCCACTCCCATCGACACAGTAGCAGTCTGGTTATCCATAGTTATGGTATTCGGGTTGGCCAGAATTCTCGCGTTGCCGCGGGTAGCAAGCAGGTCCAGGGTAGCCCGGAACTGATCAAGGGACACCTTGCCCAGCACCATCTCCTTAAACACCAAGGGAAATCCAAAATCCTTCTCTGGATTGAAGTTTCCCGTGCTGGCTGAAGCCGCCAGCATCCACTCAATGCCGTACCGGTCTTCTGCGGAATGCGTGGTTTCCACAAACTTGGCTTCTATGGCAATCTGAGGCACGGGTCGGTCCAAATCCGCAATTACATTTGCAATGCGGTCCAATGCCTCGGGCACATCGTTCACCACCAACACCGCGCTCCGGGTTGACCCGCCTCCCTTCCCTACTCGCCGATACCCTACTCTCACGCTGCCCTGCTCTGACAAAGACTTCTGAATCACGTCGGCAGCGTCCTCCGCCTCAGCATAATCCAGAGTAAAGATACGGGTCTGGGTTTCTCCGTACATCGCCTTCTTCACCGGTTTGATAACCAGAATACCGTCGTCTTCTTCAACCATATTGCACAAACCGGCTTTAAGCAGCGCATCCAAAGCTGTCCGCAGCGGCACATCTGCAAGCCGTACAGTAACTACCGATTTCACGTCCTGAGTTACAAGCACGTTCAAATTGAACTGGCTGGCCAGCATGCGCAACACATCCGAAACATCCGCATCCTTTACATACAGAGTAACTGTTTTCCCCTCAAAAACATCCTCCGTCTGAGTTGGAGCAGGAGAAACAGGAGTAGTACTCACATCCACGACAACCGCCCCTTCTTCACGGCGCACACTATGCTTTACCGGCTGCCGCAATCTTATGGCGACTCGCATTCCCACGGTCGCCTCGCTTGGTTCAACCGTCACGGCCGAGACCGGATAGAAACTTGACTCAAACCTTTTCTTTTCCAGGCCGGATACCGCGTTCATGAAATCAAGCACAAGCGCAGGCGGCTGATCCGACAAAAATGAGCTCACATTAGGAACACCGGCGCAGGCAATAGTAACCCTGACGCCCTCAAGCGTCTTTTCTACTATGATGTCTTTGACCGTTACCTGCTCCTGTGCGTGAACT
>CBFGJV010000006.1:0-105610 GCA_965649205.1 Caldifarciminota bacterium | reverse complement strand
CGGGCAAGCGATACGGTCTTCTGCCCACGGTGCACGCGGATGAGATTGATTCTTCAGGCGGGGCAGAGGTTGCGGCTCAGGTTGGAGCAGTGTCGGCCAGCCATCTGTTGCAACCGTCGGATGAAGGACTGCGGCAGATGGCAGAGAAGAACGTGGTAGCGGTGTTGCTCCCCGGAACCTGCTTCTTCTTGCGCGAGCAGCACAAGCCACCGGTGGCAAGGATGCGAGAACTGGGAATCACAATAGCGCTGGCTACAGACTTCAACCCCGGCTCCTGCACGATGCTGGCTCAGCCTTTGACGCTTCAGCTTGCCTGTATCCACTATGGTTTGACGATTGTCGAGGCTTTGCGTGGAGTCACTATCAATGCCGCCAGGGCGCTCAGGCTAGACTCAGAGATTGGCACGATTGAACCGGGCAAACAGGCGGACATTGTTATCACCGACGTACCGGATTATCGTCATCTTGCGTACCGCTTTGGCCACAATCCGGTGGTGGCGACTGTTTTCAAAGGAAGACTGATTTACTATAGGTCGTAATTAATTGCCTCGTCTGCGGTTTGTCTGGCGGCGAGTTGTGACATTAAGTCCTTAGGCGTATAATCTTCTCGGTGTAGTTATGTCCAGAGAGGAGACATCTTGAGATATTTTTTGTGGTTTTTATTGCTTGTTT
The DNA here is from genome assembly GCA_965649205.1 of Caldifarciminota bacterium. Lineage (GTDB taxonomy): Bacteria > Hydrothermota > Tepidihabitantia > Tepidihabitantales > Tepidihabitantaceae > JBDRUN01. The sequence continues at coordinate 104,938 of CBFGJV010000006.1, read as the reverse complement.
TTGGAGCTCACGCTGCCGTATTGCGGCAGAACGTTAGTTTCAGCCGCGACCAGTTCAAGCTTGCCGAGGCGGGTGGATATGCGTTGGTTCTCGGTACCGATATGGACGTAACCGACGAACCAGGGATGCCGCAGTTACCAGTCTTGCCGCAGAGTATTGAACTACCAGGGCGGTGCAGAGTAGCCGCCGTACGCGTTTCTGCTCGGGGATGGGAGGAGCTTGGAGCAGACCTTGTGGTGCAGCCGGCGCAGAGGCAGGCGCCGTTGAGCTTAATCAACGGTCTGCGTGTCACAGAACCGAACCTTGCGGTGTATAACTCAGAGCGGCCTTATCCCTTTTCTTTCTGGCGCTGGACTGGCACAGGCACTAGAGATGGACGAACCATTGTTGACCTGGTTCTGTATCCGGTGCGTTATTTTGGAGCAGAGAAGAAGCTGCAATACTGCCGGGGGTTTGATATTGAGGTGGAATACGAGACGGATGCGGTCCAAACTGACTTTGCCCTCTTCAGTTCTTTGCTTTTCGAATATGTGGTGGTGACGGCGCGGGAGTACGACAGTGTATTTGGGCGTCTGACGGAATGGAAGACCGCGAAAGGTGTGCCTGCAGTTATTCGCCATATCGACTGGGTGTATGCCAACTATCCGGGTCGGGATAATGCCGAGAAGCTGCGCAACTATCTGAAGACCCTGCCAGATTCCGGGGTGAGGTATGTTCTTCTGGGCGGAGATGTGAGCATCATTCCTTTCCGCAAGGCGTATGCTATGACCAGCGAAGGCCGGCTGCATCCGCGCGAGGATTCGTTGCCCTGTGATTTATACTTTGCTGATTTGGACGGGAACTGGGACCGTAATGGAAACAATGTGTTTGGTGAGGTGGCAGATTCTATTGACCTGTATCCTGATATTTGGGTGGGTCGGGCGCCGGTAGACAATTTGGCCGAGGCGCGCGCTTTTGTAAATAAGGTGCTGGAATATGAGCGGGGAGGAACTCAGGTCAGGCATAACCGGGCGCTCTTTTTTGCCGAAGTGATGTGGTCTGATCCCTATACTGACGGAGGAGTTCATAAGAACAGACTGGAAGCATTGGCATTCCGGACGGGGTATGAGATTACCAAGCTATATCAAAGCCTGGGTAATCAGAGTCGCGTGAGCGTAATGCAGGCTATCCGTGCAGGGCAGAATTATCTGAATCATGACGGCCATGGCTGGATTGACGTGATGAGCGTGGGAGGATACCCGAACTATTTAAGGACAAGAGACGCAGATACCATCACGAACGCCTACCGGGGGGTAATCTATTCAATTGGCTGCTGGACTACGGCTTTCGATACGGTTAGTATCGGGGAGGCCCTTGTTACGAATCCCAACGGTGGCACAGTGGCAACCATCGGAAATTCGTCTTATGGTTGGGGTTCGCCGGGAAATCCGGGTTTCGGGTATTCGGAGAAGTTTGACGACAGGTTCTGGTCTGTGGTACAGGGGGGGATTGCGGGCGGCATAGGGACCGCACTGGCTCAAGCCAAGGCGTTTTTTGTTCCGTTTTCTCGCGAAGAGAATGTTTATCGTTGGCATCAGTACCAGGTGAACCTGATGGGGGACCCGGAAATGCCGATCTGGACGGCAATACCTGATACTCTGACGGTACACGCGCCAGACCAAATACCCGTGGCAGCAAACCGGGTACTTGTGACTGTATCCGCCAGGGGGAGAGCAGTGAGTGGTGCCCGGGTATGCCTGATGAAGAAGGGAGAGTCTTACGCCGTTGTTCGCACCAATGCGGCAGGCGAAGCGTGGATGGCGGTGGAGCCACATACGGCCGGCGACTTTGTTCTTACTGTAACGGTGAGAAACTTCCTGCCTTGGCAGAGGACTGTTCCAAGCACGCAGGACGCGTATCTGAACTTTACGGGCTGGGTGGTAGATGATTCTCTGGGTAACAACGACGCTGTGCTGAACGAGAACGAGACTGTATGGCTGGGAGTCTGGTTGCACAACGCTGGCAGTGCGCCTCTGGAGGTAATGCCTCTGCTTTTGAGGACAAGTGATACGGTGGTGACAGTTGTTGACAGTATGGCCTTGACGCCGGCTTTGCAGCCTGGCGATTCTGTTTTCCTTGTTAAGGCATTCCAGTTGTATACTCACAGTTGCGCGGACGATGGCAGATTGTTGCGGTTTGAACTGCTCGCTGGTCAAACGGGAAACCAGCGTTGTTTCTATCCTCTGTTGCAGTTGGGGTTGCCCCGTTTGGTACTAAAGCGTCACTTCTACACCAATCCGCCGGGTCGGCCAGGTCAGACCAAGAGTTTGAAAGTAGTGATTGATAATGTTGGCCATGGGTTCAGTCACCACACCTGGGCCAAGTTGATTTCCCGGGACCCGAACATATTGGTATTGGAGCCAGAGAGTATCAGTCTGGACAGGTTATCGCCTGGGAGTCGGAATGTATCTTCTGATAGTTTTCAGATAATAATCACTGGTTCATGTCCTGAGCCGTGCCTGTCTGAGATGCTTTTAGACCTCTGGTGTGATGGGTATGCTTTTAGCTATCCTCTGCGTCTGCTGGTGGGCGATTACGGTTTTACAGACGATATGGAGTCAGGTCCGGATAAATGGACCTATGGAGGCAGGGGAAGCGGGTGGCATCTTTCTTCTTTTCGCAGCCGTTCCGGTAGTTGGGCCTGGTATTGCGGAGACAGTTTAACAAGGCGCTACGACCGCAATACCAATGCGTGGCTGGTTACATTGCCTTTTCTGGTGGCTGAAAACTGTACCCTCCGGTTCTGGCGCTGGTTCAGTGTGCCGAATTATGGCGTTGATGGAATCTATGTCATTATTGTGCGCAAAGACCGGGAGGATACGTTGGATTTCATTGGAACAGGCGGAGCGCTGGAGCAGGGTGTTTTTGGCGTTGAGGACGGCATTGAGAGCGATTGGTTAGAGGAAACGTATGACCTATCTTTTCTTGCGGTGGGAGAGACAGTGCGGGTGAAATTTGGATTCAAGTCTGACAACGATGCGGATGTGGGTGAAGGTTTCTATCTTGATGATGTGGTAGTGACTGGCGGTACCTCGCCTCCGGCATGCATTGCGGAACCCATAACCTATCCTTCATACCCAAAGATAAAAATATATCCCAATCCATTTCGCTATTCCGTTACATTGTATCCAACTTATGGGGCAGGGCGGGCAGCGAAGGTTTGTATCTTTGATGTCTCTGGCCGTCAGGTTCGCACACTTTTCTCATTTTGTCCCACAGGTCTCGTCTGGAATGGCTGTGATGATGCAGGCCACCGTGTACCGGCCGGACCATACTTTGTTGAGTTGCGTCAGGGGGATGAGGTTAGAATAGCGCGGGTACTTCTGGCTCGGTGAAAGCAAGAGGTTATGCGCAGGGGTTTTTTTCTTTGGATTGTACCTCTATTGCTGGCAGCTAAGTCTTATTACTATCCGGAGATCAGAACATATGTGGAGCTGCTGTCAAATGGAAATGCTTATATAAGGCAGGAACGGACCTATTACTTTGAGGGGTCTTTCTCCTGGGCTTTCGTGGAGCTGAAGAAAAAAGGTGCGGTGGATGTGAGGTTCCGGTCTCTCTGGGAGAGGACGAGGGAAGGAGAAGAGAAAGAGGTCCCGGTCGAGTTGCAGGATAACGGAGGGTCGCTGCGTGTGCAGTGGAACTATTCCGCACAGGACGAGCAGAAAATCTTTATTCTGGAGTACGAGATAGTTAGCGCAACGAAACGGTATACAGACGTAGCTGAGTTTTACTGGAAAGTGATAGAGGAAGAACACGAAAAGGTTGAGCGGGCAATTGTGCATATCAGTCTGCCCGGCTCTTCACCTGAACTGTTCAAGGTTTATGTACACACGCGGGCAAAGCCGGGCAGGCTGCTGGTAGATGTCAACAAGGGTGTAGCGGTGGTGGAACAGACAGGTATTCCCAAGAATGTTTTTCTTGAGCTGCGAGTGCTGGCGAGCCCGAACCTGTTCTTCCAGGCGCAGATACTTCCTTTCGACCGGTATGCAAAAATACTAGGGGAGGAGAAACGGAATTTTCTGTTTTCTAACCTGAGACGCTATCTGTTCGTACCACTGGGGTTCGGGACCATGGTGTTTGTTCCTTTGTTCCTGCTTTTGTTCTACTATCGTCGTTATGGTCGTGAGCCTACACTGGAATATGATGCGGTTTATGAACACGAACCGCCCCGATTTGCGCCGCCGGTCGTGGTGCCGCGTATTCTCGCTCAGAAGCCGGACAAGGGTACGCTTGCAGCCCGGGTTCTCGAAGGTATGTTTGCCACGCTTCTGCAACTTGCCGGGCAGGGACTGATTATGGTGGAGGAAGAAAGGGCGGGCCGCAAGGTTTCGTATCGTTTCAAGCTGACGACTTTGACGGGGACGAATGCCGCCGAGAACAAGAATGGTTCTCTTGATGCATTCAGCCAGGCTGTGCTTGATTTCTTTTTCCGGGAGGTAGCCAATGGCGACACATTGACAGAGGAGATGATGAAAGAATACGGGAAGAAGCACCCGGAGGAAGTAAGAAGGTTTCTGGTAAGACTGGGAGAGCTGGCGACTGCATGGTGGGAGAAGGAGCTGGGGAACAAGTTGCTTGATCCGGAGAGTTCTCGGGCATATGCCAGGTACAAAGGCTTTTCGGCTTTGGTCATAGCGACCGGCGCTCTATTGTTGGCAATTGGATTTGGCGTTCTGGTGGGCGGAACGGATTCCGTGGGTATTGCGATTCCGATTCTTGCTGGCGCGTTATGCTTTTCTGTATATACGGTGGCGGGCAGGTTGGTGCTACGTTGGCATCCGGTTGCTCTGCTTGAAAACCAGCGCTGGCTTCGGTTCAGAAAGTTCCTGGTCGAGTTTTCGGCTCTGGAGCAGGCGCCAGTGAAACTGCTGCCCATCTGGGAGCAGTACTATGTGTATGCCACGGCATTGGGCGTGGCAAAAGAGTTTCTCGGTAATCTCGTCCGATTGAGTACTGAGCGGCAGACACCATTGGTTGTACCTGCCTGGTACGTGGCTGCCTCAGGATCCGGACAGTCGCATATGGTGTCACTTTCCCGTGGGCTCGCGGATTTTCAAGGTTTTGCTAGCAACTTTCACAGTATGATAAACTCATTTTCAACCAGTAGCTCATCAGGAGGAGGATTTTCCGGCGGGGGAGGTGGCGGAGGCGGCGGGGGCAGTTCGGGCGCTGGGTAATGCAACGGTTTGATCTTTGTCACTTCTGCTGGTTTGACAGTTTGGGGAAGGAGGCTATGATTCCCTGCTGAGTCTTGTACCTGTGTTGTATCCCATGAAAGGAGTAGTTTAATATGCGACGTCTAGTAGAGTGCGTTCCGAATTTTTCCGAAGGCAGGGACCCGGAGGTAATCGAAAAGATAGTAAATGAGATAAGGTCGGTGAGTGGCGTGGCTCTGCTTGATCAAGAGATGGATGCTGACCATCATCGTGCGGTGGTGAGTTTTGTGGGTGAGCCGGAGGCGGTGCTGGAAGCGGCTTTCAAGGCGGTGAAGAAAGCGGCAGAATTGATAGATCTGACCAAGCACAAAGGGGAACATCCGCGCATAGGGGCCACCGATGTGGTGCCATTCGTACCTATTTCCGGAGTTACAGAAGCAGAGTGTATAGAGCTTGCCCGACGGCTGGGAAAGAAGATTGCCGATGAACTGGGGATCCCCGTATATCTGTATGAACAGGCAGCAACCAGGCCTGATCGTGTAGATATCGCCAACATCAGAAAAGGGGAGTTTGAGGGCCTGCGCGAGGCTATCCGTACTGACCCGGACCGGGCACCAGATTTTGGAAGACCTGAGGTGCATCCTACTGCCGGTGCCACGGTGGTGGGAGTGAGAGCTCCGCTTATTGCCTATAACATATATTTGGGAACAAAAGACGTGAAAGTTGCAGAGCGAATTGCTCGGGCAATCCGTTTTCGCAGCGGTGGATACCGATATGTGAAGGCGCTGGGGTTTGAGATAAAGGAACGGGGATGTGTGCAGGTTTCAATAAACATGACCGACTACACTCAGACGCCTTTGTATCGAGTATTTGAAACTGTGAAGAGCGAAGCGAGTCGGTATGGCGTAAATGTGCTGGAGTCGGAGATTGTCGGGCTTGTACCCCAGGCTGCACTAAATGCCTGTGCCCGGTTTTATTTGCAGTTAAATAATTTCAGCCGGGAGCAGATTTTGGAGAATAAGTTGGTGCCGGCCAAAGGGTTGCCTGATTTCTTGAATGAACTTGCTTCAGCCGAGCCGGTCCCTGGGGGCGGGTCAGCCGCGGCGCTGAACGGGGCTATCGGCTGTGCTTTGCTGACTATGGTGGCCAAGTTATCTCTGGGGAAAAAGGGTTATGAGGAATTTGAAGAGGAGTTGACGAAGTCACGAGACAGACTCGTACCTATGCGCGAGCGTTTCCTGTCTTTGGTGGATGAGGATGCCGAATCTTTCAAGAAGGTAATGAAAGCTTACCGGCTTCCGAAGATGACCGAATTGGATAGGCAGGAACGTGCTAAAGCGGTCAGCGAGGCACTGAAGGCGGCAGCTGATACTCCGCTGCGGACAATGAAATTGGCCTTGGAGGCTTTACGTATTGCAAGTTCGATTGTACGGTATGGCAACAAGAGTTCTGTTACTGATGCGGGAGTAGGTACGATGAACCTAGACGCTGCTTTCCGGGGTGCCAGACTGAACGTGCTGGTCAATCTGCCTAGTATTCTTGATCAGTCGTTTGTGACCGAGAAACGAGCTGCAGTAGAAGAGATGAGTCTAGAAGAAGAAGCGTTGGTGAAAGAATATCTGGAAACGGTTGCCAAGAGAATGGCGGAGTAAAGACAAACGGGAGAGGTTTTGTGATGTCGGTTTTGGGGGAGTTTTTCCGAAGAGTCTAGGATCTTATGCGCCTTGCCGACCTGCATTGCCACACCACTTTTTCAGACGGATTGCTAACGCCGGAACAGGTGGTGATTAAAGCAAAAGAATTGGGATTGGCTGCGGTTGGCATCACTGATCACGATTCCATAGAAGGTATTGAGAGAGCCCAGAGTTGTGGTCGGGATATGGGTATTGAAGTAGTTCCCGGGGTGGAGATGAGCTGTAGCGTTCTGGGTGTTGACCTGCATATGCTGGGATACTATCTTGATTTTCGCTCTCCCGAGGTGCAGGAGTTTTTTTCTTGCTTGAGGTATCACCGCAGCGAACGAGCGAGAATAATGGTAGAAAAACTGCGGGGCTTGGGAGTAAAAGTCAGTTTTGAGGATGTGCGGGTGTTAGCGCGAGGGGCGGCGATAGGTAGGCCCCACGTAGCGCAGGCTCTGGTAAATGTTGGGGCAGTCACGAGTACGGAAGAAGCCTTCCGTCGCTATATCGGCTACGACGGGCCGGCTTACGCTCCTAAGCGGAAGTTGGAACCGGTGAGGGCAGTGGAGTTTATAAGAAGACACGGGGGCGTTGCCGTTATCGCACATCCGGGGACGTATCATAACGACGAGGTGGTGTATCTTGCTATCGCGGCCGGGGCCGATGGCATCGAAGCTTGGCACCCAGACCACAACGATCGAGATGTGGCTAAATACGAGGAGATTGCCCAGAAAAATGCCTTGCTCGTGACTGGGGGCAGTGATTGTCATGGGGGCAGGAAGTGTGGCCATATTTTTCTGGGTGATGTTACAATACCGTACGAGCGCGTGGAGCAGATGAAGACGTTAGCTAGGAAGCGCCGGGAATGGTAGACTCCGCCATGTCAGATAGTCAGCAACAGGTGCCAGAATCTTTGGGCCGGATTCGGGTTAGGTTTTCGTTTCTTGCTTTGTTCTTTAGTTCTATTCTGTTGGCCCAGGCCCCAACTAGATTCCAGCTTGCTCGTCTCAAGTATGCAGGAGGTGGAGATTGGTACAATGACCCAGATGCCATTCCAAACTTGTGTCGTTGGTTGAACCAGCGGACGAACATTAAGTTGGAAGAAAGCGAAGCGCAGGTAACTTTGACGGATGACCGTCTTTATAATTATCCTTTCCTTTTTCTCACCGGTCACGGCAATATCAGTTTTTCCGACGAGGAGGTAAAGAAACTCAGACACTTTTTGGAAACAGGCGGTTTTCTATACGCAGATGACGACTATGGGATGGACGAGTCTTTTCGTCGGGAGATGAAAAGGATTTTCCCCCAGAATGAACTTGTTGAGCTTCCTTACGATCATCCGCTGTACCGCCAGCCATATGAGTTCAGCAACGGTCCACCAAAGATTCATGAACACTACGAAGGGCCACCTCGGGGTTTGGGGATATACGTTGGCGGCCGTTTGGTAGTATACTATACCTATAACAGCAACGTCTCGGACGGTTGGACTACTGCTCACAATGACCCGCCCGAGTTACGGGAGCAGGCGTTGCGCATGGGGGCTAACATTATCAACTATTTTTTCACCCACTAGCCGTAGCACACTTACGGTTCGTAGATAACCGTCGGTAATCGAATACTGATATGAGCTTTGATTTTGTCCTGTTCAATCGACTGCTGGCTTTTGTGGTGCCGATAGTAGTCGTCTGGATTTCGGTTGGTTTGGCTGTGGCTGTACTCTATCATCTGAGTTTGATCTGTCTGGGAGGAGAATTCCGGGTTAGCCGGCATAGAATTCTCGATCTGTTGGTTACTGTTCTGCGCAGCGTATTTCTTGTTTTGGCCTGGCCCTTTATTCTTTCTTTGGACAGGAGTGTATTTTCTCAAATAAGACTATTTCTACTCTACCTTGATCCCAAACAGCGTAAGGAAAATGAAGATGTGCAAGACGCGTTAGCCGAGACAGCTTACTGGGAATGGGTGCAACGTACCTTTGTAGAGCAGCGTGAGCTGGAGTTTAGACGCAAAAGAGAGATAGTAGATGAACGCAAGAAGCTTCTCCGAATCTTTTATGATGATAATCCGGAGTTGGAGAGAATCTGGATGCTGACAGGAGTGGGGTCGCACCCGACCGGTGTTCGTCAGCTGGTACGAATGTATCCGGAATACTACCTGGCTAATGAGATTTTAATCAGTACCAAGAAAGAAGTAGAGTTGCGGCGACCATGGAATTGTTTACGTTGTGGTTATGAGCTGAAACCCGATTTGGTTGAACTGCCAGAACTTTTCTTTCTGCGTATTCTCGATTGGAAGACGGACAAAATGTTGATTGAAGGCTGGGCGCTGGAAGGAGAGTATAGAATGAAATTCTCGTCCTGTCCCCAATGTGGGGCTATACAGCCGGAATTAGTTGAAGAGGTGAACAGGTTTGGTCGTGCTTCAGAAGTGGCAGAGCTAGCTAAGAAGGGAATAAACCTGCATTGGGACCTGGGATGACAAAGCTGATAGGTCCCGAGGCTAGCGAAGCTTCTTCCTATGGCGTAATGCCTTACGACGTTTTTTGAACTTATGGCGTCGTATCTTTGCCAGTTTGCGCTTGCGACCGCAAGGCATAGGTTATGTATCTCCCTTCATGAGACTTGCTTTGAGCAGGCGTGACGCCTTGAAAGTGGGTACACGCCTTGGGGGGATGTTTACCGGCTGTTTTGTTTTGGGGTTGCGGGCGACTTTCGGTTTACGAAGCTTCGTGGACAAAACTCCAAATCCCCTGATTTCTATACGGTTACCTTCACGCAAAGTTTCACATACGTCGTCGATGAACATCTGAACGATGCGTCCTACATCCTTCTTGGTAATGGCTGGGGCTACCCTTTGCGCGATTTTCTCCACAAGTTTGGCTTTAGTGACCGTCATCACTTCCCTCCTAATGGCAGGACCCACAACGATGAGTCCCACAAGTTGCACAACTCTTGCTGGTTGAAACTTTTTTCTCGGTACCAGACATGCCGAATACCGAAAAGAGCGTACGGAGTTTTTTCCTGCCGCACTTTGGACATTTCTGATTGTGTTCTTCGTTCTTGTTCAGTACTAATGTTTCAAATTCATACCCACAGTTACAGCAGCTGAATTCTCTAATTGGCATAACCAATTATACTACTGTAACTTCCCGATGTCAAGACGATTGAAACACAGAATGAGTTGAGCAGGGTGCCCAGCGGATTGTCGTCCGACAGTGGGAATGCGGGGGCGCATTGGGCCTCAGAAAGGGGAGTGGTTTAGAATGAGGGGGTCAAAGACTGGGAGACTGGTTGTTCTATCCGCCAAGTGAAGGTTACGGGGCAGGCTTTCCGGAGCATGGCCGAGACCGAGCAGTACTTTTCTTGAGAAAGTTCTATGGCACGCCTTACCTTATCTTCCTCTAGGTTGTGGCCGAAGACTATATATTCGATGTCAATTTTTCGGTACACGGTGGGATGCTCTTCGGCTCGGTCAGCCGTTATGTGCATTTCCAGGCCAGTGAAAGGGACGCGCATCTTGCGCAGGAGAGATACGACATCCATGCCAGTGCAGCCTCCAAGGGCCAGTAGTAGCAATTCCAGTGGCCTGGTGGCAGAATTGTTGCCCCCAAAGTCAGGACCGGAATCCATGGGTACAAGGTGGTTTGAACCCGCGCGCCCGAGAAACGTCATCTGCCCGGCCCAGCGGACAATGGCTTCGTGTTTCATTTTGTGACATTATTATTTGGTAACAGGGAAGCAAAGTCAAGTATAGCTTGAGAAACCTCAAAATACGTAGTCTATGGATAGCCAAGAATCCTACTTGCATCTCTGAACCGATTTGTATGAATTCGACGAATGCTCCTATTCGTCTTCTATGATTCGATCAACTATTTTCATCATCACTTTTGCTGCTTGTGAATCGGGATGTTCGTTGACGAATGGTCTGCCGCTATCACTATCTTTAATGATGGACGGGTCAACTGGTATCTGACCGAGCAGAGGTACAAGCAACTCGCGTGCCATTCGTGCGCCACCGCCCTGACCGAACAGTTCAATTTCTTTGCCGCAATGCGGACAGACAAGTCCAGACATATTCTCTACTACGCCAAGGATTTTGAGTTTGAGGAGCTGAGCGAAGATGACCGCTTTGCGTGAGTCCAGCAGAGCTACAGCCTGAGGCGTAGTGACGACAAGCGCAGCGGTGGAAGGAATTAACTGCGCGACCGAGAGCGGCTCGTCACCAGTTCCAGGTGGAGAGTCAATGACTAGCCAATCGAGTTCACCCCAGTCAACGTCCGTGAGAAACTGTGCTATCGCTCGCATTTTCAGCGGTCCACGCCACACCACCGGCGTGTCAGGTGTCTGGGTGAACATCGTGATCGAAACTACTCGGACTCCAGTGGCCGAGACCATCGGCAGTATCTTACCAGAATGACTCATTTGGAAACGAGTGTCCTCAATGCCTAGCATCTTGGGCACGTTTGGTCCGTGAATGTCTGCATCCAGCAGCCCAACCTTACGTCCCCGGAGTGCCAATCCGGCTGCGATGTTAACTGCTACGGTAGTCTTACCTACTCCGCCCTTACCGCTGAAGACGAGAAGTCGGTTACGGACGTGCTGCAGGTTTTCTGCAATTCTTTCCTTCTCACTAAGGTTTCTTTCGGAAATTGCCATAACTTATGCTAGTCACAATTTATGTTTTTGCAAGAAAGAGAAGAGATGGAAGTTACTTTTGTTTTCATACTTAGCCTGCAGTATTTTGTGCGTGAATTAACATCGGCTAGATCTTCAATCGGGCTGTCGTTGACTGCCGAGCACGATGTTGCTATGTTCTGACGTGAGTTATCTGTGTGGACTCTGGCGTGATATACGGGAAGGGATTGAACAGGCGGATTTGCTCTGGCTCGGTTTGACGGCAACGGTGTGCATGGTCGCTTCTCTTTTTGTTCCTTCTCCAGTTAGCAAATCGGTAGGTGCCCTGCTGCGGATAAGTAGTCTGGCGCAGGACGAAAACAGCTATGCATGGACACAGGCGGGTTTGCACCTCGTACGTGGCAGCATCTATTTGTTATTTCCTCTTTGTTCTCTCTTTCTGTTGCGGTTGCGGCCACGTGATGTAGGGTTGGAATGGGGTAGATGGCGAGTGTGGCTCTGGGACAGTCTCGTTCTTTACGTGATTGTGTTCTTTTTGTTGTATTGGGCGTCTCGCCAGCCGTCTTTCAGACGTGTTTACCCTTACTTGCTTCTGAGTCGCGTGGGGGGCAGGGGATTTTTTCTCGCTCAAACCATCAGGCTAGTTTATATGCTAGGTTGGGAATTTCTCTTCCGGGGTTATCTTCTGTTTGGATTTTCGCGACGAGTTGGTAATGCTGTTGGTATAGTTGTTTCTACTACTCCTTTTGTACTTATGCATATCGGCAAGCCTGCACTGGAGGTGTGGGGGTCGGTTGTGGCCGGAGTGGTTCTGGGTGTGCTTGCACTGCGGGGACGCAGTTTTCTGCCTGCGGTATTGGTGCACTACTCGGTGGCTTTGACGTTGGACCTGCTCGTACTATATGGATAAGAGTAGTCAGGGAAGGACTACGAGGCGTAATAGGAGGTCTTCGCCTGGATTTACAAGAAAGTAGATACCGGCGGGTAATGATTTGATTTGGTTCTGGCCAGCGCGAGGCAATGTCAGTCGCCGCCCGGTACAGTCAAGCAAGTACATTTCTTCGTGGTCGGCGGTTAGGGACAGTGCCGTGGGTAGTTTTGTTGTAACGGAGGCTACGGGGCGTTTGGGTATTGTTTCCGTTTCGGATTCGGCTACCCCGACTGAGGAGACGAAGAAACTATCCGGATTGGTTTGGGTTGAGGTCATACCGTCACTGAAATAAAAACGGAATTTTTTCCAGCCGGGCGCAAAACCTGCCCGTTCAGCTAGAAACTGGCATTCAGTCCAGTAACGATGGTGAACTGGACGCAGTTCGAAGCTATCTCCTTCTACGAGAAGCTGGAATCGGGTTGGGAGGTGAGAATCTGGATCCGTGTAGAAACAGCTGAAGCGAAAGAGAGTTTCAGAATTTCCTGAGCGAGGAATAACGCGGGCATCGCCAAGAACCGGGGGACGATTGCGAGCAATAACGACAGATGGGGTGCATAGGGAATAGAAGTGCGTGGCTACGGTAGTGTCGTTTGGCGTGGCACCACTTACCCTGATGGTCTGGGTATTAGCTGCAACCGCTGTGGCGCCTGAAGAATTGGGCCAGGGTGCAAAGCGAGGATGGAGTTCGATGTCGCTCCTGCGGCCCCGCAAATGAAGACAGTTTCCGGAGGTGATTACTTCTATGTCTGCAAGTTTAGAATAGTTGCCCGTATAGCGATTTATCAGATAAAGGCCTGTTGAGAATGCGAGAGGAACATTGGCATAACTGAGAGAGAAAACCCAGCTATCAGAGACGGCCTCCGGATTTACGAAGCCGACTGAATAGAGAAACCAAGGACCGAAGGGCCCAGCAGAGAGCGGCCAAGAAGTGTGATTGTTTGTCAGCTTGGCATAGAAATACTTGGCCGACCAACCTACCCACAGGCCGGTAAGATCAAGAAAGGGATTTTCGGGATTGCGTGCATCACCTGTTGTGTCATGAGTAGCCAGAGCGAGGAGATTATCAGGAGGCGGCCACACATCTGCTGTGTTGACGGGAGACTGGGTAGCCTGCTGAGCTTTGGTTGACGCCCTAACATAGTACCAGATTTGTCCTGAGCGAGGAAGGTCTATAGAGTGAGCAAAAGTGCTCTCGTATCCAGCTATACCGCGCAGGGTCATCAAGGTTTCGCTCCAGGACGATTGTTGGTTGAATGAGTAGAAAAGCTTTGCGGAGTCCGCGCCGGCACAATCAGCGTTGATGAACATTTGCCCGACAGACTGGGGTGCTGAGTTTACGACCGTTTCCAGTTTAGGTTGACTGAGACTTATTACTGTCAAAGAGCAAAGTACCAGCAGTCCTGTAAGCTTCACTAGTGAAGCGTATCTTGTTGTTTGAAAGTGTCAAGCATACAAGATAAGACTTAGTTTTCAGAAACTCTAACTTTGCGTTAACCACGAAAAGAAGGGGCGGTATGCCGTGGAATGAAGTATGGAGCAGCTTCCATGCCGGACTGGCGCACACTTTATGTAGCTGAAATGCCGAGCCGGTTCCATACAGTTCTGGAAGGGTTGAGCCAGTCTGAAGCTCGTGGCGGCTGGAACAGTACAGTCTGAATGTTGTGACCTGGAGGAAAAGAGAATTTTAGCTTTCAAACATTCAGCCAGCTATACATACCATTGGGCGGTTAACGCAGTTGTTGGGGGTTGGCGACTCGTTTCTCCCCAGCTCAGCAGTGTCTTGAGATCGTACCGTTGTTTCTTTTTGATCGGATACGCATTGTTGCGCTATCTGAATCGATTCTTCTCGTTGACGAAAACAGAAATCAATTTCGCGTCTGCCCAGTTAGCAGGGCAAATTGGTGGTCGATTTGACGTTCAGAAGTCGATGTGGAAGGAAATAAAGCGGATGTCTGTCATCTCTTCTATGGCGAAGCGCGGACCTTCCCGTCCCAAACCGGAATCTCGCACGCCACCGTAAGGCTGGATGTCCGCGCGAAAAGTTGCCGAGTCGTTGATGTAAACGTTGCCGACAGTGAGTTCTTCGGCAGCAAGCATCGCTCGGCTGAGGTCACGGGTGAAAACACCACAGGCAAGACCATATTGATAGGTTCCCCTTGCCGATGCGCGGTTGAACATTTCTAGGCTTTGCTTGAAGTCGGCAAACGTTTCAATGGTGACAGTGGGGGCAAAGGTTTCCTCACACACAACGGGCATCTCGGGTCGGACATTGGTAATGACCGTTGGTAGCATTATGTTTCCTTCCGCTTGGCCTCTGCAACATACCGTTGCACCCTGCTGAAGTGCTTGGTTTACAAACGCTAACCCTTTGTTGAGAGCCGTTCGGTTAATCATCGGACCTATTTCGGTTTCGCGCAGGGTAGGGTCTCCGCAGCGCAGGTTACGGGCGCGAGCTACGAATTCAGCTGTGAATCGTTCGGCGATTGACTGGTGTACATACAGTCGCTGGGTGTGGATACACACCTGTCCGGAATAGGAGAAAGCCCCGACTAAGCAGCGGCCAAGTGCCTTGTTGAAGTCCGCCGTTTCGTCAATGATGGCTCCAGAGTTGGAACCGAGTTCAAGTGTTACTCGCTTCAGTCCGGATGAAGTCTTGATTTTTTCTCCCACCGCGGCGCTGCCGGTGAAGGTTACCATACGTACCCGGCGGTCTTTAACTAGC
The DNA here is from genome assembly GCA_965649205.1 of Caldifarciminota bacterium. Lineage (GTDB taxonomy): Bacteria > Hydrothermota > Tepidihabitantia > Tepidihabitantales > Tepidihabitantaceae > JBDRUN01. The sequence continues at coordinate 89,780 of CBFGJV010000006.1, read as the reverse complement.
ATGGCCCCTAACGTGTTGCCTGATCCAACCAAGATGTTCAGAGCTTGGACTGGTAAACCGGCCTCGAGGAGGGTTTCTCCGAGTTTGAGCGCGGACAAGGGAGTCGCACTGGCTGGCTTTAAGACTACTGAGTTGCCGGCCGCGAGTGCTGGCGCGACCTTGTGGACGACGAGGTTTAAGGGAAAGTTGAAAGGTGTTATAGCTGCGACTACACCGAGGGGCACGCGAATGAAGAATCCCCGGCGGTTTTCAGAACCGACGCACGCATCCATCGGTATTGTTTCGCCGTGAAGGCGGGAGGCTTCAGCTGCAGCAAGGCGTAAGGTTTCTATGGCCCGGTTAACCTCGGTTTCTGCGTAGCGGCGGGGTTTGCCAGCTTCAGCAATGATGGTATCTGTGAACTCTTGCTTGCGGGTTTCGACCAACTCGGCGCAGCGCGTAAGGATGCCGGTGCGGCGGTGTGTAGGTAAGCGGCGCATTTCCTCGGCGCCGGCTTCCGCGGAGGTTAGAGCTTGTTCGACTTCGTTCGGACCGGCGACTGCAACTTCGGCGAGAACAGAGTCATCGTAGGGATTTCTCACTGGCATCGTTTTTTCTGTCTTAACCCACTTGCCGCCTATCAGTAATCTTCCTGTTTGATGCATACAAGCTCAGGATAACCATGAGCCAGACAACGTCAACACAAACCCTGAATGCATACTTGACTTTGTATTGGACTGAGCTAGATATAGGGTACCAATGCCAATTTTCTCCCTTTGTTTTCTAGCAGCAGAACCGTCAATAATCGTAGAGATGTGAGGGAAAGCAGAGTGGCGGGTAGGCGGATTTCAGTTGGGCTTCTGTTTCTACTCATTGTGGTTCTGGCTCTGGCTATCGCTGCAGGCGGCAGGCAGGTGTGGCATTGCTTCCGCAATCCATTGGAACTCAGGGCATTGGTAAAGGGATGGGGAGGCTGGGCCCCTGTGGGCATTATTATTCTTCAGGCAGTGCAGATAGCTGTGGCGCCGCTTCCTGGTAATGTGGTTGCATTCGCCTGCGGTTATGCGCTGGGTACCTGGCCCACTATTATCTGGTTGATGTTGGGTGTGCTCTTGGGAGCGACTGTAGATTTTCTTTTGACCAGGCTTTTGGGTCGTAGGTTACTCAAGTATCTAGTCCCGGCTGAGCAACTGCGGCGGTTGGATGCAGTAATACTGCGTCGGGGTACCTTTTATGTGTTTCTTTTGCTCCTGGTGCCTAATCCGTTTGGGGACTGGATATATTACCTTGCCGGTCTGACCCCGTTACCGTTGCCTGTGTTCCTGATATTGGTGCTTGTGGCGCGGTTGCCATCGAACCTGATAGAATGTGCCCTGGGGGCAGGTGCAACTCGCTTCGGTTGGCAGCAGTGGGCGTTGCTTGGTTTGATCGCGGCTGCGCTTTCTGTTGGGTATTTTTTGAACCAACGGCGGATAGAGCAGTTCCTAGAACGGTTGGCAGAAAGAGGTTGGTCAGCGTCGCCGAAAAGCTAGTAGAACCAAAACTGCGAGAGCAGGCGATTTGACACAGCGGAACAGCATGGTAGTATTTAGCAGTCGTGAACAAAGTAGCTATTGACCCGGAGTCCCTGGCGGCGAAGGAAGAGCCGCATCTTTTTTCTTCTCTTGCTGTGAATGTAGTGAGTCGGCCCGCGGCCATAATTTCCGGCACCGGCTTTGATGTGCCGGAGCGGATTATGACCAATGCCGATTTGGAGAAGCTGGTAGACACTTCTGATGAATGGATCGTAGAGCGTACCGGGATGAGAGAACGCAGGATTGCGCGGCCGGACGAGGCAGCGTCGGACTTCGCTCTCCGGGCTGCTCAGAAAGCACTGGCTGACGCCAAAGTGCATCCTGAAGACCTGGACCTGATATTGGTGGCGACTGTGACCGGTGACATGCTGTTTCCTTCTACTTCTTGCATACTGCAGAACCGACTGGGTGCGAAGAAAGCGGCGGCGATGGACGTCTCTGCTGGCTGCACCGGGTTTATCTACGCACTAGCCACAGCTCGGCAGTTCATAGCGGCCGGAACCTACAAAACAGTTCTGGTCGTAGGGGTGGAGATACTTTCCAAGATTACAGACTGGACTGACCGCGGGACTTGTGTACTGCTTGCAGATGGGGCGGGTGCGGCAGTGGTCAGGGCGGAAGGAGATACGGGTCGTGGTATTATAGCGAGCTATCTGGCTGCGGATGGTTCACGTGGTCCCGATCTGATGATGCCCGCGGGCGGTTCCCGCATACCAGCCACAGTGGAATCGGTCAAGGAACGACTTCATTACCTAAAGATGAACGGCAACGCTATATTTAAGGTGGCCGTACGGAGTATGAGTGATGCGGTGAGACGGCTCTTGGATATGGCCCGGCTTAAGGCCGAGGATATCAAGTTGCTCATTCCGCACCAGGCGAACCTGCGCATCATTGAGGCGGTGGCCAAGATGCTGGGCTTTCCGAAAGAGAAAGTCTTTGTTAACATAGAAAAATACGCCAATACATCTTCCGCTTCTACAATTATTGCTCTGGATGAAGCCAGACGCAGTGGCAGAATACACGCCGGAGATGCCGTAGTTATGGTAGCTTTCGGTGCTGGCCTCACCTGGGGCGGAGTGGTTATCCGCTGGTAGGCAGGCGGGTCACGAAGGCTTAGTACCAGCTCTACGTTCTAATTTGGAAAGACCAGTGCGGTTTAATTAGACTGTGGAGCGCTGGTGGTTTGTAACTGATATAGAATTTTCCTGGTTTTAATGTGTATCCCGGTTGGATTGGTTTGTCAGGGTCTCTAGTAATGTGCCATCTGAGAGGCGCAGGTTGACTTCCAGCGGTGCGCTTCCGAGGGTGTGGCTAGCACAGGCAAAGCACGGGTCGTAGGCACGGAAGAACATTTCTACCGTATTCAACAGTCCGTCGTCTGCCTTGCCGGCGTGGATTAGACTCCTTGCTGCGTCTCGGACTGACATACAGATCGGGCCCATATTGTTGGTTGAGGCCACAATCAGATTCACTTTCTTCACCAATCTGTTTTCATCCAGCCAGTAGTGATGGAACAGAGTTCCCCGCGCCGCCTCTACCACGCCGATGCCCTGCTCCTGCATCTTGTAGTCCATATTGCGGATGTCTGTTCCGGTGATGTTGGTGTCCGAGGCAAGTGCAAGCGCTAGTTCGGAAGCGTAGAGCAATTCTATAAGCCTAGCCCAGTGGAATGCAAGCGTAGAGTGTACCGGTTTGGTGCCGAAAGTGTTGTACATTTCTCGGTATGCAGCATCTGCTTTGGGTGTTGCCATTCCTTCGGCCGCATTCAAGCGAGCTAGAGGTCCTACACGATAGATGCCAGATTCCGGGCCATCAGTGAGTCCCCTGTAGCCAATTGCCGCAAGGTAAGGTACCTTCACATAGCTCCATTCCAGAACGTGTTCCCGGATATGCTTCAGGTAATCCTTTAACTCAAATTTGAGGTACTCCTCACCGTTTGGGGTAGTTACGCGTACTTTGCCGTCGTAGAAGTTCACCCGGTTCTTCTCGTCTACAAGACCCATATTGTACAGTTTGAGACTGAAACGGGGGTCAGTGACAAGGTTCATATACTGTTTGTTTTCCAATACCGTCTTGCGGAAAAGCTCCAAACTGAATTCAGCGAATGCTACGCAGGACTTCGCCATTTCTTCTATTTGCTTCCGTCCATCTTCGTCTAGTGATTTGGTCTGGCCTCCGGGAACGCCCGACACAGGATGGGTTGGTTTGCCCCCGAGAATCTCTGTTATCTTCTGACCATAGGCTCGGTGCTTAATTACTTCTCTTGCCACATCCAGTCCTACTTTTTCTATAACACCGAGGATATTCCGCTTTTCCTTGGGTGCGTCCGGTCCTAACACAAAATCCGGCCCGGCCAGAAAGTAGAAGTGCAAAATGTGATCATAGATGATATAACCGGCGTAGATGAGCTCGCGCAGCTTCCTTGCGGTTGCGGTTGGTTCTACGCCAAAGGCCATATCCAGTGCCTTGGTAGCAGCGTAGTGGTGGGCGACCGGACAGACACCACAGATGCGTGAGGTAAGCTGGGGCATATCTTCAGCCTTCCTGCCCACGCAGAACTGCTCGAAACCACGTAGTTCAGGAACTTGGAGATAGGCGTTGTCTACCTCGCCGTGCTCGTCCAAAAAGATTTCTATCTTTCCATGTCCTTCCAGTCGTGTAATCGGGTCAACAGTTATGCGTCTGTCCATACTAAGCTCCAGCAGACTCTTTCCGTTGTCTTTTGTTTATGGTTGCACTGGCCAAGCCGTACATATAGAACGTGCCTACCGGATCTTTGACTTTCGCTATCAGAGCTTTGGTCTGGTCTTCAGTGAGTTTTGCTTCCTCGTCTAAAGCGAGTATTGCACCCAGGGCGGAAATCATCTTTGCGCCCTGGTCTTTCACCTCCGGAACCGGGCCCATACAACCGGTACAGGGCCAGTTGCCGTTGATACAACGTTGCTCGCACCCGGAGCGCGTAGCCGGGCCCATACAGATGATGCCCTGCCGCAGAAAGCACACCTTGGGGTCTGCCTGCACTTCCCAGGTACGTTTCACGTCCGGCATCTTCTTAGGCAGACTTTCGTTCCGCGAGCACTCGTCGCACAACGCTTTGGTCGGCGCAAGCACAGTGCCTTTTGCCGGCAGACTACCGGATATTATTGTGTCCATCGCTTTTAGGACAATCGGTACTGGCGGTGGACACCCCGGGAGATAATAGTCAACTTCCACTACCTGGTCCAGCGGTCTAACCAGGTCAAAGAACTCCGGCAGGGTCAACTCTCCCTCCGCTACTGTAACTTTTGTCTTCGGTTCGATTCCCCTTGATTCGTCGAGCGAGGGTTCGTTGCGATAAATAGTGCGGAAGATTTCCTCTCGGCTATAGAGGTTGGCCAGTCCGGGGATGCAGCCGTGATGCGCGCAGGATCCGAACGCCACCAGTGTCTTAGCCTTGCGCCGAAGCAGGTGCGCCCATTCCTCCTGCTCTGAGTTACGCACCGAACCATTGAAGAACACTGTGTCTAGGTGCTTGTCCGGCATCTTCTCCACATCCGCCTTTTTGGTATCCATTGCCACTGGCCAGAGCAGGATTTCAGCCCTGGCCGCAATGTCCAGAAGCTTTTCGTTCGTGTCCAATACTGAAATTTCGCATCCGCCGCACGACGCCGCCCAGTAAAATCCGAACCTCGGCTTAGCCACGCTTCTCCTCCTGTCTTTGTGCCAGAAGCTCCAGAACCTTGCTTGCAGCGGCTGAGCCCTGAGCTACTGTTTCTGGAATATCCTTCGGCCCTTGGCAAGCGCCAGCTAGGAATATGCCTGGCCGGTTTGTTTCTACCGGTTTCAGTTTGTACTGCGCTTCAGTGAAGAATCCATACTGATCTACTTGGATACCCAGCATATCTGCTATCGAGCTGGCATGGGAATCTGGAATCATCGCTGTGGCCAATACCACCAAATCAGCTTCCACTTCCATTTTCCGGCCTGCGACCGTATCCGAACCCCATACCACCATCTTGTCGCCCCGGCGGAAAATTTTGGACACTTTGCCGCGCACATAGATAACACCCTCGTCTGTTGCCCGCTTGTAGAACTCCTCAAAGTCCTTACCCGCTGTCCTCACGTCAATGTAGAAAATGATGGCCTCGCCGTCGTGCACCCGGTGCTTGTACAGAAGCGCGTGCTTGGCCGAGTACATGCAGCACACCTTGGAGCAGTATGGTACGCCCCGTTCCCTGTCTCTTGAGCCCGCGCACTTCACAAACACAACACGTTTGGGTTCCTTGCCGTCCGAAGGTCGCTTCACTTCTCCCTTGGTCGGGCCGGACGCTGATAGCAGCCGCTCAAACTCCAGACCGGTGAGAACGTCCGGATGCCGTTCCAGTCCGTAGGAACCATAAGTTTTAAGGTGAAGCAGCTCAAATCCGGTAGCTACTACGATAGCGCCAACGTTTTCTTGAACTAGCCGGTCCTGGTCCTCGAACCTTATTGCCTGGGGCGGGCAGATTTTCTCGCATACCCGACATTTGCCCTTCTGCAGATAGATGCACGAGTTGCGATCTATGACCGGTTTGTTCGGTACTGCTTGAGGGAATAGCCTGTGTATCGCCGTGCGTTTCTCCAGTCCCTCATTGAACTCAGACTCTGTCCTGCCCGGACACTTGGTCATACACAGGCCGCAACCGTTGCATACATCCCAGTCCACATATTTGGCCTTCTGCCTGATCCGTACCTGGAAATCGCCGGTCGAGCCGCTGACCGATTCCACTTCGGAGTAGGTCATCAGCCTGATGCGCGGGTGCTGAGCCGCGTCCACCATCTTCGGCGTGAGGATGCACTGCGAGCAGTCCAGGGTGGGGAAAGTCTCGGACAACTGCGCCATATGCCCGCCGATAGATGACTTGCGTTCCACCAGCACTACCTCTACTCCTGCGTTGGCTATGTCCAGAGCCGCCTGAATGCCCGCTATGCCGCCGCCGATGACCAATGCCTTTCTGGTGGTTGCCATGCTCACAACCTCACGCGGTAAGCAGACCCTTGGACTTCAAGAGCGGCCTCGCATCTGTCTGGTTATAGTCCAAGGCAAGCTCTGACTCGTCCAGCCCGACTGCAAGCCCGAGAAGCTGGGTGAAGTACAAAACCGGCATCTGGCTTTCCCGGCCCATATCTTTCTGCAACGCGTCCAAGTTGTACTGACAAAGAGGACAGGTAGTCACCACCACCTCTGCACCGGTCTGGGCCGCGTTGTCCAATACTCGGCGCGAACACTCCACCGCGGTGGCGCGCTGGTTCGTAACCAGATACCCGCCGCAACATTCTGTCTTGAAATCATAGTCTACCGGCTGGCCGCCTAGAGCTGACACCAGTTCGTCCATCACGCTGGGATTGTCCGGGTCGTCGAAGCTCAGCACCGAGGCCGGGCGCACCATCAGACAGCCGTAGTAGGACGCCACCTTCAGTCCAGCCAGAGACTTTGTCACCTTCTGCTTCAGATTCTCCCAGCCTATGTCAGTTTTCAGCACATCCAGATAATGCACCACTTCTACCGGCCGCTCGAACTTTTCGTCCACGAATGCCAGCAGCCTGTCCCGCGTCTCCTCGTTTCCCCTCGCATTCAGGTTGTCATTCGCCCGTTTCAGCACGTTGTAACACGCGGCACACAGGGTAACCAGCTTGTCGCCTGCCTGACTCGCCCTGGCCAGATTACGCACCGGCCCAACCTGCGCCGCGAAATCGTCTGAATTGGTGTTGTATATCGCTCCACAGCAGGTCCACGACTGCATCTCAGCCAGACTGAATCCTACGCGCTCCGCTGCCTTGCGCGCGCACAGGTCCAGACTCCGTCCCTTGGTGTAGAGCGTGCAGCCCGGATAGTACACATAGGGCCGGATGGACTGGGGCGAAACAGATTCGCTTTTGGTACTCAAGGTAAGAAAGTTATGATAGAAACCACCTGCCCCGTGTCAAGCAGACCAGAACCGAAGTTGCAACTCAGCGACCCGGACCACCTTGCATTTCTTCGCCTTCGCCAGCGCGCATTTTCGGGTTGGGCCGGAAGTTGTTCAGGTTGTAGCTTATGGAAAGAGTCACCACCCTTTCGTCGTGGAAATAGGATGAGCTGGCGGAAAACCCCGGGCCCGCTGATTCAGTTCTCCAGGGCACACCGCCGAAGATGTGTCCGATCCGTAGGGTAACTGACAATGTCCGGTTCAAGAACATCTGCCTGACCGCCACATCGGTATCGAACCAGCCTCCTTCTCTGCCCTGAGACGTGACCGTTGGAGCAGTGTAGTTTCCATCCAACTGTACCTGTGTGCCAAAGGGTGCGCGCAGAGTCAGGCTGAGGGAACTGCTCCAGGCGAAACTCGAACGGGCGAAGTCCTGGCCGAGCAGATTGCCGGTAACGCGATAGTCGTACAGGTCCGCGCTGGGCGCGAGCGTCAGCCACTTCCACGGATTGAGATTGGCTGAGAACTCGCCTCCCAGCGAATAGTCCTGTCCCACATTGCGCGGTGTAGTCAAGAGTGCAGCCGTGTCCGGAGCATACTTCATCGTCACCCACTGAAACAGGTCGCGCGTGACACGGTAGTACAGACCCGCGTTGACCGAGTTCTGTCCGAACGACAACTCGTACCCGGCCTCCCAGGAATCGGTGAACTCAGGGGAAAGCAGCGGGTTGCCCTGGTACACGCTGTGCGGCCCCTGCCAGTTCGGGAACGGGTCCAGCTCCCAGATGCTTGGCCGGTTCACCCGACGGGAATAGCTCGCGCTCACTTGCTGATTCGCGGGCAGGCCGTAAGACAAGTGCAGGCTGGGAAATGCGTCCCATCGGTTCACCAGGTAGGTCGAATCCGTGTCCAATACCTCGACCGCGCGGCCCTCATACTCCACGCGCAGAGCGGGCTGTATTCCCAGCCCGCGCCACTCTGTTGACCATGTGGCGTACGCCGCGTGCACCTGGTCTGCTCCAGAGTTGGAGTGATTGGACAATGTATCCGGCTCGTAGGCGTGCGCGGCTGTATCGTACTGCCACTGCTTCATATCGTCCGACGTGCGTTCCAGATTACCTTCGTAGCCCGATTCCAGCTTGCCGCCGGCCAGTGCCGGTTTCTCGTACCCCAGTTCACCGGTAAGACGCAGCCACGGCCTTCCCTGCTCATTGCGTCTACCATAGACTGTATCTTTTGCTTCCATCTCCTGGCGCAACCCGCTGGAGCCGCCGGAACGATTGATGAGGTAGAGCCGTCCGGTCAACTTCTGGCCGCTGGTATCAAACCCGTGCTCGTAATCGGCCATGCCGAACAGTGCTGTGCCGGTCCAAAGCCAGGTTTCCTCGGTCGTATAGTGCCTGACCGAATTTTGAGGCAGACGACGCTCTGTTGCATCCGAACCGCAGACACCGCCGGTGCGAAAACCGCGCATCCGGCACGACAGACCGACCTTATCCCTGGGCCCCAGCTCGATGTCTCCACCAGCCCGGCCGCCACCAAAGACCGGGCCCCCGCGGCCCGAACCCTTGCTCGCTGTAACAAGAGTATCGCTTCCTGTGACTATCTTCCTCTTTGACTCACTGCGGTTCAGCCACGAGAAGCGGTTGATGTTGCCGCCGCCGTAGACGTTGACTTTCCCCTCACGATACCCGGCCAGGAGGTCAGTGCCATACCGGTTGTTCAGACCTGCGTTGGCGTTAGCCATCCCGCTGATGCCCGGACCCTTCTGCTTCTTCAGCAGTATGTTGACGATACCCGCGGGCCCATCCGCCTCGTACCTGGCCGATTGTCGATCGTCGCGGCCGGAATCTGCTTCAAGGCGTCCTGTGGCTCCAGCTCGCTCGGTCTGCCGTCCACCAGTACCTTGAAGTTGGAACTGCCGCGCAGGGTGACGTTGTCGTCAATGTTCACCTTCACCGACGGCGCGTTTTTCAGAGCATCCACCGCGGTGCCCGACCCGGCATTGAGCAGTTTGGTAACGTCAATCACAATCTTGTCCAGCTTGCGAGAAATGGTAAGAGTGGTAGCTGTTGCCTCCGCGCCTTCTACCGGTACCGGCTTTGCCTGCAATTCCAGCCGACCCAGGTCCAGTCTGGCTCCCTCCGCGCATTCAATATTGTCCACTGTTTTCGTCTGATATCCGATGAAAGAGACCTCTAGATAGTAACGTCCGGGACGAAGCGCGGTAAGGGCGAAACTGCCAGTTTTATCTGTGATCGTGCCCTGCACCTGGGAGCCGTCCGGCAGCGAGTACAGGACAGCGTCCGCGAACTCCACCGGCTCGCCCGCCTCTGCATTTGATGGCCGCGTCCGCACCAATCGGCTGCGCCAGAGCCGCTCCGGCCAGCACTAGTGCCGACATCATAGACATCTCTGCCTTGTTCATAAACAATAGTACCGGCTGGCTGTAAGTCAAAATGGCACAGAAAGTCGGGGGCGCTCCGCAGAGCGCCCCATCCATAACACCGAGCGGATCTTCTTATTCCAGCAGAAGAGCTCTAGCTGTAGTTTCGTGGTTTGGTGTGGTCGCTTTCACGAAGTAGATACCAGGAGTAACGTTTTTAGGTTGCCAGACGTAGCGGTTTACGCCTGCACCAGCATCAAAATACGTTCGTTCTATTTCCCGGCCCAAGATGTCATACACGGACAGGCATACGCGGGATGCTGTCGGTGCGAAGTAGTACACGTAAGTGGCACGAGAGAAAGGATTGGGCCGAAGTAGCAGAGACTGTTCGATGTAGGCAGGGCACGGTTTTTCTTCCTCTACACCTACCAGGTTAGCGTCGTACCACTTCTGCGCGCTCTCGACCGCGGCAAACCAGCCGGCCCGGCTTGTTGCTCCTACAACTGCGAAGGCCAGTTTCTGACTTGAACCAATTGGCAGGTTGAACGGTCCGGCCGAGACCAGCACTGACCAGTCATAGCTGCGATTAGACTGACGTAAAGAGATGGTACCATTGAGCAGACGCCACTTCATACCATCGGTCATAGCCGAATCAGGATACACATAGCGCGCGTGGTCTACCGCAGTCAGGTTGGCGAACATCGGCGGGTCCAGGAGAACAAAGCCTACTGTGGGGTTTTCGCTTGTGGCCTGTGCCATCCAGATCGCACGCCGGGTTTCATCTGAACCGACAATATTGGTCGTAGGCGAAGACCCAACATCAAAATCGCCTATGATGCCGGCGTACATTTCATTCAGCGGGCTGGTGCCGTCGTTCTTCAGTTCCAGCGTTACAACTGTCCAGTTGGAATTAGTGGGATTGGCATTCATATACCAGTGCTGCTCTGTCCGCAGCCGGCGGGGCGAAGTGTGACCTGCATCGTTCATTGTGTTCATCCAGTGCATATCTGCCGGTGAACCGGGGAATATGAACCTGAAGCTCTCTTCCATCGCCCAGTCCTTGTGTGTGGGACCAGAAGCAGGTCGCGAGAAGAAGTGGTCAACCAGATAGGCGTCTGAATTCCCAGCCATTATGCTACCATAGTAAAGAGTGTTGGCGACGGTCTTGGGCACGCGGAAGCCGTTACCAGTTCCGCCAGGCTCGTTGAAGCCCAGCGAGCCTATGGCACAGACTGAAAGCGAAACTGAGCCGGTATCTAGCGTAACCACGTATTGGCCTGGCCGCGGTGCCGTGCCTACCTGGAGGGTGAAAACATACTTCCAGTCGTATCCCCAGTTCTCGCAGTGCAGCAGGAGGGTGCAGAGGACTGTCGTGCCGGGACGCATGCTGCTGTTGACTTGAATTGAGAACCGGTCCGCATCGTTCTCAGCACTGCCACCGGCTGGTATGTCTTCAAAACTACCGGTAGAGTCGGTGACGACAAACAGATCATGCCCTGACCGCAGAACTGCGGTGACAGTGTGTGCCTCCTGGTTGCCTACATTCTTCACTTTCACACGTATATCGCCGCTCTCGCCCGGATCAAATCGGCCGTTGTTATTTCTTCCGGGTGGCGGGTCAATAATTGTGTTTGACTGGTAGGTGAGAAATGGAGCAGCGCCCAGGTATGTGAGGGCTATGTCATCGGCGGAGACCTCCGTCGTGGTTTCACATCCCCCTCAACCTGAAGCGCCGGTGCCGTAGCTTTCCACAACGACACTTACCCGGGAAATATCCCGGGGGTTGATGCCTGGCAGATTGGCTAACTCATCAGCGAGAACAAAACCGTAGTTCTCCCAAACATCGCTTATAGTCAGTATGTAGTGCTGAGTGGGGGTATTCTGGGGATTGAAGTCGCCTATCTTTTTCATTATCCAGGTACGGCCCAGAACTTCTCCGCCGGCGTTCTGATATTCCAGAATTATGGCAGCATAGGCATAGTAACCGCTGGTCGGACCTTTAGTGGCAACCAGTTTGGCCGCGCCAGAGAAACGCACGTTTGTACCAGGCACGGCTACTGTTTGTTTCAACCTGGCGTAGTAGCGCAAGTACTTATATATGCGCACTTCGAAATCCGGGTCTGGTTGCAGTGTTGTATCACGGGTGATTACGTATGACCCCTGGCTATCATCAAACTCTTGGCTCCAGCCGACCGTGAGCGGCTGTTCAAAGTCGCCATTGGTCAACAGGTTACCCTGTGCGGCTGTTAGCAGCACACCAGCAGTAAGCAGGACCGCGGTCAGCACTTTGTTCAAGCTACCTCATCTTTTCGGGCTATTAGGTAAATGGCTTGCTCTTACATCTAGCGGCACTGAATTGTTGTAGCATCCGCCGCCAGCAGATGTCAAGTTACCGGCCTATTTACAGGTAGGCGTAGAATTTGACAGAGAGAGTTATGGCCTCTATAATACAATCAGTTGGTTGTGGAGGGACCTCACATCCAGCTCTAAGGAAAAGTAAGAAGAGGTCCACTAAGCAGCTTGTGTTCGTTCATTGGCCTATGAGTCCGGACCGTGTTAGCGCCTGAGTCCTGAGCCGTAGTGTCCTTTAGCGACTCCCAAGCAAAAATACATCGGAGGTTTTTCGATGGGTCAGCGCATTTTCGTAGGGAATCTTCCCTTCAGCGCTACAGAAGAGCAGCTGCATGAGCTGTTCAGCAAGCATGGTGAAGTAACTTCGGCTGAGATAGTCAAAGACAAATTCACCGACCGTTCGCGTGGTTTTGCCTTCGTAGAGATGGCAAACAACGAAGCAGCTCAGGCAGCTATTTCTGCCCTGAACGGTTACCAGATGAACGGCCGAGCCCTGACCGTTAACGAGGCGCGTTCGCGCAAGGAAGGCGGCAGGTCTGGCGGTGATTCCGGCAACCGCTGGTAAGTAAGACCTGAAGCAGGAGGGCGGCGTCTCGGCGCCGCCCTCTTTGTCTACTTCCCAGGCCGAGGGTATCGGCTGGTAGTTGACTAACTATGGCCGCTGGCTAAAATACTTTTTAGAGGGCGATTAGCTCAGTTGGTTAGAGCGCTGGTCTCACATACCAGAGGTCACAAGTTCAACTCTTGTATCGCCCATTTTTGTTTTTTGGTGTCTGGTTCGTTGGGGGTTGGTTTCGACAGCAAATAGCTACGTGCTCCCACAGTCAAGTACATAGCATCGATTAAAAATTCCTATGCGGCCAGAAAAGAAGGAGCGTGCCGAAGATACGCTACGCTTTTTTCTCCGGAACAGTTTTCTTTCCGTCCCAGCACAGACCCAGTTGGCGACGATAGCGCCGTCGCTGCAACGCACTGAATCCCAGCTTGTCGCAGGCCTGCTCAAAGGTGAGTCCCTGGTCCAGAAGTCGACGTAGAGCGTCCAGTCGGCGCAGGCGTTGAATCTTCCCTGCTGGTTCGATTTGCAGGCGTACCTGCCGTATGGCTTCGCGTACGTGGTAGTCGCTCACACCGAACTGCCGGCCGATTTCAGCCAGAGATTTCCCCTTGTCATGCAGGCGTGCCATCTCAGCACAGACCTTTTTTGACAAGGTCCGATGCCAGGCGCGCACCCGCCGGCCTGGTTTTATCTTCATACGCGGCACCAGCTGACGAATTCGTTCGCGGGATACACCTACCGCTCGCGCCAGCTCGGCCTGGGTCATGGTAGCAACTTTCTTGCCAAGCTTGTTTATTGCTTCCAGAGCAGTTGGTTGTCTGGCCTTCATCGTTTTGTTCGGTTTAGACACTTCAACGCCGGTTTTCTAGCGTTCGATGAGCAGCTTGGCTACGGCAACCTTATCGCTGGCGTCTGACATTAACACGAAATAAAGACCGTTAGACAGAGGTTTGTTATCCAGATCAATTGCTTTCCAGGAGAAAGAATGCGAACCCGCATTCAGGACGCCAGAGAAAACAGAGGAGACGATTCTGCCAGTCAGATCGTATACCGCGAGTTTAACTTGTTCTCGCTGAGTCAGAGTTACCTGCATTACAGTTTGGCCTGGTGTCGGATTGGGGCTGATTCTTAGTCGACAGGTCTGTGCGGCAGGGTAGAATTTGTCCTCTGTTACACCTGACCCCTGCACAAAACTGGCGTCATCCAGATAGACTACTCCCCCGGCCGGGCTGCCAGTGAAGCCGTACACTCGGAAGTATACTTTAGCCAGAGCCGCAGTGGCCGGTGCAGTGGCCGTTTTTACTACTTTCTGCCAGGTGCGAATAGCCGAATCGGTATAGGCATTGGTGGTACTTGATATAAAGGTAGTATCTTGGGTGTACCAACTGATGCCGCAGCCGCCGCTGGCGTTCACGTCGTCGTCCAGAAACCATACGGATAGCGTATAGTCGAGATTGGGAGATACCGCTACATATTGTATGATACCGGCGTTGTTGCCAGTGCCTGCTACACGCCGGGTCAGTTTAACCGCATAGGGAGCGCTACGGACCGGGTTAGTAGCTTGTTCGACCCTGGCTTTGGTTGTGTCTTCCACAAACCAGCCTGTAGGTCTGTTCGGATTGGTCCATCCGGAAAAATCCGGATTTACCAGGAGATTTGCTCGAACGGTCAGTGCCGAGGCGCAGACTGCAAAGGCTGTTATTACAGCAAGGCGCATTACTTACCTCCTTCGGGGTTAGCCTTTGATGGTTGAATCTGCCATATAGTCTATCTTGGAGATGCGCAACTTGGTAAGAAGCTGGCGGTGCCCAAGTTTGCGTCTGTAGTTCTCACGACGGCGGAATTTGAAGGCATGCAGCTTGGGCCCACGCAAGTTTTCTACAACTTCTGCTTCTACTGACGGTTCGGGCACATGCGGGCGTCCTGCGATGGCCTGGTTGGCGGTACGGAGAAAAAGCACGTCCTCCAGGCGCAGACGAGCCCCGGGTTCTAGTCCGAGATGTGGAACCGTAACTACATCGCCTTCCTTTACCAGGTATTGAAATCCGGCTATACGTAGTACTGCGTACACTATTCACCTCCTGTTGGTACAGCAGGTTGTTCTGGTTCCGGCTGGGGCGGAGTGGCTTCAGCAGGAACGGTCTGGGTCGGGATTGCTGTCCGGGCCCTGCTGGGCGAAGTTAGGACAAGACCGATGGAAGTCAGCATGAAAAGAATGGCCAGAATTGAAGTCAGTCTGGTCATAAATGGCGCCGCCCCGGAGCCGCCAAAGATTGTCTCTCCACCGCCCATGATGGTAGCCATGCCTCCCTTCTGTGGTTGTTGTATGAGCACCACGAGAATCAGCAGCACCGCCACAAGCAGGTGAATAAATATTAAAACACCGTACATTGAGGTTGCTCCTTATTATCTTTATCTTTATTTGGAAGCTTACTATAAGTGAAAGCGAAGTCAAGGACGTACCTGGTTTCGCCCGAAGAAGATGGTCAGTTTGTCCTCGAGGACGAGGGAAACAAAGAGATTACAGTGTCAGATGCAGATGCGTTTTGTCCCTGCGATGCAGTAGGCCTGCAACCAAATCAAACAGAAACCTATCCTGTAGGTTAACTGCTTTTTGCTCCAGACCCTGATGGGCGAAACTGGTCGGTGAGGGGCACAGTATTCTTCAATACCCCTGAAACTGATTTTGGCCCGGATGAGAACCAGACTGACTGCTTTCTGAGTGTTCTGTCCTATCGTAGGGAATGCGTCCGGGTGGTTGGCAGGGCGAGAGAGTCAGATGCCATGCCTGAGAGCCACAGATTAGGTTGGGGAGGCAACGACTGGGGGAGTGGCTGGGGGGCTGGGGAGGGGGGGGCAAGATGTGGTTTGGCCTATCTTATTGCTGGTAAGGCAGTTAGTCGGTAATAAGCCCAGACGGAGAATAATACTGATGAGCATTATTTGAAGACGGGAATGTGCAGTCAGATTGGCAGTTTCAGCGCTGGTGAGCCGATGGAAGTTTGTCTTCTGCTGCGAGTTCGGACTATACATTTTCTGCGGGTCGTGAAGGAGCGTCGGCCGGTGCCATGAAACAGAGCTGGGCTGGCGGGCGGGTCAGTTCCTGTAGCATACCAGCAGATTCCTTTGATATGTGGCTGATAGCGTACTGCTGAGGCTGCATCCCATTGAGCAGGCGACTACGACGAGCGTTTTTGTCGGGCGGTCTTGACCGACAGCCGGCCGCCGGTATAATCAGTATCTCTTTGGCAGTTTTCCGGTGCTAACTGAGAGAAACGGTTGTTCCGGAAGGTGCCGGCGTATGCCGGCGCAGTCATTTATTATTTGCAGTCTATTTGAGGAAGTTTCGAAGGAGTGCATTTGACTAAAATACTGCGAAAGGAAGTTCTGGCGCCCGGTATTAAAAGAATGGATTTGGAGGCACCAGAAATAGCCCGCAAAGCCAGGCCGGGTCAATTTGTGGTGCTGCGTATACACGAGCAGGGCGAAAGAATCCCTTTAACTATTGGCGATTTGCGACCAGATGAGGGGGTGGTGGTCATAGTATTTCAGGAAGTTGGCAAGTCGACCAAGCTTCTGGGCACTTTAGAAGCGGGGGATTCTATTCTTGACTTCATTGGTCCGCTAGGCAGACCCACAGACATCAGAAATTTTGGAACCGTAGTGTGCGTTGCCGGAGGAGTGGGTACTCCGGAGATTTACCCGGTGGCGCGGGGGTTGAAGCAAGCGGGAAACTACGTTGTTTCCATACTCGGTTTCCGTCATGGCGGTCTGCGTATGATGGAAGAGGAAATGAGAAAAGTCTCAGATGAGCTCATAGTGATGACAGATGATGGTAGTTATGGTCAGAAAGGTCTTGTGACTGATGCTCTGAAAGCGGTGATTGAACGTGGCAGGAAAGTAGACCGGGTATTTGCGGTAGGGCCGGTGATAATGATGAAAATGGTTTCCAAGCTGACCCAGCCGTATGCGATTCCCACCGTTGTCAGTCTCAATCCTATTATGCTGGACGCGACCGGAATGTGCGGCGCATGTCGGGTGGAGGTGGATGGCGAGACCAGGCTGGCCTGTGTTGACGGGCCGGAGTTTGACGGCCACAAAGTTGACTTTGATTTGCTGATGCAGCGTTTGCAACTGTACCTGCCTGAAGAGAAACAGTCTCTGGAGATGTTTGAAACGCGGCAGGCCAAGCGCAGTTGCTGCGGCGGAAAGGGCGGTTGTCGTGGCTAGACCAAATCCCAAACGTACGCCGATGCGAGAGCAGGACCCCAAGCTGAGGGCACGTAATTTTGACGAGGTGCCGTACGGATATACGCCGGAAGAAGCCATAGCCGAAGCCCAGAGGTGTCTGCAGTGTCGAAAGCCTTCCTGTGTGAAGGGTTGTCCGGTAGAAGTGGACATACCGGGGTTCGTGAGTCAGATTGCCGAGGGTGCCTTCCTGGAGGCGATGAAGATAATGAAACGGACGAATGTGCTGCCGGCTATATGCGGACGAGTCTGCCCTCAGGAGACGCAATGCGAAGGTGAGTGCGTTTTGGGCAAGAAGATGGAACCGGTGGCTATCGGCAATCTGGAACGGTTCATCGCCGATTGGGAAGCAGAGCAGGCAGAATGCGTGATGTGCGAGAAGTTGCCTCCGACCGGGAAGAATGTGGCAGTAGTAGGTTCAGGGCCTGCCGGGTTGACCGTGGCTGGTGATTGTCTGAAACTGGGACACGAGGTAACCATTTTTGAAGCTTTGCATAAACCGGGTGGAGTTCTGGTGTATGGCATACCGGAATTCCGTTTGCCCAAAGCGATAGTACAGCGAGAAGTTGATTTTGTGTGCCGCACCGGTGCCAAGCTGGTATTGAATTACGTGGTGGGCATGACGAAGACGGTGGATGAGCTGCTGGAGGAATTTGATGCGGTGTTTATCGGGACTGGCGCGGGCCGCCCTTGGTTTATGGGGATACCAGGAGAAAATGCTCTGGGTATTTATTCCGCTAATGAATACCTGACCCGTTCCAATCTTATGAAGGCTTATCTATTTCCCTATTATGACACGCCCATAGTGCGGGGCAGGCAAGTGGCAACCATTGGTGGCGGAAATGTGGCTATGGATGCAGCTCGTACCGCGTTGCGACTGGGAGCAGAGCGGTCCCTTGTAATCTACCGACGGTCCAGGGAGGAGATGCCGGCACGAGCAGCGGAGATACATCACGCTGAGGAAGAAGGGATAGAATTCTTATTTCTGACCAATCCCGTGCGGTACGTTACAGACGAAAAAGGGTGGGTGAGGGAGATAGAGTGTTTGCGGATGGAGCTGGGGGAACCGGATGCGTCCGGTCGCAGACGGCCAGTTCCTATTCCCGGTTCGGAGTTTCGTATTCCTGTTGACACCGTTGTGGTTGCGATCGGCAACGGTCCTAATCCGCTGATCCCGCAGACAACACCTGGTCTGGAGATATCCAAATGGGGCACGATTGTAGCCGATCCCAAGACCGGCAGGACCTCCAAGAAGGGTGTTTTCGCTGGCGGAGATATAGTGATAGGTGCGGCAACGGTTATTCTGGCGATGGGCGCCGGCCGATTGGCGGCGAATTCCATAGACGAGTATTTGAAAACCGGGGTATGGTAGAATATGGACTCGTTCTTTATGCTGAAGAGGTGAGACACTATGAGTAGAAGCGATTTGTTGCGCAGGTTGAGAAAGCGCCGGATCGGCGTCCTTATGGGCGGGTGGTCGAGCGAGAGAGAAATTTCTCTCCGTTCTGGTCAACGGGTGTTGAAGTCTCTGGCTGACCAAGGTTTGACTGGCATCGGCATAGACATCACGCGGGGTTTTGCCACTCAGATAAAGAAAGCGAAGATTGACATTGCGTTTGTTATTCTGCATGGCCGCCCGGGCGAGGACGGTACCATCCAGGGTTTCCTCGAGTTGGAGGGAATACCCTATACCGGTTCCGGCGTTACCGCCTCGGCCGTTGGAATGGATAAGTTGCTGACGAAAATGCTGCTCAGGCAGGCGGGTATCCCCACTCCTGACTTTGTGGCCGTGCGTACCGAACAGGAGATTGCGCCAGCACTTGTTACAGCAGAAAAGAAATTTGGTTATCCGATGATTGTCAAGCCCCGTTCCGAAGGTTCAAGTGTGGGCGTGGAGGTAATTTCTGGCAAGAGAGGGGCAGAAGATATCTGCCTGAAGGTGCACCGGGGCTACGGCGACATTATCATTGAACCTTTCATATCTGGTATGATTGCTACAGTGGGCATTCTGGAGGACAAGGCACTACCTATTCTGGAGCTGGTACCCAAGCGGCAGCAGTTCTACGATTTTCAGGCAAAGTATACGCGAGGAGAAACAGAGTTCATTGTTCCGGCACGTCTGGACGCGAAAACTGCGGAACGGGTATCAGAAATGGCGTTGGAGGCTTTCCGCTTGATAGGCTGCCGCGGGTTTGCCCGACTGGACCTGATAGTAAAAGATGGAAAACATCCCTATTTTCTGGAGATTAACACGCTTCCCGGTCTTACAGATATGTCGGACCTGCCGGCCGAGGCCCAGGCTGCAGGCATTTCCTATGATGAGTTGATATTTCGGATACTCGCCCAGACGTTGGATTGAATGAGGTTGACAAAAATGGTTTTTCGGATAGTATTGCCAGAATGATTCGGAATCCCAGAAAAAGACGTCACCTGCATATACGCAAGCGGGTGGTCGGCACAGCCGAGCGTCCCCGTCTTTGCGTAAAGCGTAGTAATGCCAATATGTTTGCCCAACTGGTGGATGATTCCGCAAGTAGGGTTCTGACCGGTGTTTCTTCTTTGACACCGGCGATAAGAGAGAAAAAGCTGAAGCGGATGGAAGCGGCCAAGGAAGTAGGGCGGTTAATTGCGGCTAAAGCAAAAGAGCTGGGCATAACCGCCGTGGTTTTTGACCGCGCGGGCTATAATTATCACGGTCGCGTAAAGGCTGTGGCTGATGGCGCGCGCGAAGGAGGACTGAAGTTTTGATTGAACAGCACGATACCGAAAACGAACTGAGCCTGCCTGAGCAAGAGCTCATTGAACGGGTTATAGACATAAAGCGCGTATCCAAGGTTGTGAAAGGCGGCAAGCGGATGAAGCTTTCCGCCGCGGTTGTCGTAGGAGACGGTGCGGGTCAGGTGGGGTTGGGTCATGGCAAGTCGTCCGAAGTGGCGGCTGCGGTGCGCAAGGCTACAGCCCGTGCCAAGAAAGATATGGTCAAGGTTTCAGTCAAGGGTCGTACGATACCGCATGAAACCTATGGTAAGTTCCGGGCTAGCAAGGTGTTGGTAAGACCGGCAGCAGCTGGTACCGGTCTGATTGCTTGCAGTCACGTACGCGCAGTGCTGGAAGCGGTGGGGCTGAAGGATGCCTTATCTAAGTCTCTGGGGTCGCGCAATCCCTACAGTACGGCGCGCGCCACAATTATTGCGCTGAAGAAACTTCGTACCATCGACCAGGTGGCCCGTGCCTGCAACAAGCCGATTTCTCATTTTGTGAAAAGGGAAAGAGCTCATGAAACAGTTGAAAGTTACACTGGTGCGTAGCCTGATTGATCAGAAACCGGGGGTCAGAAAGACGGCTCTGGCCCTGGGTTTGCGGCGAAGGGGGATGGTGCGCGTGCACAGAGATGAACCGCTTATTAGAGGTATGTTGTTCAAGGTTAAGCACCTGGTAAAGGTGGAGGAATTGTGAGACTGGTAGAGTTGTCTCCTAATCCCGGAGCGACCAAGCGACGTAAGCGGCGCGGTTGTGGGCCGGGGTCTGGTCACGGCAAGACTTCAGGCCGGGGCCACAAAGGCGCAGGTCAACATTCTGCACCTGAATTTGACGCCCGCTTTGAGGGCGGCCAAATGCCTTTCTATCGCCGCATCCCCAAACGGGGATTTAAGAATTACTGCCGGCAGGAATACGAGGTGGTGAATCTGGCCAGTCTGGCCAAGATGCAGACTGACAAGATTACCCCCGAAGTATTGCGCGAGCGGGGCGTGGTGAAGCGCGGCAACCGGGTTAAGATACTTGGAGACGGAGAGTTGGCCGGGCCAATTGTGGTGCAGGCTCACGCTTTTTCCAAGACGGCGAAAGAAAAGATCGAAGCGGTTGGCGGCAAAGCTGAAGTAGTGCCCATTGCGGCAGGGAAGTAACTGAGATGCTGGGCAGCGCTCCCAATATATTCAAGATTCCAGATCTGCGTAAGAAGATAATTTTTACTCTGGCCATGATAGTGGTCTACCGGTTAGGTACTCATGTCCCAGTACCCGGTATCAATGGTCAGGCTCTGGGTTATCTTCTGGGTCAGTTGCGGGGGACAGTGTTCGGTCTGTACGACATTTTTGTAGGGGGTGCGCTTTCCCGTGCTTCGGTGTTTGCGTTAGGGGTGATGCCTTACATCTCCGCTTCCATTATTTTCCAGCTCATGGGTTCGGTTTTTCCCTATTTGGAAAAGCTGCAGCGCGATGAAGAAGGGCGTAAGAAGATAAACCAATACACTCGTTATGCCACGGTTGGGCTGGCTATTATTCAATCGGCCAGCATTGCAGTTTACCTGGAGAATCAGGCGCCGACCGCATTCGGACCCATCGTGATGAACCCGGGCTTTTTCTTTCGTCTGATGACAGTTTTCACTCTTACCGCCGGTACCATATTTGTTATGTGGCTGGGCGAGCAGATAACGGACCGGGGAATTGGCAACGGTATTTCTTTCCTGATACTTGTAGGTTGTCTGGATTCTACTCCAGCTGATATTGGTCGAGCCTTTGCCATGGTGCGGGCAGGCGAGCTTTCCTGGCTGGCGCTCATCATCATTGGTCTTATGGTGTTTGGCGTGTATGCCGGTGTGGTAATGATGACGATGGCCGTACGCAAGATACCGGTTCAGTATCCGAAGCGCATTGTCGGCCGCAAGATGTACGGGGGACAGTCAACTCACATTCCTTTGCGCGTGGTCACCGCTGGGGTGATCCCCATTATTTTTGCTCAGAGTCTGGTGGTGTTTCCTTCCACCTTGGCGGGACTTATCAAACTTCCGTTTTTCCAAACACTGGCCAGCATTCTGTCTGCTGGCGGATGGCTATATAATCTGCTGTTTGCAGCGCTGATTATCTTTTTCACCTACTTTTATACTTCGGTAGTATTTAATCCTCTGGACTTGGCTGATAACATGCAGCGGTATGGAGGGTTTATTCCCGGAATCAGGCCGGGTGAGAATACGGCCCGTTACATAGACCGGCGGCTGTCTCTTATCACTCTGCCTGGGGCTCTTTTTCTGGTGGTTATGGCGCTTCTGCCCTTGTATCTGATGAACGTATTCAGGGTTCCCTTTTACTTTGGCGGTACAACTCTGATGATTATTGTGGGTGTGGCTCTGGATACCCTACAGCAGATAGAAGCACATCTGGTTATGCGCCATTACGAAGGATTAATCAAGGGCGGCAAGTTCCAAGGACGCAGGTTCGGCTAGTCGGGACTGACGACTACGGAAGCTGCAGCCGGAAAACCTAGAAAGACTCGTTCCCACAGATGCCGCTTCACCAGGAAGCGGTTTGTCTTTTTTACAAGATGGGCCGTCACTTATCAGGGAATAATTGCAGCGGTACAATCGTAAATATATATGGGTGAACCACAAGGCACAGTGTCGGACCTGGAACTTATCCGGCTGGTGCAGAAAGGCGATACCCGGGCTTTCGATGAACTCATGAGACGATACAATCAAGCTATTTATCGGTTGGCTTATTCGCTGGTACGCAGCCACCCGGATGCAGAAGACATTTGTCAGGAGACCTTCGTGCGCGCCTATCGCGCTATAGGTCGGTACGACGAACATTACCGATTCTACACCTGGTTGCACCGTATCTGCGTGAATTTGTGCATGAACCATTTCAAACGTAACAGACAGCAGCGCACCGTACCGTTGCCTGCGGGTGAAGCCGGGGCGGAATGGCAGGACGTACCAGATCCGGCAGGGTCTCCAGCCGAGGCGGAGCTTTCCCGTGACTTGGACAGAGCTCTAACCCGGCTACCTCCTGACCAGCGAGCGGTTTTCGTATTGCGCGTCAGGGATGAATTGAGCTACAGTGAAATAGCACACTCTTTGAGGATTCCGGTTGGGACGGTGATGTCCCGTCTCAACCGGGCACGGCTTAAGTTGCGAGAATTGTTGAAAGACTATTTACCATCGTGATGAAGCACGACTGTCAGAGTTGTTTGCAATGGTTGGGAGCCTATCTGGATGGAGAGCTGGATACCATTCACAGGTTACGAGTGGAGGAACACCTGCGGGTTTGTGCGGGCTGTCGGGCCGAGCTGGCGACACTGGAAACCCTGTACCGATTAGTGAAGGAGAGAGACACCGGCCCGGAATTGGCTGATGACTACTGGGACTGGCACAGACAACAGGTGTGGAAACGTATCCGCGGGATGGGCAGGAGACGACTTCACCAGACATTCGAACCGGTGTTTTCGTGGTTTCGGGTAGCAGTCTTGGCTGGCGGGCTGGCGGTTATAGTGGTTCTGGCGGTTATCGGGTGGCAGTTATGGAGCGGAACGCAGAAACCGGGTGTCGACGGGACAGCGTCACGCACGCCGGATTCTATGTCACTGACGGAGGAATCTGGTCGTGGTAGGAGGGCTCCAGAGTCGTTGAAAAATGTAGTTTCCGCTGTAAAAGACTATGAAAACAGGACAGAGGCGGAGGTTGAGAGTCAGCCTTCTCGCCGTGAATATCACTCCGCCACTAGTGCACCAGGCACAGATTCTCAACCAGAAGCGGTGGTCACTGTAGCAAAGGTGCGGATTGCGTCCGAAAAGGGAGCTGTAACAGTTGCTCGAGGTGTAAGTACACCGGCGGAGAAACCTTCTGCAGTTTTGCCTTTGCCGATACCGGCACCGGTTGACCAGCCGGCAGAGGTTGTCAGTATTGCCGAGTTGCCCAGAGTAAAACCTGAAGACACGGCTACTGTTCTCGTCAGGGCGCTGATAGAACCAGATGGGTCTGTTTCCCGGTTGGAACTTGAGCGTTCCAGCGGAGTCAGGTTTCTGGACACGATTGCCTTGCTCAATGTACAAAGGGCCAAATTTCGACCGGCCATAAAAGAGGGTCGGAAGGTGAGAAGCTGGATAACAGTTCCGCAGTTTTTTCGGGCCGATGAGGCCTTTTTCCCCAAGTTAGATTCCGGGCGCAGGCAGGAAAGCCAGAGCCAGCCCGGCGATGCAGACAGATAAGTAGAATTTCTCTTCGTTCCAAGGCCCTATCCTGCCCGTGCTTGACATCGAGGGAAGCAGTTCTATGATTGGCCGTGTCCGAGCAGATGATGCGTCTGGCTTTGCGTCTGGCGCGACGCGGCCAGGGTTTCACTTCTCCAAATCCAATGGTGGGAGCAGTACTGGTCAAGGGAAACAAGTTAGTTGGATGTGGTTATCATCGCCGTTTCGGTGGGCCACATGCAGAGATTGAAGCTCTAAAGCAGGCGGGAGCCAGGGCTCGCGGGGCTGACCTCTTCGTTTCCATGGAGCCTTGTTGTTTTTGCGGTAAGACCGGTGCTTGCACCGATGCTTTGATACGAGCCGGCGTAAGACGCGTTTTTGCGGCTACGCTGGACCCTCATCCTCGAGTCCGGGGTCGGGGAATGAAGTGTTTGTCTGAGGCTGGGATATTTACACAGGTGGGGATGCTGACCGAAGAGGCGAAACGTCTGAATGAGGGGTATTTTAGTTACCATACGCGGCACAGGCCTTTTGTCACTCTGAAACTGGCTCTGAGTCTGGATGGCATGGTGGCAACTAGCAGGGGGGAGTCGCAGTGGATTACAGGTGAAAAGGCAAGGAGAGAAGTGCAGAAACTGCGGCAGGCGTCGGACGCAGTGCTCGTGGGAGCGGGAACGATACTATATGATGACCCCAGTTTGGATTGTCGGTTGAATCGGAGGCGGCCCTTGTTGAAGGTGGTGCTGGATTCTGAGTTGAGAGTTTCCTCTCGCAGCCGATTTCTAAGAGGTAAAGGAATTGCGCTGGTGTTTACCAGTTCGCGCGACCAGAAACGGAGAGAGCTGTTGGAACGAGCTGGAGCAGAGGTGGTGGCGATAGGCAGGGGAAATAAGTCAGGAATTTTGTCGTGGTCTCGCATTTTGGCCGAGTTATATCGTCGGGAAGTTATGTCGGTTTTGGTGGAAGGTGGGGCAATGGTGGCCGCCACGGCTATGGATGCCGGCATCGTGGACAAGATATGTTTCTTTCACGCTCCGAAAATTATAGGACCGGGTCGAAGTTTTGGTGCCAGGATGAAGCCGCGTAGCTTTGGACGGGCACTGGTTCTGCAGAAGGTCCGGCACAGGTGTTTTGGCGAGGATGTGTTGACTGAAGGGTATGTAGTCGGTCCGGCTAGGTCCATGAAAGTTATGAACTAACAGTGTTTACCGGGCTCATAGAGGAAGTTGGCAAGGTTCTGCGAATTTCAGGACTCGGAGATAACCGCAGCTTGCGTGTTGCCGCAAAGTTCGCAGGGCAGCTGAGGCAGGGTGACAGCGTCGCCGTAGACGGATGCTGTCTGACGGTGGTGAAGGCAACTGGACAAAGTTTTGAGGTAGAGGCGGTGGCGGCTACACTGAAAGCAACTACGTTAGGCAGTCTGAAGGTAGGTTCGCGGGTGAATCTGGAGCGGGCTCTGATGGTGGGCGAACGGCTGGGAGGACACTTTGTTCAGGGACATGTGGATGAAGTGCTGCAGGTACGTAAGGTGGAGCGTAGGTCGGGGTACTGGGAGATTAGTCTGCAGCTCACCAGCAGAGGAGCACGAGTTCTGGTTGACCGCGGTTCTGTGTGCGTGAATGGTGTGAGTCTGACCGTGGCCCTTGTAACTCAAACTTGCTTCCACGTCAATGTGATTCCGTATACCTGGGAGAATACAAACCTGAAGGAATTGAGAGGAGGGAGCAAGGTGAATGTAGAATATGATTTTCTGGTAAAGGCAGCTGCGGAGATGATTTCCCGGGCGGAGAAATTGACGAGAAAAGAAGTGTCTCATAGAATACCCTATGAATTTGAAACTGGTGCGTGAACGGCCGGAAGAAGTCCGCCGTATGCTGGAGTTGCGCAGGTTTAAGCACGACTTGGACCGTATGCTGGAGCTGGATGCAAAACGGAGGAAAATATCGGCCACAAGGGATGAATTGCGTCATAAGCAAAAACAGGTATCGGAACGAGTTTTTCAGGAAAGACGTGCCGGCAGGGATTGCGCAGAAATGCAGGCAGAGGCTCGACAACTTTCAGATGAGATAAAGCGGTTGGAAACCGAGCTGGCCGCCCTGGATGCGGAGCTGGAAAATATGGTAAGGGCTCTTCCTAATCGAGTACATGAATCGGTGACGGCAGAGGAAGAAATTGTGGGAGAATGGGGCGAATTGCCGAGTTTCAGCTTCGAGCCGCTGGCACATTGGGATTTGGGCGCAGCTCTGAACATAATTGACTTGGAAGCAGCAGCTCGGTTGTCTGGCTCCAGGTTTGTGGTGTTCAGAGGCAAGGGGGCATTACTGGAACGAGCTCTCATCAACTATTTTCTCGATGTCAATGTCAGACGTCATGGTTATACGGAGATTGCACCGCCAGTACTGGCTAATGTTGTTACGCTGGAAGCTGCTGGGCAGTTACCTCATTTGGAGACAGAAATGTATACAACGCGGGATGACAGCTTCTATCTTATTCCTACGGCTGAGCCGCAACTGGTGAGTTATCATCGTGGCCAGACAATCCCAGAAGCAAACCTGCCTCTGAAGTACGTAGCTTACACTCCCTGTTTCAGACGCGAAGCCGGTTCGTACGGCAAGGACGTACGCGGGATGATAAGGATTCATCAGTTTGACAAAGTGGAGATAGTGCGCCTGGTGAAACCCGAAGAATCATATGCTGCACTGGAAGAGATGCGTTCAGAGGCAGAAAGTCTTCTGCGTGATTTGGGATTGCCCTATCGGGTGAAGCGGCTGGCTGCTTGGGATATTGCTTTCCAATCAGCCAAAACGTATGATTTGGAGGTATGGGCGGCGGGCGTGGCACGGTGGTTGGAGGTTTCTTCGGCTTCGAATTGTGAGGACTATCAGACTCGACGGGGGAACATAAGAGTCAGAACCGATGAGGGCATTACCTACTATCCGCACGCATTGAACGCTTCCGCTCTGGCTTTGCCCCGTATTTTTGTGGCGATATTGGAGAACTATCAGCAGGCTGACGGTTCAGTTTTGATTCCCCCAGTTCTGCGGCCTTATATGTCCGGGCTGGAAAGAATAGACTGAAAAATTCTACCGCCAAGCAATCCTTATTCGCTGCGGGCTGGGGCAAGGCGAAAACCACAAGGCAACAGTTTAGGCATAGAGTACTGTCTTATCTGCGTGCCGTTGGATAGGATCACTTCGGCCTGCGGGCCAAACTCAAATATCACCTGCAGACAGGCGCCGCAAGGATAGGTGAGTACCGGCGACTGCGCATAGACCGCAATGGCTCTTATCTGTTTTGCGCCTGCAGACACGGCTTTGCATATAGCGGCCCGTTCTGCACAGATTGTCAGGCCATAGGATGAATTTTCTACATTACAGCCTGCATGTACACGCCCCTTTTCATCAAGAAGGGCGGCTCCTACTTTGAATCCGGAATAGGGTGCGTATGCCCGGCTTGAAGCACTACAGGCAGCACGCAATAATCTAGCCGTTAGAATTGTGTTCACGTTGGGCTCCTTGATTCAAAATCTTTTTAAGAAAACTGGTGCCATACGGGGTAGGCTTTGTGCCGAGAAACTCGGCAGCAGTTTGACCCAGGTCAGCGAAGGTAGAACGCGTGCCCAGATGTATTCCTCTTTTTAAAATCGGACTGTATACCAGGAGAGGCACGTATTCGCGGGAATGATCGGTTGAAGGCGTTGTTGGGTCGTTGCCGTGATCAGCGGTAATGAAGAGCAGGTCGTTTTTTCTTAAGTGAGACAAAATGTCAGGTAAGGTTCTGTCAAACTCTTCCAGACCGGCGGCAAAAGCGGCGATGTCGTTCCGGTGGCCCCAGTCCATATCAAACTGGACAAAATTGGTGAACACCAATCCGGCTTCGAGACTTGCCAATACTTCCCGGGTCAGGTCGACACACTCCTGATTACTTACGGGGTGGTACGCCCGGGTATAACCGCGACCTGCAAATAGGTCGTCCACCTTACCGATGGCAATCACGGGCATTCCTGCTTCTTTTGTGAGGTCGAGCAAAGTAGGCCTGGGTGGAGGACACGAAAAGTCTTTCCGTCTCGGGGTACGTACAAAGGAGCCCGGTCGGCCCACGAAAGGTCTGGCGATAACGCGACCTACGCACCAGGGACCTTTGAGCATTTCGCGGGCTATTGCGCAGTAACGGTATAGTTCCCCAACAGGTACTACTTCTTCGTGACAGGCAATCTGAAAAACGCTGTCAGCCGAGGTGTAGACGATAGGCTTTCCGGTTCTGATATGCTCTGCCCCCAGACGATTGATAATTTCTGTACCGGATGCTGCTACGTTACCTAGAGTCTCGCGGCCGATGGCTTGTTCGAATTGCTTGATGAAGGCCGGCGGAAAACCGTGTGGGAAAACAGGAAAAGGCCGGTCAGTAATCAGACCGGCTATTTCCCAGTGTCCTGTGGTCGAATCCTTGCCGGCCGAAGCTTCGGCCATCTTGCCAAAGCAGGCGCTCGGTGAGGTTTGTGCCGGCACACCCAGTACAGGGATTATGTTGCCTAAGCCTAGTGTGGCGAGATTGGGAAGATGCAGACCGCCGACTGCTGAAGCGATGTTGGCCAGTGTATTGGAGCCTTCGTCTCCATACTTGGCAGCGTCAGGCATTTCGCCGCAGCCGACCCCGTCCAATAGTAGAATAGTGACCCGGTTCACGCTGGGTTCCTTGATTGGTTTGTAGTCCGGCAAGGGAGTCTGCGAATAGTTCTATCGGTTGAAGCGCAACGGAGTGAAGGCCTGCGTTTCTGACAGCACCTCTGGAGGCTGGATGCCGGGGACAGGATTTGAACCTGCATGCCGTGAAGCACTTGGCCCTCAACCAAGCGTGTCTGCCAATTCCACCACCCCGGCTCAGCGGTTGGTAACACGACCGTGAAGCCCGCGAGAGGTTCCCGATCGTCTCCTGTCACTGAGGGATTATAGAAAGGAGGGGACGGTAGTCAACCTTAGTCCAAACTCTTGGCTTTCAATGCGTAGCGACCAGTGGTATTACGTCAGGAAGTCGCGCGATTACCTTGCCCAAGCGAGAGTAGGTACTACTTCTGACACAGCGCGGAGCAAAAGTACTCCAATTGCGACAACAATAGTCAACGGGAGATAACGGCTCAATGTGTATTGTACGTCATAGAAAAGGCATAACAATCAGGCAGGGCTACAGGATGCCTCGGTTGGCTCTTAGGCAGTAAGGTGCAGTTTTGCACCGCTGGATAGTAAGTCGGGCGGAGTTCTGGGCTTGACTTGGGCTGCGTTTACGATAGTAGTATTGGGTGAAGTTCACTAAGCGTTGCGAAAGGAGACAGAATGCGTTTTGAGATCGAACGAAGCCTGCTTTCTGGAATGTTGGCCGCGGTTGGGAATGTAATACCTTCCCGAGCTGTATATCAGGTACTGCAGAATGTGCTGCTGGAAGTCACAGACGGGAAGCTGTACATTTCTGGGACTGATTTAGACACGTTCGTGCAGAAACAACTCGTTCTTTCCGGTGACTCCGAAGAAGGCAAGTGTCTGCTTCCTTTCAGGAAACTATCAGAAATGTGTCGCGAATTCGCGGGAGAAACTGTGACCTGCCAGACAAAGAATACAAACGTGCATTTTCGCTCGGGCAATAGCAAGGCGACTTTAGCAAGCCCGGACCCGGCTGAGTTTCCGGAAATGCCCAAATTACCTGAGGCAGCGGCTCTTGACCTGTCAATCGCCACCCTGACGGAGATGGTGGATTTTGTGTCTTTCGCCGTTTCCACAGACGAGTCTCGTCCGGCCATGGCGGGATTGAATTGGGAAGTGCATAAGAATTCAATGCGGATGGTTGCTACTGATGGCCATCGCCTCGCTTTTGTCAACCACAAGGGAGAATTCACTACTACCTTTAAGACGACGGTTGTCCCCAAATTCTTTGCACTCTTGCCCCGAGAGCAAAAAACGGCCACCTTCCGAGTGGACCCGGGCAGGATTTCTTTTGTCACAGAGAACACTTTGGCCATCAGCCGCCCCTTGGAAGGGACATTTCCTGACTATGAACGAGTCCTGCCCCAAAAGGGATATCCTATGCGCGCTGTGCTGGAGCACGACGCTTTCTTTGCTTGCGTAAGGCGTGCGGCCGTTTTTGTCAATCCGCTCGGTAGACCAGTTACTCTCGAGTTTTCGCAAAATAAACTACGAGTTAGTGCTGAAACGCCGGATGTAGGTTCAAGTGAGGAAGAGATGCCGTGTGAGTACCAGGGAGAACCGATAAGGATTGGTTTCAATGTTGGTTATATACTTGAGGCGTTGCGACATCTGCCTGGGAAACGGCTTGTTCTCGAGCTCCAGAATCCACTTGCTCCTGGTTTGATGAAACCGGAGGAGCAAAACCCTGAGCGAGAGATAATATTCCTACTTATGCCGATTCGCTTAGATTAATAAGTTGTAGCCCTAAGCCGGCTGTGGTCGTAGATTGTACCGACCCTCCCAACTTATGATGGGGGCAGCGATAGTTAGTCATGAGGCTCAAAGACAAAAACGGTCTGTCTCATATCATTATTGTGGTATTCTAACTAGCTAATCTAAGGAGGAGTTGTGAGGACAAGAGCATGGGTTCTGTGCGCTGTCCTAGTTGTTGTCGGTAGTTGTCCCCGCGAGAAACCTAGACAGCCCTTGGCTCGGCGTGTAGCGATGCCTGTATTTAGTGAAGAGGAATTGCGTCGGGCCGATTCTCTGCGGATTGTGGCTGCGACACCCGTAGGGGTGCTGGAGAAAACAGAAGAGGCAAGCGAAATCCTGGTGACTTTCGATGATGCCATGGTGTCTCTTGGCGAAGTCTCTGAGGAGGAGAATTTTCCACTGCTCCTTGACCCGGAAGTCCCAGGTTTTTGTGACTGGTTGAGTCCAAATACTGTCGTCTTTCGCCCGGCGACTGTTCTACCCACAGCGACCAGATTTAAAGTGAAAATACCGCGAGGCGTCCGTTCGTTGAGTGGACGGATGCTCAAGCAGGACTACGAGTTTGAGTTTGAGACTGTGAGACCTAGCCTGGAATATTCTGTTCCCTTTCATGGTGCGGAGTTTGTAACACTCAAGCCAAACATCTGGCTTCACTTTAACATGCCGATGGACCCAAAACGTGCCCAGAAATTTCTGCAGTTGGTGGCGGGCGACGGAACCAGGGTGCCTTTTCGACTCCGTCATCCAAGACCCAAGGAGAGAACGGAAGATGCATGGTGGTATGAACCAGAAAAACTTAGTTCGGTGTTAGTGCTTACCTCGAAAGTGCAGTTGAGAAAACAGACTCAGTACCAGATTATCCTGGCGGAGGGATTATTGGCGGCTGAGGGCAACTTGGGATTAGAGAAGGAACGCAGAATAGAGTTTCGTACCTTCAATCACTTTCGGCTGGAAAGATTGGAGAGGGCGTCCGCTCATCACCCGGAAGATCCGCTGGTATTTGTTTTTTCCAATCCTGTAGCGCAAGAAGAGTTACTCAGGCACGTGAAATTCTCTCCTCCAGTGAAGTTGCCTCGGTACGAATATGATTTTGCAACCACGCAGCAGTACCTCTATGTAGAACTTGCTCCAGAGACGCAGTACGAGGTAATTCTTTCCCGCCAGCTTACTGACCGTTTTGGCAATCGCCTGGGTAAAGACGTCCGTTTGCGACTGAAGACAGTCTCCTATCGCCCAGCCCTGGGTATGCCTGTTGGTTTGGGTATTGTGGAGTCTGCCACAGAGTTGCGTCATCCGGTATGGATGGTGAATGTAGAATCAGTGAAGGTAAGGATGAGGAGGCTGGAGGCCGGGGAAGTTATTCCCTTCTGGCGGAAGCGGTACGAAGGTCATGGGGAGGAGGAGAAAGAGAAGCCTGGCGAATTGGAGCGAATCTGGCAGACCGGTTTTAATTATCAGACTGTTTGGAGACCAAAGCTGGTCAGGAACAGACGTACGCTACTGCCTCTGGATATAGCGCCCGGATTAGGAGGAAGGAAATCCGGCTTTTTGTTCTGTGAACTGGATATGCTTCACCAACCAGAACGGGGTGCAAGGTATCGTCGAGCTTTTCTGCAGGTATCACCGTTTGGGCTGACAGCAAAGTTTTCACCAGAAAACGGGCTAGGTTATGTGACTCGTCTGGTTGACGGCGCACCTGTAGCAGGAGTCACAGTTGAGTTGCGAGATGATGCCAACCGGTCCGTCTGGACTGGTCGCACGGATAAGAACGGGTTTGTGGTGTTCCCTGGATGGGCTATGCTGGGTGTTAAGGCGCGAAGCGAGTGGGATAGTCCTCGTTTGTGGATGTTTGTCCGGGAACCGGGAGGAGAAGGTTTTGTGCATTCGGAATGGGGCACTGGAATTCATCCTTATGAGCTTGGCGTGAGCTATGATTGGTCTCCTGACCCTACCGAACCTTCGGGCTTCATTTACACCGAAAAGGGGCTGTACAAACAGGCGGATACGGTTCGCATTAAGGGTATTATCCGCCACAAGCAGCGAGGCAGGTGGATTATTCCCAGTCGCAGGGATGGGTTGGTACGAGTAACAGATTCGCGGGATGAGGAGATTTTCACCCGGCGGGTGAGATTGTCTGACTGGGGTAGCTTTGATATTTCTTTGCCACTGGGGGCAGAGGCTTTCACCGGTTACTACAGTATTGTTTTTTCTCAGGGTGAGCACGAATTCTATGGACATTTTCGGGTTGAGGCATACAGGCCAGCAGAGTTCGAAGTCACAGTAAAGGGCGACAAAGATAGCTATGTTGCGGGTGACATGTTCACGGCGCATATCAACGCCAGATATCTGTTTGGAGCTCAGATGGCAGGCGAACAGGTGGATTGGACGGTGAGTTTGGAACCTACGTCTTTCTCGCCTCCCGGATACGAAGGGTTCAGCTGGGGCGCGTACATGGATGAGACTGAACAAGCAATAAGTCTGCTGAGTTCAGGGAGCGGCAAATTAGACGTCCAGGGGCATTTGCAGGTACAAACTAAGCTGAATTTAGGGAGGCGGCTTTCCAGCTGTCGTGTGACCTGCGAAGCGACGGTTACTGCCACTAACCAGAGGAGTATTACCGGTCGAGAATCGTATATCGTCCACCGAGCAGAACGCTATGTAGGCGTAAAGATGACCAGGGGTATGGTAGAACTGGGTGATTCTGTAGGTTTAGATTTAGTGGCTGCGTTCCCAGACGGTAGACCAGCCAGTGGTGAAAACGTGACGGTTACGGTGTTCCGGCGGATATGGCGTTCGGCGCGTAAGGCTCAGACCGGGGGTAGGTATTCTTGGTTGAGCGAGAAAGTAGACGAGAAAGTAGCCACTTTCGAGGTCAGAACAGAGTCCGAAGCGGTGCGCAAGTGGTTCAGACCGGACAAGCCAGGTCAATACTGGTGCAAGTGTGAAATGAGAGACAGACGGAATAATACTGCGAGAACCGATCTGGAGTTCTGGGTTGCAGGCAAGGGCGAAGCTGCGTGGATGATACGAGATGACGACCTGATTGAGTTGGTGAGGGATAAGAATGCTTATAAGCCAGGCGATACTGCGAAGATACTTGTAAAATCACCGTGGACCGGGGTTAAGGCTATGGTGACGGTTGAGCGGGAGCTGGTACTGGACTACTTTGGAACAGAGATTAGCGGCAATGCGGATTTGATCAGAATACCGATAAAAGAAGAGTATCTTCCCAACGTATTTGTTTCGGTAGTTCTGCTGAAAGGGAGAACTGCCTATAACAGCTTTGGAGACGAAGGCCAGGACCTGGGTAAACCGGGCTTCAAGATTGGATATGTAGAGTTGCCAGTTGATCCGGAAGCCAAGAAGTTGACGGTGGTTGTGAAAACGGGGCGGACCGAGTACCAGCCAGGGCAGGAGGTAGAAATTGACTTGCAAGTCTTGGACAAGAAAGGTAGAGGAGTTCGCTCAGAAGTATCGCTTGCGGTCGTTGATCTTGGCGTCTTAAAGCTGGTTGGCTACAGGACGCCGGATCCGTTCAGTATGTTTTACGCCTCTCGATCTCTTTCGGTGGTAACAGCTGAGTCCAGGCTGCATGTGATTGGTCAGCGCAATTACGGTGAGAAAGGTGAGGCTGCAGGTGGTGGCGGATTAGATGGGGTAGGGCTTGATGGTGGGTATGATTATGCCTACCGGCAGAAGTTTCTCGAAACGGCGCTTTGGATACCGTCTTTGAGAAGCGATGAGAACGGCAGAGCTCGTGTCCGTTTTCGTGTGCCAGATAATCTCACCACTTGGCAGATAATGGCCGTGGCGGCAACAGTTGACAAGTTTGGTTCGGGCGAAAGCAAGTTTCAGACTAATAAACCGCTGCTTCTGGTGAGTTCTTTACCGCGTTTCATACGGCCTGAGGACCGTTTTTCGGCCGGCGTAATGGTGCACAATCGCACTGACAAGAAGATGAAAGTTACGGTGAAAGCAACAGCTGCCAAGGGAGTGAGGATTGATGGCAGTACAAGTCGGCAAGTGGAAGTAGAGCCGAACCGTCCTGTGGAAGTTGTGTTTGACTACCTTTGTATCGGTGCAGGCGAGGCAGAGTTTACCTTTGAGGCGAGTGGGGAGGGAGCAAGGGACAGGTTGCGTGTAACTTTGCCAGCAATACCTTCTGTAGTTTCAGAAGCAGTGGCTCTGTACGAGCAGACAATGGATTCAGTGATACAACAGACGGTGAGTGTGCCGCCTGACGTCTTTGCGGGAGTCGGGGGGCTGGAGGTTGCAGTTTCTTCTTCGGGACTCACAGGACTGGAAAGAGGGCTGGAATTCTTGCGTACGTATCCTTATGAATGTCTGGAGCAGCGGATGAGCAAAATACTGCCTTTTATTGTCGGGGAGGATGTGATAAACCAATTTGGTTTGTCTGAGTTGCGGGGCTCGGCTTTGCGTAAGTTTGTGCAGGCTGAATTGGATGTGGTAAGCAGATACCAGGATGAATCTGGCGGCTTTTACTTCTGGCCAGACCTCGAGTCTTATGCCTACGAAAAGCCTTCTCCTTGGCTTTCAGCTTATACCATGTACGTTCTGGCACTGGCAGAGAAGAAGGGTTTCCAAGTGGCTTCCCGGGTTAGCGAGCGAGGCAAGAGTTACCTGACGAACTGGCTCAACTACGGTAAACGTGGGACAGACTGGCCGTATTCAACAGATGAGTATCTCACTGCCCGCAGTCTGGCTGTGTATGCAATTGCGCTATGGGGGGAGAAAGTAGAATCTCACCTACCTTTCTTGCTTGACCAAGTTGACCAAATGTCAGTGTATGGTAAAGCATACCTGTTGAAGACGCTAGCTTTGCTTCCTAAGTCTGTATATGCGGAGGCAAGGAGTAATCTTATACGGGCGATGAATAACAAACTCAAGCTCGAGCCGACTATGGCACACTATGAGGAAGAAAGAGAAGGAGGATGGCTGTTTCATTCAGATGTGCGAACCACGGCTGTGGTACTGCAAGCGCTACTAGAACATCAAGGGCAGATTGAGTTTGCAGAGAAAATAGTCAGGTGGCTGATTGCGGAGCGTAGGGTTGGCCGTTGGCGTACGACCCAAGAAAATGCCTGTGTTTTTGATGCGTTGGCAACTTTCTACCGCACGTATGAAAAGGAGAGGCCGAATTTCAGAGCTTCAGTCAGGATTGCAGGTAAAGACGTGCTCAGTGCAGTATTCTCTGGTCGTTCGTTGAAGACTGCTCGTCGTTTCCTGCCGATTGATAGTTTGGCAAAAACGACCTTGCCAGTAAACATCAGCAGAAAGGGACAGGGCAGAATGTATTATGGACTCAGGCTTTATTATGCCCGCAAGGGCGAGCTAAAGGCCAAGGATCAGGGATTCCGAGTAGAGAAAGTTATCAGGCCCGTGGGCAAGGTATCAGGTTACGTACGCGGAGCAGAGTATATCATAACTTTGAAAGTACACACTGCTCAGGACCGGATATTTGTGGTGCTGGACGACCCTCTGCCTGCGGGCTGGGAGATAGTTAATACTTCCTTTGCCACTGAACGTCAGACTCAACCTCTTTCTACGAAATCGAACAAACAGTGGTGGGGCGGCTTTAACTACGAAGAAACATACCATGACCGTTACCTTCTGGTGGCTACTTACCTTACCAAGGGTGTGCACACGGAGACTTATCGGGTTAGAGCGCTTACAAGCGGCAGATTTTTCCTTCCACCCACGCGGGTGGAGGAAATGTATACACCTGAGGTTTTTGGCCACACTGGTCAGCAGTATCTAGAAATTAAGTGAGTGAGGAGAGTAAAATTTACCGCAGCTAGGCACACAGTTACCATCGGAGTCCTAGCCGTAGGGTGTAGTATAGTTCAGCTGTTATGGCTGGGCGTTGGTTTATTCTTGTTATTGCCGTTGAGCCGCAGCTACGTACGCGGGGAGCAACTGGCTACACTGGTAGTTACCGACCGCAGAGGAGAACCACTGAGGGAAGTCTGTTCTTCCGAATATGGCGTGAACCACTGGGTGGAACTTGACCAGGTGAGTCTTTGGTTTGTGGAAGCGGTAATAGTCGCGGAAGACAGAAGATTCTGGCGTCATTGTGGAGTGGATCTGCTGGCTTTGGTGCGTGCCACGCTGACAAATCTGCGGGCAGGTCGGGTAGTGTCAGGGGGTTCAACTATCACCCAGCAACTTGTGCGTGTTCTGCGTCATTCTGGGCGACGGGGAATAGCGACAAAACTGGGCGAACTGCTTGGTGCAATACGCCTAGAACTTCATTTGTCGAAGCGGGAGATTTTGGAAGCGTATGTGAATCGGGTCTGGTTCGGTAACCAACTCTATGGTATTGATGCTGCTGCCCGGACCTATTTCAATCGAAGCGCTGACCGTTTGTCGCTGGCGCAGGCGTGTTTCCTGGCTGGAGTGCTGCGTTCACCTGGAGAGTGTGACCCATATCGTCACTTTGAAAGGTGTCGCCGAAGACAACGGTGGATTTTGGAAAATCTGCTGGCACGGCGCCGGATAAAACTTTCTGATTTTGAGGCGGCGTTGGCTGAAAGCATTACACCATGTCGTCCTCGCAGGCCATTCAAAGCCTCTCATTTCGTTGATTTTGTTCTTTCTACAGGTCTTCCAAAGGGAGCTTGGCGAGGTAGAGAACGTCTGCTCCGTACTACCCTCGACTACCGACTTCAGCAGCAGTGTGAGGATTTGGTTGAGGTGCATCTGCGGCAATTTGCTTCCTACCACGTTACCAACGCTGCTGTCGTGGTTCTTGATCGTGCTACCGGGGAGGTCTTGGCCATGGTAGGTTCAAGGGATTATTTTTCCCCGGATGCCGGGCAGGTGAATGCTTGCTTGAGCCTGCGGCAGCCAGGTTCGGCGTTGAAGCCTTTTGTTTACGCCCTTGCATTTGAACAGGAAAAGTCTCCAGCCGCGATAGTACCTGACTTGCCTGGCCATTTTGCAGAACTGGCCGGCGATTTTGTGCCCCGTAACTATGACCGACAATTTCGCGGTCCTGTGAGTTGCCGGGTGGCACTTGGTTCGTCTTACAATGTTCCGGCCGTGAGGCTTGCTGAGGAGCTGGGGGTTGACCGTCTGCTTACTGTTCTTCGTCAGTGTGGGTTGACCAGTTTGCGGAGGGAACCTGGTTATTATGGTTTGGCTCTGAGTTTGGGGGTGGGTGATGTACGTTTGCTGGAGCTGGTAAACGCATATCGTGTTCTGGCAAACTACGGAGAGTTTTCAGAGGTGCGGGTGATAATGTCTGATGCGGAACCAGAAACAGGATTGCGGACTGGTGGATCGCAGATTCGCGTATTCAGTCCCCAATCTGCTTATCTGGTGACAGATATTCTTTGCGATAATCAGGCACGTGCACCCGCTTTTGGACAGTTCTCATGTTTGTCATTACCTTTTCCTTGTGCGGTTAAAACCGGTACCTCCAAGGATTACCGGGACAATTGGGCTGTAGGTTACACCCGCGATTATGTGGTAGGTGTATGGGTGGGAAACTTTGATGGTTCGCCGATGCACCGGGTTTCGGGCGTAACAGGAGCCGGTCCGCTTTTTCGTGATGTGATGCTGGCAGCGCAAACACGCTCGCCTTCCGGATTTGACCTTCCTCCGGGTATAGTGTTGTGTGCGGTGTGTCCCAAATCTGGTTTAATCCCGGGTCCACATTGTCCAGCAGCGGTACAGGAAAAATTCATTGCTTCCAGACTGCCCAGAGAAACTTGCTCGGTTCATCTGTTAATACAGGATAAGGTATATGAGGTATATCCTCCGGAGTACTGGGCCTGGATGGCGGACAACGGTTTGCCGTTGCCTCCGGTGACGGGTTTAACTCAAACTCAGGCACGTACAGTTTGCTCACAGCCGGTTGTGCTTTTCCCTGACGAAGGAGATGTGTTCAAGATTGACCCCGACCTTAGCCGGGAATTTCAGGCAGTTCTTTTCAGAGCGGTTGTACCTGCCGGCGCTACTGAAGCAAGATGGATACTCGATGAAAGAGAATTGGCCGTAGTTGGGCCTCCTTATGCTTGCTTCTGGCGTCTGGAACCGGGTAAACACAGGTTGCGATTATTGGCGGCAGGGCATACTAGTGAGGAAGTTAGTTTCTTAGTCCTTCCGTAGGAGATTGGCTGGTCTTGGAGGTCAGAGCCAGCGGTATCGGCGGACAAGGTCGTACAGTACTACTGCTGCGGCTGCCGCTACATTGATGGAATTCTTAAATCCGAATACGGGCAGGGCAATTATTGCCTCGCAGGCCTGGAGGGTGGATTGAGATACTCCCAGTGCTTCATTCCCTAAAACTAATGCCAACGGTGCTCTGAAGGGAAAATGGTCGTAGGGCTGTGCATTCGCTGCGGTTTCCAGAGCCACAACTTGTACACCATTTGCTTTGAGTTCTTGTAAAGCCGTAGTTGTCTGAGGAACAGCGCGCCAAGGAACAAAGGCGGTTGCACCTAGTGCGGTTTGTTCTAGTTTTGGATGCGGAGGATGGGCGGTATATCCACAAGTGATTATCTCCTTGACACGTACGGCATCAGCCAGACGGAAAATGGAGCCGACATTAAAGGCAGAACGAAGGTTATCTAGTACCAAGCTTACCGGAATGCGAGGTAGGCGTTTGAATTCCTCCCAAGGCAGCGTAGAGTCAAGAGATTTAACGTCGTAGAATGTTTCCAGGCCGTCTGCTGCGAGGAAGCCGCGTTTAGATAGCTTGCTGGGGGGGGGGGTAACGTTTCTAACCGGTGGGGGAGCACCAGCAAGAAGGGAGATTTGGGCTGCTTTATCACATAGTTCCAGTAGGTCCAGCGCTTTATACAGGTCCGAGCCGGATGCAATCATGCCGTGGCGTGACCAGACGACCCCCGAATGTTTACAGAAAGCTTTGCCGGTAGCTTCGGCCAGCGCTTGAGTGCCAGGTGCCAAGAAGGGTAGAGCGTAAATCTCATCTCGTACCAATGACATTTCTGCATGGGCTCGAAAAAGCAGAGCGAGTAGACTTTCCGGTTCGGGATAACGGAGGCTCAAGGCCACAAGGGCAGTGGGATGACTGTGCAGCACGCAGACGTGGGCAGGTCGAAAGTGTAGCAGTGTTTCGTGAATGGCAAGATGAGCAGGAAGTTCGCTCGATGGTGGACTATCACCCAGTAGCTCGTAAGTGTCGCCAGTTTCAGATATAGATATAACACACAGGTTGGGTAAAGGGTTGATAGCAAGGTCGCGCATTCTGCCCCCGGCTTGCTTGATGAGCAAAGTCTGGTTGGCCAAGGCTGGGCGTGGTGGCACTAATGGATGTTTGGATTTCCCAGGTGGATGGATTTCAGTTACGCGAATAGAAAAGTTACCGGCATTGGCTTCGGCCCAGCCTCTGCGTACTAATTCCGAAGCTACAAACTGTATCTGCGCAAGGTGGGGTGAGGCGGCTTCTATGACTAAATCGCGTACTATGAGAGAATCTTGGCAGCTTTCTTTTTGTTGTCAAGCGGGCTGAAGATTACTGTCACTGGAATTGACACCTGGAAGGGCGGAGCTAACATAGCGCCTGTGAGCTGGGTCGGCGTTCCCGCCAGATATATTGTTTTTCTGGCTAAGACTGTTTTCCAACCCTGGGATTTGCGTCGTACTTGGCCGCGGGTAGTGGAGCAAATTTGTCAGCAGGGACTGGAGGCTTTGCCGATATTGCTTGTAGCCGGGGTATTTGTGGGGCTTACAACCGCGGTACAGACAAGTTATCAGTTACTGGGAGTAGTGCCTAAGTACTTTGTAGGTATGGGTGTGGGGCGGTTGGTGCTGATTGAGTTGGCGCCGGTTTTCAGTGCTTTTGTGGTTGCGGGGAAATCGGCTTCTGCCATTGCGGCCGAACTCGGTTCGATGCGGGTTTCGGAGCAGATTGATGCGCTTATGGTTATGGGGGTAAATCCGTACCGTTTCCTCTGTCTGCCAAGAATAGTAGCTCTGACAGTGGTTTTGCCCGTGTTTGTGGTGTTCATGGAGGTAGTGGCACTTGGTATGGCACTCTGGGTATCGTCCACGGTTTTGAATATCTCGTCCCATACCTTCGTCTATGGTGTCACCCGTTTCTTTCTTGACCGAGATTTTTTCGGGGGTTTGGTGAAGGCCTTGATATTTGGTTTGGTCATTGGTACCAACGGCTGTTATGCTGGATTTGCTGTCAGGGGAGGGGCAGAACAGGTAGGAAGGGCAACGACAAAGGCGGTGGTAAGTTCTTCCATAATGATACTGGCTGTCGATTTTGTCGTGGCCCTAATATTCTTCAGGGCATGGTAGAAGTACGGGAAGTTTCCAAGCGTTTTGGTTCTCGTCTGGTTCTGGATCGGGTTACCTTTAATGTAGCTGATGCTCGCGTTCTAGTGATTCTGGGAGCCTCTGGTGCGGGAAAGAGTGTTTTACTTCGGATTATGACGGGCCTGCTTAAGCCTGATACGGGCGGAGTAAGTTACGATGGCGTGCCGATACATTATGGAGCCTTTGCTGATAATCAACGTATATTACAGCAGATCGGTTTTGTATTTCAGGGAGGGGCGCTGTTTGATTCTCTAGATGTATTCGGTAACGTAGCTCTACCCCTGGTAGAGAACGAGTGGTTGGACAAAAGAGTTGTAGAGCAACGGGTCGCCATGGCGTTAGAAAAGGTAGGTATGCGGGGATGCGCCCATTTCAAGCCTAGGGAGTTGTCGGGCGGAATGATAAAGTTGGTAGCTCTGGCACGAGCCCTAGTAATGAACCCACGCTATCTTTTTCTTGATGAGCCCACTTCCGGGCTCGACCCGATAATGAGAGAGAGAATATGTAGCCTTCTGGGCAGTTTGCGAGGCGAAGAGGGTAAAACCGAGATAGTGGTGACGCACGATTTGGAAGCAGTTACGGCTGTAGCTGATGAGGTTCTGATGTTGCGCGAGGGGAAAGTATTGCCTTTGAGTCAGGTGAGAAAGGAGGATTATGAGCAAGTCCGCACGTGAGGTAATGGTGGTTATGTTTCTGGTTTTGGGTTTTGGCCTTGGGGTAGCTGCCTATCTGTGGCTTTCGGGGAGAATAGTTTCGGCGAGACGGTATAGGGTGGTGGTGATGTTCGACGATGTGTCCGGCCTCAGAGCAGGTGATCCGGTGGAGGTGAGGGGGTTGCCCAAAGGCAGAGTCCTAGCGCTTACGCTGGAGAAAGCCAAGGTTAAATGTGTGGTTGCCATTGATGGCGACGTGAAGCTTACAGAGGATACGAAGTTTGCCATAAGGTCCGTAAGCTATCTGGGTAGTGACCGCTACTTAATGGTTACCACAGGTTCCGGGCCGGAGGCGAGACCAGGATATGTGTTCGAGGGAACAAACGAGGTGCTCAGCTTGGAAAGTACCTTCTTGCGGCTGGACAGAATGTTAGAGAGTCTTGACCCCGTTTCTCTGGAAAAGGATATAGAAGAAAAAGCCCGTTTGTTTCTGGATAGCTTCGCCTGTGAGATTCGGAATTTCGCCGTAGGGGTAGACCGGCTCGGCGTCGGGCTGGAGGAGGCTGATCGTAGTTTGCAGGCCATATCTTGTCGTCTGGATAGTTTAGTTGGGTTACTGGAAGCACCTTCCACATTAGGTAAGTTGCTGCGCTCAGAAGAGCTATATCAGGAGTTGAGGGCCACA
Source organism: Caldifarciminota bacterium (assembly GCA_965649205.1). Taxonomy (GTDB): domain Bacteria; phylum Hydrothermota; class Tepidihabitantia; order Tepidihabitantales; family Tepidihabitantaceae; genus JBDRUN01. Next base: position 47,694 of record CBFGJV010000006.1, on the reverse strand, counting down.
AACGAAAAATTACAGTCTCTTCTTATAGACATAAAGTCAAATCCTAGGCGTTACTTTCGAATCAGTATTTTCTAGTCGTTGGAGCAGAGCAAAGACTCGCTTCAGACTGCTGGTGTTTTACGGAACCATACGATTCGGCTGAATGATTGAACATCCAGACTGGCTCCGCCCACCAGTACGCCGTCTACGTCTGGTTGAGCCATCAGGTCATCGATATTCGCAGGATTAACCGACCCGCCGTACAGTATTCTCGTTTCTTGGGCGCTGTGGGAACCGATGATTTGACCGATAAGTTCCCTAGCCCAAGCATGTATTTCCTGGGCTTGTTCTGGACTGGCATTGCGACCGGTGCCTATGGCCCACACCGGCTCATAGGCTATGACCAGCGTGTCTTGCTCATTAACGTCGGCAAGAGCGGTTCTAATCTGCCTTTCTAATACTATTTTCGTATTGCCGGTTTCTCTTTCCTCAAGAGTTTCACCTATGCAGAGAATTGGGGTAAGTTTGCCGCCGAGTGCGGCGCGAATCTTGAGTCGGCAAGTTTCATCAGTTTCGCCGAAAAGACGGCGTCTTTCTGAATGACCCACGAGAACATAAACACAGCCCAAGTCAGTAAGAGAGGAAGCAGACACTTCTCCGGTGTAAGGTCCCTGTGCTTCCCAGTACAGGTCTTGACCTCCGCAGGTAATATTGGGGTCACGCAATTCTTCACTGACAGCAGCGATAGCGGTAAACTGGGGAAAGATAGCTACTTCTCGATCACGCAAATTCTTTAGAAAAGGTTTGAGAGTAATGATAAAGGCTCGTGCCTCAGAGGCGGAAAAATGCATCTTCCAGTTTGCGGCGATGAGAGGAATTCTTTTCGGATTCACCTGTCTGCCAGTGCAGCTATCCCGGGAAGTTCCCGTCCCTGCAGAAATTCTAGGCAAGCGCCGCCGCCTGTAGAAACATGGGTCATTTTGAGTGCGTAGCCGAACTTGCTTAGTGCAGCCCCTGTGTCGCCACCTCCCACTACCGTGTTGGCGCCATTCTCCGTTGCTTCGGCCATAGCTTTGGCTACAGCCAGAGTGCCGGAAGCAAACGCTGTCCGTTCGAACACGCCCATCGGACCTGCCCACACGATAGTCTGGGCTTTCTGTAGTACCTTGGTAAACAACTCGGCAGATTGCGGTCCGATGTCTAGGCCCATGCGGTCGTCTGGTATGCGCGTTACCGGTACAACCAGGGCGCCGGCTTCGTTGTCCGGACTGGTGCTTACTACCACATCGGTGGGCAGTACTAGCTTGGGGTCGTGAGCGAGAGGGGCAAGTGTGTCGCTAATCTCTGGTTCCCAAAGAGAGCGTCCTATACTTATGCCTCGGGCTTTGAGGAAGTTGAAAGCCGCTGCACCGCCGATTATGGCTTGATCAAGCTGAGGAAGCAGCTTGGCAAGTACTCCGGCCTTGTCAGATATTTTAGACCCCCCGATTATGGCCACAAAGGGTCTGGCTGGATTATTGAGAAGGCGAGAAAGGCGACAGATTTCTGTTTCCATGAGTAGACCGGCTGCTGGCTGACCAAAGAACTTCGGTACCCCTACTGTGGACGCATGGGCGCGATGGGCGGCGCCAAAGGCGTCGTTGACATACAGGTCGGCAAGGGAAGCCAGCTCCTTAGCGAAACCGGGGTCATTGGCTGTTTCTCCGGGGTGGAAACGTAGGTTTTCTAGTAACGTTACAGTGCCCGGTAAGGCTCTGGCTCTTACCTGAGCGGCGTTTTCACCAGTATAGACCGGGGTATAGCCGACCGGGCTACCTACCAGCTGGGCTATTACTGGTAGAATAGGGTGCAACGAATATCTGGGGTCTGGTCTGCCTTTGGCTTTACCCAGATGGGAAGCCAGAATTACCCCAGCTCCGTGGTCCAAGAGATACTGTAGTGTTGGCAGAGCGGCCACAATACGTGCCAAGTCACGTATCCGGCCATTTTCTGACATGGGCACATTGAAATCTACGCGCAGAAAGACGCGTTTTGCCCGTACGTCTAAGTCTCTAACTGTTAATTTGTTCATAGGTACGTAGCGATGTAACAGGCTAAATCTACCAGACGGCAGGAGTATCCGTACTCATTATCGTACCAGGAATAGGTCTTGACCAGGTTTCCGTCCACGACCGCAGTAAGGCTGGAGTCGAAACAGGCAGAGTGCGGATTGCCGTTGAAATCCACAGATACAAGTGGTTCGGTTACGTATTCCAGAATGCCTTTGAGAGAACCTGAGGCAGCCGCTTGGAAAGCAGCGTTCACTTCCTCTACCGTGGTCTTTTTCTCTGTTATACAGCTGAGGTCTACAAGGGAAACATTAGCGGTGGGAACTCTGATGGCCATTCCATCTACTTTGCCTTTGAGCTCGGGAAATATGACGCCGATGAGTTTTGCGGCCCCGGTGGAGGTGGGAATCATGGAGAGTCCAGCAGCTCGAGCTCGGCGCAGGTCGGAGTGAGGCAAATCCAGAATGCGCTGATCATTGGTGTAGGCGTGAACCGTAGTCATGTATGCGCTTTTTATGCCAAAGTTGTCATGCAGGACTTTGGCCACTGGTACGACGCAGTTAGTAGTGCAAGAAGCATTGGAGATAATGTGGTCGGTTTCGGGATTATAGGTAGTGTGATTTACGCCCACGACAAAAGATTTTACTCCTTCGCCTTTTGGGGGAGCGGAAATAATCACCTTTTTGGCACCTGCAGCTAAGTGGGAACCGGCTTTTTCCTGGGAACGAAACACTCCAGTTGATTCAATGACAATATCCACGCCCAGCTCTCGCCAGGGAAGCTTCTGCGGGTCTTTCTCTGCTGTAACTCGGGCCGGGCGGCCGGCAATGACGATTTCGTTCTCGCGCGCAGTGATATCAACTTGGAGTCGGCCATGTACGGAGTCGTATTTGAGCAGGTGTGCCAAGGTTTTGGAGTCGGTGACATCGTTGATGCCCACCAGAGTGAGACGAGGATGATCAACGGTCAGGCGGGCTACGAGTCGGCCGATACGTCCGAAGCCGTTGATTGCGATTCTGGCTGCCAAATAGACCTCCTTTCAGTCTGGCCTAAGGATATTTGAGCCTAGAGCGAAGTCAAGGCATTTTTGGTTTCTGTCCAAAATCGCATTCTAAGACCTCCGGCTCTTGAAACGGCGGTCGGGCCGGTTACACTTCTTTGAAGTGCCACCTGTGTCTTCTGTCTGTCGGTTAGCCTGGTTTTTCCTGATTCTGGGGATTTGGGGATACTCCGGTTGCGTGAAAGGCAAGCCCCCGCATCTTGAATACATAAAGGGTGATTCTGTGGTACTTGCGTTGGACAGCGCTCAGTATGACTGTCTGGCCTGGGATTGGGGAGGCGGACCAGTAGTCTACTCCTGGCAAGCAACACGCGGTCGACTGGCGTGGGACTCTTTGTTCAGGGTGAAGTGGTATGCGCCGGAGTCTTCCGGGTATGCATTGTTACGTTGCACAGTGACAGACCAGGAAGGTCTGAAGACGAGCGACAGTATAGTGATATGGGTGAACCGACGAACCACTGTGCTGATGGACTACTGGGGCGCAGTAAAAGCTGGCACTTTCCGGGTCTGGCATGAGAGTCTGTCTGCAGGATACGAAGTAGAGGTCTTTTTCGCTGTGGATACCCCGGCTGTATCGGTTCTTGTGTTTGACCGGGCTAATTACGGACATTGGCTACAACGGCAACCTTGCGAAACTCTAGCCAGTAGGATACGGGTTCGGGAGGATTCGTTGCGTTTCAGTCTGCGAACAAGCGATGTATATGCGTTCGTGCTGGAAAATAACGATGAGCGTCGGGACAAGGACCTGCATTTTGTTTTAAAGAAGAGAACTCCCTGAAGAGACCTTACCCTGGGTTGTAGCCGGCGCGAATCAGCAGTTTAACCAGAAGCATGACCGGCAGTCCTACTATATTGAAATAGCTTCCGGAAAGGTCGGTGATGAATCTGCCGGCGTATCCCTGTATGGCATAGGCACCGGCTTTGTCTAAGGGTTCTCGCAAGCGGGAGTAATTACAGAGTTCCCGAGCATTGAGCCGGCGGAAAGTCACAAGGCTGATTTCTGTTCCAGACCAAGTGACCTGTCGGGCAACAGCAAGAACGGAGACGCCTGTGATTACTTGGTGCGTGCGCCCGGACAGCATTTTCATCATTTCCATTACTTGGGCAGGACCGGTAGGCTTGCCCAAGACAGTATTTCCCAGAACTACGGCAGTATCCACGCCAATAATCAGAGCCTCAGGTTTTCTTATACCGACCGAACCAGCTTTAGCTCTGGCATTGGTGAGAACATAAGCCGCCGGGTCGGTGCCGGCTGAAGGTTCAGGTTCATTCCAGCGGGGCGGGATAACCCGGAAAGGAATGGCCAGCATTCGCATTATCTGACGTCTGCGGGGAGAGGTGGAAGCCAAATACAACATCAGAGACAGTGGTTGAACCTACCGGGAAGAACGGGAAAGAGCAAGCGAGAAAGCAGTGCGTTTGTTCCGCTCATGGAAGGAAAGCACCAAACATACTTTTGCTGAATCTCACATCCTGCAACAGTTTGATACGCACCTGAAAATCGTAGGTCCATCTGTTGCCAAGTCTGCGCAGCTCTCCGATAGCCTCCCAACAGTGTAGGTCTTTCCAGATAGTCAGACTGTAGTTGGTGAGTTGAGAGGTGGCGAAGTTGTAACCAAAACTACCTACGGAAACTTTCCAGCCGGGAAAAGAGATGGTTATGTTACCGGTAAGCATATTGCTGGTTCTGGTCAGAACGTAGTTCAGGCTCACCCCGATGTCCATGCCGGGCTGTGGAGCTGGAGGAGAAGAATCAGGCGACTTGGGCAACGACTCTTCTTTGTTTGTCGGAGTTTGCCGTGCTTGTCTCCAGGATACGCTTTTGTTCCAGTTCAAAGTGGTCAGAAATGAATAGTCTTCGCTCACACGTCTTGTAGCAAAGTTCAAGCTCGTTCCTGCGTTTATCTGGAGCTGGAGGCCAGACACGAAACTGAGGGGTGTAACAGCGACATCGGCCCGCAGCGGCGACAATTTGCCGCTTAACAGGTCATAGTTTGTGTTCAGGCTTAGCCGACCAAGGTCGAACTTGCTTTTTTCTTTTCCGGTTTTAGCTTCAAATCCGTTGTCTAAGGCCAAATCGACGGCTGCGGCTGCGGGGTTGAGAGGGGTCAACCGACCAAAGAAGCCGGAACTTGTGACTTGCGGTGAGTAGCGAATTTGAATAAGGGGGCGAGCGGTGTGCAGGACACCGTAAAGTCCGAGTGCTTCAAGAGCATAGATGCGGAACAGTGAGAAGCTGGAAGAAAGTGAAGCCGAGTAATCAGGTGGAGCTGCAGTTGAATCAAGCAGGTTATCGGTGCGCGAAAAATTCAGGTCTTCGTAGAACTGGAAAGAGCCGGCCAGTTTTTGGGAAGTCTGCAGGTTGAAACCAAGCGTGGCCGGCCGGGAAGCGGAGGCGATCAGACTATTGCGCCAAGAGCGCATCTCGGCCAAGCTCAAATCCCAGGAAAGGCTCAGATTGCCGAACTGGGCTAAAGAATACTGCGGGCTGGAGATTCCCAAGCTGGTTTTTCCGTTGCGGTTGACAACCGTCGCCGTATCATTGCCGAGGGAATCAGAGTACACCGAAATTAGGTTTGTGGCGGAAAGATTGGGGCTCGCCGTCCAGCCCCCAGCCAGAGGTCGAGCGCTGAAACTTACTCGGGCGGAGGGCAAGCTGATGAAACGACGATGGCGAGCGAAGTCATTTTGATACTCAATTCGGGCTGAGCTTCGAGCGGTACGACCGAAACTGCGTACGAGTTCGGCATAAGACAGTACGTCCTGTTTCAGCCATTCCAATCTTTCCTCGGCGTAATCGGGCGCATAGGAGCGGTCTGAGATGTAGTCAACCTTGGCGGCCAGTTCGGAACCAAAGAAAAAGCGCGAGTTGTGAGCCGCGTTTACGCTGTACCGTCTGCGTCGGGTATCCCACTCCTGGATGAAAGAACCTTGCAGAGAGCCGCGGGCATAGGGGTTCACTATGTACACAGCCTCCAGCCGCGGCTGGATTCCTTTTCGGGTCATTACGTCGCAGTAGAAAGTGGCGTCTGCGTAGTCGTTTATGACCCAGTAGTAAGCCAGATTCTTGGCATACAGTCCCTGGTCTTTGGCGTTTCCTACTTTGAAGGACATGAGTCCTGACTTACGCTTTTCTGAGACTGGTACCAGCCAGAAGGGAGCAGCCAGTACCGGCATACCAAGAATCTTCAACACCACGGGTTCAGCGATAGCCACATCATGCATAAGCAACTTGGTGCGCGGACCCAGAAAATAGTAATGAGGAGGGTAATGATCACACGTTGTGTAATAACCGGTGCGGGCGTGCAGCACTCTTTCTTTTACCAGCCAGAGTTCCCTGGCCCAGAAAAAACCATTTTCTACCCGGGTGCGTGCCTGTCGCATCCAGCCTTTGCGGGTGTCAATATCATACTGCAATAGGGAACCGGTGACATTCTGTTCGCCGGCGACAAAGAGTACGTCTCCGGTTGCGGTCAATCTGTGTTTTCCCACGTGGTAGTGAATGGAATCAGAATACACAGTCATATCCCGATACCGGACCCAGGCAGAATCCAAAAGTACCACTTCTTCCGTGCGGCTGTAGAAACGTACCAATTTACCGCCGTAGAAAACGGTGTCCGAGAAAATCAGTACTCCGGGGCTCGTGAGAGGAGTTTGACTGGAAAGCAGCAGCAGGAACCAAGGCATGGCGGAATCTTAGAAATACCAACTGGTAAGTCAAACGGGCTTTTTCCCGATTAATCGTCTTGACCGACGGGCAGAACTTGCTAGAACAAACTGTGCCAGCAAACAAAAAGGCGCAGGTCAACCCCGGACTGGTTTTGGCCGCAGGAGTGACCACTCTTTCTTTTGCTGCCATCATAATCCGGCTTGTGGTAGCTCCGGCACTGATAATAGCGGCGGGCAGGCTGGTTGTTGCCGCGCTGTTTCTTGCTCCTTTTTTCTGGACACGATGGCGGCTTATGAGGGTACAGTTTCAAGCCAGAGATTGGATGTTTTCCATTGCCGCAGGTGTCTTTCTGGCTTTGCACTTTGCCTTCTGGATAGAGTCGTTGAGACGTACGTCGATAACCAGTTCGGTTGTACTTGTGGCAATGGACCCCGTGTTTGTCGCTCTAGCTGCACCCCTGTTCTTGCGAGAAAAGACTTCCTGGCGTCTGTATCTGGCTACAGGCATGGGAGTTGCGGGTGCTGCTCTCATTGCCGGACCGGGGTTGGGCTCGAGTCTTGTTACTAGTGGAAATCTTCTGGCTATAGGAGGAGCTGTATGTGCGGCAGGGTATCTTCTCCTGGGGAGAAGGGTGAGACAGCGGGTGGGACTGGTGGGCTATGTTTACGTGATGTACACCGTAGCCGCCCTCTTGTTATTGGGGGTTGTGGCGGTTGCGGGCTTGCCTGTGGTCGGGTATTCAGGCAAAAGTTACATGTTGATACTGCTTCTGGGACTTGGTCCTCAATTGATAGGTCATACCAGTTTCAACTGGGCACTTCGTTATTTGCCCGCACCTGTGGTAGCGATGGTCATCCTATTTGAACCGGTCGGGGCTTCGCTTTTGGGCTGGCTTCTGCTGCGAGAACCGCCCAAAACTTGGGAGGTGATAGGCGGGGTTGTCATACTTTTTGCTATCTACCTGGCAGTAAGTCGCCCGAAAGATATTCCCCAGGTTTCTGTTTGAGACAAGAGAACGGCCCGAAGACGGCAAAATTGGCACGGAAATTGATGGGGGAGTGACTCCCCCACTGAGTCGGTCAGCAGGTTCAGGAGAGGGGGGGGGAACGAATACGAGTACGAATCAGAAAAAGAGTTTTGGCTGTAACTGACGTGATGGTAACGGGTTAAGTGGTCATGGCAGTTGGGAACTGGCGTAGGATATCAATGGCGGCAGGAAGAGTAGGTGGGTTGCGTGCTATGTCCTGCGGTTGGAAGTCGGGGTAGGCTCCGAAGTCATTGGGTGGAGGGTTCTTGTCAGTGGGGGGCACACAAGTCAGCATACAGCCGGGAAGGCAGAAACTACTAGCGGCGGAGCAGGTTTTGCACCAGCGCTTGGAATTGACCGGGGACATGCATGGCGCTCACTGGACATAGTTCCGCGCAACAATAGCAGAGTATGCATCTGGAACGGTCTATTTGGGGAAAGGGGATCAGCTTGATAGCCTTAACTGGGCAGTTATCAGTGCAGCGGCTACATTTGATACAGCGGTGGGGTTTGAGCAGGGGCCAGCGACGGAGAAGGGGATAGGCGAGCAGGGAGGAGATGCCTGTAAGACTGGTGGCGAGCCGGGTCGGAGGTAGTTTGAATCCGCGTATCGGTTCCCAGTCGCCTGCCAAGTTTATCTCGTTTAGGTGAGCAGGGCCAAGTCCACGTTGAGCGGCAATTCTTACCGTGGGAATTCTTTGGGGGTCTGCGCCAGCCAGCTTAGCCATTACCAGATCCAGAGCGGCAGGGTCGGGCGAGGATAAGATTCTGCCCAAAGACAGTACGCGTCCGCTAGAAGGACCGTTGAGGCCGTCCATACCGCGTAACGCATCCATTATTGTAAGCACCGGGATTGGGATAGCCTGGTAGATATCAACCAGAAGTTCGCCAAAATCGTCACCAGAGCGGGCAAGCATGTGCAGGGCAGATTTCTGGCCACCAGGAATAATGCCAAACAGGTTTTTTACTGCTCCAGTGAGTATAGTGAGGGCATGGGTTTTGAACACGGGGAGATTGAGAATGACATCTGCTTCAGTGATGATGCGGGAAACTACTATCTCAGGAATAAAGCGGGATTGCAGTCGCAGCGTGACGGGCGTTTCAGATATGCTGCGAAAACAGCCTTCGCTAGCCTGGACTACGCCCGTAGGGGCAAGGTATTCGGCGATGTGACGTTGAAGTCCTCCAGCCGGATTGTCTGCTACCCAGATTTCTGTAGCTTGGCGAGCGCGGAGAGCACGGACAACATGACGGACAAGTTCTGGTGCGGTGGTAACTGACCGTTCTGGCGGGTGAGGGCCCAGCAGGTTAGGTTTGACCCATACCTTCTTGCCGGCAAAGTCGTAGCCGATAAAGTCCAAGGCTTCGTCGACGGCATTCGCCAAGTCGCCCACCCGGCGTACCAGAACGCGAGGGGACGTAGCGCTCATTCAGTCATAAAGGAGGTATGAATCCGAGAGTTGTGCGGTTATACCTTGCCCGGCAATATATATAGTATGTTAGCCGGAGAAACGTCCGCATTGCTCATGGTTGACTTTTCTTCCGGGATGCCGGGTACGTCGTTGAACTTTACGTCTACAGCGCGGATCATTCCTTCCTTGAGAGTGTAGGCGGCGCAGGTCACGCTGCCGCCAGACTTCAGATATATGACCGGCATTTCTGCTCCTCTCTATTCAGGTTTGGGCAGTGTGCAGCGGGTGGGCTTATCCTGGCGCAAGCCGAGTGCATAGTCAGCTTGCAGGAGTTTGTGTATTTCCCGCGAACCTTCGTATATCTGTGCGCCTTTGGCGTTGCGATAGAAGCGTTCCACGTTGTATTCGTTGGAGAAGCCATAGGCGCCATGAATCTGGACCGCGTTGGAAGCGGCTTTTTCCGCACACTGGCAGGCGTACATCTTGGCAAGTGATGTTTCGCGGGTATTGCGCCGTCCTTCGTTCTTAAGCCACCCGGCTTTTAGCCAGAGCAATCGGGCAGCTTCGTAGTCGGAAGCCATTTCCGCTATCATCTCTTTGATAAGTTGATGCTCTGCTATGGGGCGGCCGAAGGTGGTGCGAGTCTGAGCGTATTCTACTGATGCATCAAGGCAGGCGCGAATCAGGCCAGTAGAGCCGGCGGCTACGGTGTAGCGGCCCTGGTCTATGGCAAACATGGCGATGCGGAATCCTTCACCCTCCTGGCCTAAGATGTTTTCCTTTGGTACGCGGACCTCGTCCAGGGCGATGGAACCGGTGTTTCCCGCCCGCACTCCCAATTTGCCGTGTATGGTGGCTGTTGAAAGGCCCTTCATACCTCGTTCGAGAAGAAAAGCAGACATGCCCGTGTGGTCGCGGCGTTGCTTTTTTTCTGCATCGGTCCAGGCAAGGATTATGAAATGGTCGGCAATGTCAGCCAGAGAAATCCACATTTTTTCGCCGCTGATCACATAGTCAGTGCCGTCTTTGCGGGCGGTGCACTGGATACCGAGAGCGTCGCTGCCAGCTGCAGGTTCCGTAAGACCAAAGGTGCCCAGTTTTTCCCCTTTGGCCTGTGGCACCAGCCAGCGCTGTTTCTGCTCTTCCGTTGCCCAGGAGAGCAGGGTGAGACTGTTTAGTCCGATGTGGACCGAGAGAATGACGCGCAGGGAGGTATCAACATACTCCAGTTCTTCGCAGGCCAAGCCTAGGGCGATATAGTCATTGCCGATGCCGCCATACCTTGAGGGCAGGGAAAGGCCCAGCAACCCCAGCGCCGCCATGCCGCGAAGAAACGCAGGGTCGAATTCGGCTTTCTGGTCTTTTTCCTGAATTAGAGGCAGCACCTCGGCTTGGGCCCACTTGCGCGCCAAGTCTTGTACAAACTTCTGTTCTTCAGTGAAAGAGAAGTCTATCATAAGTCCTCCTGATTATTGTTTAGGATTAAATAAAACGAAAAACCGTACTGACGCAGGCAAACAAAGGCTTTCTGACTCATACGTTCTCCTCTGCAGAGAGAAGACGGGTCAGATCCAATTTAGTTGCGAGTTTGCTGTGTTTGTGTGCCTCCAGCAGGGCGGAAAGGGGAAACAGTTTGTGTTCGCGTAAAAGGAGGGCAAGCGCATACAACGCTGCCTGACGGCGGCCAGCGGTTCGGCGAAGCGGGGCACGTTTTAGACAGGCTCTGGTTTCCAATTCGGGCAGGTCATCATCAAGCAGTACCCACCCGGAAGGCATAGGGCGTACGGTAGAAGCACAACGTTTGAAGCCGTCTTCAGAAGTAAGAACGGCCAGGTCCGGTACTACTACGCCCGCGTAAAGAATTGGTTCTGGGGAAATGACGATGTCTGCAGCCGAATAACCGGTGCCGACAGTTACCGGGTACCAACCCCGTTTGGTGGCGCTTAGTCCGGAAGAAATGGCCGCACGAGCGAACATCTCGGCGGCAGATTGTACTCCCTCGCCAGCCGAGCCGCCAACAAGTATGGAGATGCGGCGGTTCAGAGTGGCGGTATACTTCTGCTCAAGGGGTTCCAGATGCAGGAGCGAGTCCAGGTTTTCCCGGGGTGAGAAGCGAGTCGGTACGGCATTTTCGTTGCGCCATAAACCTACGGAGAGGCCGGCGGCATCCAGTAGTTCTTCCACAGACCGGCCAGGGTTGTGCTTAATTCCGTAGCTAGGACATTGTTCTATCACTTCCACGAGCGAAAACCCGGGTGTCAAAATGGCCCGGGAAATTGCGTCTGAGAAGTCGCCGCGGCAGATGACCCGTTCCACGCTGGCAGCTCCTGCGGCATGCAACCAGCGACACAGGTCAATCCCCGCTTCTCTGGTACCTGTGGGGTGGGTAGGCGTGCGGTAGCCGCAGGGAGTAAGTCCGGAGGGTTGACCGCCGGTCATGCCATAAAGCATGTTGTTAAAAACGACAGCGGTAAGGGGAAAGTTGTAGTGAGCGGCCTGAAAGAGATGCTGGAGACCGATGATTGCCCCGCCATCTCCCAAGAAAGCGATGACTACCTTGCCTTCTGGCAGGCAGGAGGCTATGCCTGCGGACAAGGCAAGCGAGCGACCGTGGATGCCGTGTACCGTATGGGTATGAAAGTTACGATCAATGATGCCATGGCAGCCAATGTCAGTGACCAAGACCACATCAAGAGGGTCGAGTTGTAGTTTTTCCAGCGCTCTCGCCGTGTTGCGTACAGTAAGAGCGTGGCCACAGCCTGGGCAGAAGGGCAAGTCTCCATCAGATAGAAACCGGTTGTTCATGCGGCTGCCTCGGCAATTTCATTCGGAGTGAGCAAGCGACCTACCGCGTTCACGGGTATGACCCCTGGTCGTTCATAGGTGCCAAATATAATTTCCTTCAGCTGTCCGCCGAAGTTTTCTTCGGCAATCACAATTCTGGAGTAGCGGTTCAGAATCTCCAGATAAATAGGGGGAACAGGTAGAAGTGTTTTAGGTATGAGCAGAGACACCTGCCGGCCTTGACGGCGCAAGAGCAGGGTAGCCTCGCGAGCCGCCAGGGCTGTGATGTCCCAGGAAACAATGACTGTTTGCGCTCCAGCCTGTTCGTCCAAATCGAAGCGGGTAAAATCGGACAGATTGTTTCTCACCTTTTTCTCCAGCCGCAAGGCGTTAGCCAGACCAGGTCCCGCGGCAGGTCCGGGAAGACCTCTGGTGTCGTGGGTGGAGGCGTTTAGACGTACCTGGTGCGAGGAGTTGCCTACAGGCAGGAAGGCAGGAACCAGATTACTCTGGGGAGCATATGTTTCATAAGGTGCAGAACCGGAGTAGAAATCACGTCTGGCTGGGGTGATGCTGGTCAAGCTGGACAGGTCCCAGTCCCGCTGCGTCATGACCATCTCCTTGGAAGTCAGCAATATGACCGGGCTGCGTAATCGAAGAGCAGTCTGCACAGCCAGAGCTGGTAGCTCCCAGCAATCGGCAAAACTGGACGGACAGAGCACGGGAAGAGAGTAGCCTCCAGAAAGCAGGCCGCGCACCAGCAACAGGTCGCCTTGGGCACTGTCGGTAGCACTACCGGTAGAAGGTCCCAGACGTTGGGCTAGCACTATGACCATGGGTAGTTCCATCATATGTGACATGCCAATAGATTCAGCCATCAAGGCGAAACCGGGGTAGGAAGTGGCGGTGAAGGGAAGCCTCCCGCAGGCTGCGAATCCCGCCATCCATTGCAAGGCGGTGATTTCGTCCGGGGCGGCTATGGCCAGGGGAATGCGTCGAAATGCGTACTGATAGATGAGATTGGCCGGCGTTATCGGATAACCTAAAAAGGTATCAGCCCCAGCCCTAGCCAGGGACTCGACGATAAGGCGGGAACCGTCAATGAGACAGCGACCGGTGTTAGAAATGGCGGCATCCATCAGAGCATAGACTGAGGTTCAGCGGCGAGTAAGACCGGTTCGACGGTAAACCACGTCCACGTGCCGGAGCAGGTGTTGCAGGTCGAACACATGGGCCAGATTGCGTTCGCCCAGCTTCTGGAGAATAACTGGATTCTGACGACACAGTTCGGTGAACGGGCGGCCCGTTTCCTGGGCTTCAAAAGCCAATCGCTGTACCAGTTTATAGGCGCTTTCCCGATCCAGACCAGCGCGTACCAGGGCGAGCATCAGTCCCTGGGAGAAAAAAATACCGCCCGATGCTTCCAGATTTTCTTTCATCCGGTCCTGCCTCACTACCAGTCCGTACATAACTGCGGAGAGCTTGCGAGTGATATAATGAACCAGAGAAAAAGCCCCCGGGATGGCAATCCGTTCCGGGGCAGAGTTAGTCAGGTCTCGTTCGTGCCAGAGCGGGATGTTTTCATATCCGACTGCGGTAAGTCCCCGTACAACGCGAGCGAGGCCGCAGATTCTTTCACAGATGATGGGATTCTGCTTATGCGGCATAGCAGATGAACCGCGTTGGCCCCGGGTGAAAGGTTCGGCGAGTTCGCCAATTTCCGGGCGTTGCAGATTGCGGATTTCCGTGGCAATCCGTTCCAGACCGGTGGCTGCCAATGCGAGTACGCAGAGCAGATAGGCGTGCCGATCACGGGGAATGACCTGAGTGGATACAGGCTCTGGTTTCAGTTTCAGAATCTTCAAAACGCGAACCTCAAAGGAGGGGGGAAGCTGGGTATAGGCTCCAACTGTGCCGGATAGTTTGCCATGGCGCATTTCCTCTGCCGCTTGGCGCAGTCTGGTCAGATTACGGCCGACTTCTTCAGACCAGGAAAGGCATTTGAGACCGAAAGTAATAGGTTCAGCATGCATGCCGTGGGTACGGCCGATCATCGGCGTGCGCCGGTGTTTCCGTGCAAGGTGAAGGATATGGCGCCGCAGTTCCTCTAGAGCTTTGCTTACAACCTTCAGACCGGCGAGTATACGCAGCGACAGAGCCGTATCCACGACGTCGTAGGAGGTGAGGCCATAGTGCACGTAGGCGCCGGCCTGACCTATGCTACGGGCGACGCTGCGGACAAAGGCGATAACATCGTGGTTTGTTTCCTTTTCGTATTCTGCTATTTCTTCCAGTTTGAAGCTGGCACGCTGAATAGCCCGGGCCGCGGTACGGGGGATAAGTCCAAGTTCGCCCTGCACCTGGGCTACTGCCTTTTCTACCTGCAGCCAGGATTCAAATTTGGCCTGCTCAGACCAGAGCGCGGCCATTTCTGGCGTGGTGTATCGTTCTATCATTGCAGGGGATAGACCAGCCGGGCCTGTTCTCCTGCTCGGTCTATGACGATATTCACTACGGCGGGTAGTTTTTCATAGATCTTTTGGAAACTGGCTGCATCTCGCACCACCCGGCCTTGGGCCATGAGGATGACGTCACCGGGCGCCAGTCCCATAGCTTGGGCGATACCCTTGCTGGACACTTCTGTAATTACCACTCCCCGGTCGTAGGAGAGGTTGAAGCGTGCTCGCAGACGGGACTCAATATTTGCCACCGAGCAGCCCAGTCGGGTGGAAATTGAGCGGGGGGTAGCGGCGGTACCGCGTACCTCAGCCACGAACTGTTTTACGTCGTTGATGGGTCGGGCAAAGCCAATTCCTTCTGAGCCGCCTGAATGAGTAAAAATGAAGGTGTTTATGCCAATTACCTCTCCTGCAGCATTAACCAGGGGGCCGCCAGAGTTTCCCGGGTTGATGGCGGCATCTGTCTGTATCATGTCCGACATAACCTGGCCGTGTCCGGTCTTTACATCCCGGTGCAGGGCGGAGATGACGCCAACCGTAACAGTGGGTTGAGCATCTTCCAGCAGAAATCCAAAAGGATTGCCGAAGGCAATCGCCCACTCTCCTATCATCAGGTCATCTGAGTTGCCCAGCGGAGCAGAAGGGAGGTTCTTTGCTCTTACTTTGAGCAGGGCCAGGTCCCGGACGTTGTCAATGCCTTCCAGTTCAGCATCAAACTCCTGGTTTGAAGGCAGAGTAACTTTTATCTGGGTGGCGTTGCGTACTACGTGGGCATTGGTGATAATGTCGCCATCTTCCGAAATTATTACGCCCGAGCCCATGGACTTTGCTTCTTGCCGAAACTGACGAGGCGGAAAGAAATCTCGGAAGAAGTTATCCAGGCCGAGACCTGCGAACGGATCATAGGTTACTACCTGTACTTGAGTCACGACTACCGAAACTACAGAGGGACTCACCAGTTCGGCGGCTCGGACGATGGCGGTACGGCGGGATTCGCTCAGACTGACATTCTGGTCCCGGGACGACTGGTTCTGAGGCCCGGCACTGCAGAGTACGGCTGGCAGAACAAAAGCCAGTATCAGTATAAGCAGAGGTAATACTTTTTTCATAATCAGTGCCAGTGTAACAACGACAAGGGAAGCGGTCAAGGCAAGTCGGGGTATCTTGACAGCAGGAGTGCGAGTAGTACACTGAAGCGAAGGCGAAGAGATGCGGCGGTCCATGTCTGTTTCAGAGCGGTCCCGGTTGCAGCTGGTGCGTGCTACGGTCTGGACTCGTATCAAACAGCTGCTCTTGGTCATCTACAGTTTATGTGTTCGCGTCCGGGTGGTTGGTCGCGTTACGGTGCTCTTGCGGAAAGGATTTATAGTTGTAGCCAACCATCTCAATGGGGCAGATTCGGTCATACTGCAGATAGCTCTGCGTACCAGGCTTTTCTTTGCAGCTTCCAGCCGATGGTTTCGGGGTCCTTTTTCCCGTTTTATAATGCGCAATATATGTGATGCGTTTCCAGTGGAAACGGGAGAGCCGTGGTACAATGTAGGAGGAGTGCGGAGGTGTATGGAGGTTCTGCGGCTGGGTGGGTGTGTGGGTATTTACCCGGAGGGTACTTTCAACCTGAGCGGCCAAGTCAGGGATATCAAGGACGGTGCCGCGTATCTGGCGGCACGTACCGGCGCGCCAGTATTGCCGGTGTATATACGTAATCTGAGGTACGCCGGCCGAGTAGTTCAGACTACAGTATGGACGGAGTGCTGGACCGGTTTTCTTTCTGTGGCCGAAAACCTTTTCAATACCGAGATTGAGATTTTGGTTGGAGATCCGATTTATCCCAGAAAAGATTTCTGTAATTCCGGGCCTTGTCTGCGCGCAGAGGTGCAACGCATTAACGCTGAGATGCGGCAGAAATTTGAGGAACTGGCCAGGTCCGCAGACCGGACGGAAGGATATAGTGGGCGGAAAGCCTGAGTTCACAGTTCACAATTTGACAGCAGAAAGAGCAGTATTAGGATTGTAGCCTAATTATGCTCACGGTTATGCTGCTCTTCCTGCAGGGCCTTTGGGGGGCATTATCCGTTTCCGTTTCAGCCAGGGATAATCCCAATGACCAGGGGAGAGCAATACTGGTGACATGGGAAGCTGTGAACGCCGAATCTGTTTCCGTAAAAACATACAAGATTTTTCGGTCAGAGAAACCAGATACGGGTTTCGTACTGATTGCAGAGGAACCGGCTGCGAGTTCCGAGATTGTTGATACAGATTCCTCGTTGCGGGATGGAAGTTCTTATTACTATTACGTGCTTATGCTTGTTGACGGCGACTCAGTAGCCAGTGCTGTGGTCGGACCGGTAGTTCCTTCTGCTCAGTGGTTCAATTCCAGCCGTATGAATATATTGGTTCTGACTTTGGCGATTTCTGCTTTGTTTCTTTTTTACATCTACCGGGCACGCAGGGGCGCGAAGATGTACGTGCGCAAGATAGCCGGTCTGGATGCGATTGATGAAGCCCTGGGTCGGGCGACGGAGATGGGACGGCCGATATTGTTCAGTTTTGGGCTGGGCTATATCACGGATATGGTGGTCATAGCCGCTTTGCCCCTGTTGCGCAAGGTGGCAATGAAGTCAGCGGAATATGCCACCCGTCTTTTGGTGCCTAACTCTGACCCGATAGTAATGACGGCGGCTCAGGAGACGGTCAAGGAAGCCTATACCGAAATGGGTCGGCCGGATTTCTACAATCCGGACAATATTACCTTCCTGACTTCTGATCAGTTTGGATACGCTGCCGGAGTAGATGGAATTATTCTGCGGGAAAAGCCGGGAGCGATATTCTGGCTGGGTTACTTCTACGCCGAGTCGCTGATTATGGCTGAAACCGGTCATGCAGTAGGGGCGATTCAGCTGGCGGGTACAACCGAGACTACTCAGCTGCCTTTTTTCGTTGCTGCGTGCGACTATACCATGATAGGCGAGGAGATTTACGCGGCCTCCTGTTATCTGCGGCCGGAACCGGTGATGCTGGGTACACTCAAGGGAGAGGACTTTATCCGTTTCTGGCTGATTGTTTTCATTACCGCCGTAGTGCTGCTGGGAACTGGGGCGTCAATCCTGCAACAGCAGGCCCCCTGGCTACAAAAAGCGTTTGAGACTGTGGTGCGCTGGGCAACGCCAGCTTACTGAGGCCAGATGGATACTTTCAGATTCCGGTTATGTTGAAAAAGAATATCCCTCTTCTGATTGTTTTTGTTACCGCGCTTCTGCTCATTGTGGCATTCTCTATTCCCCACCGTCCGTTTGGCGACTTGGAATCCAGGTTTCTCAACTGGTATGCGATAGTATCGGGCTTCACTTTTCTTTTAGGATTGGATTCGTTGGTGCGACATCACCTGAACAGAGTGTGGCGGCGCAGGGAAGGTTGGCCATACAGTCTGATGCTTGTTTTGTCTTTGTTTGTGACGATGGGGTTGGGTTTCTATTCCTGGATACGTTTCCAGAGTCCGTTTGCTTTGCGCGCTCCTTTCATGTGGCTTTACACTTATGTGATAATGCCGCTGCAGGCGACAATGTTTGCCAGCCTGGCTTTTTTTATCGTTTCGGCAGCGTATAGAGCCTTTCGGGTGCGCAATTTCGCCGCCACTCTGTTGCTCGTGGCGGCGTGTTTCGTTATGCTCGGAAATGTGCCCTTGGGTAGTGCCATCTGGCGGGGCATCGGCCAGCTGGTCGGATTGATGATTCCCGGTCTGGAAACAGACAAGTTCGCCGGACTAGAATTGTTTGCGGTGGTCAAGGACTGGCTTATGTCTATTGTCACAGCAGCTGCGGTCCGGGGTATCGGTATAGGTTTAGCGCTGGGCGGTATTGCCATGTCTTTGCGCATAATCCTTGGTATCGAGCGGACCTATATGTCTTGAGAATGGCAATGAAGGAATTCTGGAGTCGTCTAGCAAATGTGGACCGGAGGATTCTGTATATTCTGCTTGCTCTGTCTGTGGCAGTTCCCTTGATTCTAAAGCCCCAAACCCGGGTGCGTGTTTCTGAGCCGGTACGGAGTGCATTTAATGCAGTGGAGCAGCTTCCGGCCGGTTCGGCGATAATGATTTCTATTGATTACGACCCTTCCTCCGCCCCGGAAGTACAGCCGATGCTTGTGGCGCTGCTGCGGCATGCTTTCCGCAAAGGCCACAAGGTTGTTGTTATGGGACAGCTGGCGCTGGGTCTGCCTCTGGCCGAGATGGCGTTGGCCGAGGTGGCTCCCCAGATGGGAAAAGAGTACGGGGAAGACTATGTCAATCTTGGTTACCGTCCCGGATTCACCGCGATGATGGTTGGCATCGGCCGGGAAATAAGAGACTACTTCCGGACTGACTACCGGGGTGTGCCGATAGATTCTTTTCCCTTTATGCGCTCAGTGCATAACTATAAGGATATCGGCTTACTGGTCAGTCTTGCGCACGGAGCCGTCGCTGACGCTTGGATTCAATACGTGGGAGGTCGTTTCAACCAGACTATCATAGTGGGCTGTACAGGCGTGAATGCGCCTAATCTCTACCAGTATTTACATTCGGGTCAGATCAAGGGCCTAATCGGCGGACTGCAGGGAGCGTCTGAATACGAGACTCTGGTGGAAAAGGCGGGTTCTGCAACCCTGGGAATGCCGGCTCAATCTGCTGCGCATGGCCTCATTCTTTTGCTGCTGGTTATCGGCAATGTGGGATTTTTATTGTCCAGGAGGCGAAAGTGAAGCCCAGGGTGAGCAGGCACAGAAGAACTAAGGATGCGTCCATTTTTGGTTCGCCTGCTACCTTATGTATGATTCTTGACTTATGTTGCTGAACATCATTGGTACTTGGGTGGCGGCTACTTTGACTCTGGCTATTCTTTCCTTTCTCTACAAAGACAATCCTTTTTACAAGGTGGCTGAACATATCTATGTGGGAACTTCTGCTGGTTTTGCGGTTATCTATGCTTGGGCCTTTGATGTCTATCCTATGTTGGTTGATGCATTTCGGACTAACCTGGCCCAGGGTAACTACTGGGAGGCCTGGATACTAGTTGTGCCGACGATTCTGGGCATTATGATGCTGTGTCGGTCTATTCCCAAGTCAGAGTGGATTTCCCGCTGGCCGATTTCTTTCACTGTAGGTATAGGCTCCGGGCTGGGCTTGGTGGCGGCGGTGCAGGGGTATCTGTTGCCACAGATTTCCGATACTTTGCGGCCACTTATCACGGTAAACAATTTTATAGTGTATGTCGGAGTCGTAGCCACGTTGTTCTATTTCTATTTTTCTCGAGAGCACAAAGGGGCTTTGGGTGTGGTGTCGCGTGTGGGTATCATATTCATCATGGTGGCTTTCGGTGCGTCTTTCGGCTACACAGTGATGGCCCGCATTTCTCTTTTGATAGGCCGTTTCTATTTCCTGCTGCACGACTGGTTGCGTCTGATCCGATAAGTCAGAGCGGTGAGAGCAGAATTTTCGATTCGTCCCATGACCGAGGTAGACCTGGATCAGGTGGCGAAGTTGGAACGAGAGATTTTTCCTGATCCCTGGCCTAGAACATATTTCAGTCGAGATGTGTACAGACCGCATAGTCTGGCACTAGTGGCAGTGACGAGAGACGAGGGGGCTGGAGGGAAAACAGAGCGTGTGGTGGGGTATGCCGTGGCCTGGGTGCAAGGAGAGTTGCATCTGGCCAATATTGCCGTCGCACCGGCAGAACGCAGAAAGGGAATAGGGACAGCTTTGTTGGCGAAGGTAGAGGAGTTCGGGCGGGAATTGGGGGCGAGTTCTGTTTATCTTGAGGTAAGAGAGAGCAATGTAGGGGCGCAGGCTTTCTATCGGCGACAGGGATTTGTGCAGACCTATGTCCGCCCCGGCTACTATGCCAACCGGGATAATGCGGTAATAATGGAAAAAGACCTGCTGCCGCCTTCAGCCTGATTCTCGGCTAAACAAATCTGTCGTAGCAAACAATTTCCGAGAGCGGTTTGCGAGGTCGCGGAAGCGAAGTGCCGGCCGGGTAGCCCAGAGGAGTCAAAGCAATCGGTTTTACGTCTGCGGGTATGGATAATACCTTTCTGACTTCTTCTTCCAGAAAAGCTCCAATCCAGCAGGTGCCCAGTCCTTCGGCTGTGGCAGCCAGCATTATGTGCTCCAGCGCAATGGTGACATCCACGGCGGCAGCACTCCAGTATCCCCCCATACCTTGCCAAGCTTGCTTTTCCAGAGCACAACCGCAGATAACCAGAGGTGCCTCGGCAATGAATTGCTGATTTCGGCAGGCTGGAACCAGCTGATTCCTTATGCTTCGGTCTCTGACCACAATGAATTTCCATGGCTGCAGGTTCTTTGCTGAAGGGGCAAGCCGGGCAGCTTCCAGAATGCGGTTCAAAGTTTCCTCAGGAACTGGGTCGGGTCTGTAGGAGCGGACGCTCAAGCGCCGCCGAACAACTTCATAGAAATCCATACTCACCTCCCATATAAGTCCTGCTTACTACGTGGGGGCTTCTTTTTCTCTGTCGCTTGCATGCGGAGAGTGAAGCCAGACCCCATCGGGAAAAAGCGCCCGACGCGAGTCGAACGCGTGGCCTGCAGATCCGGAGTCTGCCGCTCTATCCATCTGAGCTACGGGCGCCAGCGGAAGAATCTAGCCAAGCGGCCGGCAGAAGTCAAGCCAAAGAAAACCCGCAGACTTGACAGGTCAGAATGAAACAGGGTAAGATGCGGGCAGTGGAAGCAGTTTCTCCTTTCGACGAGCTGGCCGAGAAGTATGATGCCTGGTACGATACTAAGGGCAGGATTGCCTTTGAAACCGAGCTAGCGGCTCTGCGGCCTCTACTTGATGGGTTGCCCAAGCCATGGCTGGAAGTTGGAGTGGGTACAGGACGTTTTGCTCAGGCGCTTGGGATTCCTGTCGGTATTGACCCCGCAGTTGCCTTGCTGGAAAAGGCGCGGGCCCGGGGGATTGAGGTGTTATACGGAAAAGGCGAGGAAATACCTTTTCGGGCGGAAAGCTTTGGCACGGTTTTCCTCCTCACCACCTGGGAATTTCTCTCTCGTCCGTTTGAGGTTCTGAAGGAGTGCTATCGTGTTCTCAAGCCAGAAGGAAGAGTAATAAACGGATATATGGATAGGAACGGAAAATGGGCTGCAAGTTATATTGATAAGGGCAAGTCGGGCCATCCTCTTTTCCGCCATGCCCGATTTGACAGCTACCCCGAGGTGGAAACAATCACGCGCCTGGCCGGATTTGAAATACTGGAGGTTATTTCTACTCTGTTCTGTGGGCCGGATGAGCCCGGGTTTGTGGAACGTCCGAGAAAAGGTTATGTTCCAGGGGCGAGTTTCGTGGTAGTGGTAGCGGGGAAGAAGGGTCAAGAACCTTGATTGCGGAGGAAAACTTGAAGAAGGTAGTGATTCTGGCATTGAACGGAGAGGCGGCGGTGTTCGGTCATGCCTTGGTGCATGCGCTGGAATTAAAGAAGCATGGCTGGGAAGTACTGCTGATGATTGCGGGCGAAGCAACCCGTTACATTGCTTTGCTCAGGAACGAGACGAAACCGTATGCAGACTTGTGGCAACGAGTAAAACAGGAAGGGCTGAAACTTCTGGTCTGCCGTACTTGTGCGCGCCGGAATACCGTGGAGCCGGCAGCTATAGAACAGGATATAGCTATCGTCAGTGAAGCCGAGGGCCATGGCGGTATCGCTTTCTATCTTACTGAGGGATGGCAGGTGCTTGTCTTCTGAGCTGGTGGGGTTCTCTGCCCTTGACATTGGGTAACGAAGAGCTAAATTGGGGCGGGAGGACCGGATGAAACGTTCCTACAGACACTGGTCAAGAGATGAAGTAGTGCGGGAAATCCGTCGTCTTGCTACAGAGCAGTCTTTGCTGCATTCAGGTTACATAGCCCGGGAGTTTCCCAGCCTCCTCTACGCAGCCCGAAAGTATCTGGGAGGCTGGGAGCAGGCCATAAGTGCGGCGGGGTTGGATTACGGTCAGATAAGAAGAAAGCGCAGATGGAACAAGAAGACGGTGATTGCCCGCATTCAGGAATTGAAAGCCGCGGGAGCGCCTCTGCATGTCAGTGCCATAGAAAGAGCTGGAGGTGGACTGGTAGCGGCGGCGGTGTCCTATTTTGGCAGCTGGCGCAAGGCGTGTGAGGCAGCCGGACTGGACTATTCCCAGGTGAGGCGGCAGCATCAGTGGTCAAAGCGGGAGATAGTCAAGGAGATTCGCAACTGTCACAAGCAGGGGCTTGAACTGGACACGACTATGGAGGTGAGGCAGAAATACCGTACCCTGCACGCGGCGGCAGTGCGTTATTTTGGAGGTTGGGCGCAGGCGTTGCGTGCTGCCCGGCTCGGACATCTGGTGCACAGATGAGAATACTGGTTATAGGTTCAGGAGGACGCGAACATGCGCTGGTCTGGAAGCTGGCGCAGAAGAACCGGGAGTTGTACTGTGCTCCGGGTAATGCAGGAATCAGCCGGCTGGCTGTGTGTGTAGACATTGCGGCGGACAATCACCCTGCCCTGACAGATTTTGCCTTAGAACAGAGGATTGATTTGACAGTCGTAGGGCCAGAAGCGCCTTTGTGCGCGGGGATTGTTGACGATTTCGTCCGGCGGGGCCTACCTATTTTCGGGCCCAGGGCTGAGGCAGCGCAGCTGGAGGGGAACAAGGTATTTGCCAAGCAGTTGATGGAGGAGATGAGTATTCCTACCGCAAGATTCGCGTGGTTTCGCGAATATGAGAAGGCGAGAGGGTATCTGTCTGCTCAATCCTTGCCGCTGGTGATTAAGGCTGCCGGCCTGGCTGCGGGTAAGGGGGCAGTAGTTTGCAATACGAGGGAAGAAGCAGAGGTTGCCCTGCGTCGGATGATGGTGGAGGGCGAACTGGGAAAAGCCGGGCGCACAGTGCTCATTGAAGAGTTTTTGCAAGGTGAGGAGTTCTCAGCCATAGCGTTGTGTGACGGTACCAGACTGAGAATGTGTATTCCTTCTCAGGACCACAAGCGGCTTCTTGATCATGATCAGGGCCCGAATACAGGCGGTATGGGAGCTTATGCGCCAGTGCCAGCCGTGAGTCCAGAACTCAGCCAGCAAGTAGAGGAGATAGTTTTCAAACCCTTGCTGGCAGGACTGCTGAGGCGGGGTATTGTCTATCGGGGGGTAATCTATGCGGGCATGATTCTTACCGAGCAGGGCCCGAAGGTGCTGGAGTTCAATTGTCGTTTTGGGGATCCGGAGACCCAGGCAATTCTTCCTTTGTTGGAATCCGATTTGGGCGAGATATTGGCTGCTTGCGCAATGGGAGATTTGTCGAATCGGGAGTTCCGCTGGTCGCAGAACTATGCCTTGTGCGTAGTCGCGGCGTCCCGGGGTTATCCGGGAAGGTATGAGAAAGGATTGAAGATCAGGGGCGACCTGGAGGGAACGAATGACATCCTTGTTTTCCATGCTGGGACCGCAAAAAGCGACGATAGCATAGTCACTGCCGGAGGGCGCGTGCTGGGTGTAACAGGCATAGGTAAGACTTTGTCGGAGGCGAGAGATAAAGCTTACAAGGGAATAAGCAGGATTTCTTTTCCTGGAATGCATTATCGCCAGGACATCGGTTGGCGCGGGCTGGTCCTTACCGCTCAGAAATAATCTTTTCAGATAGCAAAGTTACAAGTTTACTTCGACCGGAAACGGGCACAGGGTTACCGGTCAATTCCAGCTTTCCGCTCCGACGCATGAGGGGCACCAAGGTTGACAGTCAAGAAACCTGGGGGATACTTGGGAGCGGGTCGAGACAAGTATAGCAGAAAAGCACAGTGCTGCCGCGGAGTTTCTTTTTTTCTGTGGTCTGCGGATGGTTCCTGCGGCAGTGGCTGCGTCCGGTCGGGTTTGCGAGCCGGTTGCCGCCGGTTAGAAAGCTGCCGTTTTTCTTGTAGGTATCTGTTGCTCAGCGCTAGCCCGTTCAGGCAGGACAGCCAGCGAAAGGACCACAGGAGAAGGCGGTGGATAGCACTGCATTTTTCCGGATTGTAACCGCAGAAATACGCTGCGATTCAGTCCGGACAGAATTGGTAAGATAAGAATCCTAAGGAGGAATCATATATGGAGTATTTCTTGACAGAGACCCAAAAGGAAATAAAGGAGCTGGCACGGAAGTTTGCGGTGGAAAAGATGAAGCCGGTACGGGCCGAGCTCGATAGAACAGGCGAGTTTCCTCATGCCCTCATGAAGGAGCTGGGCGAGCTGGGGTTGATGGGGGTTTACATTCCGGAGGAATATGGCGGGCTGGGTGGGGGAATCATGGAAATGTGCCTGGTAGTAGAGGAGTTGTGCCGTATCGATGGCGCGGCAGGGTTGTGTTATGCGGCCTGCGGGTTAGGCACCTATCCCATTATCCTGGGTGGCACGGAGGAACAGAAGAAGAAGTATCTGCCCAGACTGGCTCAGGGAGAGCTGGCCGCATTTGCCATCACCGAGTCTTCGGCCGGTTCTGATGCCTCCAATGTGAAGACCAGAGCTGTAAGGGACGGCGACTACTATGTCCTTTCCGGGACAAAACAGTTCATCACCAACGGTAGTGTGGCCAAGATATATACGGTCATCGCCGCAACAAATCCGGCCAAGGGTGCGCGCGGTCTTTCTGCCTTCATTGTAGAGGACGGAACGCCCGGGTTCACCTTTGGCAAGATAGAAGACAAAATGGGCATACGTTGTTCCAAGACCGCCGAGTTGGTGTTTGATAACTGCCGGGTGCCGGCAGAGAATTTAATAGGGGGGAAAGAGGGGTACGGATTTATCCATACGATGAAAACATTTGACCGGACACGACCTGGAGTGGGGGCGCAGGCATTGGGCATTGCGCAGGGAGCTTTGGAGGAGGCTCTGGAATATGCCAAGACCCGTATTCAGTTCGGTCAGCCGATTTCCAGTTTTCAGGCAGTACAGCTGATGTTAGCCGACATGGCCATACAGATTGAGGCTTCGCGAGCCCTCATCTATGAGGCAGCCAGAGCGATTGACGCTGGTTTGAAGAATGCGGCCGGTATTGCCTCTATGGCTAAGGTTATGGCTTCGGATACCGCCATGAAGGTAACGACCGATGCGGTACAGATTTTCGGGGGCTATGGATATATGCGCGACTATCCGGTGGAAAAGATGATGCGTGACGCCAAGATAACCCAGATATACGAGGGCACTAACCAGATTCAGCGTCTGGTTATTGCTTCTGAGCTCATTAAAGGCACTATCTGGTAGGAGGCGTTTTGGCTGACTATGATGTTCTGATTATCGGGGGAGGACCAGCCGGCTACGTCTGCGCCATCAGACTAGCGCAACTGGGTAGAAAAGTAGCTGTAGTAGAAAAGGAAAGACTGGGCGGTGTTTGTCTGAACTGGGGCTGTATTCCGGTAAAGTCTCTGTTGCATGCCGCGCAGACGGTAAGGGAGGCAGTTGAAGCAAGGCGGCTGGGCTTGTTGTTTTCGCCACCGGAAATAGACCTTGTGGCTCTGTACAGCTGGAAAAGCAGGGTCGTGGATCGGCTGGTGCGCGGTATAGAGTATCTTTTTAAGGCCAATGGGGTGGAGTTGATCAGGGGGAAGGCTAGTTTTGTTGATGAGAACCGGATAACAGTGGAGTCTGCCGAGGGAAGCAGAGGTTTTACGGCGGAAAACTACATCGTAGCTACGGGTTCGGTTCCGAGTGTTCTTGCGGGAATGGAGCCGGATGGGAAGACGATTCTTGATTCAGATGGGGCTTTGAAGCTGGTGGAGCTGCCACGTCGCCTAGTCATTGTAGGCGCGGGCGTAATCGGTCTGGAATTCGCCACTTTTTTCAATCGGCTCGGATGCAAAGTGACGATTCTGGAATTGGAAAGTCAGGTATTGCCGGGAATGGATCCGGACCTGGCGGTAATGGTGCAGAAAATGCTTGAAAGAGAAGGGGTGGAGGTCATACTGGGGGGCAGCGTCCAGCAGATCGGACACGAACCTGTGCTGCATGTGCGTTATGCGCCCCGTACAACCCCGGGCAAGGAGCTGGAAGCCATGCAGTCGGAATGTGGGGGAAAAGCCGCCTCTTCCACCCCAGATGCAGAAGTACGTTCTCTGGAAGCAGACAAGGTTCTGATTGCGACTGGTAGAAAACCGCGGTCGGCAGAACTGAATCTGGATGTGGCCGGAGTGAAAACGGATGCACGGGGTTATGTGCAGGTTGATTCATCCTATCAGACTTCGGCCAGTCACATATTTGCCATTGGAGATGTAACAGGCGGACCCATGCTGGCCCACCGGGCCATGGCAGAAGGTATTGCGCTTGCCGAGCTGTTGGCCGGGAAAAGAAAATGGAGATTCCGGGCAGTGCCGTCGTGTGTATATACAGACCCGGAGGTAGCAGTAGTGGGTTTGACGGAAAGAGAAGCCATACAGCAGGGACGCAGGGTCAGAATAAGCCGGGTACCATTGTCAGCCATAGGCAGGTCGTTTACGCTCGGCAGAAGCGAGGGATTCGCCAAGATGCTGGTTGATGCGGAAAACGACAAGGTACTGGGCGTAGGTATCGTTGCGCCTCAGGCAGATGTGCTGATTGCCGAAGCGACTATGGCAGTTGAGTTAGGATTGACGGCAGATGACCTGAGCCGGGTAGTGCATCCTCATCCGACTATGAGCGAACTTATATTCGAAGCAGCGGAAGCGATTCACGGCCGCGCCATCCACATCGCCAACAGGTAACAGGCGACCGAGCTAGCAATGGAAGAGGGACCGAAAACGGATAATTCCCGCGTAGCCTTGCTTCTGTCTCTGGGGATGGTCGCGTATGAACCGGCCCTGCGATTGCAGCAGGAGCTGGTGAGGCTGCGGCAGGAAAATGCTATTCCTGATACTCTGATTCTTCTGGAGCACCCACCGGTGATAACTCTGGGCCGGAACGCCAGCCGCTCTCATTTGCTGGTTTCAGAGCAAGAGCTGAAACGTCGCGGAGTGGCGCTGTATAAGGTGGAAAGAGGCGGAGATATTACGTTTCATGGACCTGGTCAGCTCGTGGGATATCCTGTTTTCAGACTGGCGAACAGACTTCTGGGCATACGCAGATTCGTCGAGTTGCTGGAGCAAGCACTTGTGCGGTCATTAGCCCAGCTGGGCGTGTCTGCCATGGTTCGTCCGGGCTTTGTGGGAGTCTGGACAGGCGGGGGAGATAATACGGGCGCGAGGGGTGTCTGGCGGAAGATAGCTTCTATTGGCATCGCCGTGAAGCGGGGAGTGATTATGCATGGCTTTGCCTTGAATGTTACTACGGACCTTTCCTGGTTTCGTTTGATGAATCCGTGCGGCCTGTCTCAGGTGGTAATGACGTCTGTCCAAGAGGAGCAGGGCAATACTGATCCGCTTGAGGTACGGAAGGTGGTGGTCAAGGCGTTGGCGGAGGTTCTGGGGGTGCAGTTTCAGACAAACTTGCCGCGCAACTTGACTTCTTTGACAAAGGGTCTGGCCATGGCTGCCATTTCTTCCGCTTCCTTGACGGAGTAGGTTTTCTTTTTTCTCAGTTCTTGGGCTCGGGCGTTCTGGGGCACAAATTGTTGGAGGACGAGCATTCTGGCACCGGCAACGGCTCTGGCTATTTCTACTACGTCCTGAGGTTCTACTATTCCCGGCACGAGGGTGGTGCGGAATTCATAACCGATGGAAGATTCCAAAAGCAGACGTATGGAACGACGCAGTACTGCCAGGTCCACCGCTCGCCCGGCGGCCAAATCATACTTTTCGGTGAGAGACGTTTTCACGTCCATGGCTACGTAGTCAACCAGTTTCTGGTCCAGAAGTTCCTTGAGCACATAAGGGAAGGAACCATTGGTATCCAGTTTTATGGCCAGACCAGATTGTTTTATCTGTCGACACAGGGTAAAAAGTTCCGGGTGCATTGTCGGCTCTCCGCCGGTTATGACCACCCCGTCAACCCAACCGGGCTTGGATTGGGGAATTTTCACCAAGCTTGACCAAGTCCACTCGGGCAGTTCTGGGGAGTCGGCGGCCACGGCGGAGTTGTGGCAGAAAGGGCAGTGAAAGTTGCAGCCGCCCAAGAACAGAACCAGAGTGATTTTCCCGTCCCAGTCAATGAGCGAAGTTTCTTGAAAGCCGACGATGCGCACTCCTGATGTTATGGTCTGGTTTTGCTGAAGTCAATTCGCTAACTCTTGTCGCTGTTGTGTCCACATGTTTGTATGGTTAGAATCAGGTGTTGGAAGTGAGCTTGCCAGATGTTTAAGAGGAAATAACAGTGGTGGAAATACGTGTGGGTACAAGCGGTTTTTCCTTTGCCGACTGGATTGGTCCGGTGTACCCGCGGGGTATGCGTCGGAGACAGATGCTTGAGTACTACGAGCAGGAGCTGGGATTGGATACGGTGGAGTTGAATTACACCTATTACTCAATGCCGGTGCCGAGGACCCTGGAGTCTATGGTGAAACGGACAGGAGAGGGGTTCCGGTTTGTGGTGCGGTCACACAAGGATATGACGCACGAGATATGGGAGGAAGAGGACAGCAGATACCGGAGACCGGATGTCAGAGGTCAGGATGGCGGAGCAGACAAAGAGACAAGTGAGGCGGGAGCCGGGCGTGAGCGGAAAAGGATGAAGGACTTGGGCAGAGTGTTTCGGCAGTTTCGGGAAGGTATTGAGCCGCTGGCAGCTTCCGGCAAACTGGGTTGTGTACTGGTGCAGTTGCCTTCTTTTTTCTGGCCCGGTCCGGAGAGCTATAATTATTTGCAGAAGTTGCCGGAGTGGCTGCCGGACGTGCCATTAGTTGTTGAATTCAGGAACCGGGCATGGGTGAGGGAAAATACTTATCAGTTACTTGGCCAGATGGGTATCGGGTACTGTGTGGTGGACGAACCCCGGCTGCCCAGGTTGATGCCTTTTGATCCGAGGTACACCTCAGAGACAGCCTATTTCAGATTCCATGGTCGGAACCGCAACTGGTTTGTGGCTTCCCGGATGGAAAGATACAACTACTTGTATTCACCCGCGGAACTTCAGGAACTCGCCGAGCCAATAGCGGCACTGGCGCAGACCAGCTTAGCTTCCGTTTCCGACAGGCGGAAGGGCACAGACGCAAAGCTAAAGAAAACTAGTACGGCGCAGTCAGAAACAGGCGTAATGCCGAAGAGGGTATTTGTATTCTTTAATAACTGTCACGCAGGCGCAGCCGCCCGTAACGCATTGATGATGAAGGAGATGCTGGGTCTGATACAACAGATGAGCCCGACACAGAGAATGGTGGTGGACGGAGAGGGGGCAAGTTCTCAGACAGGTTTTGAGGTTGGAGGTCAAACAACAGGCGGGTAAGGGTGGCGGGGGAATAACTTGGGCAGGATACGGAGAACAAGGGGACAAAACGGTGAATTAGAAAGGGATTGTTCAGTAATCAGCCATCCGCAAGTCGTATGTTCAAATGCGGCACTTGACTTTGGTGCGGGACTAAATATCCTATGGCCCACATGAAGGTTGCACTTGCCGGTTACAATATTGAACATGAGCTGGCACAGCGGCTGGCCGAAGCCGGGATCTGCGTAACTCCGGAGACAATCTCTGCCGCCTATGCCCGGGTAAGCCGAAGCGGCAAGTCGTTAGAGGAATTGCACAAGGAAGCGGCGAAGGATGTGGCCAAGGCGCGCAGGTCTAACCAGACCATTGTGTTTGAAATGGGGCATCATTCCATCGCTGAGCACGCGGTGTTCAATTTTGACATATCCGGCATATCCCGACTGGCAGCAGAGGCTCTGGAACATCATCGTTTGAATGCGTTTACCGAAAGGTCACAGCGCTATGTAACGCTTACTGATGACTTTGTGGTGCCGGCGGAGCTGGAAGACGCAGAACTGCGAGATGAGTTCATAGCCACGGTGAAGATGCAAAATCGGTACTACCACCTGCTTTACGAACGGCTGCAGGAGTACTTGAAGGAGAAGCACCCGGATAAGTCCTCAGATCAGAGCTGGTTGGAGAATACGGCAAAGGAAGATGCCCGCTACATAACTTCGCTTGCCACTCAGACCCAGGTCGGTGTGACCGTGAATGCCCGCAACCTTGAGCTTATGATACGTCGGTTGCTTGCCAGCGAGCTGGCCGAGCTGAGAGAACTGGGGGCAGCTTTATACCGGCAGGCTATAACCGTAGCCCCTTCGCTTCTGGTATTTACTGGTGTAACTGATTATGAGAAAAACACTTACCCAAGATTGCGAGAGTATGCGGTAAGTTTTATGGTTCCGGCCTTTACCCGCAGACCCAAGAATTTCATAGCTCATTCGGCCTCGGATGTGACTTTGGTTGACTATACTCCCAATGCTGACAACAAGCTGTTGGCTGCCTTAATGCACACAAGTTCCAAGGCTTCCTTTTCTGAATGTATGGGCAGGGTGGAGCGCCAGACCCTGGCCAGAAAGAAGGAGATTTTCAAGCAGGCGATGCAGGACCTGCAGGCTTACGATGCGGTTTTGCGGGAGTTTGAACATCTGTACCTTACTTTTGAAATTACCTTATCTGCTGCCTGTTTTGCCCAACTCAAACGGCACCGGATGATGACCATAACTGCCCAGGCTTACAGTCCTACCGCCGGCTGGACTGTCCCGGTATCTATCGCCGAGATAAAAGAACACAAGAATTTCAAGGAACTGTTGGCCAGGACAGAAGATACATACGCAAAACTTGCTGCCCATAATCCGGCAGCGGCTCAGTATGTGCTTACCAATGCCCACCAAAGACGCGTGCTGGTTACGCTAAATGCCCGGGAACTATACCACATAGCCAGATTGAGAGAAGATATGGCAGCACAATGGGATATCAGGGACATAGCTGGCAGGATGGTGGAGCAGGCAAGGCATGTTATGCCGCTTACTTTGTCGCTGGCTTCGGGTAAAGACGGTTATGCCAAAGTATATCAGGAGCTGTTCGGGCATCCTCCTGCGGTTGTCAATCTGCAACTTCCAGAGGTGAGACTTCTGCCGTCTGAAGAAGAGACAAAGGAATGCGGTGTGGCTTCTGAGTCGCATCCTGTTGAAAGACAAGAGGTTATTGAAAAGAAGAAGGCCAAAAGAACAACAGGCCGGGCTGGTTCAACCAAGGCGGCAGTAAGGACAAAATCTAGGTCGAGTAGAAAAAATTTAGACGGTAGCCAAGGGGGGTGAACAAAATGAATGTAACCACAATGGCAGAGCTCAAACAGGCGGTCAAAGAGGGTGCAAGTGAAATAGTAATCACTGACCCGGGTCTGGCGTACAAAATCGGAATATATAATACGATACGTACCGTTGCTAACATATTGGTGTTTATAATATTTGCGCTGGCGGTGCTGGTTTTCGTAGATCCTTTTCACTGGGAGTTTTTAAGAACAGATGCTGCCAGAACCGGTCAACGTGTGCTTCTCGGTGTTGGTTTGTTGCTTCTGTTTCTGGATTATTTTCTCCCTGTTGTCAGACAATATCGCATTGTCAGCAAGGACGAGAATGGTGTAAGGCTGGTGCCACGTCGCCGTAAGTAGCTATATAACATAGCCTTACATAATCCTTGCTTCGGGTTCCGTTTTGGGGCCATGTCAACTTGACAGCCTCTATGTTTTTGGGGGATAATTGCCATCGTGCGCAAGTGGCCGGTTGGCCTTATTATCTTTGCCTTGGCCTGTTTGGGGCCAAGGACCTACAACTTTTACCAACGGCCTCTGGCTGAGCCACCGGAATGGTTATACGCCACTGTTGACCCTCCGGCTCCTGTTCCTGACGCTAAGTATCTGGGCAGGTTCAAAACTACATATTATTGGATAGTAGATGAAAGGGATTATCCAGAGAGTAATGCCGTGCCACTTTATGACCAGCAGGGCAGGCTAGTGGGCAGGTTTTCCCGGGCTTTTGTGAATGATTTTAAGAGAGAGGCTGCAGCCCGTCTCAGGGATGGTCGCTGTATAAGTTATCTGAAAAAGGCTGATCGGGTTCTGGTGGATAGCCAGTTCGCCGGGTTCAACGGCCATAAGTTAGTAGAGCTGAAGTCCATAGCGGTGGATCCCAGGGTTATACCTATTGGCGCTATGGTTTATATTCCCCAGGCCACAAATGTGGTAGTGAATGGCAAACGGCTGAGCGGCATATTTCGGGCTCACGATATAGGCAGTGCTATCCAGGGGAAGCATTTGGACATTTTTGTCGGGCCTAAGGAAAATATGGCCGCCTTTATATCAGCGGGAATGCTCAGTGCGGGTAGCGTCGATGTGTACCTCCTCGAATAGCAGGCTTTTACGCTGGTCGGCATAGGCCGAGGCAACTTCTTTCATAAATTCTTCCAGTTTTCTGTACCACCACAATTGGTAGAGGCCCCGCAGGGTCGTAACTCTAATGCGGGTCGCCACCAGCCAGTCCAGAAGCGCGCTGAAGTCCGCCACGCTCCATTCGGTGAAAACAGAGGGGCGGGGGACTATGCGATGTAACAGGAGTATAGTTACACGGTTGCGGGCAAGGTGCTTTTTAACTTCTGCCAGTCCTACCTCCCGGCGCAGTTCATAGGTGGGAAGATTGTAGGGTTCCAACCACAGGTTAGGTTCGCCCCAACGGACCGCTCTGCCCAGTTTGTAGCCGGCTTTCTGAGTGAATCGACGAATACGGGTGTTTACATCCCCATAGGGGTAGACGAAGGTGATAACTTCTGTATTTAAGAGCGATTCCAGTATGACTTTGGAACTGTAAATCTCTTCCCAAGCCCGGGCACTGTCCAACTGCGTGAGAAAGGGGTGGGTGAGACTGTGGCTGGCTACCTCTATATTGCACGAGTCTATCATTTCCTGTACTTCGGATCGGTTTACGAATCCAGAGTGGGCGCGGTATGCGGGCTTTCCTTGGCCGAGATTGTTGACTATGAGAGCCAGCGTCATAGTCAGTTTATGCCGTTTGAGCAGGGGGTAGATGTTAGTAAAGACGGTATGATAACCGTCGTCCACCGAGAGAACGACCGTGTGGTGGGAAAGGTCTGGAAAGCTCTCAGGAGGAGGAACGGAAGCAGAGACAGGCAGGGATTCTACAGGAGGAAGAGTATCTTGGACAGGAAGCGGGCTTTGTCTGTCCGACTCGGCTGCTTGGCCGAGCGAAACAGCGCCGCAGCAGAGAAAAAACAGAATGATAGCGTGGGTCAGTAAAATAATGATACCCCTGCTACCTTGTTTGACAAGAGAAAAGAGGTGTTATACGCTTTTGTCGTCTGGCAGACGTCCAAGGTAGCTGCTGTACACTGATGCGCGCTTCAGGCTCACCTGTAGAGAAAAGCAGGTATTACCAGTTTGCGTCTAGAGTAGGGAGGGACGGCAGGGGAGGAATGCCAGTACTATGAAGATAGCTCTGGCACAATTGAATCCGGTTGTGGGAGATGTGGCTGGTAATCTGGCTCGTCTGGAGCAAGTGTGGTGCAAGGTCAGGGAAGAAAAGCCTGATCTGCTGGTTCTGCCAGAGTTGTTTCTGACCGGTTATCCGCCTCTGGACCTGCTGGAACGAAGCTGGTTTATAGACCGGGTGGAACAGGCGCTGCGGCAGGTGGAGGGTTTGTCCGCGCAGTGTCCTGATACAGCAATTCTTGTGGGTGCTCCAGTACGAACCGGCAAGACGGTCGGAAAGCCGCTCTACAATGCGGCTGTGCTGTTTGGAGCCGGTAGGATGCTATTATGCCAACCCAAAAGCCTGTTACCTACTTATGATGTGTTCGATGAATCGCGTTATTTTCAGCCGGCGGACAGGATGCAGACCGTAGAGTTAGCCGGGGAGGTTCTGGGTATATCTATATGTGAGGACGCCTGGACCGGCGACCCTGAGCTGCAGTCTTACGGAACGACATACAACCGTAACCCCATCGCAGATCTGGCTGCAGCGGACGCTACGCTTCTGGTGAACATTTCCGCTTCGCCTTTTACCGTGGGTAAAGAAGAGCAACGTTACAAGTTGTTGTCGAAGCATGCCCGCAGGTACGGTCTTCCTTTAGTATTTGTGAATCAGGTCGGGGCAAATGACGAGTTGGTTTTTGACGGCAGAAGTATGGCGTTTGATGCTGCGGGAGAGCCGATTCAGGTGCTGCGGCCTTTCGCGGAACAGGTTTCGATTGTGGATACCAGCAGGGCAGGCAGACGGGAGCTCTTCCAACCCCTAGAGAAAGTGGAGTCGGTTTACCGGGCTCTGGTTCTGGGTATCCAGGATTATGCCGGCAAATGTGGTTTCAGAGAGGCGGTGCTGGGACTATCCGGCGGGGTTGATTCTGCAGTGGCCTGCTGTCTGGCCGTGGCGGCCTTGGGGCCGGAGAATGTATGGGGCGTAGCCATGCCTTCGGAGTATTCTTCGGCCGGCAGCGTAGCCGACGCCAGGTTGTTGGCGCAAAATCTGGGGGTTAAGTTTACGGTGATGCCGATTACAGACATTTATCACCAGTATCTTGCTACTCTGGCCGGGCAGTTTGCGGGTAAGGCAATGAATGAAGCAGAGGAGAACCTTCAGGCCCGGGTGAGGGGTAATCTGCTGATGGCGCTTTCCAATAAATTCGGGCATCTGGTGATTACTACCGGTAACAAGAGTGAACTGGCTGTAGGTTATTGCACGCTTTATGGTGATATGAGTGGGGGGCTGGCAGTGCTGGCTGATGTTCCCAAGACGATGGTGTATGAGCTGGCACGATATATCAATCGCGAGCGAGAGGTCATACCGGAATCTACTATCAGGAAACCGCCTTCGGCTGAGTTACGGCCCAACCAGACCGATCAGGATACGTTGCCGCCCTATGAGGTCTTGGACGAGATACTGAAACGGTATCTGGAGAAAGGACAGTCAGCGGAGGAGATTGCCAGCGCCGGTTTTGAGAAAGAAACGGTGGACTGGGTATTGGCAGCGGTGCGCAAAAGTGAATATAAGCGCAGACAGGCTGCGGTGGGGCTAAAGGTGACTTCTAAGGCTTTTGGCATTGGTCGCCGGGTGCCCATAGCAGCCAGATATAGAACTGGGCAGTTGCGTAAGTGCAGCTTTTTCGTCGGGGGGTCGCTCGGGGGGCTGCTGGGTAGGTAGAGGAGGGGGCAGTTCAGTAAGTCAGAAGGAGGGTGAGTGGGAGGGCCGGTGTCTGAGTTGTCCGGACAGCCGCCGGACAGGTTGCCGGGCAGGTGGCTCGGGAGGTCCAGGGGAGGGTGGTTTACCCGGCTGAATGGTGAGTTGATTGGATGGTCGTTTATCGGGCAGGTCTGCAGGCGGGTCACCAGACCATTGAGGGAGCGGTTTGCTGAGCCGTGGGGTGAGCGGTTTACCCAGCCGCAGAGAGGGTAGTCTGGCGAGCAGTTCTCTGAGCTGTTTTCCCGTACGCCGCAAAGTCGCAGCCAAGCCCCAGGGCAGGTTGCGGTGGCAAAAAGCCGGCGTTTTTGCCGGCGGTGGCTTATCAGCCTGAACCTACAGGACTACCTTTACCGGTTTTCTAAGTTTGTCCGATACAAAACTGTAGTGTAAATAAGCTTGTATCTTGACTCCGTTGGCAAAGTCAGATACGTCGTTCTTTCCCGTTCGTATTGAGGTGATGAAACGCTGGTAGTTGTTGGGCGTGGGTTTGCATTTTACCGTGTGCCAGATTGCCTGGTCAACGTTTTTCTGTCCGGTTACGATGCGGTATTCGTCCCGAGCGCGGTCCAGGTCGATTTCCACTGCTCCTTTGTCGCCGTAAACCCGGAGACGGAGGCTGTTCTTATGGCCGGTGGCCCAGCGGGTAGAATGGATGGTGCCAATGGCGCCGTTCTGGAAGGTCACGGCGGAAACAAAGCTGTCATTGGCGTCCAGTTTGTATTCCCCGATTCTTTCGCCCGGCACGTTTTTCTTGAAGGTTTGCAAGTTGCAGTAAATCTCGGCTATATCGCCACATACAAAGGTGGTCATATCATAGATGTGGCAACCTACATCGCCCAGCACGCCCAGGCTTCCGTGGGCTAGGGAGAGACGCCAAAGCCAGGTAGTTTCCTTGCGCCAGTCGCCCCAGTAACGGGCAGACAGCCAGGATTGCAGGTAGCTTGCTTCCACGTGCAGGACGCGCCCTATTTTTCCGGCTGCCACTGCCCGGGCTGCGCCTTGGAGTCCGGGGCTGTCCCGGTAGGAAAAGTTTACCACGTTGATTACGCCTGCTTTGCGCACGGCTTCATACATGGCTTTCGCGTCCGCCAGGTTGGTGGCCAGAGGTTTTTCGCAAAGAATATGGATTTTTCTTCTGGCTGCGGCCAGAACCACTTCCTTGTGGACCGCATCAGGGGTGACATTGGAAATGCCATCCAGCTGTTCTTTATCCAGCATCAGTTCATAGTCGGTGTAAACCGCGGGTATGTTCCATTGGGCCGCAAACTGGCGGGCTCGTTCCGGGATTATGTCGCAGCAGGCTACCAGTTTTACTCCTTTTATGGCCTGAAAACGGCTGGCATGGGCGCCAGCCATTCCTCCGGTACCGATGATGCCCAGTCGGATAGTTTTTTTCACCTTACCTCCTTTTCTGGTGGAATTTTGATACAGGGTGCGGCCGAGGTGTCCTGGATAATTCTCGGACATGCCCAGCGCACGGCGTTGGCTATGACGCGCAGAATTTCCTCTTGGTAATATACGGGGAAAGTCTCGTGGCCGGGACTGAAGTAGAAGATGCGTCCGTTTCCGCGTTCAAAGACACAGCCAGAGCGAAACACTTCTCCGCCCTCATACCAGGAGATGAAGACGAGTTTGTCCGGTTCGGGAATGTCGAAGCGTTCTCCGTACATTTCGTGGTGGGGTATGACAATACAGCGTCCTATACCCTGGGTGATTTCGTGGCCCGGGGCTATGTTCCACAGCCTTTCTTTTTCTCCGCCTTCCTGTTCGCGCCAGACAAGTGAGCAGTTAGTGCCCATGAGACGGCGGAATATCTTGGAGAAATGGCCAGAGTGAAGGACAATCAGTCCCATTCCGGACAAGACTCGCTGGTGCACACGTTCCACCACTTTGTCCTGTACTTCGTCGTGAGCGAGATGTCCCCACCAGGTAAGCACATCAGTTTCTGCCAGTACCGCCTCGCTGAGGCCGTGCTCCGGTTCGTCCAGAGTGGCAGTACGGGCGCGTATGCCTTCCTGCCGATTCAAGTAGGCGGCGATGGCGCCGTGCATGCCTTGGGGATATATCTTGGCAATGGCCGGGTTCTGTTTTTCGTGCCGGCCTTCGTTCCAGACAGTTACGCGGATAATAGATTCCATTCTCACTCCTTACAGTTTTGTCCAGCGTCCGTTGCGGTTTGCGCTGGCAATGCATTTTTCTACGAAACGTATTCCTCGTATGCCGTCGTCCACTGTGGGATAGTCTTTGGTCAGAGGTTTTCCTTCCAGGGCGGCGCGGATGTCCTTTATGGCTGCTCGGTAGATATTGGCAAAGGCTTCAAGGAATGCTTCCGGATGGCCAGCAGGCAGACGGGAGCGGGCTTTGGCCGCAGGGGAGAGGTAGGGTCGGCCCGGTCGCAGTATCTCGTTCGGGGCGTCTGGTCGCTTCAGGATGAGCACGTTTGGCTCCTGCTGATGCCATTCCAAACCGGCCTTGGTACCGTAGATGCGGATGGAGAGAGCGTTTTCCTCGCCCGCCGCTATCTGAGAACAGACCAGGACTCCTTTGGCACCGTTTTCCAGCCGGAGCAGGATATTGGCGTCGTCTTCCAGGCGGCGTCCGGGTACAAAGGTGGTAGTGTCGGCCGCAACCGCGGTTATCCGCAGACCGGTAATGTAGGAGAGCAGATTTTCTCCGTGCGTACCGATGTCGCCGATGCAGCAGGAGACGCCGGCATAGCGGGGGTCGGTACGCCAGGCGGCCTGCTTCTGACCGGTACGTTCCAAGGGTTGCATCAGCCAGTCCTGCAGATATTCCACTATGACTTTGCGGATGTTTCCCAGTTCACCCTTTTGTACCATTTCCCGCGCCTGTCGGACTAGCGGATAGCCGGTGTAGTTGTGAGTAAGGGCGAATACCAGCCGTTTTCTCTGTACCAGCTTTTTTATCTCGCGACCTTCTCGGGAACTCATAGCCAGCGGTTTATCACACACTACATGAATGCCCTGGCGGGCAAAGGCTTTGATTACCGGGAAGTGAGCATAGTTGGGAGTAGCGACGATGACAAAGTCTATGCCGTCTGGACGACGGGCTTCTGCTTTTGCCATTTCCTCATAGGAGTCATAGGAGCGCAGCAGGTGCCATTCTCGGGCTGACTCGCGGGCGACTGCCGGGTCGCGGGATAGGGCGCCGGCGACAACTTCCGCTTCGTTGTCCAATTCTGCCGCTATGCGGTGTACGGCGCCGATAAAAGCTCCGCGACCGCCTCCTACGATGCCGGCTCGTAATTTGCGCTCAATCATTCTTTCCTCCCTTGCGGAGCGTCAGCCCCAAGATTTTGCGGTTGGTGTCAGTATCGGTTTTTCCTCCGGCAAAGTCGTCAAAGGCTCGCTTTGGGGTAGATATGAGCAGTGAGCGGATAAAAGCGGCGCCTTCTTTTGCTCCCTGCGCCGCATCTTTGATGCAGCATTCCCACTCCAGGACCGCCCAGGAAGAGTAGCCGTATTCGGTGAGTTTGGTGAATACCTGGCGGAAGTTCACCTGGCCATCTCCTACGCTGCGGAACCTGCCCGGCCGGTGTTTCCAGTCCTGATAGCCGCCGTAAACACCACTGCGGGCAGAAGGCCGGTATTCGGCATCCTTGACATGGAAAGCCTTGATGCGGTCGGCGTAGATGTCAATGAAGCCCAGATAATCCAGACATTGCAGGACGAAATGAGAAGGGTCGTAGAGCAGGTTGGCGCGCGGATGGTTGCTCACTGCGGCCAGGAACCTTTCAAAGGTGACGCCGTCGTGCAGGTCTTCGCCGGGATGAATCTCAAACGCCAGGTCTATGCCATAGCGGTCGGCATAGTCAAGGATAGGTTTCCAGCGTCGGGCAAGTTCGGCAAATCCCATCTCCACAAGACCTTGGGGTCGCTGGGGCCAAGGATACACCATAGGCCACAGGAAAGCGCCGCTGAAGGTGGGGATAGCCTTAAGACCAAGATGGTGGGAAGCGCGGATGGCGTTTTTCATCTGTTGCACCGCCCATTCGGTACGTCGGGCCGGATTACCGCGCAGCCGAGGAGGAGCAAAGGAATCAAAAAGCAGGTCATAGGCAGGATGAACGGCGACAAGCTGTCCCTGCAGATGGGTGGCCAGTTCCGTAATCTCCAGGCCGTTGCACTGCGCCTTCAGGTCCTCGCAATAGCTGCGGGATGAGGCGGCCATGTCCAGGTCTATTACCCGCTTGTCCCAGGCGGGCAGTTGCACCCCTATATAACCCAGCGACTTAGCCCAGGCGGTGATGTTGGCTAGCGTATTGAATGGTGGTTCGTCGGCGAGGAACTGAGCAAGAAATATAGCCGGTCCCTTGATCATTTCTTCCTCCTTACCATTCCCAGGGTTTCGCCTGGGCGTCCATCGGCTCTGGTTTCTGACATTTGGTTTTGATCGTCTGACGACGGCCGGTGCGGGAAGAGGAAAGGAAGGCGTGCATGGTTTCCAGTACGTGCAGAGCCAGATTGCCGTTAGCCCGGTGACGGGTCTTGCCCAAAAGCAGAGCGCGGGCCATGTCGGCTACGCCTAGACCCCGGCTGTTCTCTGCATACGGGTGGGTCAGGGGCACTTCGGTCCATTCTGTGTCCTGGCTGCGATGTAGGCGCACCGGACCTCCGAAACAGTTTGGGTCTGGAACCTGCAAAGACCCTTCAGTGCCGTAGATTTCAATAGGCGGCAGGGTGTGATGCCATACATCAAAGCTGGTAATGATGGTGCCGGCGGCGCCGCCGGTGAATTCCAAAAGTCCGGCGATATGGGTAGGAGTTTTCACCCGAATTTTCTTTCCGTACTTTGGCGCGCTGGTGATCGTGCGTTGCGCAA
Source organism: Caldifarciminota bacterium (assembly GCA_965649205.1). Taxonomy (GTDB): domain Bacteria; phylum Hydrothermota; class Tepidihabitantia; order Tepidihabitantales; family Tepidihabitantaceae; genus JBDRUN01. The sequence goes on along the minus strand of CBFGJV010000006.1, from coordinate 7,306 downwards.
ACGTGGTGCGGGCCAGACCGCTCACCGCCCTTATCGGCCCGATGAGATTCACGAGTGCAGTCAGATAGTAGGGCCCCATGTCGAACATGGGACCGCCGCCAACATCGTAGTAGAACTCTGGGTCAGGATGCCAGGATTCGTGGCCATGGCACATCATAAAAGCGGTGGCAGCTACGGGTTTGCCGATGGCGCCTTCGTCAATGAGCTTGCGACAGGTCTGGAGGCCGGCGCCCAAGAAGGTATCGGGAGCACATCCGACGAGCAGTTTTTTCCTGCGGGCGAGAGCAAGCATTTTCTTGCCTTCCTGCAGTTTGAGCGCAAGGGGTTTTTCGTTATACACCGATTTGCCCCTGGCCAGAGCTTGCAGGGCTATCTGGGCGTGAGCTTTGGGTATGGTGAGATTCAGAACGAGGTCGATTTCCGGGTCAGAGAGCAATTCCTGCACCGTGTACACATGAGGGACGGAGAATTCTTTAGCTTTGGCTTCTGCCTTCTCTTTCTTCAAGTCGGCGCAGGCAACAACCTGCAAAAAAGAGCAACGTTGCAGATTCTTTAGATATATACCAGAGATGTTGCCGCAACCGACCACGCCTATGTTTATTTTGTCGGACATCATAGTCTCCTTTCCAGAACTTGCTTCACTTTAGTAAATCTGCCGCCCACAACATTCCTCTCTGCTGTATGGTGCGAGCTTCGGGCACCTGGAAATCCGCCGCCACATGACCAAGAGAGGAATAGAATACCCGGCCCTTGCCCCACATGCGTTTCCAGACTACAGGCATGACGGTGCCATTTATCCAGGGATATTTGGGACTGTGGAAGGTGGTTGTAGCCAGCACTTCGTTGGATGGGTCCACATGCATGTAGTATTGTTCGGAGTGCATGCGGAAGTCGGAAAGTCCCCGCACAATGGGGTCTTGGGGTTTGTTGATGTTCACAACATAGTCAGTAATGCCGTCAGGATGCGACACCCATTGTCCTCCGGTCATGAACTGGTACTCAGTATTTTGCCGGAAGGAGTCGCACATACCACCGTGCCAGCCGGCAAAGCCCACCCCGCTTTTTATGGCTTCAAGCAGGTTCTTTTCCTGCTGCTCGGTGATGGTGCTCATGGTTACCGCCTGGACAATGAGGGACAGTTGCAAGAGCTCTTCGAGGTCTTCGTAGGACTGAAGCGTGTTGCTGATTTCCACATCCAGACCGTTCTGTTGTAGAAACGGCGCGAACAGTTCCACACATTGTTTGGGTTCGTGGCCTTCCCAGCCACCCCATACCAGCAGAGCTTTCTTTTTCACTTTTTCTCCTTTCGGTTAGAAAGATAGACTCAGACCGAAACGAATTTTACGCGGCGGACCATAGTTTGTCGGCGGATTATTGGCATCGTTGTAGGCGCGCACGTAGGAATCGTACTGTTCCATCTGGCTCAGGTAGCCATCGTGATTGTAGTCCCGGTAGGGATGATAGTACAGGTCGCCGAAGGCAATGCCGGAGCCGAATTCGTAGCGCGTGATGGTACGGCCGGTGAAATCTGGCTTGCCGGTGGCGGAATGCACATTGATTACCTGCGTGGCGTTGGCCAGATTGGTGATGTCGCAGGCAAGGGTGAGGGAAAGTCCGGCCAGACGGAATTCCTTGGCGGCCCGGGCATCAATGTTCATGGTTCCGGGCATGCGCGCAGAGTTCTCCGGTCCGGTTTGATTGCCGCGCAGGTCGGTAGGCGTGTAGGGAGTGCCCGACCCGTAGCTGACTACGCCGGAGACATTGAAGTCACGCAACGGCGTGAAGGCAAAATCAGAGGGAAAGGCAAAGGTCAGGTCTCCGTGAAGCTGATGACGACGGTCCTGAGCCAGATAACAATCGCCCTTGTAGGAGGAGTAGGGGTCAGAGGCAGTGCCTTTGGCAATCTGGAAGGTGTAACCCAGACGGCTGGACCAGTAGTTATCCAGCGCCTTGGTCACCGTGGCTTCGAAACCTTGAATTCGGGCATAAGATACATTGTAGAACATGGAGTAGGGGGTGGGCAAAGCGTGTACTGTTTTGGTACCGGAAAGGTCGAACACGTCTTTATAGAAAGCAGTGATGTCAAACTGGAACACCTCGGAAAGCTGGGCGTCGAAACCCATTTCGTAGGCGATGGTTTTTTCTGCTTCCATGTTGGGATTGCCCATGGTGGAAGCCCGGCCGCGGAATTCAGCCGCGCTGCGGTCGGCATAGGTGTACAGGTTCTGAAACTCCGGATTTTTGTAGAAGTGGCCATAGGAGAAGCGGAACTTGATGAGCTCGGTAATCGGGTAGGAAAGACCCAGGCGCGGAGAGAGACGGTACTTGGCTGCAACCGGCAGCATGCTGTCGGCAATTTCCGGTCTGGAGCCTATGCTTTCTGGAAAAGCTCGGACCTTGCCCTTGGAATTGAGATAGTCAAAACGCAGACCGGCACGCACCACCAGGTCTTCAAAATCTGCCTTGTCCTGAATGTAGGCAGCAGCCACCACCGGTTTGTAGTTGAAGGCGTCCCAGAACGGATTGGGGTCCCAGGGTATGGTATTTTCGTATACCGAAAGGGAATATTCCTTGATTTCCATACCGGTCTTAATCTCGTGCACCTTGTTTATGGTTCGGGTTATGTCCAGTTTGCCAAAGGTATGGTTGGTGGCACGGTAATGCCAGACGCGGTTGTCTCCTTCAGTGATAAATAGGCCGGCCACACCGTAAGGATAGGAGACAAGCGCGTAAGATTGCAGGAAGTTGCGTTCTCCGGGGTGCGCGTATATGGGAACCGAGTCAGGTCCCAGCCAGTAGGAACGGTACAGACCTACCACCGCCTCCTGAATGCTGCGCGGGGTTTTGGCGGTGTCGAATCGGTCCGGGTGGGCGTACTCATAGTCGCGGTATTTTTTCCAATTGAAGACCCAGTCTTCGGCCCGGAATATGTAGCGGTCCCAGATACCCAGGCGGCGCAGAAAACCCCAGAATCCGACGGTGTCGGCAGCTTCCGCCTGGAAGTTGCGGACCGAACGGATGAGCGAAGTCATAAACCAGCCGACCTTGGCTTCGTAAACCGTTGTGGGTGAGAGCATATGGTTCAGAGTCAGGTTGGACTTGTAAGACCGCACCCGGTTGGCAAACATGCCCTGGGGCCAGAACTTGTAGGAGTGAGAAAAACTCTGCCACTGGTAGTTGGAATGGTGACCGTCAAGAGTGAGCTTCAGACCTTCTCTAGTCAGAAAGAATGACTTGGGCATAGCCAGTGTGAGTTTGCCCTCGGCGGCGTATTCGCCGCGGGGTGCGTTCACCTTGTAACGACAGTCCCGGGAATCATCGGTCTTGAAATACTCACCAGAAAGGAAGTAGCGCAACCGGCTCCAGAGCGGGGTCGGCCCGCCTACGCTGAGGGAAAGCCGATTGTAGCCGAAGTTTAAATCCGGATTGGGAAACATCTCATCGGTGACGAGTCCGAGACGACCGCTGGTTCTGCTGCCGCCTTCTTTGGTTACCGCCTTGATGATGCCGGACATGGCTTCGCCGTATTCGGCGTCAAATCCGCCCGTAATCACCACTACCGATTGTATGGCATCAGTGGTAGGCTTGGGTGAGGACCAAAGCGTGCCGTAGATTTTGTCCTGAGCCGAAACGCCGTCAACCAGATAAGACACGTCATCAAAACGGCCTCCGCGAATATGCGTCCAGCCGCGGCTGGCTACGTGGGTGACGCCGGCCTGCAGTCCGACCAGGTCAGCCAGCTGGGCCACCGGCAGCCGTTTGAAATCCTGATCGGTAATGATACGTTCTACCGAAACTGTGGTGGGGTTCACCAGTTTCACCTTGCTGGCCACTACGTCTACCACCCGTCCCAGCTCTACCACCGTCTCCGAGAGTCGAAAGTCCAGAGTGACGGTCTGGTCCTGTACTATCAGCACATCGGTCACAGACATGGGGTTGTAGCGTATGTAGGAGGCGGTGACTTTGTAGCGGCCGGGCGGAATGTTGATAATCTCGTATTTTCCGGTTGCGTCGGTGGCTGCGCCCAGTTCTGTGCCTTCTATTACCACGTTGGCAAATGCCAGAGGTTCTCCGGTTCTCTTGTCATACACTCGACCCGTCAGTACGCCGGTATTACCTGCCCAGGCGGGTGATACTGTCAGACCCCAGAGCAGAATAACCAGCAGGGCGAAGGCGGGACGGTTTCTGTATATGACACACTGCCGATACCGCATAGCTCCTCCTAATCTATTCTTGGTCCTGTTCTACCGGCCAGGTCAAACCGCACGGCGAAAGTTCTAGCACAAACTGCAGGAGCGGTCAAGCTCAAATTAGGAGGCAGAAACAGGTTACCGGCGGTCACCGAGTAGAGTGAAATACAGGTCGCGGACGGAACTCAAGTCCGGTCGCAGCCGGTACGCCTGCTCGGCCAGCGCTAAGGCCTGAGCTGAGTCGCCGCGGGAAGCGCAAAGTATGGCCCGGTTGTACAGGGCGGGCAGGAATAAAGAGTCCAGCGTCAGAGCCCGGACATAGTTGGTTTCGGCCTGGGCAGTGTCTCCCATCCGTACCAGCAGTGTGCCCAGGCGATTGAGAGTAGCCGGCTGGGCCGAGTTCAGTCGTGTCGCCTTGTGCAGATACACTACAGAACTTTCCAGCTCGCCGGCTCGTTCGAACCGCTCGGATAAAGCCAGGTGCACGGGCACCAGCTGGGAATCTAAAGACAAAGCCAGACGAAGCTGAGAGTCGGCCTGGGTAGTCTTTCCAAGAGCGTCAAGGGCTTGCGCGTAATTGAGCCTCACCGGTGCGGTCCGGGGTGCTATCGCCACCGCTCTTTGCAGGTAGGCGGCGGCGCTGTCCGGTCTTCCAGCGGCCAAAAACGCATTGCCCAGATTGGTAAGTACAGATGGCGAGTGGGGGCTTAGTTCATTTGCGATACGCAAATGATGAATAGCCTGGCGAAAATCACCTTTTTGGCTGTACAATACGCCCAGGTCAATGTGAGCCGGAAGATACCCTTGGTCCAGAGAAAGGGCTTTGTGGTACAGCTTGATGGCTGAGTCTGGTTGCGTGGTCCGCAGGGCAGCAGCGAGATTTCCATAGGCGCTGGGCGCCTGCGGAGCTTCCTTAATCATGGCCGAAAACAGGGTAATTTCGTTGCGCCAGACCTGGCTGCGGTTTAGCGTATCGCGTACGAGAATCACAAGGATGGACAAGAGTCCCAGACCTGCCAATCGTCTCAACGCTGGTCGCGTGTGCAGTTGCCGGGAAAGGTAGGCGATGACGATGAGAACCAAACCGGCTGAAGGCAGATAATTCAATCGCTCTGCCGCCTGAGGGCCGATGCGAACGAGCGTTACAGGCAGAAGGAAAAGAACGACGAGAGCGAAACCGAAAAGAACGATACGAAAACGGCGACGCAGTCCAAGCAAGAGCACGCTGGCGCTGAACAAAAGCAGACCGAGAGCGTAGGGGGTAAGCGTATGGAAACCGGGATCCTGGGGAAACTTGGCTTTATGGGTGAAGGGCCAGAACAGCATTTTTACGTAAAGGCCAGCGGTGTTGGCCAAAGGAACGAGCGAATTGAACAGATTGTCGTCAGCCGGAACAAGCGGTTGGGAAATCCCTGCGCGTAGAACAAAGTAAGCACCTACTGCAAGCAGGGTGGCCAGTAATAGAATCCAGTACCGGCGATCATAGCTGGTCTGGGTGAGAAGCGGAGCAAGAACTACGAGCAGCGGAAACAGCAGGACGGTTTCTTTGGAAAGGAGAGCAAGAAAGAAAGCAGTTGGAACCAGCGGCCACCAGCGCAGGTTGCGCTTACGCAGAGAACGCAACAGAGCAAAGGTGGCCAGCAGGATGAACAGACCGGCGAGTAGGTCAGTGCGACCGGAAATGAAGGCGGTAGATTCCACGTGGTTGGAATGGGCGGCAAACAGGATGCCGGCCAGGCCGGCCCAGAGTCCGGAATGAAGCAGTTCCCAGACTGTAAGACAGAGCATGACGCATACCAGCGCATTCAGGATGATGTTTACCAAGTGAAAATGGGCAGGATTGGGTCCGGCCAGTTTCAAATCCAGCCAGAAAGACAGGGTGGTGAGAGGTCGGTAATAGAAGCGGGCCGGTCCTGCGGGCAGGTCAGGAGAGCCTTCCCAGAAACCGCGATTCAGAACCTGTCCCAAGGAAGACTCGGCCAGCTGCTGGTTCTGGGTAATGAGCAGATTATCGTCCCAGACAAAGTCGTAGCGGACGGTGGGCAAATAGAGAAAAAAAGCGAAGATGAAAACACCCGCCAAAACCAGGGCCATACCGGTCCGGGTGCGCAGTCTGTCGGCAAACTTCGCCTCCCACAAGCGCAGGGTTTGTCCCAGACCGATCACAGGGGTAGTTTGCTCAGTCCTAATCAGGTGTCAAGCATTGACACAGACTACTGACAGAACCGGTGGCACGGCTATTCGGGCCCGGGGTTCCAAATGACAATTTCGGACAAAGGTTTTCGCTTCGGCTCGCCGGCAGGAGGTCGTTCCGGATAACCCACGGCGAACAGACATACGGACCGGTAACCCTTGTTTTTCAGGTTCAGATGTCTGAGCAGGGCTCGGCCATCGAACCAGCCTATCCAGCAGGTTCCCAAACCCTGCTCGGCTGCAGCCAGCACAAAATGCTCCCCGGCTATACCTGCGTCTATGTACTGGAAGGGCGCACCTGCCACCGCGCCTCCTCCTTTGTTAACCAGCAGGTTTTCTTTGAGCAGAAGGGCAACCAGCACTGGTGCTCTGGCTGCCCAGCGCGAAACAGAGAATACGCCCCGGAATACCGCTGCGGCTAATGCCTGCCGTTTTTCGGGTTCGTCGAATATCACAAATCGCCAGGGCTGGAGATTCTCAGCGGAGGGAGCAAGTCGGGCAGCTTCCAGGCACAGTTCTAATTTTTCTCTTTCTACTGGCCTTGCTGCGAAACTTCGTACGGACCTGCGCGATCGGCACAACTCAAGAAATGGAGAAGTATTCACAGTCAAAAGCTACAGGGAGCTGGTTAATAGTCAAGTTCCGGTAGACCGAGAAGAGAGGAAGTAGACAGCTGGCTTGCGCGCAAGACACATGTCTTTTGTCAAGGGGGATACCGAGGCAGAGCCAGACTCACAGTCTAGTTCGCGTCCAAAGACCATAATTACCCGCTTGATCGGTACCAGATTTGCTCCGTTTCGTAGTCTTTAGAGGTCTTGGTTTTGTTTCCAGGCTGAACTTCTTGTTCGCTGTTTGCCTCAGTTGCCGCTTGTTCTTGCGATTGACTCTCTGATTGCCAATTTCCTGCTAGTAGCCCCCTAAAC
>CBFGJV010000005.1:0-105917 GCA_965649205.1 Caldifarciminota bacterium | reverse complement strand
AGCCGCCGCCGCTGGGAAAGAACGAAAAGCGGTTACTGGAGGACATGCAGAAGTTCTGGCGGGATAACCATGACAAAGAACCCTATCGGAACTATGAAGTGTACGTACTCCGAAACCTGCCGGGCCGCGGTGTGGGTCTGTTCTCGCGCAGCGGTTTCTACCCGGATTTCATCATCTGGCTTAGGAACCGCGAGACCGGAGCTGTGCACGTTCGGTTCTTGGACCCACACGGGTTGCACCATCAGGGATTGAGGGGTACCAAACCCAAGTTCGAAGCGCTCAACAAGCTCAGGGAGTTCTCCGAGCGAGATGATTTCAGGACCAAGAGCATATCACTTGATGGGTACATTCTTTCAGACACAGACCTGAGGCATATTCCCGACCGAGAGAACCGTCAGTGGGCCGACATCGAGCGCGAGTTTCCGGTCATCTGCCAGCAGGGGGAGTACGTTGCGCGAGTACTCGGCATGGACTGAGTGCGCGAGCGCTGGCGGGGGATAATGGGAACGCTTCTATGAAAAGCTTTCTGGGAATACCCGATAGCAGGCTTCCTTTCCGGTTCATTCTGTCTGAATCGAGCGTCGAGTTTACTCATGCTTCTATTCGCCCTGCGGCCCAACGGTAGTGGAAGCCTGCGCCGAGCCGATGACATTCCCATCCAGCTTCTCTGCAGATATGCCGGTGCGGACTACGACCGGCAGCACCGCACTGCCCTGCGTGCCGGCTCTGAGCTGGACGCAGCCATGGCCGACCCGCGCTGGCAGGCAAGCCAGCTCTAAGGAATAACCGTCAGCGGAAATACTGTCGCGCCAGTTCTGTCCGCTACGCGCACAAACCACCGCCCCCCAGGCAATAAGGGACAGTAAATACGGGTGCCTGTGGCTTCTGCCTCCAGCCAGCCGGAAGGAGTAAAGAACTGCACCCGCACCGGTTGCGCCACCTCCAGCAGTAAAGAGCCGGGCCGTATAGGCGAAGTCGGCAGGAACAGCGTCTCAGACCGAACCATTTGACCTTCCTTGCGGCCTACGCTTGCCCGCCAGAAGTTGCGTATGGCCGCAGCTCCGTATTCACAGCAGGTAGGCGCGAGCCAGAGCGACCAGGAGTCGGCCAGCGCATTGGTGATACGGTCCCGACCGCAGGGATAGCCGCCGGAAGGATAGGGTCGGTACCGACCCCAGCCGCCCGCACTGTCCGGCCGAGCATAGTATAAAGACGGTCTGAATCCCACCGATTCCACGTCTGTGGCAGCAAAGCGCGCCGCCCACACCATTAGTGTTTCCAACGGAGCCTGCGGAATGCGCTCTGCCCGGGCCCGGCCAAGTTCGTTGGCGCCTGTTTCGCAGTATTGCTCAAAGTTATCAAAGTAGAGTGGCCAGGAGTGATTTTCCACCAGACCACCTGTGCCTGCGCCATGGGGCGCAATGTGCGCGTGCGCCGGCACAAACAAGTCCTGCAAGTTGTGAATGATGTGGCCAAGCATATAGTAAGCCCGGGCCGGATCGGAAGGATAGGTGACCAGAGCCGCATTCCAGTTGTTGGGATTCTGCGGGTCATAAACCCACTGGATAGCGTTGAGCCGTCGCCGCGCCGTGGGCCACCAGGCAGCCGGAAGCACCGCGCAGTAGCCTGAATAGTCGGAGTAGGAGCCGTTGACTTCGTCCTGGTCATAGTCTTCGTCGTGGACCCCGGCGAGCAGACGATCGCGATAAACCCTGAGTTCGGTAAGCATTTCCGGATATCGCTCACCACAGATATCTATGGAACGGGAAAGCAGGTCCTGATGTTGCAAATAGGGCCAGAAGTCCCAGAAGCCCCAACTCAGGGACACAAGCAGCGCCCAGATTACTGCGAGCCTATTCAACCCCATTGTGGCATTCTATTTTCCCACCCTTTTCTGTCAATGCGTCCAGGCCGAATACTTCTGCGGCAAGGCGAAGGAGCAGTTCTGCGTCCAGACCCAAGGCCGCCCAACGCTGTACCGCCTCCTTTGCGCGCAACCGCAGGGTGACGCCTCCACAGGTGCGTGCCAGCCCGCGAAGGGCCTGCTCGCACCAGCACCGATGCCGTGACGCCTCCACAGGTGCGTGCCAGCCGGTCCAGATGCAAAATGAAGTTGCGCCAGAGCAGGGTTTGGCCCATCAGCACCTGCGCGGCGTGCAGGACTGCTTTCATCTGCGCCGCACGCAGTTCTGCCCGCTCCAGTGCGGCCCGGAAGTTGTCTGCCTGCGCGTCGCCGTCCGCGCGGCAGGGAGCAGTGCCTCTGGCCAACGCCCGATGGTGGCGACTTACGGCCCGCTCTATCTGTCTGTTTTCTGTTGGGTCCATCTGTCATTCCGCCTTCTTGCCGTTTTCGCTTCTAGCTTTGAGCCGCAGGTGTATTTCCACTACCAGAAACTGGATTATTTCGCTTTTCAGTCCGTATCCCAGCCATTTGCGCATACACAGCTCCAGATGAAAGGCAAGGTCCCGGCCCGCATAGTTGCACCACAGCCGGGAAAGTTCGCGCAGAAACCAGCCGTAGTGCATAGTCTCAAATCTGCTCATTCCCGCGGTTTCCAGCAGGGACAAAACCTCTTTCCGAACAGTTTTTCCGCCTGCGGCTGCGCTTTTCCCAGCAGCGGATTTTCAGCGCCTTTACGTATTCTCTTCCAGCACGCGGATAGTGCCCCGGTTCATTGTTATCCGTCTTGAGAAGTTATCCATAATTTCCTCCTTTAGGTCTCTCTTCTCATCAGGTTATATGGACACAAGCGGCCGTTTTTATCCAGAAGACGGTTTTGCCGGGGAGTCCCCAGCGCCCACGCCGCCTAGGGGGCTGCGGCCGAGCAAGGGGCAATAAAAGCGCCAAGTCTTGGTTTTCCCATAGGTTGCACCTAAACAGCACCCAGAAGAAGCTGGCAACAAATTCGGGGGCGGTAATACCAGGGACTAAGCTGATAACTGATTGAAAAAGTATTACCTACGCCGTTCTACCCCGCTTTTGTCTCCAGTGCGGCGGGCAGTTGTGTATCCGGCTGTAAATCCGTATGTTCCGGCCGCATCTGAGCGTCGGACAAAGCAGGCTGAAAAGCTTTTCCTTTTTGGATGCTGGCGCGGTCTTACAGACTGCTGAATCCTTGCGCTTCGGTTTGTGTCTAAGCAGTGCTATGCGGTACAGTAACGACGCACTATACAAGACGGCCCGGAGTAGTTCCGGGCCCGGCGCAGAGAATAGAATCTCTCGCCGGCACCGCATAGTCATTAATAATGGGAAGAGTCCTGCTGGTTCTGCCAGCAGTAAAAAACAGGAGGTAGCTATGAAAAAGCTAATCGGTCTATTTACCTTACTTCTACTACTGACTCCGGCTCTGGCTGAAATCAATCCGGAGTACAGGCAGCCGCAACCGCCTATGTACCTGGACCTGGTACCACCGATGGTTCCGCCTGTCCGGATTGGCCAGCCTCTGCTGGTAGATGAGGCAAGCGAGGAACGTCTGATTCTGCCCGTGCTTCCAAGCTTGCCGGAGCTTCCCTTGCCCGTACCTATAGTGCCTCCGCGCGTTGACCTGCCGGGCAGCCCGGGTATGCTGGACGGCTCCGGCCGCCTGGAAGAACCAGTGGCGGGAATCAACGGGAATCGCGAGGACCAGCCGCGGATTCCGGTGGTCCCGCCCATCTTCCGCAGCAGCCTGGTGGTGAGTTTCAGCCAGGGATACGCCGGGCAGCCAATCAACGTAAGGCTGTATGATTTGCACGGCAGACTCCGTCTCAGTCAGGAGTTCTCTGCCGGCTCGCAGTTGCGGCTGGAAGGACCATTGCTAAGCTCGCTTCCCGCGGGCGGATATGTGGTAGTCGTAGATTGTGGACCGGGTCACAGGCACGCAGCTAGGTCAGTGAAGGTGCAATAGACCTTCACCCCGAGCAAATAACGGCGGGCCGGGTGCCCGCCGTTTCTTTTACGGTTGTCTGATTTTTACTGCCGGATATTTTCGTGTGGAGTCAGGAACGGCGCTGTATCCTGGCAGGCGGCTATTTCCACGACTCCGGCTCGCTCGGGCCCCAAGGCGGTGCGGAATCCACTGTAGGTAAAGCGGAAAGAAGACCACAGACCAATACGCGAACCGCACGCCATCATTCTCGGCCCGTCGCCCCAGGAACCGCCGCGCAGCACCCGGTTAGAACTGGTGGGATGCACCAGCGGATTAGCCTTGCCGCTCTGAGCAGGGCCGCCATACCAGCCGTCACACCATTCCCACACATTTCCGGCCATATCCATACAACCCCAAGGCGAAGCACCCTGCGGGTAACTGCCCACCGGTGCCGTAAAACCGAAGCCGTCGTCAATCTGTTTGCTGGCCCACTCTGTGCCCAGACTGCGGTCGGCAAAGTTGCAGGTAGCTCCGGTTGGCGGCGAATTGCCCCAGGGATAGGTCTGGTCTCTGGTGCCTCGCGCGGCCAGTTCCCATTCTTCCTCTGTGGGTAGTCTTTTGCCCGCCCAGTCGCAATAGGCCCGGGCGTCATTATACGACACCAGCACTACCGGATGATTGTCCGTCTCCGGCCGATGAAAGTCCCGCCAGCTGACGCCCTTCTTCTCCTCCCAGCGGCCCAGCTCCAAATCGTACACCCATCCCCGGTTATGCTTTTCCGCGTCAGTCTGATAACCAGTAGCCTCCACAAAGCGGGCAAACTGCCGGTTGGTCACCTCGTACTTATCTATGTAGAATGCGCGCCTTGTGCCTGCAGCTGGAACCTTCACCATCACGGCCGAATCCCGCAGACACAGATACTCCTCTGCGCCCTGCGGATTTTTGCCCCGCGGCTTCATCACCACTGCTGCGGTCATGCCATTACTGGCAGTTTTTTCGGGAAAACAAACAGCCGGCGCCTCTGCGCCGGCCAGACTGGAAAAAATTAAACCTAACGCCGTAAGGACCGCGGCAGTTCTCTCTCGAGACGTAACCAGTCTCGTCACGCAAATAAAGCATACTCGCCCCCCTGCCCAAGTCAAGAAAACCTGATTCCTCAAGAAAATAGTTTTCTATCTATCCTAATCTTTTGTCGCCAGTTGGCTGCCGGGCTAGAAACAACCCGCGGTTGTGCCCTTGCCATCGATGTTGATCGCCGGCGAGTCTTTCTTCAGGCGATAGTCAGCCTTATTCGGATTCACAAACTGTGGGTGGCCTTCGATATTGTCCTTCTTGCTTGCGGTTAAGATGTCAAAATTTCCATCCTCGTTGTCCAGCACGTTGTACTCAACCTTCATGCCTCCTCCTTCGTTAATAGCAACTATGCCGTTCTCGTGACGGGCGATGACGCAGTATCGAATTTCGGTATTCTCGTCGTCCTTCATGGAGTATATGCCGGAAACGCCATTATCCACAATGGTGCAGAACTCGATAATGGACGAACCGACGCTTGGCTGGTCGGACAGGTGGATACCAAAATACCTGTTGCCGAAAATGAGGCAGCGACTGATCCGATGGTAACCGTGTCTGACATCGATACCGTATTCTCCTCCGGTAAGGCTAAAGCCTTCAACTATGCAGGCGTTGCCGCTCAGAATGATGGCGGCATGTTCTTCGTCCGCGTCAATAATCGTCTTTCCGGGCCCGGCGCCCACGAGTACGATGTCCTCCTTGTCAATCACTACCTTTTCCTTATAGATTCCCGGTTTGACAAATATGATGTCACCTCCTTCCGCCACGTTGACTGCGTCCATTACTTTGAGATAGTTACCGGAACCGTCTTGGGCCACGATGATGTCAGCAAGGGAGGCCAAGGTGATAGTCCGCCGCCTGGCACAACCGGTAAACACCAGCACCAGGACAGATATAGCGAACAGCATTCTTTTCGTATTCATTGTTATTACCTCTTAGCAAAGCTTATCCGAACAGTTAACGCCGTTCAACCCTCAGCATCCTGCGCCAGAAACAGGAAAAGGAACTGGCCGGAAAAGCTTCTTGCCTTGACCAGTTGTACGGCCAGAACTTATCATATATGTGAAGCACAGGAGCAAAAATGAAGGTTTTGCTGCAAGTTTTTACCGTCCTACTGGTGCTGATATCGGCTACTACTGTCTTTCTCGCGGTCAGACTGTACACCGGCCGCACGCCGGTATATGCAAGCCAAGTGGGGGCGGATTCCATCGCCGCATATGAACAGAAGGCGGACAGTCTGGAGCAGGTAGTTGCATCTCTTGCGGCCCGGATGGATTCCGTAGCTCTTCTGCGGCGACCGGGTCTGAATTTCAAGTTGCAACGGCTGGAAAGAGAGATTGTCGGTCTGCGCCGGGCAATTGCCGAATGGCACCGGGCCAAGGACACCGCACGTCGCAATCAGTTGTATCAAGAGTGTCTGGTGCTCTACGGTCGGGCGTCGGGAATGTGCGAACTGCTCCTGACCGAAGATTCCCTGCCCTGAGTTGAACTTCTAAATACCCGGGCTAGGTCTGAGAACCTCCTTGAACGCTGTTCGGCTGAATAACTCCGGTCTCATCAACCGGTCTCATCAAAGAGTGTCGGCTCAAAAGCCAATAGCGCCTGTATTTCCGCCCACCGTTCACCCAGAATCACTTTCAGCTGCCGCGCCGCTCTTGCGAGAGCCCTGGCCGCACTCAGCCTTACGTCCACCCTTCTGCTGTCCAGCGCCTGAAACAAAGGCACCATGGCTCGCTGGTCCTTACAATCTGCAAGCCGGTCGAAATCACCCTTGTCCCCCCGCACGATTTCCTTCCATAGTTTCTCGCCCAGTAGGTCCAAAGCCGTGGCCGCGGCCACTCGCACCGTCGGTTCCGCATCGCCCAGCAGTCCGATAATGGACGCTACCGTGCTCTTGTCGTCCAGCTGTCCCAAAGCACTAAGTGCCGAAACCCGAATCCGAGGATTTTCATCCTGCAAAGCGTTAAGAAGAGGTTCCCGGGCTCGAGGTTCTTCCAACCAGACAAGCGCTTCTGCCGCAGCATGGAATACGTCCGGATGCCCCGACCTTAAGACTCGCAACAGTGGCTCTGCAGCCCGTCTGTCCTTTATCATCCCCAGAGCCTCGGCAGCAGCGGTTCTGACTGCCCACTCCGCATCATCAAGCGCCTGCACCAGATAACCAACCGCTTCTTTGCATCCCATAATACCGAGCGCATTTGCGGCTGCGGCCCGTACCGCCCAGTCGTAGCTTTTTATCGCCCGCAACAAAGGCGGTAAAGCCCTTTTGTCCTTGCAGCGGCCCAACCGCCGGAAGTCTTCGGCATCGCCAACCACTATGCGTCTCCATTCCGGCTGTCCTAAAAGCGCCAGAGCCTTGGCCGCGTGCAGACGGACGCGCTCGTCGCCATCGCCTAACGCCACATGTAATCCTGCCACGGCGCGGCTGTCGCCAATCATTCCCAACGCATCCACAAACGCCACTCGTACCGGGGCAAATGTTTCCTCGGCAAGTCGTCTGAGCAGAGGCTCAACCGCCTGAGGATGCCTCAACTCACCCAAGGCGATAGCTGCAGAACGTCGTATCTCGAAATTCCCGGAGTCCAATGCTGTCACCAGATGCTGAACCATCTGCTCGTCCCCCAGTCGGCCCAAAGCCAGCGCTACGACTGAGCGTACCACCGGGTGCTCGTCACCCAGCATTTCCAAAAGCGGCCCCACCGCCCGACGGTCACCAAGGTCAGCCAGTGCCCTGACTGCATCTTCGCGTACGGTCCAATCATCGCTGGAAAGCCTGCGGATGTAGTAACGGACCTTCAAAGTTTTGATCATCTGATCCTCCCTTGTTTTCAACTCCCTTCTGTCTATCCGCCAGTCAGCTTCACGCTGCTGGTTCCTTCCCTTCATCTAGACGAGTCTGATGTTACTTCCTCCTTTCCCGTCTTCCTGCAAATTATTCCCCTCAAACCAGACTCTCCCGCGACTGCGGGCTCCTGGGCGGTCTATGACAACTCTCTAGGGGGAACAAATAAAATATAGAAACAGAAAAACGGTTGTCAAGGGGAATTTCGGCCGCCGCGTCAGACCGGCGGTTGCAGTTTGTGGTATTCCAGTCCGCGCTTGGCGTGCCAGGCAGCCGGATCGGCAAAGTAATCCGTAATCTCCCGGTATTCCTCCGGCGTAAGGAAGCTGATGTCCGGTGGTATCTTGGGAGATAGTGCGGCGCGACGGTCGGTCAGATACCAAAGCTGCACCCCGAGTTCGGCCAGATCCTTTTCCCCACCCTGCCGCCGATCAAATATGACAAAGCAGGCGTCCACAATGCCGCCCCAGTTACGTATTTCTTTGATTATCCTGGCTTTGGTCCAGCCGTGGACCAGCGTGTCATCCACCAGCAGTACCCGTTTGCGGAAAAGTTCGTGCCGCTTGATACCTTCAAAGGGGCTGGCTTCTGGATAACGTTTTTCCCGCCGGGCAAAGAAAGCCGGCTTGCACAGTTTATGCGCCAAAACCGCAGCAATGCCAATGGAGCCGGCTTCTATGCCGCAGATGCAGTCAAACTTGACCTTGCGCAGCAAAAGAGCGGCCGAGCCCAGAACGAAATCATTGACCTCCGGGTAGTTGGCCAGACTTTTTACGTCAATGTATATCGGACTGCGATTCTTGCGCATATCCACCTGGAACAGCGGACGCAAATCGCCCAGGCTCACTTTTATGGCGCCTATCTGCCATAGTACCGCCGCCACGGTTTCGGCCAGATTTCCCGACATTGTTCGTCTGACCTCAAGCAGATCCGGCTGCACTATTCTCTGCTCCCGCAGCAGCCGATAGAATTTGGTGGCAAGGTCAGATGGAAATTCCAGATTGATTCGGGTTTCTTCCAGGTCATAGATTACGTGCATCCGGCCGTAAACTTCGCCCTTGGCCAATAGAGGGTAGCTGTCCGCGTTGGACTCTCTTTCCCGCTCTCCCCTGCCATCCACTGCGCCATCGGTAAGCCTCCGACAGATATGGAACACGTCTTCCGCCAGCTGTTCTACCTCGGCATATTCCAGAACATAGGGAGTAACTGTCCGCACCAGACCGTCCGCCAGCTCCAATTCGCGAATCGGCACCTGATCCAGTGTCATATTCTCAACTCCTCAGGGAAACACAGACACAGAAACACCGAGACATATTGGTCCTACTCCAGCTTATAGTCAGCGCGGACTGACTTCAAGCGCCCTGCGATTGCCTCAGGTTCTGGAAGCGGGCCGAGTAGAAGAAATTCCAGAGAGCGCGAGTCTTCCGTTTCAGCTCGGCCAGCGACCCCCGGTTGTCTAGCACAAAGCTGGCGCGACGCCACACTTTGGCGTCCGGCTCCTGTAATTCCAGCCGCCGTTTGGCCTCTTCCTTGGTCAGACCGGAGGCGACCAGACGCTTTATCTTCAGTCGCTCTGGTGCAGTGACCAGGATAGATACATCCACCTCTTTGTCCAGCCCCACCGTAAAAAGCAGGGCAGCGTCCAGGATAATCAGCCCTTTGCGCATCTCGGCCAATTCCTTGCGGATGCGCTCTATGATTGCCGGGTGGGTGATGGCGTTCAGTTTCTTCAGCTGAGTCTTTCCGGCAAAGGCCTTTGCTGCCAGGACCTTGCGGTCTATCTGACCATTCCGGCCCACTATGTCCTTGCCAAAAGCCTTGATAAGTTCCTTGTATTGCGGAGTGCCTTGACGCAACACGCTGGCCGCAATCGCATCTGCGTCAATTACCTGTGCGCCCAGCCGTTTCAATTCCTGCGCCACCGTAGTCTTGCCTGCGCCCGAATTACCCCCGATGCCTACCACCAACCGTTCCTGACTCAGCTTTCGGTCAAACACTTCGTCCTACAAGGGTTAGATTACCTTTGCCTCTTCCCGCAATAGCCGCACCAGCTCCGGCACAACCTGCGCCGGCTCTCCTTCCAGCTTTTTCCCGGGTTTGCGGCCTGGTGGCAACCGGTCGCCCAGATAAGCAATACTCCGGCTCAACTGTGCCGGATCCAGGCCCAGAGCCTGAGCGGTCAAAGTAGGTATCTCCTTCTTCTTGGCGGCCATCATTAGCTTCAGCGTAGGATAACGTGGGTCATACTTACCCTTCTGAATGGTAACCAGGCAGGGCAGCTTTATTTCCACTACTTCTGTTGCTCCTTCCACTTCGCGGTGGCAGACTATTTCCGGTTTTCCGGATTCCACTATTACCTCTGGCACCACCGCCACGTGCGGAATCCCCAAGAAATGAGCGATGGCCTGCGGCACTGCCGCCAGATCGTCATCTACCGCTTGCTTCCCGCACAGCACCAGGTCAAAAGGTTCCCGCTTAATTGCCGCAGCCAGCATCTGGCCTCTGCCCAGATAGTCCACATCTTCAGCGCCTGTATCAGCCACATGCACTGCCCGGTCGCACCCCATGGAAAGAGCGGTCCTCAGAGCGGTTTTCGTCCTTTCCGGACCCAGAGTCACTGCAGTTACGGTACCGCCCACTCTTTCGCGGATACGCAGAGCCGTCTCTATGGCATACTCGTCGTAAGGATTCACCACCCACTCTACTTCGCTCGTATCTACAAATCCTGTCTGGGTGTTAATGCGGATCTTGGTTTCCGTGGAAGGAACCTGTTTCAGGCAGACGACTATGTTCATACCCTACCTCACCCTTTCAGTTTTCTTCGTAGGCTTTGACGCACAGACAACAATTGTGACCGCCGAAGCCGAAGGAATTGGATAAAGCGGCGCGTATAGGAATGGCGCGTGCCGCTCCTTTGACAAAGTCCAGAGTCACTCCCTCATCCGGCTGCTCGTGGTTCACGGTGGCGTGCACCTTGCCGTGTTTGACTGACAAGACCGTGGCCACAAACTCCATCGCCCCGGCCGAGCCCAAACCATGCCCTATCATGGACTTGGTGGAATTCACCACCAGGCGGCTGGCATGTTCGCCAAAAACCTCGTATATGGCCTTTACCTCTGAAGCGTCATTCAAAGGCGTGGAAGTGCCGTGTGCGTTGATGTAATCTATGTCCGCCGGCGTCAGACCTGCTTCCGCCATAGCCTGGCGCATGACCTCAATTGCGCCCCGGGCCTCCGGGTCCGGAGCAGTGATATGACTGGCGTCAGCTGTGGCACCATAGCCGGCAAGTTCGCAGTATATCTTTGCCCCGCGCCTTCTGGCGTGCTCCAGCTCTTCCAGGATATACACGCCACATCCTTCGGCAATGACAAAGCCGTCCCGATCCCGATCAAACGGTCGGGAAGCCTTTTCCGGCGCTTCGTTTCGCTTGGACAAGGCCCCCATATTGGCAAACGCCGCAACCGTGAAACTGGTAATGGCCGCTTCTGAACCGCCGGCGATAACAATATCACAGTCTCCCTGCTTTATGTGCCGGAACGCCTCACCGGTAGCATGGGCACCCGAAGCGCAGGCGGAAACTGTACAGAAATTCGGCCCGCGCAGACCGTAATTGATGGAAATCTGTCCGGAGGCCATATCCGGAATCATCATGGGAATCAGCAGCGGCGATACCCGCCGCGGCCCTTTCTCCAAGAACTGGGCGTGTTGAGACTCCCAAGTCTGCACCCCACCCATACCGGAGCCGACAATTACCCCGACCCGGGACCTGTTTTCCCTATCAAAATCCAGCCCCGAGTCGCTGATAGCCTCGGCCGCCGCACACAAGGCGAACTGGGTAAACCGGTCGGTCCGCTTGGCCAGTTTCGGGTCCAACCGCTCTTCGGCCACAAAACCCTTGACCTCAGCTCCAATCTGCACCGGCAGGTCAGAAGGGTCGAAGGAAGCGATGCGGGCTATCCCCGTCCGGCCGGCCAGCAGGCTCTCCCAGAAGGTAGCAACATTGTTGCCTACGGGCGTGACCGCGCCCAGACCGGTAACTACCACTCTACGGCAGTTATTCTGCAGGAACATGAACTGATATGTGTGGGGCTACTTGGACTTTTCTTTCTCTTCCAGTTTCTTCTGCAGATACTCGACAGCCTTGCCTACGGTCACAAGCTGCTGAGAATCTTCGTCCGGAATCTCTATGCCAAACTTCTCCTCAAAAGCCATGACCAGCTCGACAATGTCGAGAGAATCCGCACCAAGGTCGTCCACAAAATGAGCTGTCTCTGTCACCTTTTCCGGTGTCACATGCAGTTGTTCAACGATGATGTTCCTGACATCATCAACCAGCGCCATTTGTCCTCCTTTGGCCTGTTTGGCCCTGAAACTGGCTATTTTCTAATAAGGGCCGCAGGCCGAGCTCCGCTAAGTTGGCGGTCAGGGCCTGTGGCCCAGAAACTAAGTTTATCACCAATGTTCTCAAATGTCAATCCCCGTCCGGACAAAACGGACTGTATTGTCCAGCGCGCTTCTGTATAATTCTCTCTATGGTGTGTCGCGGGTGTCCGTTCGAATGCGGGGTAGACCGCAAACAAAAACTGGGAGTCTGCCGGGCGCCGGAGGAATTCGTCGTCGCTCAGGCCCAGCTGCACTTCTGGGAAGAACCGCCCATCTCCGGTACGCGCGGTTCCGGCACCATCTTCTTCACCCATTGCAATCTCTCCTGCCGTTTCTGCCAGAACTGCGACATTTCTCAGCTTGGCTTTGGCCGCCCGGTCTCCCCCGACCGCTTGCTGGCTATCATGTTAGAGTTGGAACAGCAGGGTGCCCACAATATAAACCTCGTCACGCCCACCCACTATTCTGAACAGCTGATTCCGGTACTGCAGCAGGCACAGAAGAAACTGAAAATTCCTGTAGTCTGGAACTCTAATGGCTACGAGAAAGTGGAAACACTGGCCAAGCTGGAAGGTCTCGTTCAGGTGTATCTCCCAGATTTTAAGTATTTTTCGCCGGAACTGGCCCGGCAGTTCTCTTCGGCTCCCGATTACGCCCGCTACGCCTGCTCCGCCCTGCTGGAGATGAAAAGACAGGTGGGAACCACTCGCTATGACGAGCACGGAATTATAGAAAAAGGGCTCATCGTCCGCCACCTGGTGCTGCCTGGACACACAGATGACAGCAAAGCCATATTGGACCGGATTGCAGACAATCTGGGCACCAGCACCGCCATCAGCCTGATGGCTCAGTATTACCCAACCTATCGCGCGGTAGAATTACCCGGTATGAACCGCCGCCTTACTCCAACTGAATATGAGGATGTTAGCGCCCATCTGGTAAAGCTGGGATTTGAAGAAGCCTTCTGCCAGGAACTGTCTTCTGCCCGACGCGAGTACACGCCCGACTTCGAAGGCCGCGGACTCTAAGTTTCGCCCTATTCCATAAAAGGCAGGGAGCTGTGCCCGGAAGCGGACACAGCTCCCTCTGCAGCCAAAACCGGGGTTACTCTCTTGTCACTACCAGTTTTTCCTTCCATCTATTGCCGGCTACTGCCAAGTCAAGGATGTAAACTCCTTCTCGCAGCTCGGTGCCGGCCAGACGGACCTCATGATAACCGGCAGGCAGTTGACCATCCAGCAGTACCTGCACTACGCGACCTGCCGCGTCGTACAAAGTTACATTCACCGGCATAGCCGCAGGCAGAGCCAGACGCAACACACCGGTGCGGGAGAGCGGATTGGGAACCACGCCTGTTATGGCAAACCTCTGCGGCAGCTCGCCCGCTTCACCCACTCCACCCGGCGTTCTTACTTCCACCGAGTCGGTCCGGGCGTCGTTGCTCGGGTTTGCGTCTCCTGCCAGCAAGGTACGAGCCACCACCCGCAACCTTCCGCGCGGTTGTGCTGTCCATTCGGTAAACTCCACTGTATCTTCCTGCCCGATGTCTAACCTGACAAACTGAGTATCCACGTAGGCAGAGCCGATAGTCAGCATTACCGGGAAAGTT
The DNA here is from genome assembly GCA_965649205.1 of Caldifarciminota bacterium. GTDB lineage: Bacteria > Hydrothermota > Tepidihabitantia > Tepidihabitantales > Tepidihabitantaceae > JBDRUN01. The sequence goes on along the minus strand of CBFGJV010000005.1, from coordinate 92,164 downwards.
TCCGGTCTAGTTCCGAAGTTACGCACTATCGCCTGAGGAACTATCACTGTCCCGGAATCGATGCTGCCCACAGGAGACAGTATGGCCACGGTGCCTACATCCCGGACCACACGTGCGACCCTGAGGGTGCCCCTGACCGTATCATTGGCTCTGTTTATGTCTCCAGCCAGTACGGTATAGGATTCCAGCCGGTAGTTGCCGACAGGCCCAGCTATCCATTCTTTCTCAAACACGGCTATCACATTTTCGCCACCGCGCAGCGACAGTACCAGACTGTCCACATAGGTCTGATCGCTACCATCAGAGGCCTGCACCGCTGTTTCTGCCGCTCCGCAGGTCAACGCATCTTCGTCTGCCCTGTGTATCTTGAACCAGACCACGAAACGGGCAGAGTCCTGAGTGTAGTTTCTCACCCGCACGCTGGGAACCACTACCGTGCCGGAATCAACCGAATCGGCTGGCACAAGAATTGTATCCACCCCGACGTCGTAACGTACCACCCACACCGTCGCCGTCACTCTGTCGTTACCCGGATTTCTGTCTCCACTGAGTCGCGTGCTGCACTTTACGGTATACTGGCCTCGCACAGTCGCACTCCAAGCCGCAAAGGTAACTTCCCTTTCCTCGCCCGGAGCCAGGTTCGTAACTGTCTGGGTATTGCTGTAGCCACCAATGGTCAACAAAGTGGGGAAAGTAGCCGGCTGATTGCCATTGTTCCTGACCCTTACCCGGGGCACAATCACGCTTCCGGAATCAACCGCTCCCACCGGCGCCATTATGGCAACCGACTGCACATCCTGGAGCCTGATGAAGGCGGCGCCTGTAACCTTGTCGTTGCCAGGAACATCGTCTCCGCGCAGAGCAGTGCTGCAACTCAGTGTTACGGTAGCGGCAGTGTCTGCGGTCCAGTCGCGGAAGGTTATTTCCCTTTCTTCTCCCGGCAGCAAGTCTGTTACCAGCTTGGTGTCTTCGTAACGGTCCGCAATCCGGAAGACCGCGTTGAACGTGGCATTCGCACCGCCTAGATTCCTCACCTTGGCCTTGGGCGTAACCACCGTACCGAAGTCAATCGTACCCGTAGGCGCCACGATAGAACTGGCCTGCACGTCCGCCAGCGGTCGCATACCAATACCAGACACATCCTCTATCATCCAGCCGTAGTTGGTGGTGGAGGCATCAGACCCCAGCCGCCAGCGCAACAGAAATCTGGTGCCATTGGCAACCGGAATCTGGAACCAAGCCTGGGTCCAGGCCGAAATGCTGCCAGTATAGCCGTATTCGTTCTGCAGGCCGGTAATTACCGCGGAGTGATACGGAGCAGAACGCGCGGCCCAAGGCGAGATAACAATCCAAGTGTTGCCGTTATCCGTAGAATAGGACACATTGCCGCCGTCATAAGCCGCAGTAGGAGGCGTGGGCGGAGCCTGGAACTGATACCAGTGCCAGAAGGTGACCACCGGCGTGTCCTGCATGGCCACATAGGGTATGGACACCAGTTTCCAGTTGGCACTGTTAGCATAGTTCCCGCTCAGCGGTGCACCCCACACCTTAGTACCCGAACGCGCCGCGGGACGGGGCGATGCAGGAGCGCCCCAGGTCCAAGCCGCGCTGGTCGGGTCCGGCTTGTAACTGCCGTTGGTGGCCTCAAAGGTCTCGGTGAAGTTTACCACCACGCAGGATACGGACCGGAAATCATTGACCGGATAGTTATCGCCTGCCAACCGGGTAGAACACTTAGCCTCAAAGAACCCTGCCCGGGAAGGCAACCACTTGGCAAAACTCACCAGCACGCTGTCGCCCACCGCCAGTGGTCCCGCCGAAACAGTGGAGGAATACTCCGTGCCGATGGTCATCCTGACTTGAAAACTGTCCAGAGGAGCAGAACCCAGGTTCTTTACCCAAGCGGCAGGCACGACAGTATCAAGCACAAACATGCTGGCCGGAGCGGTAATTGCCGTGACTGCGGCGTCTTTTGCCAGAGCCACATTCATTCCGGCCACATCGTCTATCATCCAGCCGTGGGAGGTGTAGCTAGCGTCAGAACCCAACCGCCAACGCAGCCAGAAGGCGGTGCCGGCTGTGACCGGAATCTGGAACCAAGCCTGGGTCCAGTTGGTATCCACCAGCGTGTAACCGCGTTCGTTACCCAATCCAGGGATAGGGGCGGAGTAGTAAGGAGCAGAACGTCCCGGCCAGGGCATAAGCACTGTCCAAGTAGCCCCGTTATCCGTGGAATAAGCCACGTTACCGCCGTCATTGGCGTCGTAGAAGTTACGCCAGTGCCAGAACGAAATAGCCGGTGTGTCAGCCAAAGCCGCATACGGTACAGATACCAATCTCCAGTTGACACTGTTGCCATAACTGCCGGTAAGCGTCGCCCCCCAGGCATTGGGCAGAGAACGAGCCGGCTTACGCGGCGCGGCCGGCACACCCCAAGCCCAGGCTCCGGTTGTGGGCGTCGGCACATAACTGCCGTTGGAAGCAGTGAAGCTCTCAATAAAGTTTACTATTGCCGCTTCTGCCGTTATCGAGTTGTTCGCGGGCAAAATGTCTCCCTGCAGCCTGGTGGAACACTTGGCCATATAGAAACCAACCCGCGGAGGTATCCACTTGGCAAAACTCACCAGCACACTCTCAGACATGGCCAGAGGACCTACCGGCACTGTGGAAACATAGGTGTCCGGCGGAACCACAAGAGAAACCGTAAAACTGTTCGGCAGGGTCAGAGCCGAACCAAAGTTTCTCACCCAAGCCCTGGGAATCAGCGTATCCCGCACCAGCGTGCCGGTTGGCACAACAAGGGACACTACGCCTACGTCTGGCTTGGCCAGTCCCAGAAGCGTCACGTCTTCTATGATCCAGCCCGGGCTGGTATTGGAGATGTCCGACCCCAGACGCCAACGCAACCGCACCACCGTCCCGGAATCAACCGGAATTCGGAAGTAAGCCCGTTCCCATCCTGTGGTGCTTCCCGAATAGCCATATTCGTAGCCCAGTCCGCGCACCGTCCCGCTGTAATACGGCGCAGAGTACTTGGTCCAAGGATGCACCACGTTCCAAGTTGCGCCGTTGTCGGTGGAGTAAGACAGATTACCTCCGTCATAACCCAGCTCGAAATTGTACCAATGCCAGAAGGACACTACCGGCGTGTCCACATAAGCCACATACGGAACCGAAACCAGTCTCCAGTCAGCATTGTCCACGTAATTGCCAGAAAGCGGTGCGCCCCACACCCTGGTTCCGGAAAGGGCCGGCGGACGCGGAGAGGAAGGAACGCCCCAAGCCCAAGCACCGGTTGGCGGGGTGGGTTCGTACCGGCCGTTATCAGCCTCAAACTGCTCAATGAAGTCGGCTACCAGTATGAGTCCCGTACGGAAGTCATTGGCATTTACCCTGTCTCCATTCAGAAGCGTAGAACATTTCATCGGATAGACCCCGCCCGTGGGCTGCCAAGGAGCGAAGCTCACCAGAGTACTTTCCCCGGAAATGAGATTACGCACCACAAATCTGTCTGTGTACCCGTCTCCCAGCTTCATAACCACCGGGAACGAATCCAGATTGGCAGTCCCGAAGTTCTTGACCCAGGCCTGCGGAACCACCGCCGCTGTGCCCCGCATATAGATGGGCGTCGGAGAAACAACGGACAGAACTGCTACGTCTTTGGCCGGGTCAAAGCCGAACCGGTAGTAAATGTCGCTGTTCGTGCTGCCGTTGCGCATGTCGCGCCATACCAGATACAGATAGAGCCCGTCCAGCGTATCCAGTGCCAGACTCGGCGCAAATTTGGCATAGGCACCAGTGGTAATGTCCCGCGGTGCGCGCCAGACACCTTCCGGCGTGCGCTCGCAGGAACGTATCTGCTGGTAACTGGGCGAGGCCACAGAAAAACCAGACCAAACCACATACACCCGCCCGTCCGGAGCCGCAACCACCTGCGGGTCGGCCTGCGCCGTATTCAGCGTCCGTTCCGAAACCGTATCGGTCGGCTGCCAGACACCTCCAACACGATAGGTATGACAGATGCGACCGTTAGTGGTAACCAGACTGCGCCAAACTATGTGCGGCTGCCGGGTAACTGGATTCACACATATGGAAGGCTGCGTCTGATGGGTAGTCAAACCGTTGGTAATGCGCACCAGCGGCTGCCAACCGGCCGCAGTCTTTTCCTTATAGAATATCTGGGAATAAGTCGGGTTAGCCTGGTCGCTGCCCCGCCAGGCAACATGCACCCGGTTATCAGGGCCGCCCGCGATGCACGCTGATATTCTTTCGTAGTCGGCAAAATCCAGATTGAACTGCGGCTGCCAGGTCGTGTCCACCTTTTCTCTGTATGCCACATAGTAGGCGTACTTGGTGGTTGAGGTTCTTTCGCACCATACCACATGCACCCGGCCATCCGGGGTGCAGGCTATGTGCGGGCTAGTCTTGGGCTTGGCCACCGAGTCATCAGAAATCATCCGACTGGCAGGATTCCAACCGGTCGCAGGGTGCCACATCTGGTAGTACACCGCCGCATTCGCACTGGTGTTTGGCCCGGTCACCCAGACTACGTGCAGACGGCCAGAATCATCCAGACAAAGCGAAGGATAACGGTCATAATGCGTACCTGGAATGTCTGTGCCCAGCATCACGCTGTCGCCCCAGCCGCTCCCGGGTGTAAAGCGCTTGTAAATCGTGCGATAGTTGGTGAGATTGGTCCATACCACATGCACCCGACCAGAGCGGTCCACGGCTACATTATATTGATTGGACGAATCTGTCTGGTCATGCGCGGTGTTGAACGATAACCTGACTTCGGGCTCCCAGATAACTTCATCTGTGTTACCGGGAGTGACTTCCGGAACACTCAGACCATACACCTTGCCTGTGGGCCTACGTCCCGCATCCAAACCAAAGCCTAAGCCGCGACGCTCTCTAGCCTGAACAGGTAGAAGCAAGGCGATACTTAGGGCTACGAGCAGCACGACAGTTCTTTTCTGCATTAGTTACCTCCTATGTATGGAATTTCTGCCGGACGGATACTGAAAACTTCTGCGAAACTGGGCATAATCGTATCCACTGATTGTGCCTAACTGTAGATACCAAACAGGGATAAAAAGTCAAGCTTTTGTGAACAACCTGACTGACAATTAACCGAGGCCCCACCGTAAGTTCAGAATCAGCACTCCCTTGACTTTTGTTCTGCCACCTCCTATACTCAACGCCGTTGCGAGGATGGCGGAACTGGCAGACGCGCTGGACTTAGGATCCAGTCCTGTGAAGGGTGGGGGTTCAACTCCCCCTCCTCGCATGGCCTGCGGCCCGACCGTAAGCCCTCTCTGGTCTTACCCAGGGACAAAAAGTAACACTCTGGCGAATAAGGAGTATCAGTTTGGAAATAAGCATCCAGGCGCCCAAAGATTGGTTGCGCGAAATAAAGGTAGAGGTTGAATCGGACCGACTCCGGTCCAAATTGGAAGAACTGTATCAGAAGTACGGCAGCAAGGCCCTCATCCCCGGCTTCCGTCCGGGCAAAGCACCTCGACACGTGCTAGAGAAACGTCTTGGCTCCAGTCTGGAAGCTGTGGCAGTCGAAGAGATTGTGGAACAGACTACCTCCGAAGTACTGGAACAGCATAAGCTCAGACTTGCGGCCCGCGCCCGCATACACGACCTGGAAGTGCTCCCCGACAAGACCGTAAGATTCACCATACACGCGGAGGTATTCCCGGATTTCCAGCTGAAGGACTGCCGCGGTCTGAAGCTGAAACGAGAAGAGCCCACCGGCTTTGAAGCCGAGTTTGAACGCAGACTGAAGGCCCTGCAGGAGCAATGCGCCACCTTCACTCCTGTATCCCGACCAGCTCAGGAACAGGATTTTGTTTCCTGCGACTACCAGATTTTTGACGGAGATAAACCAGCAGGCCCGGCTCGCACGAACGTGATGTTACAAGTAGGCAATCAGGCAAACCTAACCGAGATAAACAGCATCCTGCAGGGGGTACGACCGGGCGACGAGCGAGAAGCTACGGTTGAATTTCCCCCTGACCATCCGGACAAGAACCTGGCAGGAAAGAAACTGACCTTCAAGTTCAAGATTAGAGAAGTCAAGGAAAAACATCTTCCTGAGATAGACGAGCAATTTGCCTATGACCTGGGTTACGAAAGCCTGGACGCCCTCCGGCAGGAATTGAACGAGCAGATAATGCAGGACCGAGCCAGGCTGGTAGCCAATAACCTCAAGGACCAGATATTCGACCTTCTGGTCCGCGAACACGATTTCGAACCGCCGGAAAGCTGGGTCAGGGCCACGCTGGAACAACTGGCCCGCGAGTACGAACTTCCCGACGACGAAGAAACCGCAGCCAAACTCCGTGTCATAGCGACAAGGCGGGCCAAGTTTGATATAATAGCCGCCCGTATCGCCGAACTGGAAAAAATAGAAGTGAACGAAGAGGAAATCAGGTCGCGAATTGAGGACCTGGCCCAAAAAGCCAACCGACCCGTGACCGAACTGGAACCGCTTCTGGATAACCCGGTATTCAGAAATCAGGTTCTGCGGGAAAAGATAATGGATTTTATACTGGAGAAAGCCGATGTTAGCTGAAGAACAGGAGGGCCCTGTGTTAGTACCCATAGTCATTGAACAGACTGACCGGGGAGAGCGCGCCTACGATATCTATTCTCGACTTCTGAAGGAAAGAATCATCTTTCTCGGCTCGCCCATCGATGACAACGTGGCCAACCTGGTAGTAGCTCAACTGCTGTTTCTGGAGGCAGAGGATTCGGAAAAGGAAATAAACCTTTACATAAACTCTCCGGGTGGCGTAGTATCTGCCGGCCTGGCCATATACGACACGATGCAATATATCAAGTCCAAGGTAGCTACCACCTGTGTAGGCATGGCCGCTTCCATCGCTGCTCTGCTTCTGGCTGCCGGAGAAAAAGGCCGACGCTTCTGCCTTCCCCGGTCCCGAGTAATGATTCATCAACCTTCGGCTTACGGAATCTCCGGTCAAGCCACGGATATTGACATTCACGCCCGAGAAATAGTCAAACTGAAAAAGCAGTTGAACGAAATACTTTCCCTGCACACCGGCCAGCCGGTAGAGAGGATAGAACGGGACTCCGACCGCAATTTCTTCATGTCCGCCACCGAAGCCAAAGAATACGGCATCGTGGACGAGGTTATTTTCAAACGCCCGTGAGCAGCAAAAAGACCGGCACCAGAACCAGACCGCCCCGTTGCGGATTCTGTGGCAAGACTCCGGCGCCGGGTAATCAACTAGTAGCTGGACGTCGTTCTCATATCTGCGAAGCGTGCGCCCGCACGGTTGTAGGATTGTTCGACGACCAGGCAAAAGACCGCAGTCTGCGTCTCGGTCGTTCGCTTCCCACGCCCGCGGCTATCAAAGCCCATCTGGACCAGTATGTCATCGGACAGGACCTGGCCAAGCGGGTCATATCCGTGGCGGTTTACAATCACTACAAGCGCATCTTCTCCCGTGATCACCGCCCTGACCTGGAAAAGGCTAATATCCTGCTCATCGGGCCCACCGGCGTGGGCAAGACGCTCCTTGCTGAAACCCTGGCCAGGTTTCTGAAAGTGCCCTTTTCCATCTCCGACGCCACTCCGCTCACGGAAGCCGGCTATGTAGGCGAGGATGTGGAAAACATCCTTCTCCGCTTGCTTCAAGCTGCGGACATGAACATAGAAATGGCAGAAATCGGCATAGTTTACTTGGACGAGATTGACAAGATTGCCCGCAAGTCAGATTCGCCTTCCATCACCCGCGATGTATCAGGCGAAGGAGTACAACAGGCCCTGCTCAAAATCCTGGAAGGTACCATTGCCAACGTTCCTCCCCAGGGAGGACGGAAACATCCCGAACAGCAGTTTATCCAGGTGAACACTCGCCACATTTTGTTCATCTGCGGCGGCGCCTTCATCGGGCTGGATAAAATCGTGGAGCGCCGGGTGCGTTCCGGAGCCATGGGCTTTGGCCATGATGTGGTTCCTTCCGGCCGGCGCAGTACGGACGAACTGCTTACGCTGGTGGAACCGGACGATCTAATTCAGTACGGCCTGATTCCGGAACTGGTAGGGCGACTGCCGGTCATCGCCACTCTGCATAGTCTGGACCGGCAGGCCCTAATTGACATACTCACCAAACCCCGCAATGCCCTGCTCAAACAGTACGCATACTACTTTGAGATGGAGGGCGTAAAACTCACACTGACCCCAGAAGCCCTAAACACTGTGGCCGACCTGGCTCTGAAACGCAAGACCGGGGCCCGGGGACTGCGTTCTGTTCTGGAAAAAGCCATGCTGAACATCATGTTCGAACTGCCGTCTCTGCAAGATGTGGTAGAATGCATCATCACCCCTAAAGTCATCACAGAAGGCACACCGCCCCAGTACATCCGCAGCGCCGCTGCCCGACGCAAAGCCGAGTAGCCGGCAATCCCGACTGAAATCATTTACCGGACAAGGCCCGCAGTCTATTCCTGCGGTTCGAACTCTTCCTTAGCCGCACCGCAGACCGGGCAGACCCAGTCATCCGGCAGGTCTTCAAACGCCGTACCCGGTCTCACGCCGTTATCCGGGTCGCCTGCTTCCGGGTCATACACGTATCCGCATACTGTACAGACGTACTTCTTCATTGTTTTCTTCCTCTCTGGAACTTCCTTCTCTGCTTTCTTCTTTTCTCCTATGCCGTAGGTAGGAGCGTTGCGGCCGGTCTTACCTCCCTTTACCTCGTGGTAATAGGCATAGGTAAGAGGCTCTCCGCTCTGCAACACCTCACTCGCCGTCACTCTGGCCACAAAGAGCACATGACTTCCGCAATCAACCACCTGTTTCACCTCTGCTTCCACCGATACCAACGTATGCTCCAGAACAACTGGACAGCCGTTGGCTCCGTCGCGGAAGCGCATCTTGCTGAACTTGTCAAATTCCTTTCCGGTGCGGAAACCGAATATGCCGATGAACGGCAGCGGCGTCTGCTTCTCCAAGACCTGAAAAGCGAACCGGCCGCTGCGTTCAATCATCTCTGTGGTCAGATTCTTCTTGCTCAGACTGATGGTGACGGTGCAGGGGTCAAGCGCCACTTGCACCGCGGTATTGATGATGCAGCCATTGCGCCGTTCTTCCTCGCGCGCGGTCACCACATACAGTCCATAGGTGAGATAGTTCAAGGCGGCAAGGTCGAGACCGGTAGGGCAGTTATCCTGATTCAAGATAACCTCTCCTGCATTCTTCTGCCCACCGCGCGACCCAGTTCCCGGCACGCCTGCAGAGCAGACTGATTCGGAACATAATTAACCGCCACAGGCTCACCCACCAGCTCCACGCCCATTCTGACCAGCTCTTCCCGCACCTGCTTGACTCCTTCGCCCGACCAGCCATAGGAACCAAATGCCTGACCTACCAGATTCTTGGGCTTCAGACCGCGAATATAGCACAAGAGATCGGCAACAGTGGGGAACATGTTGTTGTTAATAGTCGGCGAACCAACCAGAAATGCGCCCGCTTCCAGCAATTCTGTTGCCACATCGCTGCGGGTGGAACCGTGCATACCCGCCAGCTTTACCGTGGCACCAGTTTCTACCAGACCTTCCGCTATCGCCCGCGCCATCAGTTCGGTTGACTTCCACATGGTGTCATAAGCTATAACCGCCTTCTTCGTGGGCCTCTGCTCCGCCCATTCCCGCCACCACTCCAGGACATCTAGCCCCTTTCTCCAGATTGGGCCGTGGTCCGGGGCAATGCAGGCGATGGGAATACCCAGCTCCTTTATCGTTGCCAGCAACTTGGTCACCAGCGGCGAATAGGGCAGCAGTATATTCGCATAGTACTTGGCCGCTTCGTAACGCAGAATCCAGGGGTCAACCTCGTCGGCAAACCGCTCGCTTGAAGCCAGATGCATTCCGAATCCGTCCTGCGAAAACAGCACCTGGTCTTCTACCAGATAAGACACCATGCTGTCCGGCCAGTGCAGCATCCTGGTCTCCCAAAACCGCAGGGTAAGATTGCCCAGACTGAGACTGCTGCCGTTCCCGACCGCCTCGACCTGCTGCGTCAGATTATGCGCGGCCAGAGCCTTCACGCCCATAGCCGAGGCAAAGACCTTCTCCGGCTGCACCGCCTGGATTATCTCCGGCAGTGAACCGGAATGGTCCATCTCCGCATGATTGGAGATAATGTAGTCAATCCGTGCCGGGTCTATGACCGAAGCTATGCGCGCCAGCAGTTCGTCGGCAAAGCCCCGCTTCACTGTATCCACCAGCGTTACCTTGTCTGCCAGAATCAGATAGGCGTTGTAGGTGGAGCCGCGATGAGTTGAATAGCCATGAAAATCACGCAGTCCCCAGTCTACTGCTCCGACCCAGTAAACATGCTCCGACACCCGCACCGCACTGAACGTATTTCCACCCATCAGCTGTCCTCCGTTGGGGCAGTTCCAAACTCTCGACGCAGATAAACCTTCCCTAGGCGCCGGCTGGGGCCTGCGCGTAAAAGGCTGCCAGTTCTGGCGGCAGCACAAAGGTGCGGGTACCGAGTTCCCGGTCCAGCATCAACAGTCCTCTTCCGTCCTGCCCCACCAGCTTGAGCTGCTGCACCACCCGTAGAGTGCTTTCTTCCTCTTCCACCTGCTCGTCCACAAACCACTGCAATATGGTCTGCGAGGCGAAATCGCTCTCCTCCCTGCTCAGACGCACCAGTTTGTGGATGCAGTTGGTAATAAACTGCTCATGCTTGTAAGCAGCCTCAAAAGCCGCCAGCGGCGAATCCCACTTAGACTGCGGCTGAGAAAGCGCGGAAAGCTTCACCGTACCGCCCCGTTCCAGAAGATGCTTGAAGAAACGCATAGCGTGCGTCACTTCCTCCTGCGTCTGAGCGCGCATCCAGCGGGCCATTCCCTCCAGACCCTCGGAATCAAAATAGGCGGCCATGGCCAGGTAGAGGTAGGCCGATTCCAGCTCGTGTTTTATCTGCTCGTTGAAGGCATCCTCAATCTTCGTTGGTACCATCACAACCCCGCTTTCCAGAGCCCGTGCAGATTGCAATACTCTCTGGCTTCTACCTTCTCGCCCTTCACCCAGAACATCGCCTCAGGCGCCTGGCCGGGCGCAAGGTGGGCCCGGCACACCCGCTCATCCACCAACAGCTCTATCCATTGAATATAGTGCTTTTCTTCCATCGGGTGGGCCACGCTTCCTACCTTCACCAGGTATCCGTCATCTTTCTTCTCTATGACCGGGACATGCTTCTCTCTGGCCGCATCCACGGTATTCTCCACCATAAGCTTCATCGGTTTACCGCAGCAGACCAGGGACCCGGCTCCCCCGTGCAGAACCTCAACTACATTCCCGCAAACTTCACACTTATACACTTCCAGTTTCTTGGCCATAATATGACTCCTTTCTTTACTTATTGCCACCCGCCAGCCGCGGATCCACGCCGGTGAAACCGCACTCAGGCGTGTAGCAGGTCACATTCACAAACTCGCACTTTGCCCCACAGGACGGACAAGGTTCCGGCGGCGCCTCGGCCTGAAGCACATAGCCGCAACCACTGCATTTCCAGTAGGGCTTATTCTGATTATTTTCAGACATTGCCTCCACCTTTCAGAGCAATTGCCGAACCGCAGCCAAAACAGGTTCGTAGTCAGGCTCGTTACCGGTCTGCTCAACCAGCTGAATGTAACGGACGATACCCTGCCGGTCAACTACGAACACGGCACGGGCAAGCAGACGAACCTCAGGTATTAGCACCCCGTATGCCAGACCAAAGGCCGCCTCACGGTGATCCGACAGAACCAGCACGCGGTCAATCCCCGCAGCTCCACACCAGCGTTTCTGCGCAAACGGCAGGTCCATGGAGACCGTAATAATCTGCACTTCCGGACCCAGCTTCGCCGCCTCAACGTTGAAACGCCGTGTCTCCATATCGCAGGTGGGAGTATCAAGCGAGGGCACGCTGGAAAGCACCAGCACCTTGCCAAAGAAGGAAGACAGGGACACGGGCTTTAGGTCCTGTCCGGTCAGCACCACATCCGGCGCTCTGTCTCCAACCTGGAGTGCCTTGCCCTCCAGACGCAGACGGCCGGGACCAAACTGTACGCTTCTCTCTGTCATATGCTTTGTTCCTCTTGCTTCACCAGTTTTCGCCCAGCAGCTCAAAATACGCCTGCGGGTGAGCACAGGCAGGGCACACCTTGGGCGCCTCGGTGCCGGTATGCAGATAGCCGCAATTCCGACAGCGCCACACTACCGGCTGTTCCCGCTTGAATACCCGACCCTGCAGCACATTCTGCCGCAGGTCGTTGTACCGTTTCTCGTGCTGCTTCTCCGCCACTGCCACCGCCCGGAAAACAGCCGCTATCTCGGGAAATCCTTCCTCCTCGGCGACCTTGGCAAAGCCGGGATACATCTCCGACCATTCGTAGTGCTCACCCGCAGCAGCAGCCCGCAGATTGTCTGCGGTGGTGCCAATGACCCCGGCTGGAAAAGCCGCCTGGATTTCCACTTCGCCACCCTCCAGAAACTTGAAGAAACGCTTGGCGTGTTCCTTTTCCTGGTTGGCGGTTTCCTCAAATATGTCGGCTATCTGCATATAGCCGTCCTTTCGTGCCTGATTGGCCCAGTAGGTATAACGATTCCGGGCCTGAGATTCACCGGCAAAAGCTGTGAGCAGATTTTTTTCGGTTTTAGTTCCTTTCAAACTCATTGTTACTCCTTTTTGTTTGGGGTTTGTGCCAACATAATTTATGCAGTAATTATACCATATAAAAAGCATCGTGGCTAGAGTATAGACTACTTTCCCGCCCGGAAAGATTCCCTGATAGTTATCAGCCAAATCTATTCTTCTGCCAGAATCAAAAAATCACCCGACAAGCCAAATCTCGCCGCCACACAGATACTCGCCGTATTGCGCGCCTTGCAGCACCCGCCCCACCGCTTCTTCTCCCTTGCCCCTAATACTCATGAGTATTATTCTCCGCCCTGTCTTCCTATCGGCTAACTCCCGTACCTGCAAAGAGATAGGCAAAACCGCATTCTACCCCCTCCCCAGCTCCCCCAGCCACTCCCCCAGCCGTTGCCCCCCCCTCACGTACCCTGTGGTTCTCAAATAGGTCATCTGACTCTCTTGCCTTGCCAACCAGCTAGCCGTATTCCCTTCGGTCTGGCAAAAAATTCAGAGAACAGGCAGCCCGTTTCTGCTCCGGACTCCACTCAACTTCGGGTACGATGCAGCCTGCGGTATCTGCCGCTGGTCAGTTCCTCAAGCCCAAGCCAGAATCAAGGAAGCCGCCATCCGCCGCACGGCTATCTTGGCAGGCTGGCAGAAAGCTCGCTGAACTGCAGAGACGATACTATTCCCCTGAAGCAACGACCTTAGGACCTTAGGCCCGACAGGCACATACCCCGGCTCCTCATCCTGTCCCCGCACCCAGTTCCGCCTGTTCGGTCTGAACAAAGCAACAGATTGACACTTCCCTGCGTCAATTCTAGAATGACCAGAGGAAACAAAAAACCCTACCCGATGATATACACAGTCACTCTCAACCCTGCTCTCGACCGCACCCTCTACGTCGAGAAGCTGGAAACCCGCAGGACAAACCGGGTCATGCGCGAAGAACGTTACGCCGGCGGCAAGGGCATAGATGTTTCCCGTGCCTTGCTGGTTATGGGCGTACCGTCAGTTGCGCTTGGTTTCGTAGGCGGTTTTGACGGCAAAGAGTTTGAAGGCCGACTGCTGAACGAAGGCATCACCTGTGACTTTACCAGAATCGTATCCGAAACCAGAACCAATATAATCATCCAGGAAACCTCCACCGGCCAGGAAACGGCCCTTCTGGCTCAGGGGCCCGAGATTGCACCCACCGAACTCTTGGACTTTGTGGAAAAAGTCAGCGGCCTGCAGGATTTGACGTTTCTGGTGATTTCCGGTTCTCTGCCCCGTGGTCTCACCCCGGAGGTGTACCGCCGGCTGGTGCAACTGGGCAACGAAAAAAAGGCGACCGTACTGCTGGATACATCCGGCTCTGCGCTTCGTCACAGCCTGCTGGCCCGGCCGGCCTACATAAAGCCGAACCGGGAAGAACTCAGCGAGCTGGCCGGCACTCCGCTGCCTGACTTTGCGGCCATAGTCAACTTCAGTCGCACTATCCTTGACCGGGTCGGCACTGTGCTGGTGTCCCTCGGCGCGGAAGGCATTATCCTCGTAAGCAAGGAGCAGGTTCTGCACGCCCGTCCGCCGCAGGTGGAAGTAAAAAGCACGGTTGGAGCTGGAGACTGCGCTGTGGCCGGATTCATAAAAGGCCTGGTAGAACACGCCCCGCCGGCCGAATGCCTGCGCTGGGCCGTGGCAGCAGGCACCGCCGCCACCCTGACGCCCGGTACCGGCCTGTGCCGCGAGAAGGATATCCAAGAGCTGCTTCCGCAAATTACTGTCACTCCTCTCTCGCTGTGAATCTTGTTTCGGGCCGCGAACTTCTGGCAGAAGCCAACCGGAACGGTTACGCGCTCGGCGCCTTCAATTTCAACAACCTGGAGTTTCTGCAAGCTATCTGTGCCGCGGCAGAACACACTCATTCCCCCGTTTTTCTCGCCACTACCGAGGGAGCAATACGCTACGCCGGGCTGGAAAACATAGTGGCTCTCGCCCGCACGGCTGCCGCGCACAGTAACGTACCGCTCTGTCTGCATCTGGACCACGGACGCGACCTCACGCTCATACAGCGTTGTCTGGAAATGGGTTACACCTCGGTAATGATTGACGCCTCTGACCTGCCTTTTACAGAAAACATCGCCCGGACAAAGCTGGTGGTGGCGATGGCGCGCAAGACCGGAGCCGCAGTAGAAGCAGAACTGGGCCGGCTGGTAGGAACCGAAGACAACGTAACTGTGGCTGAACGTGATGCCGTGCTGATTGATCCGGAACAAGCAGCTGTCTTCGTTAAAGAAACAGGCATCGATTCTCTGGCTCCGGCCATAGGTACCAGTCACGGTGCCTTCAAATTCCGCGGAGAACCACAGCTGGACTTCGCCCGGCTGCAGCGGGTAAAGGAGACGACCGGTGGTCTGCCTTTAGTATTGCATGGCGCCTCCAGCGTACCGCGCTCTGTTATCCAGCGCTGTCTGGACTCCGGTATGAAAATCTCCGGCGCCAGCGGCGTGCCGGAAGAACAGCTTTTGCGAGCAATCGCTCTGGGCATCAACAAGGTCAATGTTGACACCGACCTGCGTCTTAGCTTTACCGCCGAAATCCGTCATCATCTCGCCAAGCATCCGGACAGGTTTGACCCGCGCGAGTATCTGGGTCTGGCCCGCGACGCGGTTACGCAGCTTGTTGCCGAAAAAATCCGTCTTTTCCGCTCTGTTGTGCGACAAACCGCCTGACCGCCTTTGCGGCTAAAAACTGCTACGCGCAGGAAAAAACTGTACCTGGGTCTTAGGGTGTCTCTTGTTTCGTCTGGACCGCGTCCATCCCCTGCTCAAAGGCGGCGATGTTCAAATCCACCAGCCTAGGCTTCACCAGAAGTCTGATTGCGTCGCGATAAGAATCAGCCGGAAAAGGCAGAAATCTTGCCAGAGCTCCCAGCATCACCACATTCTGCACCCGCGGCTCACCCAGTCGGCGGGCAATTTCAAAGGCAGGTACTGCCAGACGCCTGCGCGCTCTTGCAGCCAGACGCTCGTCCAGCCAGGCATCTGTCGGACGCTCCACTAATCCCAACTGTACTGGCAGAGGGTCCAGTCGACGAGTGTCGTAGAGCAACTGTCCTTCCTCAGCCAGATAATGCACATAACGCACCGCTTCCAGTTTCTCGAAGGCAACCAGAAAATCTGCCGTTCCCTGATCCACCAGAGGAGAATACACCTTGGAGGAAAACCGCACATGGGTGGTGATGCTTCCGCCCCGCTGCGCCATTCCGTGCACCTCGCTCTTTTTCACATCCAGCCCTGCTGCCAGTGCCACCTGCGAAAGAAGCTCGGAAAACAGCACCGCTCCCTGCCCGCCTACTCCGCACACCACCAGATTCATGCTATAGCTCCCTTGGGACACACATCCGCGCACATTCCGCAGCCCACGCACACCGTATCCTGAATGAAAGACTTGCCCTCCACCATAGTCAGCGCCGGACAGCCGAGTGCCAGACACGTCTTGCACCCGATGCACTTCTCTCGGTCAACCTTTTTGGGGGGATTATGCAGCCGTATATGCAGAGCACAGGCGCGGCGCGATATTATCACCGCCGGCCCCGGCTGCTTCAGCACTTCCCTTACCTTCTTTCTTGTCTCCCGCACCTGATAGGGGTCAACTGTAACTGCATTCTTGACCCCGCAGGCCCGAGCTATGGCTTCCAGCTCAATGACGGCTGTTTCCTCTCCCTGCAACGTCCTCCCGGTGCCGGGATGTTCCTGATGACCAGTCATCCCGGTGGTGCGGTTATCCGAAATGATGGTTACCACATCCGCCTTGTTATACACCGTATTCAAAAGCCCGGTGATGCCCGAATGGAAGAACGTGGAGTCACCGATAAACGCCACCCGTCTTCTTGCATCCGTGTTGCCCAGCGCCTTGTCGCAGCCGTGGGCAAAGGTGATGGAAGCACCCATGTCAATGCAAGTATCCATCGCATTATGCGGCGGCAACGCACCCAACGTATAGCATCCTATATCCCCTCCGATTATCAACGGCTGCTTCTGCAGCGCATAGAAAATACCAGTGTGCGGACAACCCGGACATAGCGCCGGCGGCCGGGGAGGAATATTGGGCTCAGGTTTATGTCCGTCTAATCTTCCGCTTTCTCCGTCCAGAAATCCACTCAGGGACTTGCGTATCACTGCCGGACTAAGCTCATCCCATCTGGGCAACGTACCCTTACCCACCGGAGTAAACCCCAGGGCCCGCACCTGCAACTCCAGAAACTGATCCCCTTCTTCTACCACCACCAACTGCTCCACGCCCGCGGCAAACCTGCGCACCAGTTCCGCCGGGAACGGGTGCACCATTCCCAGCTTCAGAACCGACGCTTGGGGAAAAACCTCGCGGGCATACTGGTAGGCTACACCGTCGCAGATGATACCCAGTTTCTTTTCTCCGGGCTCACTTCGATTTATCGGCGTGCTCTCAGCATATTCGCGTAACCGGTCCAGCCTCAGTTCCAAATCCGCGTGTCGCTTCTTCGCAAATGCGGGAAGAATGATGTTCTTGGTAATCAGTTTCTCATAACCCTTGGGGGGACGCTCTTCTCTTTCTCCCAGTTCCACCGCCGAACTGGAATGTGCCACGCGGGTGGTAATCCGGATAAGCACAGGAATGTCATACTGCTCAGAAATGTCAAAGGCCAGCCTGGTGAAGTCCTTGCACTCCTGACTGTCTGCCGGACACAAGACAGGCAGCTTGGCCGCCAGTCCGTAGAAACGGTTATCCTGCTCGTTCTGGGAAGAATGCAGACCCGGATCGTCGGCTGTAACTACCACCAGCCCGCCTCGCGCTCCGATATAGGCAGAGGAAAACAACGGGTCGGCCGCCACGTTCAGACCCACATGCTTCATCGCGGCCAGGGCCCGTGCACCACTGATAGAAGCTCCCAGCGCTACTTCCAGGGCTACCTTTTCGTTGACAGACCATTCGCAGTATACTTGCTTGTACTCGGCCAGATTTTCCAGGATTTCGGTTGAAGGCGTCCCGGGATAGGCTGCGGCCACGCGACAACCTGCTTCCCAGGCGCCACGGGCTATTGCTTCATCGCCTGAAAGTAATCTCTTTTTCATACACCTTCACTTTCTCCTCCCCGGCAAGTGCAGACAACAGACGAAACACCAGCGCCGGCATTTCTTCCTCTCCGGGAAAAACCAGAAAACGGGGACTCAGATGTCCTACCCACCGGCGCAAATCAACCACCAGACGCTTTGACTTAGCCAGTCCTCCTGTCACCAGCACGCCATCCAGTTTGCCACGCGCCAGCACCGCATAGGCACCGATGTACTTCGCTATGTTGTACACCATCGCCTCATACACAGTCTCCGCCATCTTGTTGCCTTTCTGCACCAGGTCCTCCAGAACCCGGAAATCATCGGTTCCGAAATAAGAAACCAGACCGCCCCGTCTCTGCACCAGGTCCAGTACATCCCGTTCTGAGTACCGGCCGGAAAAACAAAGCCTTATCAGCCCGGACGAAGGCAAAGTGCCGGCCCGCTGGGGCGAGAAAGGCCCGTCCTCGTTTGCATTCGTCGCATCCACCTGTCTGCCCTGCAGATGCGCGGCGATGGTAAAGCCCGAACCCAGATGCGCTACCACGAAATTGCACTGCTCGTATGGTTTCTTTATCCGTTTCGCGGCCTGCCTAGCTACCGTACGGCAACTAAGTGCGTGGGAAAGAGCGGTTCGGTAAATACCCTTAAGACCAGTCGGGCGGGCAACATCCCAGAACTCATCTGTGGACTCCGGGTCCACAAAGTACGCCTCCACGCCAAGTTCTTCTGCCAGCTCGTGACTCACCAATGGTCCCAGCAGAGAAGGATGTATGGTCTGCACCCGTCCTTGGCGTATGTCTGAAATTACCCGCGGGGTAATTCTGTACACGCCGCCAGGAACCGGCTGCAGCGGCCCGCCCCGGCTCACTATGGCGTCAATTGTCTTCGGGTCAATTCCATGGCTGTTCAGAGCGTCCAGCACGGTCTGTTTCCGAAAACGGTACTGGTCCAGTACCATCTTGTACTTACCCAGCTGAACCGTGGGATGTTCGATATTTTCGCTGAATACCTGGCGTCTGTTTCTGAAAACAGCCACCTTGGTGGACGTTCCACCCGGATTGACAGCGAGAATAACCACTTGGCCTAGTCTAACCTTGACTGGCCAATTTGTCAATGGCTTATACGGGGATTTCCGCCTGGTTTTCCCGCCTGATTGACACTCACTACCCCTACCCTATAATCCTTTGTCATCGATGTACCGCCTTGTCACTGCCAGACAAATGAAGGAAATTGACCGGCAGGCCATAGAAAATCTGGGCATTCCCGGTCTGACACTTATGGAAAACGCCGGCCGCGGAGTAATAGAACATCTGGAAAAAGAAGTGGGCAACCTCCGTGGCAAGCGAGTTGCGGTCGTGTGTGGTCCGGGCAACAACGGTGGCGACGGATTCGTATGCTGCCGCTATCTGCAGGCAAAGGGTGCAGACCCGGTGTGTACGCTCCTGGGCAGCCTGAAAAACCTGAAGGGAGACGCTCGTACCAATGCGGAAAGACTACTCCAGGCGGGTATAAGCATAATTGAGCTCAGCAATATCGCAGACTTGGAAACGATTCTCCAGCAGGCGGACATCGTAATTGATGCCATTTTCGGCACCGGGCTTTCCCAGCCGCCCCAGGGACTGTTTGCACAGGCCATAGCCGCCATCAACAGAGCTAAACGTTACACGGTAAGCGTAGATTTGCCCTCCGGCGTGGACGCAGACACCGGCAACAGCTTTGAGCCGGCAGTTTACGCCGACCTGACAGTCACTATGGCTCTGCCCAAATTCGGCCACGTACTTTTTCCTGCTGCCGCCCACACCGGCAGACTGGCCATAACCGACATCGGCATACCGCCCGCCTTACTGAATCAGGGTGCCGACACTTTTCTGGTTGACGCCGATTATGTCCGCTCTGTGCTTCCACCCCGGCCTGCAGATGGGCATAAGGGAACCTTTGGTTCCTGTCTTCTCATCTGCGGTTCACCCCGCTTTTCCGGTGCCGCCTGCCTGGCTGGCAAGGCCGCGGTGCGTTCTGGCTGCGGACTGGTGCGTCTGGCCACTCCTGCGAGTATTACTCCCATTGTCGCCGGCAGGGTGGTAGAGGCAATCAAACTGCCCCTCCCCGAAACCGAAGAGCATACAATCTCTTCCTCCGCCCTCCCCCTGCTTCTGGAACAGGCAGAAGTTTCCACCTCTGTCGCTGTCGGACCTGGCCTTACCACTCATCCCTCGACTAGTGAACTGCTGCGTGATTTCCTCCTTCAAGTCACAAAACCTGTAGTAATAGATGCTGATGCGTTAAATATCCTGGCCAGCCATACCTCTCTCATACCGCAACTGCGGGCCTGTGCGGTACTCACGCCTCATCCGGGCGAACTCTCCCGGCTCACCGGCATTGAGCCGGCCCGGGTGAACGCCGACCGCATCAACCTGACTCGCACACTCGCCAAAGAATGGAATCAGACCCTCGTGCTCAAGGGAGCCCCAACCGTGACCGGAACGCCTGACGGTAAAGTGTACGTGAACTCCACCGGCAATTGCGGTCTGGCAAGCGGCGGTACGGGAGATGTTCTGACCGGACTTCTGGCCGGTATTCTGGCCACAGGAGCAAGTACTTTCCAGGCCGCAGTGGCAGCCGTGTTTCTGCATGGTCTTGCCGCCGACATCGCGGTGCCCGCTCTCACCGAGTATTGTCTGGGTGCCGAAGACCTGATTGACTACCTGCCCGCCGCATTCCGGACCCTCACCGGCCGGGACAACCGTAACAGGAAATCAAGAGGGCTGTGCGCATGAATCTGTCCAGTTTCCTTTTCCTAATTAGTTTCTTCACTTTGTACCGCCCTTCCGAATGGATGCACTATCCTGCCATGGATGATATTCGCTGTATCACCGCCAGTCCGGAAAATCTATACATAGCCGTACCGGCTGGCGTGTATGTACTGGACAGAATGACCTTGCGCCCGGTGCGCACCCTCACGGCGGCTGACGGTCTGTCCGGAGACGTGCGCCTCTGCGCCTACAACCCCATCCGCAGCGACCTTTTCATCGTCACCAGTAACGGGCTGTACCAGTACCTGCAGACCCCTGACCGTGTCACCAAACTTTCGCCTCCTTTCCAGCAGGTTCGCTCCATCGGTATAGCCCAAGATGCAGCTTACTTCGATACCGAACAGGGACTATTCGTCAAGGAACGTCTTTTGGACCGCTACGAAAGAGTTTCCTCCATAAAAGGAGAGCTGCTCTGGTATGGTCAACGTGACACCTCCAAACCTGAAAACTATGTATTTCTTGTTCCCTACTATCTTACCGACCACCAGCTGAACACCCACAAAATGACGCGGGTGTACAAAGACCCCTACAGCCGCCGACTGTATGTGGCGGCAAAAGACTACGGAGTGACCGTGTATTCACTGAGTTTTGGCATGCCCCTCAACCACATCCGCTATGGCCCCACCGCGGACCGCGTAAACCGGATTACCCGTATTGACGACGAATTGTGGCTCACCGGCAACGAGTGGACCGTCTCCGTTGATCAGCAGGGAAACTGGACCTATTTCCGCACCAAACCAGGCGACCTTCCCGGCTTTGGCTCCCGACTCCTTTCCTGGGGTCTGCGCGACTTGCAACGCCGGGAATGCATCAACGCCATACTGGCCGAATCTCTGACCACCTGGCTGGGTACAGAAGAAGCTCTTTACGCCCTTGGCCCGCACGGCGACCTTACCCGGATACTTGACCTAGAGACATCAATAAATGCCCTGGGGCGACTAAACGATTCCATTCTCATCGGGACAGACATGGGACTGTATGTAACCACAGGCGACAAACTGACCGAAATGGTGGACCCTTTCGGACGGACCAGATTCGGGGTTTATGCTCTTGCTCAGACTGAAAGCGGACTCACCTGGTTCGGCACCCTGGGCGGATTACTCCTGCGGGATAGAGAAGGCAATTGGCAACAAATCATACCGCCCGGCTTCAATTTGGGCAGACCGGTCAGCAACCTGACAGCCTATGGAGAAACCGTATTCTTTGACAACGGCTCCGGCATTACCGTGTACCGAAGTACTTCGGCCGGGGAGCCCGCGTTCTTCAGCACCACCATTGATGCTTCCACCGGCCTGCCCAGCACCCATATTACCGGTCTCTATGCGGACGAACGTTACCTCTGGATAGCCCTGCCCGGCCTGGTTTCCCGTTTCGAATACACTAGACGCGTACGCTAGACCGGCCGGCTTTTCGTATGTAGAATTTCGGGCTTTCAGTCTATTTACCAGAATGGAGGACTAGGTGCGTATCAGGATATTTGTCTTCGCCGCCAGCTTGGTGACGGTGGCATTCGCCACTCGTGCCTGGACAGAACTGGAATCTGAAAACTTCTACCGCGAGTACCGACCTGAAGTGCTTCCACAGCAGTTGGAACTGCTCCAGGGCCCGCGCCGTTTCAACTATTTGGAACGGTTCAAGATGGTCTGCGACTTCACGGCGCGCTGGCAGGTCACCGACTCCACTTCCCCGGACTATGGCGGTATCATCGAAGCAGAACACATGCCCAATGTCATTGAGACCGACAACACCCAGGAAGCAATCTGGATATGGTCGCGCTGGTATGAATTGACCGGCCGCGACGACTATCGGGAAAACATACGGCGAGCCTGGATATATGTGCTCAACCACCCGGCATACTGGGAGCACTCCGGCAACCCGCAACACACCTGGTATGCTGTCTGGAATTGTGGCCTGGCGATGATGGTGGAACCTCAGTACCGCCGCGCCTACCAGGATTCCACCTTCCGCTCCTACGCTGACTCCTGCGCCGGATTCTATCTGCGCAATCCCCTGCCAGCTGCCGGCTATCGTGACAACTATGTCACTGCCCAGTCTTCCGGCATGGCTTACGAATACGCTTTGCAGCGCAATCTGGCCGTGCTCCGCGACACCGCCCTTGCCCGCGGGTACCGCATCAAGTCCTGGATCGAGAGTGATGCGGCAAACGCTCTGGGCCGTGGTGACTGGGCAATGTCTGGCGGTACTGCCTTCTGGGGTGTATGCCGTACCGTGGGCCGCGACGATACTGTGCTGGGCAAACAATGGGTGGAGAAATACGCCGATTCTCTGCCTGGATTCTATCCCACCGGCATATGGAACTGCTCCCACAACATCTGGCTCGCCAACGCTTATCGGGCCGCGGCCGAGCTCGGGCACAGACGATCTTGGTGGCTTATGCATCAGTATCTTCTCGACACTCTGCTGCAGCAGGACACGGACCGCGACGGCGGCATTCCCGCCACCTGGACCGACCCGCCCACTCAGGATCAAACCTGGGTTTCCACTTATCTTGTCTTCATGGGTATGGATGTGTATGTAACCACGACATATGGACACGACATCTGCGCGCTGGAATTCGTCTCGCCCGACCCGAAAAAAGTATACATCGCGGGTGACACAATTCGCATCCTGCCCGCGGTGGCCAACGTGGGACTTTCCCCGGAAACCTTTCCTTTCACTGTTCGCACGAACGACTACACTCACACCAAGCATTACACCAATTTCCCCTTCGTGGCCATAGACACGGCTGCCGACTTTCCCTCTCACCTTGCCAGCCTGCCCGGCATTTATGAGTTTGAGGCCATCGCCCAGGCCATTCCTGACCTGAACCGGGCCAACGACACCAGTCGGGTGCGCATAAAGGTATACGGCCGCTTTTCAGTTTCCGGCATCCTCGCCGATTCAGTAACCGGCTCGCCTATCACCGCGCGCCTTACCGCCAGAATACAGGGCAGCCCCACCATACTGGACTCAACCGTAACCGACAGCCTGGGGCAATTCCGCCTTCGGGTACTGGACACACTCATAACCCTCACACAGGAACAGTCATTTCCCTATAGCACCAGACACTGGAACCTGTTTGTCTCATGCGACACCTCCCTCACTCTTGTTACCAGACCTGCCCAAATACTGGTAATAAACAACGACACCTTAGAGCAGTATGATGCCTACTACACCCGTACTCTGGACACCCTCGGTTACACAAACTATATCTGGCACCGCCGGACTCAGGGTCTTCCCCCTTATGCCCGCTGTCCGGAACTGCGGGCTCGTACCCTCATTTGGTTTTCCGGAAACACCACTACCGGCACAATACCGCCCGAAGACCGCGACAGTCTCACAGCACTCTCGGCGCGAGGGATAAATCTACTGCTTACCGGCCAAAACATAGCGCAGGAACTGGCCGGTACCAGTTTTCTGGAAAGCCTGGTGGGCTGCCGCTTTGATTCGTCTGGCTGGCGACAGTTCTCTGTGTACGGAAACAGACAGGACGAGATAGGTCGAACTATCCACGCCACCTCCACAGCCGGCGGTGACGGCGCCGGTAATCAGAACTCGCGCGACGTAGTATCTCCCCTGGGCAGCGCAGCTCGCCTCTTGGTGTATGATACCATTACCAACGTAGGCGCCGGCATACGCAAGGAACTGCCCGGTTCGGGCGCCAGAATAATTCTGCTCGGATTCGGCTTCGAGGCTGTGAACCGCCCTAATGCCCGCCCTGACTTTCTCACCCGCCCCGCTTTCCTGTCTCGGCTGCTGACCTGGCTCTGCTCCGGCGCGGCAATTTCTGAACCCCATAATCCTCTACCCGCTCGCCCCGCAGACGCTATCCTGGCCTGGCCCAACCCGTTCCGACTGGCCTGTAACATCAGCGCTCCGTCTGATGCAGCTGTCGAGGTCTTGGATGCGACAGGAAGACGTATTGCCCTCTTGGAACCCGGCATTGCCGTCTGGCGTCCAGACAAGGAAGTCGGCTCCGGACTGTACTTTCTCCGTTCCCGCCATTCCCTGCAGAATCGCCTATGCCGTGTAACATATCTGCGCTGATACCCAAGCAGGTAAGATTCTGCTTGTCTATGCCTCTTCTTTTCTGCTGCGTAGCACGTTCCCACCTTGACCACCGCTCGCCTCCATCGTATCCTGTCCGCGTGGGACAGCACGAAAATACTGGCGCCGGGTCTGGGCTGGGAGAACAACCGCTTGCCGTACTCGACGACTATTTCTCCGCCTATCTGGGTTGCGACATAGGGCTCATTCCCCCGGGCCAGACCGTCATTGTCGCCTCACCCCGCAGGGAACGCGCCGAAGCTTTCTATACCGACTCCTTCCCGGTGTGGATGATCATCACCCAAAGCCGATGTGCCATATCCGTCCGAAACAACCTGTTCAAGACAGTCGGCTCTTTTGCCAAAGCGATGGGACTTGCCAATCTGCGGCGACCGGAGTTTGCCCGCCAGCTGGTACTGACGGTAGCCAAAACTATGGGGATACATCAGCGGGTAGGCTCCAGCTCTGGCCCCATTCTCTACTGTACGACCGACACCCTCAGAATGCACCAACTCCATCCCTGCCGACGTCTTCTGCTTACCGACCTGCCCGCGGTGAGAGAAAGCGGGATGTTACCCGGACCCTGGCTGGAACACTCCATTCATGCCGGCACAGCGTTTGCCGTGTTCCGAGACACCAAGCTCATCTCCCTTGCTGCTACGCTTCCGGCTCCCCACCTTTCTGACAAAGTGGCAGAAGTATCTGTGCCTGGCACGCTGGAAGAATTCCGTAACCAAGGTTGTGGCCGCACAGTCGTATCCCACACCACCAAAGCGGTATTGGAAACAGGCCGGATACCCGTTTACACCACTTCTGATGCTAATCTGGCCTCTCAACGTACGGCAGCTGCCGTGGGTTATATTGAATATGGCTGGCAATTCCAGATTCGTACGCCACAGAGCTGACAGAGGCGGAAGAAGCTTTCCCGTATTTCCATGAGCCTGACTCGCATCTGGGCGGAAATCGACCTGAACGCCTTGCACCATAACATAGAAGAAGTACGCAGATTCATTGGCAGAAGCCGGCTTCTGGTCGCCGTCAAGGCAGACGCCTACGGACACGGTCTGCGCGAAGTAGCCCGTGAACTCGCCGGCAAGGTGGACGCCTTTGGCGTCGCCTCAGTGGAGGAAGGCATCAGCCTGCGCAAAGCCGGTCTCAACAACCCTATTATTGTTCTCTCGCCGGCTACCTACGGCGAAATACCGGACTTGTTCGAATTCTGGCTTACGCCTTCCGTCACCGAGCCTGAATTTGCCCGGCGTCTGTCTGCAGAAGCCCAACGTCGCCACACCTCTCTGGGTATACATATAGAAGTCGACACGGGCATGGGCCGTACCGGCGTATCTATCTCCGAAGCCTTGGATTTTGTTCCTCGCGTGGCCTCTCTCCCCGGCCTGCGACTGGAAGGAGTATTTACCCATTTCCCGGCAGCAGACACTGACATTGTATTTACCGAAAAACAGCTCGCAGACTACAGAAACTTACTATCTGCGCTGCGAGGTAGAGGCGTAGAAAACATTGCCGCTCACGCAGCCAACTCCGCCGGACTCATGAACATTCGGAACTCGCATCTGGATATGGTTCGACCCGGCCTGATTGTTTACGGCATACTGCCGGAAAGTTATCGCGAGGGTCAACGTCAATCCCGCTTACAACTGAAGCCGGTTATGAACTTGCGCTCCCGCATTGTCAACCTACGAGAGTTTGAGGCGGGCGTGTCCATCAGCTATGAAAGAAATTTCTTCACCCGTCGTCGTTCCCGTATCGCTGTCATCACTGCCGGCTACGGTGACGGCTATCCCTACGCGCTGCGCAACCGCGGACAGGCACTTGTATCCGGTCGGCGTGCTCCGGTGGTAGGCAATGTATGTATGGACCTCACCATGCTGGACGTGACTGACATCCCAGAGGCATCTATCGGCGACGAAGTTACTCTTCTAGGTTCTGCCGGAAAGGAAACTATAACCGCAAGCGAACTGGCTAACTGGGCTGACACAATTCCCTACGAGATACTATGCCGGGTAAGTCCTCGCGTTCCCCGCATCTACATCAAGGATGGTCATGTAATCCAGACCAGAACCCTTTTGGACTACCATGCCAACAGATAGAATGCCCGAAGCATCCTTATCGGACCTTTTTCTCAGCCTCTCTGCCGCCGCCCTTTCCTATCTCGGACACGAAGTTCTGCCTGGTCAGAAACCGCCCCCTGTGAATCTCGCTTATGCCCGCCATACCATTTCCACTCTGGAAATGCTCAGGGCTAAAACCGAGGGCAACAGAACGGAAGAAGAAACCAGGCTGCTGAATGACATACTCTATCAGCTTCGCCTTGCCTTCATCCGAGCCGAAGAAGAAGCTCAGAAACAGTCCAAACCTGCTGCCGGCCAGGACACACCGGATAACACGTCCTCAAACCAGCCCTGAGCCTTACTTGCCCTTGCTCTAACCTGCCCGTATAATCCGGGCACCGTGGCAGACGCTTCTTTGCTGTTCGTCACTCTTGCTCAGAAGCCAGAGCAAAGTACACCTTGGTATCCCCTTGTGCTGATACTAGTGGTAGGCGTCTCTGTCCGGTTCATCACCAGACGTTGGGAATTCGTTGGGCTCACAGCCGCACCACTACTTGGCTTTTTTGTGTGGCGTTATGTAAGTATAACCGCGCTCCGCTACGGAATAACAGTGCTGGCCCTGACGGCCCTCACAGCCAGCATCATTTCCGCCGCCAGAAGAAAACTGTTCGTGCAACCCGAAAACGCACGGGGGCAAGTAAAACTGTGGCGTTTTCTGATCCGTCCTGCCGCCATGGCCTTTCCTGGGCTCCTTTTTGTTTGGGGCCGCACCTGGACACTGGTCCTGCTCGCAGTGGTAACCGCCGGATTTCTTGCTCTTGACCTGACCCGTCTCAGCGCCACCCGGGTCAACCGTTTCCTGTTTCACCGCGCTGCAAGCACCTTCAAAGCCAAGGAAAAAGACCGGCTGTCCTCCATGACGCTTTTCCTCTTGGCTGCACTTCTGGTGACCCTGATTTTCGACCGCACCGTTACGCTCTATGCTCTGGCCTTCATGGTGTTCGGAGACTTCTCCGCAAAATTCTTCGGCATCTGGTTCGGACGCACTCCCCTGTTCCACAAGACTGTGGAAGGTACCCTGTCGCACTTTCTGGCTTGCCTCGCTGTCGGCTCCATACTGGCCGAGTTTGTTCCTGTTCCCCTGCCTGCCCTGTTGCTCTCTGTTTTTCTGGCAGCCTGTGCCGAAGCCCTACCGCTGGACCTAGACGATAACCTTTCCGTCGGCATCATTTCTGCCAGCGCCTTGCACTTCAGTCTGCGGCTTTTCTCCTGAGACGAAGAATCGCCTTAGGGTGGGTTATCCTTTCGCTCTGCTTTCTTTGTAGTCAGCCAGAATGAGGGCATGATCAAATGCCAGCTCAGGCAGTGCCTCCGGATCAGCCAGACAGATGTCTCCGGCATCATCGCCCGCTCGGGGTTCACCTATACCATCTGCGGTGAAAACCACCGAAACACAATGACAACGCGGGTCCCGGCCTGGGTCGGAATAAGCCCGAAACTGTTGCAGATTCTCCAATTCCAGTCCGGTTTCCTCCTTCACCTCCCGCCTCACCGCCTCCTCCAGAGATTCTCCATACTCCACAAAACCACCCGGTAAAGCCCAGCCTAGAGGTGGATTCTTCCGCCGGATAAGCAGAATCCTTCCCTTTACTCTGACAATACAGTCGACCGCCAACTTCGGTTGCCGATAGGGTGTTTCTTTCTGTTCTTCAGAATAACAGAACGCCAATATCACCTGCTGCTTTCTGGGTCTAAACCACGGCTCCTCATTTTCCCCGCAGGTATTCTGCCAGTGCTTCCTGCCACGGCCGCAGTATTCTGCCAAACTTGCGCTTGAAGTTACGATTCTCCAAAACCGAAAAGGCCGGCCGCGGAGCAGGACGACCTAGCTCGCGCGCCGTAATAGGCACAACCGGACAATTAAGTCCGACCAGCTCTATCGCCGCCTGCGCCAGCTCAAACCAGGAACACTGCCCACTGTTAGTCAGATGATAAATGCCCGGACTGGCCTGTCGTGCCAGTTCATACAGAGGCTCGCACAGGTCAGCCGCGTAAGTTGGCGAGAACCGCTGATCATGCACCACCCGCAACGATTCTCCGTTCTGGGCCTTCTGACTTCTTGCTGCAACCAGAATTGTATCCACAAAATTCCGTCCATAACTTCCGAACATGCCGCTGGTACGCACAATATAGAATTTCCCGCAGGAACGCATTACTGCCTTCTCCCCCATCAGCTTGCTCTTACCGTATACTGACAAGGGATTCGGCTTATCCCGCTCGTCGTAAGGACTGGTCTTGCTGCCGTCAAACACGTAATCAGTGCTGAGATAAACCATACGTGCGTTCACCTCTGTGGCGCCCAAAGCAACAGTCCAAGCCCCCTGCGTGTTGACTGCTGTAGCCCTTGCCGGGTCGCTCTCGCATGCATCCACATCTGTCCAGGCGGCAAAATGAAACACAACCTCTGGTTTTACCTGATGAATCTCATTTATAGTCTTATTCACATCAGTAATGTCATGCTCCGGCAAGTCCCATTCAACCACCTCCTCCCCTCTTTCTCTCAACCAGCGCACAAACTGTCTTCCCAGCAGACCGGATGCGCCAGTAACTAGGCATCGCACAAACAATCGTAGCTCTTACCGATAGGTCAGTCAACCATCGGCAATCCCCGCACCCGAAACGAAGAATGCATCCTATCTGAGCAACAACACCTTGTGGCAACGGCGGTCTTTGGTAGTTCGCACAAAATACACGCCTGGCACGGAAGATAACCGCAACTTGTCTGAAACCGCTCTCTCTACCTGGCGGCCGCATACATCATACACCACAGCCGAACCGGGCAAAAGAAACACCTCTGTCCGAAACCACCCGGCTTTCTTTGCCTCACCCGCTTGCGCTGCCATGCCCGGCTCTACTTCTGTAGCTGTAGTTGTATCCTTTCCCGCTATCTCTGGCTCATATCTCCACAATTCTCTGCTGCCTCCGCCCCTCAGGGCATATATGCAACCGGAAAGAAAGGCAAGTGCAGCACCAGAACCTGCTTTGCGGGCCGGCTCTGGGAAAGGAAAATCTTCTAGCTGCACCCAAACATCAGCAGACACGCTGTAGCGCCAGAACTCATTGCTGCGGCCCTTGAAAGCATAGACGCAGCCAGACTGATCAGCGCACAATGAAGCACCGTCCCTGACCCTACGCGCCAGACCCGAATTACCCACAGCCGGTAAATCAGCTCGCCGGACCCAGGAATCTCCTTTGGGGAAATATTCATAGAACTCGTTTGTTCCTCCCTTCAAGCAGAAAACCCGGCCCGAACTTACAACCAGACAAGTTCCTCTTCTAGCCGGTCTGTCTTGCGGTCCACAGGGAAGTCGCCGCCGGGCATGCCACTGATTCTGTTTTGTCCAATACACCAGAACATCGCAGGTCCCACTACCCTTCACAAACAGAACACGCCCCGTATCGCCAGAGAGAAACCCGAGTCCGGCTCCGTACTTCAACATCCTTGTCCCCTCGGGTAGTGCGGAAAGAAATCGCCAGGAATCCGTAATCACATCGTAGGCCAGAAATTCGCGCGTACGATTGCCCCGCAGAGCATAAACTCGCCGCGCTCCATCAAAACAGATAGCTGCTCCGGCTTTAACCTTGCGACCAGTGGGACTTGGGGGCAAAGGTGAGAGTGCAAACCAGGAATCTTCGTGCCCAGAATATCGGTAGCACTCATCTGTGTTTCCTCCCTTCAAACCTAATAGCCCGTCCCGCAGAGAAACCAGACATCCTCCGGCGCGGACTGGCTGGCCGGCACGACCGGCCGGGATTTCCTGCAGCTGCACCCAGCGTCGCGGCAGCTCAACTCTCACCTGGGCAAAACAGGAATCGTTACCAGGGTTTTCATCCCCGGCAACCAAAGTCACAACCCTAACGTTGTATTTTCCTGGCCCGGCATCCCAGTCTCTGAACAGAGCCGTTGTTTCCTTCGCCACGCCCACCCGCAGTAACCGGACGGTATCAGAATATACCGGCAAGGAATCCGCAATCCAAAACATCACCTCTATATCACTATCACATTCACCCAGATTAGCCACTACGGCAGCGGGCCGTACTCTTCCGGGACGGATGGCACCCGCCGGCTGCAAAATTCTTTGCGCCGCTGCATCCGTCCGTACCACTCGGAAACCGGCTTGGGTCGTATCATTGGCCCTCACCATATCGTTTTCCATAAAAGTCCAGGCATAGGCGCGATAGCGTCCGCTAGGAAAACTTGTGAAACGAAACTCCGCCACCGCATCGTTCCCCGGCTCCAGCTCCAGACTTACCGAGTCGCGATAAAGTTCCGCCGCACTATCTCTGACAGCAAACCAGCAGCCTGGTTTGCCAGTAACATTTCCCCGATTGCGAACTCGCACCCGCGGTCTGATTTCGCCTCTGCCCACATTGCCCGAAGGCGCCAGGATGCCTTCCACGCTCGCATCCCTGACCCTGACAAACAGGCTGCATTCCAGCTTGCAGGCAGGCGTTCGCGACGTGCCCGCAAAACCAAATATGGAACACAGGACTGGTTGCCAGCCCCGCTGAACCGCATAGTAGGGTTCGGAAAAGCGATACCCCCGTATCTCACCGGGCAACATACCGGCCACTGTCTCCACCTGGGCATAATACGGACCGATATACAGACTGCAGAGGCAGGCAAGCGGAACAGGAGAAACATTGTGCAACTCCACGACCGGACGGTCGTACCAGCCAGAATCAACCACCGCAGCCGGAACTAACATTCTTATCACCCGCACCTCTGGTTGGTAGACTAAAAACTCCCCGCGCAGGGTATCATTCTCAGAACGCATGTCACCATCCAGAGAGGAAAAGCACGCTGTTCTATACCGACCCGGCGTTCCCTGCCAGCTAGAAAACATTACCTCTGTTACAGAGTCAGGGGCAAGGTAAGCGTCCACAGAATCAACATAGACAATGCCTGAGGAATCAGATTCTATGAGGAACCCGCACCGGGAAATGACCTTTGTATTGCCCTGGTTGCGCAGGCGTACGCAAGGACGCACGCTGTCGACAGTAATCGGTCCGGCCGGGCTGACGATACTTTCCACCGCCGCATCCCGCACCTGTACGAACACCGTGCGCGCCGCAGCATTATTGGACAGGTTCATGTCTCCGCTGCACCAGAGCGAACACCCAGCAAACAGAAGACCCCGCTTTTGAGCCGTCCAGCCCGCAAAATGAAGCGTATCGGTTTGCCCCGGAAGCAGAGACTGCACTTCAAGACTGTCTTTGTAATCAGCGCCTATAGTCAGGAACGCCCAATAGCGCTCGGTTGTATTCCCCAAATTGCGTACCTGCACAACCGGCAGGCCAAAGACGCCGGAATCAACCTGCCCTGTCGGCCAAGTTATGTCCTCTATCCCGAGGTCACGATAGAACAACTCAAACCGAGTTGAACCGGTATCGTTCTCGGGATGAATGTCGCCTCCGCAACTGACTGAACATACGGCAGTGAAAACCCCCACCTTGCCCGCCCAGGGTGGAAACTCCAGCCGCCGGACGACCCCAGCCTGAATGGGAACGGTGGTCTGCCCGGAGTATACGACCTCGCCATTCTCCAGAATACTGAATCTGGCCCGCGCCTCCGCCGCCACATTACCGCGGTTACGTACAGTAGCCGCCGGTCGCACTGTATCCAGCGGTAGCAAACCACGAGGAGTGAGTATAGAGTCCAGTGCCACATCACGCAGCCGCACAAAAATGGAATCTCTGCTTACGTTGTTTGCCGGCACTGCATCACCTGTCAGGGCGGTAGAACAACAAAGCCCAATCCAGCTCAAGGACAACAACTTGCAGGTATCAAAATGTACAAGCGCAGAGTCGCCCGGAAGAATGCTTGTCACCATCCTCAGCTGCCCAGAATCACCGAGGCGGAAATCTACCCTTACCTGCGTCTCCGTAGAATCTCCCCAGTTAGCTACCCAGGCTGCAGGAGCTACCGCCATGCCGCTGTCAATAATGCCCACAGGACTGACGACACGTTGTACAGATATGTCCCGCAACCACCCATACCTGCGACAGTAGATATCAGAATAGGGATAGGGATTATGGCGGTTGTCTGTCCACACAACTTGTAACTCACCCTCCTGTTGCACATGCAGACTGGGGTTCCCGCGTCCGTATGGCCCGAATCCGATGGCCAGCGGCACTGACCACCTGCGGCCGCTGCTTTCCGCCGTGGCATAATACACTGTATCTTTCGCCACCCAGACCAGATGAATTTGGCCACTCTGTTCCACTCCCAAGGACACCGGCCCCTGCATGGGATAAGTCTCGGGCAACATCACAGCATCACGCCAAATGCCTTCCTGTTTCTGACGATAGACATATCTGTCCCTGCCTGAAATACTGGCTGTCCAGATGCTATGCGCCGTTCCTTTCGGTTCTATCCAGAGACAGGGCGCCGCACTGGCACCCCGAAAAACAGTCTCCGGTCCGGCCCAGCCAGTCGTCTCCCGCTGTCGAAACATAATCAAATCGGCTGTTCCGTTCCTCCAGAGCACACCCACGCTGCCGGCGCCGATGCCCACTGCACCAGCTCCTTGGTCTCTGGAAAGAGAATCGCTCACCATTTCCGGCTGTGACCAGCCACCGCGAGTGCGCACAGCCAGAAAAACCCCTTGATACTGCGGTAACCACTGCTGGCTCCAGACCAGCGCAACCACATCCTGCCGGGCCGCAAGGGAAGGCGTTTGCATACGTGTGCCTCTGACTACTGTTTCAATCGAGTCCCAGACGCCGCCGGCAACGTGCCGACAACGGTAGCGCAATACGGTGTCTGCCTGGGCTGTTGCCACCTGCCACGCCACATGCACATTGCCGGAGTCGTCCACAGCCAGGCAGGGATTGATTGCTCCCTGCGGTTCATGGGAAATCACCATATTCTCCGACCATCGGCCGGACAGAGCATCCAGGCGTTTGTACCAGACCTGAGGCTTCTGTTGCCACCTGCCATACCAGACCACATGCACGTTGCCAGTCCGGTCAGATGCCACACAGCGCGCATAATTGGGTGTAGTGTAGTCGGCCGTGTCAGGCCGGAAGGTAAGCCTTTCTTCCGGCAGCCAGCCGGCCAGAACCCTGCCCCCTAAGGCAAGAAAAAAGACTGAGAAAGCGACAGCTCTACACATCTCTGCCCCTGCTCGCTCCAAATATACCGAACGACGCGTCAGACGCAAGCATGCAGTATACCAGGAACTGACTCTGCTTCTGGTGTGCTACTGCGAATTCAGTCTTTGGTCAGCACCGGCCTGTGCGTATGTTTTCAGCAGGGAAACTGGAACAGAAAAGGGTTCACACCTCAAGGCAGGCTATCGTGCCGCCTGCCTGATGTCTTTCCGCCCGCGCAGAAACCAAACTACGGTCTGAATCACAATAACCGCGAGACAGAAGACAATAAACCAGTCCCCAAAACGACAATAAAACGTGGGTGGAAGAGGCAAAGGCACTGCTCCCTTAAGTATCGTTTGGGTAAAGAGCCCGGTCTGGCACAACACTTTTCCGTAGGGATCGACGATAAACGATATGCCATTGTTGGCACTGCGAACGAGTGGTACGCCCTGTTCAACTGAACGCATCACGGCCAGCTCTGCATGTTGTTGGGCGCCGATAATCCTGCCAAACCAGCCGTCATTCGTGACAACCACAAGCATCTCTGCGCCTCTCCGTACAAACTGACGAGCCAAATCGCCGAAAATTGCCTCAAAGCAGATAAGACCGGAGAATCTGCTGATAGAAGGCCCTTTCTGAACTTGCACTGCCGCTGCCGTATCAGCCCTCGTAGCTGCGCCGGACTGAAGGTGAAAAATGGTGTAATCCCTGCCCCTGTCCCAGTTACCCATATCACCAGTGGCCAACACTCTTCGTAGTAGCGGAAATTCATCCGCATAAGGGATTTTTTCCGAAAACGGAACCAGCCGCATTTTATAATACCGTTGCGCCACAGAATCTTCTCCCGCCAGAAGTAAAACAGCCCCATTATGCCAGGTGCCGCGCTGTCGGTCATGGAGCGGCGTACCAGTAAACACCGGTATGCCTAGCGAATCTACCAGCCTCTTCAAGCTCTGACTGATGTAGTTCTTCTGATCAGTCACATCGAACAACGTGGCCGTTTCCGGACAGACAATCAAGTCAGGTTTGTCCTTCGCCGCCTGCCGCACCAGCCGCAGAAGGTCGGCGTATATCTGTTCGCGGGAAGCAATGTCTCCCTTGTCCAGAGGCGACACGTCTGGTTGCACTATGGCCACGCGCAACCCACAAACATGCGGCTTGACTCTGATAAGAAAAAGAACCAAAGGACCCAGCAGTGTGAGTGCCAATCCGACCCCATAAGCTATACGCGGACGCAAAAGTTGCTGTCTTATTCCCCCGGCTTGCCTTCCCTCGCCCGAGCCGCACATCTCTAATCTGCGCTGAGGAAACACAATACGATAGCAGAGCAGATTCACCAGTACTACCCAGGCCGAAACCAGATACACTCCCCCAAAAGCAGCCGGCTGAATAAAAGGAAGCCAGGGAGTCATAGCGTAACCGAGCAAATCCCAGGGAAACGCAATCTGTCCCAGACTCTTGAGGTACTCCAGCAGCGGCCAGACTAACGGCGCGGTCCACAAGCCCAGACGGCGCACGATAATTCCGAATACCGCCCAATACAGGCCCAAGTAAATAAGAAGCACCACTACTCCGATATTGAGCAAGAAACGCGTTACCGGCTCCACTGGCACAACCAGAAACCAAAGCCACCAAAAGTGAAAGCCGGCAGCCAGCGTACCGAAGAACCATGACCAGAGAAAAACGCGCTGTTTTCCACTTGAATGCGACCACGCAAGGTCTATCGTCCGCAGCAGCGGTATCAGGGCAAAAAACGCAAGAAAACGAAAAGGAAAGGGGGCAAAAGCAAGGCTAAGCGCCAGGGCGCCCAGCGTAAGACTCAGAAATGTGCCAGTCCGGGCAGTCACTAAAGCAGCAGCAAGTAGCAACCAGAGCCGGCGTTCACTGGTTTTGCTGTCTTTCCTGCTGTTCCACGGGCAGCTTTACCTCAACCCGGGTTGCGCAGGATTCGTAGAACGCATCGGCAATCTGATTTATGAGCAGACCCTCGGTGGCCGGTATGGCCGGTGGCACCCGCCGCACCAATGAATCTACCCAAATATCAATCAACATGCGATATGAGGCACGTTGTATGCCCTTGGTGGACACGGTTGGTGTCACGTTGACCAGATGTCCGTGCATCTCTTTATGAATCTGAATAGGATTCAGCAACGCTGCGCCGCTGGTACCAAAGGCGTTGAAATAGGTGAAATCTCTATCCATCAACATGCTCCAGCCCACCTCCAGGGTCAGAAGTATGTCATTGGCAAGCCGAATCATGGCAAACGCGGTATCCTCAACTTCCATGTGGGGCATACGGCGATGCGACACGCCGACAACAGACAACGGCCGCGCAGGGGCAAGTAGCCAGAGGCCAAAATCCAACAGCGCAGTACCCAAAGAAAGGAAAGCTCCCCCTCCTGACCGGAGCCGTTGCTCACGCCAGCCCCCCATGGACCAGGAACTGCGACCCTGCAGCCAGCCGGTCTTGCAATAATACAGCTGGCCTAATTCTCCGCCATTGATAAACTTGCGGATAGTCTGCACGTCAGGCCGGAGTCTGGTGTTAAGACAGGGCATTAGATAGCGACCCTCTTCTTCCGCTGTCTGAATCATAGCCCGCGCCTCTGCCGCATTCAGACCCAGCGGCGTTTCGCACAGCACGTCCTTGCCGTATCGCATAGCCGCTATGGCCATAGGGGCATGCAGGTAATTGGGCGTGGCAATCACCACCGCATCAATATCTTCGTCGTTCTTCAAATCGTCGAAATCCACATAGTGGCGGGGAACATTGTACAGGGAACAGAGGTGGTTGAGCTTGCGCACATCCGTATCACAAAGGGCCACTATTTCCACATTCCGGTTCTGTTTCAGAGCCGGTATGTGCGCCACCTGCGCCTGCGTACCGCAACCCACAATCGCTACCCGTATCGGCATCTGCGCACCTAGATGATTTTCACCCGGCGACCTTGAATCTGCAGCCTGTTCTGGCAGAACAACTTCACCGCTTCCGGATAGGCCTGATGTTCTTCTGCCAGAACCCGCGCAGCCAGAGTTTCCACCGTATCATCGTCTAACACCGGTACAACTCTCTGCAGTATGATAGGTCCGGCGTCAACATGCTCATTTACGAAATGCACCGTACAGCCGGTAAACTGGGCGCCCGATTCCAGCACGGCCCGATGCACATCCATTCCCTGCAGGCCGGCAAATGCCGGAAGTAAAGATGGGTGTATGTTCATAATCCTTCCGGCAAAGTGATTCACGAACACCGGAGAAAGAATACGCATAAAACCGGCTAAACACACCAGTCCCACATTGTATTTTTCCAGCTCTTCAATCAATGCCCGCTCGAAATCCGCCCGCGAAGCAAATGTTTTGTGGTCAATGAGTTTTCCCTCTACGCCCAGAGCTTTGGCTCGCTCCAGCACCGCAGCGTCAGGCACATTGGCAATGACTACTCTGACCAGCCCGCCAGTAGTTCCATTCCGGAAGTTTCTGGCCAGAGCCTCGAAATTACTCCCGCGTCCTGAAGCCAACACTCCGATTACTGTGGGCGTCATGAGGTAAATTGTATTACGGGGTCAATTCCTGTCAAACCAGCTTGCGCCGCCTCCTATTTGGCAGGTAACGACTATCCAACCCCTTGCTAGATACGACAAAGCTATATTACTCTGTGTACCTGCCAGTTCTCATCCACCCACAGACCGATGACCTCAACCGGAAAATTCCAGCTCTTCACAGTATTCAAAGCGGAACTCAGCTGACGCATCTGCACTGACTTCGGCTCCGGATTTCCCGCACAGTCGTAGTGTGCCACCACCGCAACCTTGTCCGAACAGTGCTTCTCTACCGAAATAGCCACTCGACCCATTATGGCCTTTGCCGGAGAACTGTCGCCGGCCTCCGCCAGTATCTTCACCGGACCTGGCTCCGTGACATTGTCCACATAATCTACTCCGCAATTGGCCAACATCCACTCAATAACAGGCAGCTGCGTTCTGCCGTCCATACAGTTAATAGCAGTTGCAAATCTGGCTCTACTCATAAGCGAACATTATACACATCTGCCCTTCTGTCAAACCCGGAACCGCAGATTGCAGGCTCTGTCTGTAGGTGCATTATGGACAATTGCAGTTATTCTTGTCTGTGCTATAATTACTAGTTGTGAGTAGCCGCGCGCGTGTTGCTGTTCTCCGAACCAGGCCGGAAACGGTCCTGGACGACTACCGCCGACTTATCCGTCTGGCTGGAGCCGACCAATTTCTGGCCCCTGGTAAAACCACTATCCTCAAGGACAATATATCCTGGCATTTCCCCATGCCTTCTGCTAACACTACACCCTGGCAGCTGGAAGGCACCGTACTGGGCTTGCGTGACTTGGGATATACAGACTTGACGGTGGTCCAGAACAAGACCGTAGTCATTGATACCCACAAGGGCGAGGACCTGAACCGCTACGTTGCCATATTCCGCAAATGCAACCTGCGGGTTCTTTATAACTTCAAGGAAGAAGACATAAAGTGGGTTCCGTACGAACCAAAAACAGAACTGCTTGCGCTGCATAAAGTTTACCCCAAAGGCCTGCGCCTGCCTGACTATTTTTTCGGTAAGAACATAGTGCATCTGCCTACCGTGAAATGCCACATCTACACCACCACCACTGGCGCCATGAAAAATGCCTTCGGCGGACTCTTGTCCACAAACCGTCATTACACGCACACTTGGATTCATGAAACCCTGGTGGACCTGCTCGCCATCCAGAAGGAGATACACACTGGCCTCTTTGCCGTGATGGACGGGACCACTGCCGGCAACGGCCCGGGCCCGCGCACGATGACGCCAGTGGTAAAGAATATCATCCTCGCCTCTGGTGACCAGACGGCTATCGACGCTATTGCCGCCAAGCTCATGGGCTTTGACCCTATGTCTATACCTTACATCCGTCTGGCGCACGAACGCGGCCTGGGCGTGGGCGATCCAAAGGAGATTGAACTCGTAGGCGACGACGTATCGGGTGAAAACTGGGGATTTGATGTGGGATACAACTTCCATCGCTTTCTCGGCTGGCTTTCCTGGTACGGCCCGACCAAATTCCTCCAGAAACTGATTCTGCGGCCGCCTCTGGTATTCTTCCCCATTCTCGTGTCGGCGGTAAATCATGACGTCATCCAGTGGCCCCTGCGCTACAAAAAAGTGTACGAACGCTGGCGTAAGGAAACCCCTTGGGGCAAACTGTTTCAGGAGTATGAGAAAAAAGGGTGTCTTCTTGTCTGACACTCCCAACTTCTTCAGGAAAGGAAACACATGAACTGTGACCTGCCTCCAGAACTAGAAAATCTGCGCGGATTTCTTCCCGAACTGGTAGCAGAACTGAAAAAGAAGGCGCCTTATGCTTATGCGCTTGTCACGCGCCGGGGAGGGATGTCTGTAGCCAAGTCCAGAAGTGAAGAAAAGGTAGTGCCTACACCTCCAGACCCGGGCATCAGAATAACTGCCTGGGACGGAGCCACCTTTCATTCTGTCGCCACCAACCGTCTGCAGGACCGTACTTATCTGATCAGACTGGCTCAGGGTCTGGCCAATTCCTTGTCTCTAAAACCAGGCCCGGTTCCGGACCCCGGTATGCAAATGGACCGCCACTTCCGCACGCTATACGAAAAAGACCCGCTGCTGATTTCAACTCCCGAACGTCAGGAACTGTGCGGCAGACTGTTTCAGGCGCTAGCCACCAGAGACAAACGTATCGCCATGTCTCAGGTAGCACTGCAGACAGACAGGGAATACCGACTTTTTGCCGACGGAACCAAACTTCTCTCCAGCGAGATTACCCGCACCATTCTCTTTGCTGTAGCCATAGCTACAGACGGAACAAAACAGGTACAGAACTATGGCCACCTGTATGGTACCGGCTGGGAAACACTGGCAACAACCGATGCCACCTGGGCCCACCAGGTGGCTGACGAAACTGTTGCCTGCCTGCAGGCGGTACCTCTCGAACCGGGCGAATACCACTGCATTCTGGCACCAGATGTGGCCGGCACGCTGGCCCACGAGTCGTTTGGCCACGGTTGCGAGCTGGACACGATGATGCGCGGTGCCGCCCGGGCCCTGCTCTTCATCGGCAAGCGCGTCGGTTCGGAACTGGTGAACATAGTAGATGAACCGGGCCGACCTGGCACCAATGGCTCTGTCTTTTTCTCCGACGACGGAGTCTTAGCCGAAGAACCTGTCGTTCTAGTCAGGGACGGCATCCTGCAACCTACTATGATGTGTGACCGCTATTCTTACCTGATGATGAAAGACCGGCTGCCGGGACTGAAACAGTCTGCATCTGGTCGGTTGGAAAGCTGGAGTCACCCCATCTATGCCCGGATGACCTGTACCTATTTCCTGCCTCGTCCCCGGGAAGCAGGCGGCCTGACCAGGGACGAAATGATTGCCGCCACCGAGAACGGCGTACTTCTGGAACGTATGACCTCTGGTATGGAAGACCCGCTTGGCTGGGGCGTTCAGCTCCAGGTCCTACACGGCCATGAAATAAAGTCGGGCAAGCTCACCGGCCGGCGCTACTATCAGATAGGCGTCACAGGATACGTGCCAGACGTACTGGGCAGCGTAGACGCAGTAGGTACCGAGTTAGATACCACCTCAGCCGGTACCTGCGGCAAAGGTCACAAGGAATGGGTGCGTAATGCCAGCGGCGGTCCCTATATTCGCTGCCGCCTGAAACTGGGGTAAAACTATGCGGGCAACACGAAAGTTGGAAGCGACATTTCCACCCTGTTGGACTGGCCCCGCGCAGATAGAAGGAGAACACCTATGAATCTGGAACGCATAAAGGCCTATTTGGAAAAAGCTGAAGGCATCACTGACTG
Source organism: Caldifarciminota bacterium (assembly GCA_965649205.1). GTDB lineage: Bacteria > Hydrothermota > Tepidihabitantia > Tepidihabitantales > Tepidihabitantaceae > JBDRUN01. The sequence continues at coordinate 51,472 of CBFGJV010000005.1, read as the reverse complement.
GATACTCACGAGCCGAGAGACAGACGCCATGACCGTCATCCGCCTGCCAAAGATATACACAGTGGAATCAGGTCGTTTTGTGCCCCATGCCAATCCCCATCCCCGAGAAGTTATCTCTTCTCCTGCGGAAACAGTGGGCGTTACCATCTACTCCCGGTTCGAGGTAGATGGCTCAGTTTGGCTGGGCGATGCCTCTGGCCAGTTCATCTCTGACGAGGAAACCTCTCTCAAAACAGTAGTAGACAACTTGGTCGCTGCGGCTCGCAGTCAACGCAACCAGCCCTTTCCCCTGCCAGGCAAGGACGAATCCTACCCCGAAGTAGAACTGGCCGACCCCCAACTCGCCGGACTTGACCACAAAGCCCTTCTTAACCTTGCCCAGAAATTCAACGACCAGATTGTAGCTGCGACTGCCCCTCAGCCAGACGTTACGGTCTCCAACCTGGAAACGTTCATCCAACGCACTCGGGTACAAGTACTCAGCTCAACTGGTCTGAACCTCGTGTATCCGGTCACCCGAATTGACATAGAGATATGCTTCCTGGGCCGCCCGGCAGAAGACCGGGTAGGCGAACATACCGCCCGGCTCTCCTGCCGCCGGTTTTCCGACCTGAATCCGGCAACTATAGTGACAGAGTATGCCAGTGCGGCCCGCAATATCGCTCTTGCTTCACCTCCTTCTCGTTGGCAGGGCCCGGTAGTGCTCGCCGGCGAAGCGGCTGCTGATTTCCTTTCTCTGCAGAACACACCTCTGGCATTTCACGCCAATGCTCGCATGGTATACGAAAAAGCCAGTCAATATGAAAAAGGGAAACCGGTCTGGGGCGAGAAACCCCTGCTGGGAGAAGCCTTGAATCTGGTATCAGACCCGCTGGTTCCTTTCGGTCTGCGCAGTGCCCGGCTTGCCGAATCAGACGCTACTCCCTGCCGGCCGGTAACCGTTGTCAAGAACGGCCGCTACGAAGGACTCCTAGGCGCGAGGCGCTATTACCACTATCTAGGACTATTGGACGCCGGCATTCCTGCGCCCGGCCAGCTGGGAGAAACGGTAATACCCGCCGGCAGCACCCCTATGGCAGAACTGGTTTCAGATAACTGCGTGGTAATCAGAGCGTTCTCCTCCTTTTCGGTAAATCAGACCTCCGGCCAATTCGCCGTAGAAATCAGGCTGGGCGAAAAGTACCAGAACGGCAAACCCGTGCCTTTCAAAGGCGGCCTGCTGGTGGGCAACTGGTTTGAGACTCTGGCCGATGCCCGTTACTCCAAAGAAACTCAAGTCTATCAGTCCTACCGCGGCCCCTATGCAATCCGTTTCGGCAACCTCCAAGTAGCTGGCTAAGCTTCAGTTTGTAACCTCTTATGTTTCCCTAACCTACATCAGCAGGATTCTGACTGCCGACCTGCTCTCCAATCCGTCCCCCTGGCAACTTCCTGAATAACCCGGTAAACCCCTCACCGACCGGCTCGGTAATAGACTTCCCCACCAGCCCTGTCAGCGGCCTGCCGACCTCCTGACCGAACCTATCCCCAGCCAAGAGGGAGAACTGCCTATCATCCGGCCATCTGACCAGCCGTCCCCGCGGCTTGGAGAACTGCCTGCCCACCGACCGGCTTCCCGGTCCACCCCCCGGCCCAGTAGCCTACCCCCGGAACCGCTCCCCCAACCACCTACCGAGCAGCCCCCTGAGCGACCCCCATACGGAAAAACTTCACTTACGAGACCGCCTTCTCGAAAAAACTCCACCTCTGCCCGATAAGGTCGGAAAAACTCCTAACCGCAGGAAACTGATGACAGATGTAAAAAGCCTTTGTTTGCCCGGAGGCTTATATCTGCCCTCAGCGCTGATAAGTCCCCATCAGTTCTGCGGTTGCAAGTACATGCCCGTCCATCTTTTTCTGCAGAAACTCGGCGTCAACCACACGCTGATTTGCTTTTATCCGCGTATCCAGGGCGTACAGCTTGAAAATATAACGGTGCGGCTTGCCCGGTGGCGGCTGCGGACCATCATATCCTAGCCGGCCAAAACTGTTATATCCCTGTTCGGCACTGTCCAGCACAACCGGATTTTTGGGCATGCCAGCGGGTAAAGCGCGCATCGCACCGGGAATGTTATAAATGACCCAGTGAATAAAGGTACCAGACGGAGCATCCGGGTCAGAACAGATAAGGGCAAAGCTCTGGGTGTTTTCCGGCGCCCCAGTCCAGTTTAGCTCAGGTGACAGATTGTCACCGTCGCCGGTGTAGCGCACCGGAATTGTCTGGCCGAAAGCAAATGCCGGGCTGGTAAGAGTCATAACGTTTGTGCCTGTTTTAGGTAGCGGAACTTCAGGAAGCGAACCGGTGCCAGAACGGCCACCGCAGGCTGAGATAAACACACTGCAAGCAGCCAGCAAAGCTACGCCTGCAACTCTAACCTTCGACCCAAAGACTTCTTTCCACAAAGTGCACCTCCGGCTTCAACATTAGGCCGGACTGGTACGGTGTCAAGGATCGCTATTCCCCTTCTCAGAACTCAAGGACAATAAATAATGCGGTCAACTGACCTAAAAAGAAAGCTCTCTCTTCCCCAACCGCAGACCCAAATGAGTCTGCAGATTTGTTGCAGGACAGGAAAGCCGGCCTATAATAACAGCATGAAGCACAAAATTCGAACCAATATTGACAAAGTGGTAATGTTGTCCGTGCAGGGCAAGGTGTCCTATCCTTCCGGCAGACGCAATCACGCAGTTGACGCAAACGGCCGACCTTTCCTTCTGCCCTCTATCGGCGGCATATCCTACAATGTGAAGGTAGGTGACCCTGCTTTCGGCTGGGCCGGAGACCATATAGAACCAGGAGTTTCGTGTATCGCCGACTGGGAAAAACGTATGGACCATCCTAATACCTCCCTGCACTTCTACTCCTGCGTAGGCAACGAGGTAAAGGTGGTTACCGGTGATGCCAAAGGAGCAAAAGGTGTGGTTACAGGTCATCACGGCGGAGCCGAACACGTCCTGGTGGATTTTGCCGACTCGGTGCTGGAAAAACTCCAGATGGAAGACAAGTTCCTTATCAAAGGATACGGCCAGGGTTTCCAGCTTCTAGACTATCCTGATATTCAAATAACCAACCTGGATCCACGCCTGTTCTTCCGACTCGGGGTGAAGGAACTTGGCGATGGCCGGCTGGAAGTTCCGGTAGCGGCCATTATTCCCGGGTATCTGATGGGCTCAGGTGTAGGCTCGCTGTCTCTGGGCACCGGCGACTACGATGTGATGACCACCGATCGGAAAGAAATTGCGCGCCTGGGTTTGGACAAGTTACGCTTTGGTGACTTTGTTGCCATTACCGACCACGACAATACCTATGGCCGTTCCTGGCGCAAGGGAGCGGTTACCATCGGCATTGTAATTCACTCCGACTGTCTGGTGGCCGGCCATGGCCCGGGGGTGACCACGCTTATCTCCAGCCCCCGGCCACTGCTCGTGCCGAAGATTGACCCCCATGCCAATCTGGCTGAAATAATGCGCATAGGACGTTTCCGTCCCCGGAAAGGAAAATAACAACCCTAAAAAGAGAGGCATCGTGAGATATGTAACTGCGTTTCTGCTCCTGCTGGCGTCTGTGCCAGCCCTGGCTTTGCCGGCAAGTCACTACAACATGGGGCCTGTCCGTCGGTTCACCCCCGCTTCAGGCGAAGTCCGCTTTATTTCCTTCTCCAATGGTTATGTCATAGACACCCAGAAAGGCGAACCAGACCTTCCCCACAATCTCCGCCTTGCCGAAGATGTAACCGGCAGTCAGTATTGCATAATCCAGTTCACCGGCCCGATTGAACAGAACTGGTTTCGCCGGCTCGAAGCGTCCGGTATCAGGACCTTTGGCTACCTGCCCCAGTATGCGGTGCTTGCCCGACTTGACGCTGGCCAAAGAGCGTATGTCTCCAGCCTGCCGTTCGTGAACTGGGTCGGCTTGTTCCAACCTGCGTACAAACTGGAGCTGGGACTCTTGGGCACTGCCGGCACGCGCCGCTTCTCGCTTTTGGTCACGCCCACCGAAGACCCGGCCGCTGTCACCCGCAAAATAGAAGAGCTAGACGGCACGTTGCTGCAGGTTATGACCTCCGCGTACGGCACCACAGTTGAGTTTACGCTGGACACCGAAAGAATCCCTGACCTGGCCCGCCTGCAGGAAGTATTCTGGATTCAGGCCTGGAACGAACCAACCACCTGCAACAACAGCGCTCAGTGGGTCGCCCAGACTGGCTGGCAGCCAGTAGCACCCCCGGACACCAGCCTTACCGCCCGCCGCGCTTGGAAGGAAGGAGTGCGGGGTCAAGGTGTAATTCTCTCTGTCCACGACACCGGTCTGAATACCGGCCACGATATGTTCCGCGACCCGGCTAGACCTGTAACCCCGCCCGGCATCTGGCCTGACCACCGCAAAGTGGTTGCCTACAAGAAATACGGAACTGCTGATGCCAGTGAAGGCCAGTACCACGGCTCCCACGTTGCAGGCACTGTAGCCGGCAACGACTCGCTCACCGGTGGTACCAGCTTCTACGACGGCATAGCCAAGGATGCCCGACTTTACTTTGTGGACCTGACCAACGGCACCAGCTTCGTAGTCAGCGCCGACCTCTACCCGGTATGGGACACAGTGCATCTGGGCCGCGGCCTGCCCGATTCTCTTCGGCCTGTATGGCAGGCGTCCGGCTCCTGGGGCTATTCCAACTCCTCCGGAACCTATCTGCTACAGGACGCTTCCACTGATGCGTATTGCTGGGCGCACAAAGACTTCTTGAACATAATGGCCGCGGGCAACGAATCTTCTGCCCGTCGTCTGCGCAATCCCGGCATCGCCAAGAACGTGCTGACGGTAGGCGCTACCAACAACGGCACCGGCTCCAATACCATTGCCAGCTTCTCCTCCCGGGGTCCGACCCAGGATGGAAGAATCAAACCCAACGTGATGGCCACCGGCGTGGACCTGAACTCGGCCCAGGCCGCACCTTCCACCAACGGCTATTCCAAAATGTCTGGCACCTCGATGGCCACGCCCAGCGTCAACGGCGCAGTCGGTTTGATGCGCTGCTACCTGCAAGAAGGATACTACCCGTCCGGCACACCCGAACCCCATCAGAAGCTCAACTACAACTCCGCCGCCCTTCTCCGCGCTATGGCTCAGGTATCCGCCGACCCCAATGTCGGCTCCTACACCATCCCCAGTTTTGACATCGGCTGGGGTCGGGTAGATGTTGATTCGGTGCTCTATTTCCCTGGCGACAGTCGCAAACTGCTGCTGGTGGACGACACGTTCGGACTCGCCACCGGTGAATACAAAGAAGCTCGCTTCAAGGTAAACTCGGCAATTCCCCTGCGGGTGTGTCTGGCCTGGACCGACACCGCCGCCGCTCCCAATGCCAACCCTACTCTGGTAAACAACCTGAATCTGGAAATGATTTCTCCTGCGGGTGTCTCCTACCGGGGAAACCAGTATAGCGGCGGCCAGTCCACGCCGAATCCTTCTGCCTGGGACTCGCTCAATGTGGAAGAATGCGTGCGGGTAAACTCTCCTGATACCGGCTACTGGACAATCAAAGTATATGGTCAGAATGTGCGCACCGCGCAGAAACAATGGTTTGCCTGGGCACTCACCGGCGACATCGAAGTCCGCACCGGCCCGCCCAAAGACATAGCCGTAACCGCCATTCTGGCGCCGACCGGACGCATAGACTCCGGTTCTGTCGTCTTCCCCTCTGCCACCATACACAATCTCGGCACCCAGGACGAAGAGGTCTTCACTTGGTTCCGCATTGGTACCACTTACCTAGACACTCAGACTGTGCTAGTACTGGCCGGTATGAACAGCACCGTATCCTATCGGCCCTGGGCTGCAGATTCGATCGGCACCTATCTGGTGCGCTGCTCCACTGCGGTCGCCGGCGATACCGCACCCGCCAACGACTTTCTCACCGACTCGGTTGAAGTAGTTCCGCTGACCGGCATTGAAGAAAACCCGGCCCGGCCTTTAAGATTTTCTCTGGAAAAACCGCACCCCAATCCTGTCCTCGGCTCAGCCCGCATCCGGTTCGGCCTGCCTGAACAGGCCCGTGTGCGCCTATGCGTCTACTCCGCAACAGGAATTCTGCTGCGGGAAATCGGGCTGGGCGTTTTACCAGCAGGTTTTCACCAGACAATATGGGATGGCCGCGGCTATAACGGACAGATACTGAGCCCGGGAGTGTATCTCATACGGATGGAGGCCAATAACTTCACCGCCACCCGGAAACTGATTCTCGAACGCTGACCGAAGCGGTTGCACGCCTGCTCGTTGGCGGTGTTTACAGTTGAAGCAACTCGGTTGGAGTTCGCTTGACTCTGCCGGCTGTTGGTGCAAGAATTAGCTCCATGCCCAAACTGCTTGTTCCGGACCTGGACATCCGCGACCTGATTCTGGAATACGGGGGAGAAGAAGTACGCAAGTGCTACCAGTGCGGTATGTGCATGTCTCTTTGTCCCTGGTATCACATCAAACGGGTATCATTCACCGTACATCGTCTGCCCCAGGCCGTAAAGCTGGGTGCGGTACTCAACGCAGAAGAACAGGAAGAAGTAGCGGCCGAGGTGGAAGAACTATACCGCTGCGTCGGATGCGAAGCGTGCTTGGCCCGCTGTCCACGCGGAGTGGACCTTCCCTCTGTCCTGCGCGCAGTGCGCCGCGTGATGGTGGAGAACCGCTCCGTGCCCTCTACTCTGCTGAGCGTGATTTCTCAATGTCTAGCGGTAGGCAATCCCTGGGGCGGAGCGCCTGAGAAACGTACCGACTGGGCCAAAGACCTTTCTGTACCCTGTTTCGCTTCCGACACCGAATATGCCTGGTTCACCTGCTGTACGGCCGACTTTGACCCGCGCTGTCAGGCTTTCAATCGTGCCACCTACCGGGTACTTAGTGCGGCCGGCCTGTCGTATGGCATACTGGGCGCTGAGCAGGCCTGTTGCGGCGAAGCCATACGCCGGGCCGGAGCCGAGGATGCGTTCCAACAATTAGCGGAGACCAATACTCAACTCCTGAACAAACCGGAAGTCAGACGAGTGATCTGTACTTCGCCTCACTGCTATCGCAGTTTTCGCCGGGACTATCCCGAGTTGAGCAAGGGCCGCGAATTCATTCACGAAACCCAGCTGTTTGCCCGACTTCTCGCCGAAGGTCGGCTTCAGCCCAAGAAGCCTCTGCCCAAGAAGGTAGTGTATCACGACCCGTGCACGCTCGGTCGCCAGAGCGGCATTTACGAAGAACCCCGACAGGTATTGAGAAGTATTCCCGGGCTGGAGCTGGTGGAGATTCTTCACTTCAATCGCGACCAGTCCATCTGCTGCGGCGGAGGCGGCGGCGGTCTTTGGCTTGACTGGCCAAAGGGAGAAAGGCTTTCTGATATCCGCGTACAACAGGCTGTCCAGACCGGTGCGGAAATTCTGGCCGTTGCCTGTCCCTATTGTCTGCTGATGTTCGACGACTCGGTAAAAACTATGGAGCTGGACCTGCGCGTAGTGGACGTGGCCGAACTTTTGGCCGACTCCCTCGCGGTCTAAACTCAGGCCTGGCACCTCGGTATCTCAGACACCGGACTAACGACTCTGCGTAACCGCAAGGGCATCCTGTCCTGACTGCGCTGGCTTTTATCTTCGGGCAGTTTGACACCTTTCTTGCTTCTACCTATACTGGCTACCAGTGAAGAAAACGGCTCTGTTTTTTCTGCTAGCAACCACCCTGACCCTAGCTCAGGAAGCTTGGCTTATCCCCTTCGCTGCTGCCTATGAGCCCGATGTGGCCGGCTTCAACGCCAAGTTTGCCGCCAACGGATTGCCGCAGGCTGCGCGCCGTCATTATGGCTGGGGCTTGGAATTGCGTTCCCTAACCGGCCATCTGCTCGTCGGTCCCCTGTTCTATCGTACCTGGGACGAAAGCGAGAACGACAGTTTTCGGTTACACAGCGAGAGCTGGGGCTTGTTCGCTACAACCGGGCCCAAACTGCTTCCCTTCTCCTTTCTTTCTGTCGTGCCCATGCTCGGACTGGGTGGCCAGACGCAAACATTCAGCATCAGAACTGAAAAAGGGGATATCAAATTCGACTCCCTTTTGACCAGACCTGGCCAAGGAGTCACGCTCCTATCCGGAATGAAACCCACAGGGCTGGCAGCCCTCGAACTCGGAATTTCTGCGGTCAACGCTGGCTCCCGTTACGGTCTCACCCTGCGCGCAGGCTATCTGTATTCGCCCTTCGCTGTCAACTGGCACCAGCCCGGCGGAGCCAGAATCATCGGCACCCCTCCCAGCCGCTTCGGCGGACCCTTCTATTCGGTGGGAATACTCATAGCGCCTGCAGCCCAGACAATCAGCACCAAGTAAACGCAGTGCGACGCCTTTCGCCCCTTATTCTCTGGACAGTGATCCACCTCCTGGCCTGCATTTACACCTATCGGCTGGAACTGCCTGAAACCCGCTCTTGGCCCGCCCCATCTCTCACCAGCCTGGAAGCAAGCACCCGCAACGGTCATATTCACATCTCCCTCGCCCTTGACTCGCTTCTCACCGCCCACATCACCCGCTGGTGCTATGGCCGCGACAGTGCCGACGCGGCCCGGGCGCTGGAAAACATCACTCTCAAGGACACTGTCAACTCTGGCCGACTTTCCCTGCTGGCCCTCGTACCCGGCGGCAGCCGCAGTTGCGGCGTCCATTATGACCTCTACGTCCCGGAATCCATTCCGCTCACACTTTCCACCTCCAACGGAACAGTTTCCATAACCGGTATAACCGCAGACGTTTCTGCCGCCACCACGAACGCGGATATTGAAGTTATGGACACCAAAGGCTCTCTGAATCTCAGCACCTCCAACGGCAAGGTGAGAATCCGGGTTCACCGCGGCAGCGTCGCCGTCTCTACTTCCGGTCAGGCGATAGAATGCGACCTGGCAGAACTAAGAGCAACCGAATCTGCCAGTCTGGGCACCTCTAACGGGAAAATCACGCTCTACCTGCCCGCCAATATATCTGCAACCTTTGAAGCCATCACCTCCAATGGGGACATAACTATCTCCGGCTTTGGCCTGGTGAGCTATGAGAAATCAGAACGTGCCCACAAACGGGGCAGAATCGGCTCTGGGGCCTCTGTCATCACCCTGTTCACCAGCAATGCTGACATAGTGATTAGGGCCCGGTAGGTGTCTTTGCGAACCTTTCCCGTGAGAATTGCAGTCAAAAAGGTCAGTGTGTAAAGCTAAGCAATCAGCAATGTCCAAAACTAAAGAAAGGAAAAATATGGACGGAATAGTACATCTGCGAGATGATAATTTTGAGTCGGAAGTAACAAAATCGGAACTGCCTGTAGTGGTGGACTTCTGGGCTCCATGGTGCGGTCCCTGCCGGGCTCTGGCACCGGTTATCGAAAGGCTGGCAACCAGGTTTGCCGGCCGCATGAAAGTCTGCAAACTGAATACAGACGAAAGCCCGGAAACACCCGGCAGATTCAACATCCACGGCATTCCCACCCTCATTGTCTTCAAGAATGGTGTGGAGGTTGACCGCATAGTCGGGTTGATGCCCGAACCGGCTCTGGTCTCGAAACTGGAAGCGCATCTTACTTCCTGAACCGGGCCGGAGTAGATGTACGGCTCCGTAACAGCCGCGTTTCTTTCCGAACTGAAGCGGCTTACGAGTTCTGACCGCGTCCTTACCGAGCCGGAGTGTCTGGCTGATTACTGTCGGGATGAAAGTCCGGGGCCGGATTATCTTCCTGCAGCAGTAGTAAAAGTCTGCTCGCCGGAGGAAGTAGCGGCCGTACTTCGCCTGTGTCAGACAGAACGGATACCGGTTACTCCACGCGGCCTGGGCACCGGCTTGGCCGGCGGTTCGGTGGCGGTATGTGGCGGCATCATAGTTTCCACCGAGCTTATGAACCGGGTCATAGAAGTTGACCCTGCCAATTTCATAGTCAGAACCCAGCCCGGGGTTACCACCGACAAGGTACAGAAAACCTGTCTGGAATACGGCCTCTATTATCCGGTTGACCCCTCCTCGCTGGAAGACTGCTCCATAGGCGGCAACATCGCCACAAATGCGGGCGGTGCCCGCGCTTTCAAATACGGAGTAACTGGCGACTATGTGCGGGGACTGGAAGCTGTTCTTCCTGACGGAAGCATCATCCACTGGGGCGGAAAGCTGCACAAGAACGCCACAGGCTATGGTCTGGGTCGCATACTGGTCGGCTCCGAAGGCACGCTGGCTGTTGTAACCGAAGCCCTGTTGCGACTGGTACCGAAACCAAAATATCAGATTGATGTACTCATACCTTTCAACCAGCTCAGCCAGGGCGTGGAGCTGGTGCTGCGGCTGGTACATGACAACCGCATCTTGCCCGCGGTCGTAGAATTTATGGAAAGACAGGGCATACAAGCTGTAAACCAGGTATTGGGTTCTAATCTGCCCTACCCGGAAGCTGCCATACAGGTACTGGTGGAACTGGAGGGGAATGAACGCGAACAGGTTATCGCCGACTGCGTCCGTCTGGGGGAGATGGCCCTGGAATTGGGTGCAGCCGAACCTCTGGTTGCCGACAACCCTACTGACCAGAACCGGCTCTGGACCGCCCGCCGCAAGATGGCCGACACCCTGAAAAAAATCTACCCGGAGGTTAGTGCCGAAGATATCGTGGTTCCTCTGTCCCAGCTTCCTGCCACAGTGGACAAAATATCCCGGCTGGCGTCACAATACAATCTTACGATTGTACCGTTTGGCCACATCGGCGACGGAAATATCCACGTGGATGTGTGCCGTGACTCCAACCGGCCAGACTGGTCACAGGACCGCGACCGCATGTTCAGCGAGCTGATTGACTTTGTCCTTGCCTCCGGCGGTCAGATTTCGGCTGAACATGGTATCGGCTCCGAAAAGCGGCGCTGGATGAAGCGGGCGCTGGGCACAAGAGAACTGGAACTAATGCGCCAGCTCAAACAGGCTTGGGACCCGGACTGCATACTCAACCCGGGCAAAATCCTGCCGGATTAGAAAAACCGTCCTGCTTGACTGGCTACTACCTCGCCACCTTGGCGATTCTGCCCACTTGGCGGAAACTCTTTCCCTCTACAACCACCAGGTACATTCCGTCAGCTAATTCCCTGCCCGCCTGATTGCGGCCATCCCAGGCCAGCAGCCGTTCGGTAACTCTGTCAAAACGTCTGACTGGCGTACCGGAGACAGTATGTATGGTGACGTCCACAGTTTCATCGGCCGGAAAGTCCAGTACCAGCTGGCACGCCCCGGAAAACGGAGCCGGCCTGGTGTAAGGCTCGGCGTAGTCTGCCACCTCCACCTGCCGCGCATAGCTGGCCAGGGAAACATTACCGAAGCTGTCCCGGGCTGTCACAACGAAATTATGCGTACCCTGTTTCAGATTGAACAGACGGAAAAAGGTGTCCCGCACCCCACCAGCTACCATCCTGGACTCGCCAAACCGGTACACCTTTATGTCTTCCAGAAAAACGCCCAGACCATTGATGCTGCCATTGGTGACATACCGAAAGCGCAGATACAGACTGGAACAGGCGGGTAGCACATAGCGACGCTCCTGCCAGGAAAGAGACGAACCGTAGAACGAATCCAGCACCGACCAGTGTATACGGTCTCCGGACCATTCACACACGCAGACGTCCCGTCTGATTCTCCCCGCAGAATCAAACGCTTCTTCTGTCTGAAACAAGGCGAAAAAAGAAAGGAGACCGCCCTGACTTAGTTCCAACGGCGCAAGCAGAACCAGCCTGTTATCCAGATTGGAAGCTGACCCGGAAAAAAAGGAGTTTGCGGCCGAACGGACATATCGGCTGCTGGTCGTCCAACCTCCTGCGCTCCAGTTGTTCATATCCTCGCAGTAATCAGAAAACATCTCTTCTGCCCGGTCAAACTCGTACAGGGTGTATGTCACCGGTGCCAGGTCCCAGGCCGAACTCCACCACAACTGCAAATCCCTCTTTCTGCTTAGGCGGGAATGGGTGAAAGCCGGCTGCGTCGGTTTCACATCATCCAGAGCAAAATACGCATTCAGAAACTCCAGCCACGGCACGGAATCGGCAAAAGCCAACCGAGCATAGGCCCTGGCTGCGGCCTTGAACGCCAGGTAGTTGTCAGGAAACCACACTGCGGCTCCCTGCGCCCGGTCAAAACCGGCCTGACTGCTCTCTGCCACCACCAGAGGCGCAAGCGCCATCCGCAGAGACCGAACGCCGGGCAACTCTGCCCCCAGTTGCCAGAAATGGCCAAAATCAATATGGTCATCGGCAGGAACCGGCCTGTGGCCCGGCTCCAGCGGAAATGTCTGTACCTGCTGCCGCGCTGTTCGCAGTTCTGACCGGGAAATGTCCAGACTGTCCTGCAGCACTCTCCGACAGGCAGACAGCACTCTCGTAAGCTGCCGCATATTCAAAGCAGAAAGACACACATCCTCACCCGGATATGCTTCCACATAGGCCGCGCACACCGCGGGTAGCACTTCCTCTGGGGTGGAAACAGGACTTGCGACCAGAAGTTCCAGTATCTTGTCATAGGGCCAACCTCCCCACGGCACCAGCCCTTCTGAGCCCAACATATAATCGCACCCTCCCAGCACCTCTGTGGCCACTTCCATCATACCCATAAGACAGGCGTCAAACCCCAGTATGGCAATTCTTTTGCCCAGTATTCTCTTGATGGAAGCCACTGCCGCGGCCAGCTCTCCTCCTGCCACGCCCATTGTTCGGAAAACAGGCGTTTCATCCTGAAATATCCAGTCCGTCCTGCCCGTACCTTCGTGCCAGCCGCTGCCATGATCCCAGAGTACAAGAAAGTATTTGTCGGCCGGAAACTTCTGGGCCAAAAATCGCCCAAACCCGATAAGCGTTGCCGTATCAGCCATATCCACTTCGCCCAGGTCGGCAAGCAACTCCAGCCCGTTCTTTCTTATCCGGTAGCGGCGGCAACCGGGATGGGAATCTCTGGCAGCATTGTCCACCTGCACAATGATATTGACCTCGTTTGAAGAGCCTATCTGTTTCATCTCTGCCAAGTCTTCGTAGGCCTGGTCATTCATACCGTTATCCGCACACATATAAATACCTACGGTCCACTGTGCAGCCCGCACCAGACTCGCCCATCCTCCCAGCACCAAGAACAAGAATACGAACACTGTCCAGTTCCGCCTCCTGATTACTTTCCCCTGCCTGGACTCAGAACCAAACTGTCGTGAGTAATTCATAATTCTCTGGCTCCGAAACGCCTCTCTGAAGACAGCAGGAGCCCAGCCGGGCTCCTGCTGCTACTGCCTTCACGAAATTAGAGCTAGAAACCTACAGTCAACTGCACCCGATGCGTGGGCCTCAGATACTTGAGAAAGCGGAAGGAATAATCCAGGCCGAGCTTCAGACCTTGGGTCGGCTCTGCCTTCACTCCGCAGCCGGCCGTAAGCCCGGAAATCCGACCGACCTTCTCGGCATACTCCTGATCCACATTCAGTATATATCCGCCCCGCAGGAAAAACAGATTTGAGTAACCATACTCCAACCCGAAGTTTACCGTCTCGTTTATGTCCGAGGGATGAGTCAGGTCCACTGCCGCCGTCAGTTTGCTCTGCTCCGTATCCATCAGGTCATACGCAATCCCGAACCGGAACACAGTCGGCAGAGGCATTGCGTCCGTACGATAGCTGCCGCGCAGACCCGGTGGTCCGGAATCACCCGGCCAGGTGAACCCGTACTCCAGCTGCCGACCGGTGAACGCCAGCTGGGTGCCGAAATTGGATACAGTGGCGCCGATACGCAGCGAGCGGAATCCGGTGTTGTAATAGAGTCCGAAATCCACCCCCAGGGCGCTGGCGGACATATCCCATATGGTCTGCTGTACCGCCCGGGCCGTAAAGCCAAAGGACAGTTTGTCTGTGATGATACGGGCATAGGAAACGCCCACCGCAAAGTCTGCCGCGCCGAATTTCAGCCCTGTGCCTTCGTCTTCGCGTGCCCGGGTTGACGGATTATCTACGGTAGTCTGCTCCATATCTCCCATAGACAGGGCCGTAACCGCGAAACTCAGCGTGCCGAAATTGGTCCAGGGCAGCACCACAGCCAGATGGTCGTGGTTTATGTCCGCAATCCAGTCCGCGTGATTGAACTGCACCTGCCGGACGGTGTGCGCCAGACCGGCCGGGTTGAAGTAACAGGCTGAGGCGTCGTCGGCAATGGCCGTGAAGGCCTCTCCCATTGCCGTCGCTCTGCCCACGCCTATCTTCAGAAACGCCGCGCCTGTCGTACCCACCTTGGAAAACGCTGCCAGCCCTACCGACGCAGTCATTAGCACCAGCAGGGACACTACCAGCAGTCTCACCGGAAAAGTGTTATTGGTTGTTTTCATCTTTTCCTCCGTTCCTCTAGTGGATGACCACAAACTTGCCGGTGTAATCGCCCACATCAGACGTGACGTGGTACACATACACGCCTGAGGCAATGAGCTGTGAGTTGTCATTCAACAGATCCCAGCTGGCGGTTCCTCCCCGGTCCAGAGGCGCATTCGGGTCATCCTTGTGCTCTATCACCTTCACCAAGTCACCGGAAAGGGTGAAAATCCGAATCGTGCAAGTCATAGGCAGATGGGTGAACTTGATCTTACGGTCGTCAGAACTCTTCTCCCACTGGTTGAACACGATGTAGGGATTAGGCACGACTTTGACCTTGAGAGAATCAACTCGCGTAGTCTTTTCCCCACCCGGCTTGGATATCAGCTGGAACACATTGTAATGACCGGCCGTCTTCTGCGCCTTGTGACCGGTAACCATCCACACGTCACCGTCCTTTATCTCGCTTATGAGCCCGCCGATGGAATCGCCGACAGTGCCGGTGTAGTTCATCGCCACATATCCGCCGCAGATATAGATGAGAGCCGCTCCGGTCGTCAACGTATCATTGGGTCTCTGCGCTACCCGGTTCACAAAACACCAGCCATTTGCGTCCGCCGCCTGTCTGGTGTCGTAACGGGTGAAGGGTAGCACGCGCCCGGTATGCACATCTGTTATTCTGGCACTCAATTTACCCGTGCTGAGCGTTATCCATTCTATCCGGTAATCAGCGCCCGTGAAACACCACAACGCCTTCTGTTCGCCCGCGCTCACCCTTACCGGCCTAACCCGCTCTTTGGGATAAGTACCAGTTTCAACTGTAGCGTCGTCAAACGGTTGGGTCGGTGCAGTATATGACAATCTCAACTTGGTTTCCTGCCCGTTATACACCGGCAGAGAAAACGCCACCGTTGTTCCTACCGTGTAATCAAATCCGGTAGTATCCAGCACTACACTGTCTTTTGATATGTTCGTCACCACATAGCGGCACCTGTACTTTGACGCGGTAATATAAACCGGGTCCAGGAAGCGTATCTCGTAGGTGTCTGCGGTAACCTTGTAAGGTATAACTACGGAACTGGAAAGTTTGAGCCCCTGCGTCAACGTATCCGGATTTCCCGCCAGGATGTCAACTCTGGTTAAAGGATTTTCGTAGTTCGCCGCGTGCCAGCGCGGCACAGTGGAATAGTTAGCCACAATCCCCGAACGCAAAATAAGAGTATCCCAAGCCTTGGGTCTGGGCGGAGTCTGGGTCGTATCCCAGTCCGTTGTTACATAATTCCAGTCGTATGCGGTTACGCAGTAGTAATACGTGTAACCATTTATGACATTCTTATCCTCTACTGAGTAGAATACTCCCTTATCCGTCGCCTGTATCCACAGACTCTCCGGAGTCGCGCTGTCTCCGGCTGGCGGATACTTAAACATGATTGAGTCTATGCGGTCGCACTGCGCCAAAATGCTCCAGTCCGAGCCGTTCCGGGACTTGTACACGATGTAACCCTGAAAATCGTAGGCCTTGTACATTGGGTCGTGTCCCGGGCTGGGCCACGGTTTGGAAGCCACCTTCTCGTAGTACGGGTCTGGGGTTATTTCCGACAGATTATCCCAGACAATCCGCACCGAGTTGTCTCCGGGTATCAAGGTGATATTGGGCGAAGCCGGCGGCCCGGGCAACAACCAGCCCTGGTCATAGATAAACTGCGCGTTATTGGCCGTTCTCGCCAGATGTACCAGGGATTCCGGAGTAGCCCGTCGCTCTTCCCAACTCTGACCAGGCCCGCCGTAAGGTGCGGCAATCGTTGCTACAATCAAAACTTCCACCTGCCCCGGGGCCAGATTGAACGGCCCAGAACACTGAATAAAACGTTTGTCTGCAGGAGCTCCATCAACCGAGTCATAAGGAGACTTTACGCCGGTTCGATAGTCGTAACCTGCCATAGTCAGATACTGGGCCGGGTCTGTAACCGGGTCAATGTCAATCGTAAACTTCTTGAACGCGGTCATACCCAGCTGGCGTCCGTCCGGTCCGCGCGGAGACTCAAGAAACTTGTAGGCAACCACTCCCGGCGTGCCCTGTTCCCAGGTTTCGCCCGGGTTTTCCTGATTGTTGTTGTCGCCCACGTAACCGACATTTTTCACGGTATCAGGTACGCCTGGCACCAAATCATTCAGCAGCAGACCCACCATATCATCCGTATGGTCACCGATATCCGGGTCCATCAGGGCGCCAATATAGCAATTCTTCAGCGTGTCGTTACTCACATTGCGCACCTTATACACGATGAAGAATATGTCCTGATTGGCCGGATAATTCCAAGCGTAGATTGTCTGATAGAACTCTACTCCCTGCGGATAGCCCGGAGCGATGTGATTCTCCTTGCCCAGGTCGCAGTAAACACACCACATATCCTGCAAGGAGAAGTTCTCCTGCGGCACCAGGGAAGTATCTGTGCCGAAGCGGCTCTGCGGTGGCGGCCAGTCGTTGGGGAAGACGTAAATCCGGTCCAGAGGATTGCCCGCCCCCTCGTCCGCGTAGGCGGCAGCTGTGGGAGTCATCTCCGTGCCACCCGAGTTCGGGTTGTAACCAAAGGTAACCAGCGTATCCACCCTTTCCCCGCGCGGCTTCAAACTGCCAAACCACATACCCGCACCGAATATGTACATATTCTTGAAGGGCTGAGGCCAGGAGCCTCCGGCCGCGCCGGAACCGCGGGTTACGTCAATTCCGTACCGGCCATCGTTGTAGAACGGACACCTCCACTTATTGATATTCAGCCACTTCATATCGTACACCCGCTTGGGCGGAGGCGGTGGTGTGGCAGTGGCAGCCAGCACGCTGCCGGCAAACACCAGAAGTAGCAAGAGACTCATTCCGACCCTGTATTTGTTGTTCATATTTCTCATTTATGCCTCCTTAGAACGACAGACTGACGCCGATCCGTACTTTCCGCGGCGGACCGTAGAAAGTCGGAGGATTGTTTCTGTCATTGTAGGCTCGCACATAGGAGTGATACATCTCAAACCGGCTAAGATATCCGTCGTGATTATAGTCGCGCGCCGGATGGTAGTAGAAATCGCCAAAGGCTATGCCGCTGCCGAATTCCGCAGGTGTAATTATCCTGCCAGTGAAATCCGGCTTACCTGTGGCAGAGTGCACATTGACTATCTGAATAGCGTTGGTCACATTGGTCACGTCGCAGGAAAGCGTAAGCGCCACTCCTCCCAGACGCAGGTCTTTTGACATCCTGGCGTCTACGTTGAACGTGCTCGGCAGTCTGGCGGAATTTTCCGGACCAGTAGGCTGCCCTCTTATATCAGTGGGAGTGTAGGGTGTGCCCGAGCCATAGGAGGCAACGCCGGATATGTTGAAATCTCGCAGCGGAACGAAGGCGAAATCAGAGGGGAAGGAGAATCCCAAATCACCGTTCAAAGAATGTCGCTTATCCTGCGCCAGGTAGTAGTCTATCTTGTACGGAGTGCTGCGTCCATACTGAGTCCAGGCGTCCGAAGCGGTGCCCTTGGCTATGCTGAAGGTATAGCCTATGCGGGCCGACCAGTAATCGGACAGCACCTTGACCATCGTCGCCTCAAATCCCTGAATGCGGGCATACTCCACATTGTAGAACATAGAATAGGGCTGCGGCAAAGCCTGCACTGTTCTGATGCCCGAAAGGTCAAATACGTCCTTGTAGAAAGCAGTCACATCGAACTGGAATATGTCCGACAGCTGGGCGTCAAATCCCATTTCATAGGCCACCGTCTTCTCTGCGCTCATATCCGCATTACCAACCACAATGTTTCCTCGTCCCCGCAGCTCAGCCGCGCTCTTGTCTGCATAAGTATAGAGATTGCTGAACGTCGGATTCTTGAAGAAGTGACCGTAGCTAAACCTGAACTTGATTCTCTCCGTAATGGGGTAAGACAGACCCAGACGGGGAGACAGCCGATACTTTGCCGGAACCGGCAGCATGCTGTCCGCAATCTCCGGCCGAGCGCCCAGACTCTCTGGGAATGCCCTCACCCTCGCTTTGGAATCAAGCAGGTCGAATCTCAAACCTGCCCGCACTACCAAGTCTTCAAAGTCAGCCTTGTCCTGCAGATAAGCCGCGGCCACCAGCGGTTTGTAATTGAAGGCGTCCCAGAATGGATTCGGGTCCCAAGGCAGAGAATTCTCATAAACCGAGATGGAATACTGCGTAATGTGCACGCCCGTCTTTATTTCGTGCACCTTGTTTATGGTACGGGTCAGGTCTATTTTCCCGTAGTACTGATTCGTCGCCCGATAGTGCCAGGAGCGGTCGTCGCCTTCCGTGATGAATAACCCCGCCACTCCGTAGGGATTGTCAATCATCGCATACCCCTGCAAGAAATTCCGTTCCCCAGGGTGAGCGTACACAATCACTGAATCCGGCGTCAGCCAGTAGGACCGGAACAGCTTCAATACCGCATCCTGAATACTGCGAGGGGTCTTGGTGGTATCAAACCTGTCCGGATGAGCCATCTCATAGTCATAGTATCGCTTCCAGTTGAACACCCAGTCCTCGGCGCGGAAGAAATATCTGTCCCAGATGCCCAACTTGCGCATGGTGCCCCAGAAGCCAAGGGTATCAGCCTCTTCCGCATAGAAGTTACGCACCGAACGCATGAGCGAAGTCATAAACAACCCGGCCTTGGCTTCGTACACCGTGGTGGGCGAAAGCATATGGTTCAAAGTCAGATTGCTCTTGGTGGACCTTACCCGGTTGGCATAAAGACCCCGGAGCCAGAACTTGTATGTATGCGAATAGGTCCGCCACTGGTAGTTGGAATGATACCCGTCCAGCGTCAGTTTCAGCCCTTCTTTCGTCAGCGGGAAGGATTTGGGCATGGCCAGGGTCAGTTTACCCTCGGCTGCATACTCTCCCCGCGGAGCGTCAACCCGATAGAGACAACCCCGGTCATCGTCAGTCTTCAGATACTCTGTAGAAATAAAGTAACGCAACCTGTTCCACAACGGTGTGGGACCACCGATGCTAGCGGCCAGACGGTTGTAACCGTAATTGAGGTCCTTCCCGGGGAAAATGTCATCTGTAAGATAGTTTACCCGGCCCGAAACGCGTTGTCCGCCCTCTTTGGTCACCGCCTTTATGATGCCCGACATAGCTTCGCCATACTCAGCATCAAAGCCACCCGTTATCACCACTACTGACTGTATGGCGTCCGTAGTCGGCTTGGGCGAGGACCACAGAGTTCCGTACACCTTGTCCTGAGCCGCCACGCCGTCCACAAGGTACGACACGTCGTCAAACCGGCCTCCGCGGATGTGCGTCCATCCCCGGCCGGCAGTCTGTGTCACACCTGCCTGCATACCCACCAGCTCGGAAAGCTGCGTAACAGGCAAACGTTTGAACTCCTGATCTGTGACGATGCGCTCAACTGACACGGTGGTGGGATTCACCAATTCCACCTTCTTCGCCGTCACCTCTACTACCTTCCCTATTTCCACCACCGTCTCTGACAATTTGAAATCAACCGTGACAGTCTGGTCCTGAACTACCAGCACGTCGGTCACCGACATGGGATTGTATCTTATATAGGAAGCCGTTACCTTGTACCGGCCTGGCGGAACGTTGATTATCTGGTATCGGCCCATTTCGTCTGTCGCCGCACCCAGCTCGGTACCTTCGACTACTACGTTGGCAAAAGCCAGCGGTTCGCCTGTTTTCTTGTCCGTCACCCGGCCCACAATGGTGCCGGTGTTACCGGCCAGGCCCAGCCCACAAATCAGCAACAGAAGGAGTACACAACCAGTTGCATGTATCCTGTTTCTCATGGTCTCCTCCTATTCTACCACCCTTATCCACGCGCCCCATACAAGGCCCACGTACCGGCCTCGTGGGTCCTCATACAGCACATTGATGGGTATCTGCTCAAAATATAACCGGAAAACACCCGGACGACTCAGATATATCTTATCCGTCGCTTTGAACTCGTACCTGCGGCCATCAAAATGGAGAAAGTTCTTTGCATCCACCACCGTGGTCAACAGACTCCGTACATAAATGCTGTCCCCTACCGAGAAAGTAGGAAGCTCTTCCTCGGTGTAGAACCTCTGCACTCCCCGATGCAGCGTATCTGGCCGCAGCACAAAGGTATCTTCCTTTCTGCCGTTCGTCAGGAATATCCTGTCCAGATAGGGGGCGTCATCAGGCGAAGGTCCATAGGTGCGGGAAGCACCTGCCCGCTTCCAGAAAAACCACTGACCATTCTGTTTCTTCAGTACACATCCGTCCGTAGTCGTGGCATAAAGAGGCTTTTGGATTATCCACGAATCGGGTGTAAACAGAGTGTCATAAAGCTTGAGCGTATCCCCGCCGATTACCGTGTCTCTGAGAAACTTCGTACTGGCGTAAGCGTGCAGTTTCAGAATTCCCGGAATCGTTTCGGCAAAGTACACCGTGCAGGTAGTCTCGGCCTTGGCCGTATCCAGGGTGGCTATGAACCGATACTTCAGGTCATAAGAATCGGTGAAGAAAATATGCTGCAGGGAATCAACCCGGAAACGAGGCCGGTAGGGATTATCCTTTATCTCTCTGCGCAGTCGCTTCTTGTTGGTGTCCGACAACGCCGTATCCATGCTGAAAAAAGCTGGCTCGGCAAAGGCGGTCCGGAACAAGCTCTTGTTCGCCTCTATCACAGCTTTTATCGCCGCTGTATCCTCTGCGTTCGGCTCCCAGAAAGGCTCTTCCGGCATACGGCCGCAACCGACAAACAGAACAGTAGCAGCCAGACCTAAGCCCAATACCGCCGTCAAAACAAAGAGCGCTTTCCGGGTATCGGGAGTCATTTGACTCATCTTACCTCCATTTCGCTATTATGACTCTCGGTATCATCAGTTATACCTTCGTTTTCCCGCCCTTCCGCATCGGTCACAAGTGTATGACCTTCTCTGCAAATGTCAACCAGTCTTGGTATCTTTCTGCAGTCAGAAAGGCAGTTCACCACGATCAATGGCTGAGCCTAATCTAGGGGAATAACCCATTATGTCAAGCAGAAATGAGTATTCCGCAAATTCTTGCCGCACACCCGGTCTAACGACTTCACTTGGTTATGTGTCTACTCCCAAGCACCGGCTGAGCGGCTCTGCCCCAGCTCCAAACCTTGTTTTCCTCACTCTTCGTCCTGTCTGACCACAACTGGAAACGCCACATCCACCTTGAGGGAATCAGCCGGGGTATCTGCCGGATTTGTATGGTAGAACTCCAGCGCCGGTCCGGCAATCATATAGCCGTTATCGTCTATCCACCTCCGCAGCTTCTCGTACGTGGCAGAAATTTTCTCATGAGGTCCCACATGAAGCGCTTTGGCTACTTCTGCCCCCGGTATTATCCTCACTTCAACCTTCTCATCGCCCTTGGTTCCAGCCGGAACCGGAACACATACTTCCCACACGGCGCTGTCTGCGGGTACTTCCAGTTCCCCATAGAACACACCACACGGCTGCCCGGTAGGTTGAATCTGCTTTTTCTCCAGCCAGGCAAACAACTCTGTCATGGCCGCGTTCAGTCCGGAATGAGGTCCGGTCCGGGCCAGCGAAGCCACCAGCATGGAATCCAGATGTCCGATTTCCGCAGAGAATTGCTGCTCTTTCTTTTCTGCTGCCGGCTGCTGCGACCCGCAACCCGCAATCGCCGCCACCAGCAGCGATACCGCACACACCTTCACGATCAGTTTCGTCACTTTGCTCCTTTTGTTGGTTAGCGCCAGGCGCAAATCTTAAAATTATGTTTTAGGTTGTCAAATCATGCTGGTTGACATCTGCCGCGTGAAATCTAAGATGGTCTGGTGACATTTCTCCGCTTTCTGTTTGCCGACATTCCCCAGAAAATCATAGCTCTGCTTGTCGCTGTGTTTCTCTGGTTTATGGCCGCCTTGGACAGGAATTATGTCACCAGCATCTCTGTCCCGATTGAACTGGGCGAAGTAACTACTTCCAAAATCATCACCGACCTGGAAACCAGATACGCCACCGTCACCGTAGAAGGAAAAGGCAAAGACCTGGTCGGCATCCGCATGCGCAATCCCCTGTTCCGCATAAACGTGCCTGAACTCAGAGCCGGATTTCACAAGTTTGCCCTTGACCCGGCCGGCCTCAACCTCCCCAAGACGCTGAAACTCCACTCTATTGTGCCAGAATCGGTTGAACTAAGACTGAGCGAGCCAGAAAGCCGTTCTGTCACCATCCAGATTCCTGTCAAAAGCAAACCTCCCAAAGGATTTACCGCCACTTTCTTCCCGCTTGCAGACCAAGTAACTCTGACCGGTCCCCGGGACGACATATCCCTCTATCCTGTTGTCGTTACCGAGTCCTTAGACCTGGCCCGCTTCAAGGAAAGCGAAACTCTTTTCCTGCGAGTTCTTCCTCCTTCTGCCGAAGGCTTTACGGTTACCCCGGAAACAATCCCGGTATTGGTGGACTTAGACAAGGAAGTGGCGCGGATATTTCTGGCCATACCTGTGCTCGCTCTTGCCCCTCCCACACGCAAAGTGACGGTAGAACCAAAAGAAGCGCAGATAGCCGTCTCCGGGCCGGAACGTCTGCTCCAGGACCTGCAACCGGAAGATATAGTGGTACGGGTAAGAATAAAAGATCAGGAACCGGGAAAATATCGTCTGGCCGCGGAAATAATCCTGCCTCCGGGTCTGCAGCTTATCCGCTGCGTACCCGAGTTTTTTGATGCTACCGTCCGCTAATCGCCCCGCTATGCGCGGCATTTCCCAATTGATGAAATCCAGGCTATGAATACCTTTTGCCTGGCCATTGAAACTTCCTGCGACGAAACCGCCGCGTGTGTTCTGGCAGGTAAGACCTCGGTACTGTCCAATGTCGTATCCTCCCAGTATATACACTCAAAATACGGTGGAGTGGTGCCGGAACTGGCTGCCCGCGCCCATGCCGAACTGCTGGTGCTTGTAACTCTGGCCGCCCTGGAGCAGGCCGGAGTTTCCTGGCCCCAGCTGACCAGTGTAGCCGCCACCCATGCCCCCGGACTGCTGGGCGCTCTTTTGGTCGGCCTGCCCTTTGCCAAAGCCCTCAGCCATTCCCTCCGCATTCCGTTCGTAGGCGTGAATCACATAGAAGGGCACATTTTCGCTCTAAGACTGGAACGTCCTCTGCTCCAGCCTCCGTTTCTGGCGGCCGTGCTCTCCGGCGGACACTCAGAACTGATCAGGGTAAAGGACTGGTGTTCTTACGAAGTGCTTGGCTCCACCATAGACGATGCCTGCGGCGAAGCATTCGACAAGGTGGCCAAACTTCTGGGTCTGCCCTATCCGGGTGGTGCGGCTCTCGAACAGCTGGCCCGCAATGGCCGGGCGAACATCAGGTTTCCGATACCACTGGCAAGTTCTCCCGCGCACCTTGATTCACTGGACTTCAGCTTTTCCGGTTTGAAGACGGCTGTCCTGTACTACCTTCGTGAACATCCAGACGCAGATAAAGCAGACGTAGCCGCCTCCTTTCAGGAAACGGCCGTAAAATCGGTGGTCAAACGCATCGTGCAAGCAGTAGAAAAGACCGGTCTGAAGCTGGTAGGAGTCTCTGGTGGAGTGGCCGCCAACTCACTTTTGCGGACGCGATTACTGGAAACCAGCGAACAGTCCGGCTTTGCAGTATTCTTTCCCCGCCTGGCCTACTGCACCGACAATGCGGCCATGATTGCCGCCGCAGCGGTGGAACGTCTGGAACGTTTCGGACCTTCTCCCCTGCATCTTCCAGCCAAGGCCAGATTGCCGCTGGATTGACTGTCCGGCTTTCGCAACTCGCCCGGGTTTCAGACCCGCAACCAGCCGCTCAGGTGTAAAATGTGCGCTACCGCCAGGGGAAACTGACATAACCCTGCCCAGACCAGCGCTCTGGTGCGGCTAGCAGCCGGTCGAGCACACAAAAGCAGAAAGGGATAACCGGGCAGCATATACCGTTCGTACACTGCCGGA
Source organism: Caldifarciminota bacterium (assembly GCA_965649205.1). GTDB lineage: Bacteria > Hydrothermota > Tepidihabitantia > Tepidihabitantales > Tepidihabitantaceae > JBDRUN01. The sequence continues at coordinate 27,101 of CBFGJV010000005.1, read as the reverse complement.
CCGGAAATGACCAGGCCCAGCACCAGAAACAAACCACCGCCGGCTGCAGTCCGCAGAGACAGGTTATTCCCCGATCCACGTGGCAGCAGTGAGAGGAAATAGTTCAACCCGACCAGCCCAAGTACCAGAACTACAGCCAGAACAAGCGGGCGAGGCCATAAGGAAAGCACCGTACGTGTGAAACCCAGTCCGGGCAGGGGCACTGAGAGCAAAACCGGTATTATAAGCAAGGAAGCAAGTCGCTCTACCCTTTTCCACTGCCGCACCCAGGGAAAAAAGGAAACCCCCAGCCAGATACAAACTGAGCTCAGATTCTGCCAGGAAAAACCAAGGTGATAAAGATGTTGGTAACTGGGCGGAGCCAGACCGCGCCAGAACAAAACCAGGGGGAGAAATATCCCTGCCGGCAAAAGGAAAAAAAGCCAGCGGAACCAGACGCGCGGTCTTGTTACCAGACCGGACACAAACATGGCTGCCGGCAGAAAAACCAGATATACGCGGGTGAGAAGTGCCAACGTAGCCAGAAAAACAGACAGTACCGCCTCCCCCATCCTCCCCGTCGCCCCGTATCTCTGGTAGAAAAGAAATGAAGCCAAACCCAATAAAATAGCCAGATGCTCTGTCATCAGCATGCCGGCCAAGGGCGCAAAATAGGGAGCCGTAGCCAGACAAGCCAAAGCAGGCAGGGGGTCATCTTCGGGCAAAGCCCTTTTCAGAATACGATAGAAAACAAACAGAGACGCAACCGCCATTCCCAGAACCCCAAGCCTCAACCACATAAGGTCATAAGCCACCAAAGCACCAGCATTACCCATAACCAGATAGAAGAACGGGCCAGTAGCCGAACCATAACTGCGTAATTGCCCAAGACTAGGAAAGCCTGCCCCAAACTGTTCTGCCACCTTCAGATGCAGAGCTTCATCCAGCTCCGGCTCAGGACGGACCAGCACGACAGTCACAAAACGCAGCCCCATAACCAGCACCACAATTGCCGCAAATAATAACCGGTAATGGCGAAACATAAGCAAGGTAGTATGCCTGTCGTTACCTATATAATTCCGCAGAAAGAAACTGCCCGCCACAATATATGTAACACTGCCAGCGGTTCAAGAACTTTTTCCGAAACGGAGCCCGTCCGAAAGCCAGTGCCTGAACGAATAAATTGCGGTCAGCACGGCAACTTGCGCAATAAGTGGCAGTTAGCACATTTCCCCGCTGACCGCAGCAAGGCATGTGTCAAGAGATGAATAGCTCTAACTGGCGACAGGTCAAGATCTTATCCCCTACCGGAGCCTTTCTGCTCTGACTCTCAGGGGTCGCTTGGGGGGCGGTGCTGTGCTCATCTTTTGCGCAAAGAATACCGGGCAGGCGTTGTTTTCAGAAGAGAAAAGAGAAGAGTTGTTCTCTGCAAACTAAAAAGCAAAGGCGAGGGCGGTGTCTGAAGAGACAAAAGAAAAGCGTTTTTTAGCCAGAAGAACACGGCAAACGAGCGCGGTTGTTTCTATTATGAACAAAGTGATTCCCGCTCCTTTGATTTTACTTTCTTTCTCCGCCAGCTGCAGTCGCAGGAAGAAAGCCAGTAGCGGAACGGACAAAAACGGAAGAAGTTGGTATTCTGCTTTTGCCCCCTAAAAAAGAGGAGATTGACAGAGGGAGGTTTTAGCCGCAGGATTAGAAAGGGTCGCGGGCCTAATATTCTGAGGATGGCAAAGGAGATAGTGTATGACAAAACATAGTCTCCGTCTTTCTTTCGCGCTTCTCTGGGTCGTGTTGGGAACCAGTGCGCTGGCGCAGCAGCTGGATACCATCGTCTATATTTCCGACACTCTGGGCGGTCTGAGTAATCCCAGTCAAATTCTGACGAATCCTTCCACAGGAAGAGTGTATGTGGCTGCTACCAGCGGGGTGCTTGTTTTTGATCCGTTAACCTTGCGCAAGGAACGCAAACTCCCGGCCGCAACCAATATGGTCTGCAGCGAGGAAGAAGAACGAATCTATCTAGCAAGAGAAACGAGCCTGGTGATAGTGGACGCGCGGACAGATACGGTTCTACGCACCGTCGTCCTGCCGCGGGTAACCGGCGGTCTGCTCTACAGCCCCAGGTCTGGTCTTTTGTTTTTGCCGGGAAACGATGACGGTGTCCTCCGCATTATGACCTATGACGTGCGAGCCGAGTCGTTGCGCAGGATTACGGAAATGGACAGCAGTGACTATTTTGTGGCGGCCTGGGATTCGGTATCCGACCGGCTGCTGCTGGCCAGCAGCTGGATCGGAACAGATACTCAGGAATACAAGCTTATAGCATTTGACTGTGCGAGAGAATCGGTAGTAGGGCGGGCGGTTCTGCCATTTCAGGTGTTGGAGATAGCGCTCAATCCCTTGGGACGCCGGCTGTACTGCAGCGGAGAGAATGAGCAACTTCTGATAGTGAATACCGATGAGATTACCGAGTGGCATACTGTTCCGGGATTTTTCAGCCGTAGCAGGTTGTTCTACCATCCGGGTTGGAACAGGTTGTACGCCAGCGGTCCTGTGGATTCGGTGACAGTTTGGGATTGCGCCCAAGAGTCTATCCGCGCCCGGGTGCAGACCGGCGCGGCAGTCGGTTTTGCTTCCTGTGCGTACAGCGGCCGCGTGTATGTATCTACCGACCGCTCCGGCGGTATAGCCGTGCTGGGAGAAACAGACACTCTGGTCGGTCGCATTGGCACGCTGACCTATGGCGAGCCGCAGGTCATGGCGGTATCCGAGACAAGGCACGAACTGTATTGCGCCATGAGTGACGATACGGTTATTGTCGTGGAAGCAGGCCCGGACACGGTGAGAGGATATATGGACTATACGTTGTACAGCATTCGGGGTATGGTGTATTATCCGGCTGGTAACAAGCTGTATCTTCTCCTGCCGGGAAACGGCGCAGTGCTGGTCCTGGGTTCTCGATACCAGGAGCTTACCCGACTTCCACTCGGTGTGTCCGGCACCAATGTTTTTGCCGTCGTCCATCCCGCCCTAGGCCGGCTGTATGTAGTCGGCGACAGCGTCCTGGAAGTTTTTGACTGCGTGCGAGACTTACGCCTTACCGCGGCGAAGATGCCCGGAATCATACGCGCTCTGCCCCTGCTTTTGCCGGAGCTGGGAAAGCTGTTTCTGTTTCCTGCCGCCTATACCGCGGAACCTAGGGCCTTTGTGTACGATTGTCTGCGGGATACGATAAGAAGTGTCTTGACGCTGCCGGGGGATGTGTCCAGCGCCGCCTATCATCCCTGGTCGCGGCGCATATATCTGGCGGGCAGAGACACTGCCGGACTTCTTCTGCTCGGCATGGACCCGGTCAGAGAATCAATCGTCTCGCGCCTTTGGGCCGGCAGGAGAACAGGAGATACAAGACTGGTTGCCCATGGCGGTAACGGCAGGTTGTATCTGGTGGATAATCGCGCCTGCGTATTGACGGTGCTAGATGTGCGGAATGATTCTGTAGTCTGCCGAGTTCCGTTTCCGACAGACGCAGATACCGTTTTCCTGCATACGCGACTGGGAAAACTGTACCTGTGTCACGAAGGCCCCCTGGAAGGTGCGGTCTATGTGTACGACTGCGCGGGCGACAGTATCGCCAGCGCTGTGTCAGTGAATTTCCGGCATGTGGGACTGCTCAACGAACTGACAGACAGATTGTATCTGGGCACCCCGGATGGTCTCCGTATCTTGGACTGCCGCTACGATGAGTTAACCACCTTTCTGCCCGATATACCCTTGCCCCGTTATGCGGCAAGAGACGAGATGGGAAACAAGCTGTATTTCGCGCGGCGGGCAAACTACTTTGTTGTCTATCAGGACCGGGTGGGCGCGGAGGAAGATAGAGAGGCGAACACCGGAACGGTCCTCCAGCTGAAAACCAATCCGGCAAGAGGACAGGTGCGGTTTCTCTGCCGGCTCCCGACGGGACAGAATGCAGAACTTGTTGTGCGTGATATAGCCGGACGGATGGTGAGAAAAATCGGCCTGACGGGCAGAAACGGAGACGCAGTTGTCTTTTGGGACGGCCAGGACGCCCAAGGCAGGAAGGCGGCTGCAGGCGTCTATTTCTGCCGGCTGGAGGCAAAAAATACCATCGCTACGGCCAAATTGGTACTGGAGTAACAGAGGAGGCGGGTCTATAAGCCGGGTTCTGTACGGACCTTGCGGCCCGTGACGGTCATTTATCTGTGCCTGCAGTTACCCGCAGGCCTCAAGCGACCTACCCAGGACTCAAACGGACCGGGCCAGTCCTTGTCCCGACTTGGTCTTGCACCAGGCAGGGTTTGCCCATCCCGGATGTCACCACCCGGAATAGTGCGCTCTTACCGCACTTTTTCACCCTTACCCCCGGCAAGGACGCCGGGAATCAGGGGCTTCACCCCTGAAACCCCAGTCAGCTTTCCTGACCCCGGGTTTCCTGGGTTTTCTCCCGGACTTCCGACGCAGGAACGCCGGGGGCGGTATGGTTTCTGTGGCACTTTCCGTCCCCGGGCCATTTCTGACCCGCGGCCTTGCTGTTAGCAAGTGCCTTGCCCTTTGGTGCCCGGACTTTCCTCTGCGGCCAGAAGCCGCAGCGACCGTCCGACCCGCCTCCGTCTGATAGCTTATTAGTAGTGTAACCTGCTTTGTAAAACCTGGCAAGGGTACGGGCTTTGTTGCACTGAGCAGGTGTTAGGGTATGCTTAAGATTATGCAGCGCAGAATAGTCCTTGCCATAGGCGGTAATTCCCTGATACGGGCCAAAGACAAACAGTCTTTTGCAGACCAGCTTGCCGCAGTGGACACAACCTGCCGGCAGATTGCGGACCTGGTTCAGGCCGGACATCAGGTAGTAATCACCCACGGAAACGGACCGCAGGTCGGATTCCTGCTTATCCGTTCTCATCTCGCGCGCAACCGTTTGCCGGAAATTCCGCTGGAAGCGGCTAATGCCCAGACGCAGGGAGAAATAGGCTATATGATTCAGCAGGCGCTGGGTAATGAGTTACGCCGGAGAGGACTGAGACAGAATCTGTCCGGCCACGAAGGAATCGGCAATGGTGCCGGTGGTGTAGTGACAGTGGTCACCCAGGTGGTAGTGAATGAAAACGACCCGGCGTTTTCCAATCCTTCCAAGCCGGTAGGACCATTCTATACCAAGGCGGAAGCAGCAGTGCTGCAGAAGGAACTGGGTTGGACTATGCAGGAAGACGCGGGACGCGGATTCCGCCGGCTGGTGCCTTCGCCTGAGCCGGTAGAGATTGTGGAACAGACAGAGGTAGAACGATTGTTGGAAGCCGGTTTTGTGGTGATTGCCTGCGGCGGTGGAGGCATACCCGTCGTAAGACAAAAGTCAACGCAGGGTGCAGAAGATGCCGGGTTGCTGCGCGGGGTAGCAGCGGTGATTGACAAAGACCTGGCCTCCGCTCTGCTGGCACACAGAATTAATGCCGACACATTTATTATCTCCACAGCCGTGCCGGAAGTTTACCTGCACTACGGCAAGCCGAACCAGCAGCCGCTGACTAGCGTCAAAATCTGTGATGTGCGTCGTTATCTTTCCGCCGGTGAATTTGCCGCAGGAAGTATGGGACCGAAAGTGGAAGCGGCCCTGGCTTTTCTGGAAGGAAATTATGACGGCGGACAAAGTCCTGAAACTGCCCGTCAGAATAGCCGTAAAGAAAGGTTGGTAGTGATTACCGACCCCGAACATATCGGCCCGGCGTTGCGGCAGGAAGCAGGAACGAGGATTACCCTATGAAACTAATTATCGGAAATACTGAGGAAAGGTGGAAAGGACTATTCCAGATTCCGATATGGCGGCGGAAAAACGCAAGGTGGCAACTGCTGGCGCTGCTTGCAGTTGTGACGACCGCCCTCGCCCAGCCGGCTAACCTGCTCATCCCGATGGATTTGACTCAGACCGACCATCTGAAGGCGTATGGCATAGTGTATCGGTTACTGCAGAGAGGCCAAAAGGCAGAATGGCTGCTGAACTATCGAGGAGGCTCTTTTCTGCTGCCGGTAGAAGCCCAGGCAATGAAAGAGTGTCGTCTGAACGGAGTGGTATATCAGCCCGTTTCTCCGGCCGAGCTGGTGCAGATTAGACAAACCATAGAGCAGAACAATATGGAGTCGGTAATGCTGGAGCGGCCCACCAGTCTGGCGGTATATGTGCCGCCCACAGCTGACCCCTGGGATGACGCGGTCAGGCTGGCGCTGGAATATGCGGGCATACCTTATGACAAGGTGTGGGATGAAGAAGTGCTAGCCGGCAAGCTGTCGCAATACGACTGGCTGCACCTGCATCACGAAGATTTCACGGGCCAGTACGGAAAGTTCTACGCTTCCTATCACAATACAGACTGGTACCAGGCCGAAGTGGCGCTGAACACCAAAATGGCCCGAAAGCTTGGATTCGCCAAAGTAAGCAAGTTGAAGCTGGCCATAGTAGAAATGGTGCGACAGTATGTCGCAGAAGGCGGGATGCTGTTTGCCATGTGTTCGGCCACCGACACCCCGGACATCGCCTGGGCAGCCAGAAACACTGACATATGTCATCAGGTATTTGACGGCGACGGCATCGACCCGGACTACAGGTCCAAGCTGGACTACAGCGGTTGTCTGGCTTTCGAAAACTTTGAGATAGTAACTGACCCTATGGTTTACGAACACTCCGACATTGACACCTATCAGGAAGCAAGCGTCCGCGGACCTGACACCTACTTTGCTCTCTTTGATTTCTCGGCCAAGTTTGACCCGGTGCCCACTATGCTGGTGCAGAATCATGTGGCGCTGGTCAAGGAGTTTTTGGGACAGAACTGCGGATTCCGCCGCAGTCGCCTGAAGCCCAGTACTCTGGTGATGGGCGAAATAAAGAATACGGAGGAAGTAAAATACATCCACGGTAACTTCGGCCAAGGCACCTGGACGTTTCTCGGTGGACACGACCCGGAAGACTATACCCACCGGGTAGGTGATCCGGTCACCGACCTTTCCCTGCACAAGAACTCGCCGGGATACAGACTTATACTGAACAATGTACTTTTCCCGGCGGCAGAGAAAAAGAAACTGAAAACCTGACAGAGCATATGTGCTTGGCCATACCGGTAAGAATCACAGAGATAAAGGGCGATATGGCCGTAGGCGAGGTGGGCGGCGTCGAACGGGAGATTTCCGTACTGATGACGCCAGAGGCAAAGGTTGGCGACTACGTTATTGTCCACGCCGGTTTTGCCATCCAGATAGTGGACCAAAAGGAAGCCAGAGAGAATCTGGCTCTTCTGGCTGAAATGGCCAGAGCGACCGAGCGAGAGCGAGCTAAAGCCAGGCGTGTGCAGAAGCCGCGCTGACAGGACCGATCAGAGTTCTATTTCTATCGGGGCGCCAAGGAAATCTGGAGGAGCAAGCCGAGCGTCGCTATCAGCAGAGAACCGACGGTAATGATAATTCCTGCCTTGAACCATTCTCCAAAGCTTACGTGTCGCCCCGTAGCTTTTTCGTAACTGCCCAGTGCGACCAGGTTTGCGCTTGAACCAATCATCGTCAAATTACCGCCAAAGCAGCCGCCGAACAGTAATGACCACCAAAGAATCGAAACGTGGGGCAGCCCAACCGCGGACAAATTCTTGACGATAGGCACGAGTGCGGCCACGATAGGCATATTGTCCACGAAACCCGACGACAAACCCGAACCCCAGAGCATTAGGATAAGCGTCGATCCGGTAAGGCCTGACGCACCCAGCCAACGGGTGAAGGGTAGCGTTTTTGCAGCCTGTAGTAGAAGATAGCCCAGCTTGGTAGTCACGCCCGTGTGTTCCAGACAGGCGGCATTAGCGAAGAGAAACATGAAAAAAAGCAGTGTCCACCAGTCGATACCCCGCTCGATGAGCATCTTGCCTCGTTCCTGTTCAACGAAGATAACGAAAGCAACTGCAGCGAGAGGCACGACCAAAAGCAAGGTCCCCTCTCCGACGTGTAATAGACTTTCCAGTCTGGCGTGAACCACAATCGACAACACCACGGCCGCGAATACCATCAGACCGAGGCGTAGCTCGTGCGCCTTAATAGATTCGGTTTTGAAGTCGGACGACTTTAGCTCCACGGGCGCACCGGCACAGAGCTGCTTGCGAAATACAAGGATACATAAGCCGGCCACAGCGCACCAACTGGCAAGTGCCAGCGGGCTTGCCCAACGCAGGAAGTTTTCGAAGGTGAGACCACCTGCAAAAGCGATGTACACACCAATAGGGTTGCCTACCAGAGTAAGTGCAGAGCCGACGTTGGTAGCAAAGACGAGGCTCAAAAGGTAGGGCAATACGGATGTTTTCGTACGACGTGCTATTTCCAGCGCCAGTCCGAAAGTGACAAGAATACCAGAGACCTCGCCCGCAAAGCCGGAAAGGATGAGAGAGAAAAACATCAGTACCAAGAGCAGAACCCAGGGAGAGCTGCCTACCCGTCGCACCACCTCAAGTACCACAAACCGGAACACACCGACGTTCTCCAACCACTTGATAAGTACCATCATCGCCATTATGAAGATGACGGTAGGGAGAGACATATATTCCACTGCGTGCTCTATGCCCATCACGCCAGAAAGTAAAAGTATGCCGAAGCTAGTTGCGGCGATGGCGACCCGGAATCTCCAAAAGAGCAGGGTACCAAGTATCATTCCGATGAATATGGCGGCGGTGATAGACTGGCGGTCAAGCCAAGGCTGCGTATTGAACTTGAGGTAGCCGAGCTCCCGGTACACGCCTTCATCCGGAAGTCGGGTATTAGTAAACAGGAGGCGAGCTAGGAAGAAAGTAACAACTATTCCACACACCAGGAATATAACGTCCTTGTTTTTTTGCAGGAACCCTGGCTGAGGAATACCCGAAAGCAGGGCAGCGATACGTTCCGTGGAACGGGCTCTGAGCAGAAGAACCCGAGCGTGCGGTTTGCCCAGTATACGGGCCGCATCTGCCAAGGCGTGTAAGTAGACAGCACGTGATTCCTGTGAACAGATTAGCAGGCAGACTAGGCGAACCGGTCTGCCGTCAGGGGAATGCCAGTTGACTCCACGACGCAGCCGCACGACTGCAATCAGCACTTCCTTGAGCGGCACGGATACTACCGCATGGGGTAATGCTACGCCATTACCCATGCCGGTCGAACCCTGCGCCTCGCGGGCAAGTAACTCTTGAACAACGGTCTGGGGGTCGGACAATACTCCCTCAGCAGACAATTTGGATGCAACAATACGGAAAAGCTCTTCCGGTCCGCTGACTTCGGGCAGGTCAAGGATAAGTCTTGGAGTGATACCGGATTCTCTCGCCGTTGGTTCTGAGTTCATGGTGAGGTGGAGTGTAAGTCCCTATTCAGGGCGCATTGGTGATTATCAGCGGACAGGGGAGGTTAGGCAGAAGCTCGTCCGGAAGCTTGTAGTCCCGGTCGGCTAGGTTGCTGGCGGCCATTACAATAAGGTCGCAGCGTGTACTGGAAGCAAGTAACTGCAGATTTTCTATGTCCCCCTCTTGAGCTATTACGGACGACTTAATACCGGAACTTTTGAATTCTTCCTCCAGGCGGTAAAGATTGTGCCAGGATTTGCGCTCATGATCTTCACGCAGCACGTTGCGCCGAGTCTGGCCGTCGGTCCGCACCTCCTGCCGGCGCTCGGCGGCCATTATGCCAGAGAGCAACACGGTCGAGCCGTGCTTGCGGGCCAGGTTCATCACGAAGCTTTTATCTTCCTGCTTTTCACTTACTATGTAGAGTATCTTGTCGAACATAATTCTCCTTACGGCGCGAGTCTCACTTGTAATAACAGGGCCGTGGTCGCTATAACCAGCGATACCACGGTGATTATAATACCCACACGTATCCACTCAATAAAGCGAATGTGCTGGCCGGTTACCCTTTCGTACGCGCCGACCGCGACCAAGTTGGCAGTTGAGCCGATAACGGTCAGGTTGCCGCCGAAGCAACCACCAAAGAGCAGCGCCCACCATAAAATGGAGGCATGTGGTAAACCGACCTGGCTCAGGTCCTTGGCTATGGGGACCAACGCGGCCACTATGGGCAAGTTGTCTACAAATCCCGACAATAGACCACTGGCCCAGAGCATCAGGACGGCGCTAGTGCTCGTTATTGCAGCCGGCCCGCCGTGCGCGGTCAGGGACTGCGAAGCGTTAAGAAGCAGATAACCCAGCTTGGTCGTAACGCCGGTGTATTCCAGACAGGCGGCATTGGCGAAGAGAAACATAAAAAAGAGCAGTGTCCACCAGTCAATGCCCCGCTCGACAAGTACCCGGCCGCGTTCCTGCTCGTAAAACACTATGAAGCCAGTTACCATCAGCGCAACAGCCACCAGCGCGGTGCCGTCGCCCAGTCCGAGCCATACCTCGAGACGACGGTGTAGCGCGATGAGGACTACGGTAACAATGAATGTTATGATGCCGGTACGCAGTTTGGCCCGGTCAACTATGCCCGACGTTTCCTCCAACACGCGGGCGTCCAAGTTGTAGCGCTTGCCGAAAAAATGCTTGCGGTAAAGCACGAGACAAAGCAAGGAGACTACCACTGCGGCCACCGCTGACACCGGCGTGGCCCAACGCAGGAAGTGCTCAAAACTCAGGCGACCGGCGAAAGCAATGTATACCCCGATGGGGTTGCCCACCAGGGTTAATGCACTGCCCACATTGGTAGCAAATACCAAGCAAAGAAGAAATGGTACAAGTGGTGCTTTGGTACGCCGGCACACTTCGTGTGCCAAACCGAAAGTGACAAGGATAGCGGAAACCTCGTCGGCGAACCCGGCCATCAACACGGAGAATCCCATCAATATGAGCAAGAGAAGCCAGGGTATGCCACGAACCTGTTCGATTGCTTTGATCACCACGAAACGGAATACGCCAGCGTTCTGTAGCCACCGGACAATGACCATCATCGCCATTATGAACAGAATAGTCGGTATGGACATGAACTTCACGGTAGTGCCCAAGTCCATAACACCGGCAGTGAGAAGTATGCCGAGCACAGCGGCGGCTATGGCCACGCGGAAACGCCAGAACAGAAGCGTGCCGAGTACCATTCCCAAGAACAAAGTCACGGTCAGTTCTTGTCGAAAGAGCCAAGGCTGGTGGTTGAACTTCAGGTATTCCGGCGACTGATAAAGGTCGGTTCCGGTTAAGTGGATGGAAGGCATAATAATGCGGGCGAGAACGAATATGGCCAGTACCATGAGGATGAAAAATATAAGTCTTCGATTGCGTTTGAAAAATCCTTCGTGTGGCGGACGGCTGATGATTTCCGCTGCCCGCGCCGGCGTGTGTGCCTTTAGTGCTTGGTTACGCACCTCTGGTCGATTGAGAGAACGAGCCAGCTCGGCAAGAAGTTGAAGATACAAAGTCTTCTCGTCTGACGGGCCAGCTATGACTACTACTAGGCTCACCGGTTCTCCATCCACCGAATTCCAATCAAGCGGCTTAGGTGAAAGAACCACCGCTACGGCCATCTCGGTCGCGGAATCAAGTGCGGCGTGAGGCAGCGCAATACCGTTTCCTATGCCGGTGGAGCCAAGCTGCTCCCGGGCGAGAAGTTCCCGTACCAGAGCTTCCCGGTCGGTGATAATCCCCTGTTCGTAGAACCGGTCGGCGACCAGACGGAATAGCTGCTCCTGCGTACACCCTTCCGGACAGGTCAGGGCCAGTTCAGGTCTAACGAAGCTTTCCAGATTAATCATTGTAACAGAAAACAATTAGGAACCGTCGCTCGACCGGTTCCGGTCTGAAGATGCAGTAAGCGTGGTCAAATCGGGAGAGATGATATTCACAACCTCGCAGAAGTCAACTGCTTGACCCTCCTTGTCCGTGTTCTAGAATGACTGCGTATGGCGGAGCTGTTCAAGCTGGTGGCGCCATTTTCTCCTGCCGGCGACCAGCCGGAAGCCATAGAAAAACTGGTTGAGTTCATTCAGTCCGGTGCTAAGTATTCTACGCTTCTGGGGGTAACCGGTTCGGGCAAGACTTTCACCATGGCTAATGTCATTGCCCGTTTGAACCGACCCACCATTGTTATCTCGCACAACAAAACGCTGGCCGCCCAGCTGTTTGGCGAGTTCCGCCAGTTTTTCCCCCATAATGCGGTTGAGTACTTCATCTCTTACTACGACTATTATCAGCCCGAAGCCTATGTGCCGGAGCACGACTTGTACATAGAAAAGGACGCTTCCATAAACGAGGAGATTGAACGACTGCGGTTGCGGGCTACCTCTAGCCTGCTGGAACGTAGAGATGTGGTGGTGGTAGCTTCTGTTTCCTGTATCTACAATCTCGGAGAGCCGGTGGAATTCCGGGAGTCGGTGCTGACCCTGAAGCAAGGTGAGGAACTGGACCGGGAGAGTCTGCTGGAACAACTGGTTGCTCTCCAGTACACCCGTAACGATGTGGAACTGAAACGTTCCACTTTTCGCGTGCGAGGCGACGTGGTGGACATTCACCCCTCACATCGGGACTATGGCGTGCGGGTAGAGTTTGATGGCACACAGCTAGCTGCGCTTTCTATATTTGACATAGTTTCTGGAGACATCCTGGAGCAGCGGGAACGATTGATAATCTATCCGGCTAAGCAGTTCGTTACCACCGGACGCCAGATAGAAGATGCCATCGTTTCGATTGAACAGGAACTGGCGCAGCGGGTAAGCGAGCTGAGGTCGCAACACAAGCTGCTGGAGGCACAGCGGCTGGCGACCCGCACCAGGTTCGACATTGAGATAATGCTGGAGTTCGGTTATTGTCCGGGCATTGAAAATTATTCCCGGCATCTGTTGGGAAAAAAGCCCGGAGAAAGGCCTTACTGCCTGCTGGACTTTTTCCCTGAGGACTATCTGATGATTATAGACGAATCTCACGTCACTATTCCCCAGATTCAGGGAATGTATAACGGAGACCGGGCGAGAAAGCAGACGCTAGTAGACTACGGCTTCAGATTACCCTCCTGTCTGGACAACCGGCCCTTGCGCTTTGACGAGTTCCAGAGCCTGATAAAGCAGGTTATTTTTACCTCCGCTACCCCGGGGCCGTATGAACTCAGACAGAGCCAGGGACGGGTAGCAGAGCTGGTGGTGCGACCGACTGGTCTGGTGGACCCGAAAATGACCATTCGGCCAACTAAGGGGCAGATAGATAATCTCATTGCCGAAATTCGCCAGCGCGTCGAGAAACACGAAAGAGTCCTGGTGACCACGCTGACCAAGCGTATGGCTGAGGACCTGGCTGAGTATCTGACCGAAATGGGGCTGAAGGTACGTTATCTTCACTCGGAGATAGACGCTATCGAACGGGTGGAAATCCTGCGTGGCCTAAGGCTGGGCGAGTTTGATGTACTGGTAGGCATCAATCTGTTGCGGGAAGGATTGGACCTGCCCGAAGTCTCCCTGGTGGCAATCCTTGATGCAGACAAGGAAGGGTTTTTGCGGGATGAACGGTCGCTAATCCAAACTGCAGGGCGAGCCGCCCGAAACGTGCGCGGAGAAGTGATTCTCTACGCCGACAACATTACCAACTCCATAAGGAGAGCATTACAGGAGACAGAACGACGGCGGCAAAAGCAGATGGAGTACAACCGCAAGCACGGAATTGAACCGCGCTCCATTCAGAAGTCTGTAGCTCAGGTGCGGTTGACAACCTCGGTAGCCGACGCCAAGCCGACGCCGGAAACGGCGGAGAGCGAATGGCAGACAGCAGACTGCGAAGACAAGATTGCCCTCTTGGACCGGCTGCAGAAGGAAATGAAGGAGGCAGCGCAGCGACTGGAGTTTGAGAAGGCGGCTGCGTACCGCGATCAGATTGCCCGCCTCCGCCAGGAGATTGACGACGAAGAATGGAAACTTTTGCGCAGCAGACGGCTAAAGAAACGGTGATATAGCCTCCGGGCTTTCCGGGACAAACCGCCGCAGACAAATCACCTTATTAGTCAGCATCTGCAGTGTTTCCAAAGGTATAATAGAAGCACGCGGAGCACAGTCGGGGTGACGAAAGCTCAGGGGAATTTGCCTCCGTTGACATCTCTGTACCCTTGACCTGTTTGCGCTCTCTTGGCTATGCTTACAGCATGCGAATTACGCCCGGCCGTCCGGCGGTAATTCTGCTTCTTGCAGGTCTGGGCTTTGCTCTTGCCCGGGAGGCCAAACTAATTGTCCGGCTGGAAGCTGGGCCGACAGTGAGAGCGTTTCTGACCGGCGCAAACATTCCCGCTGTGCGAAAGGTAGAACTTTACCGTAGCACCTCCCGTCTTGATGGGGCCGCGGATACGACAAAATTCCCCATCACTGTCTACCGGTTTCCCCGCAGACAGAGAGACTGCGGACTGGTTGATTCCATGCTGGCGGACAATGTGCTGTACTACTACCGAGCCAGATTTACCTTTGCCGATGGTGCTCAGGAATGGAGCAATATTGATTCAGTAAGAATACCCGACAGGCGGCTGCAGGCGGGGCGCGGTCTGCGTCTTGTGGTGGACAAGGTACATTATATTCTGGAAGTATGGGACCAGGAAGGCCTGAAGAAACGATATCCGCTGGCCCTGGGGCGGAATCCCTTCTCGCGCAAACTGCATGAAGACAACGCAACTACTCCCGAAGGTATGTATACAATCATAGACATCCAGCCATACACCAGTACCAGAAGGGCGTTTGACCTGAACTATCCTAACGAAGTGGACAGCTGCCGGTATCTCCTAGCCGCTGCCGGGGGGCGGCTACCGTTGCGCCGAGGACGTCTCTGCGGCATCGGCGGCGAGATTCAGATACATGGCAAAGGGATAGACAACAACTGGACCAACGGTTGCATCGCTCTGCGTAATCGGGACGTGGACGAACTGTTTCGCCACCCGGCCATGAAAAAGGGCGTTCCGGTAACAATAGTTGGCAGAGAAATTTCCCGGGCCGACATATACGCGGCGCAGAGCTGCTGCGCAAAGGAGAAGTTACTCAGCATCCAGCAGCAATTGAAGAATCTAGGGTTTCTGCCCGGAGCGCTAAAAAGCAGTTTGGACCGCGATATTCGCCTGGCTCTGGGCCGCTTTCAGGAAGCAAGCGGGCTGGCTGTTACCTGCGAACTGGACAGACGTACTGTATCCCTGCTGGCGGTGCATACAGAGCAGGCCCAGAACTGGTACGGCGAGTTCGCTACCAAACTAAACGAAGTGCGTGGCGGAACAAGGAAAACGGTGGTGGTAAACGGGATAGGACATAGGCGTGAATAACGGCGGTTTCTGCTTACGGCTGCAAGAAGGTCGGATTTTCTCCAATCTGGCAGCGGTACTGCTGTACTGTTTTTGCCTGGCCCGTTGTTCCGGGCAAGAAGCAACTCTAAGCGTGGACCTTGTCGCAGGTACCCGAGCCAACATATCCATCTGGGCCGAGGGCTCTCTTGCCGCGGAACGGATTATGCTTTTTCGCAGCACTTCCCGCCTGGAAACAAACGAACTAGACATCCGGGCTCACCCGATAACAGTTTGGGAATTTCCCGGCAGGGACAGCGCTTTCAGCCTGTTTGATTCCTTCCTGGCCCATAATGTGGTTTACTATTACCGGGCAAGACTGGTGGGAAAGGATGGTAGAGAAATATGGACCAACCATGATTCCATAGAGGTTCCAGATGTAAAGCTGGGTACGCTTGTGGGCGCCAGTATCCTCGTGGACAAGCTGCACTATTTTCTGGAAGTGCGTGATGGCGGCAGGATGAAAAAGCGGTATCCTATCGCGCTAGGTTCGGACCCCTACAAACGCAAGCTGCATCAGGACAATCTGACCACTCCCGAAGGTATCTATCGGGTGGCAGCGGTACAGTCAGGTACCACCTTTCAGCAGGCGCTGGTGCTGGACTACCCGAATGCGACGGACAGATACAGGTACGAGTATTGCCGGATGGCAGGGCGGATAGAAAAACACGGTCGGGATTTCCCCGGCTTGGGAGGCGATATTCAGATTCAGGGTGGTGGCATCGAACAAAATTGGACTAATGGTTCTATTGCGCTGCGCAATCAGGATATGACTGAACTTCTGGCTCATCCCCGCATAGGCCGCAATGTGCCGGTGTTTATCGTGGGCAGCGAGTTGCGTCAGGAGGACATCTCTTCCATCGAAGATTATCGCACTCCGCGGGAAATCAGAGAAATACAGGAAAAGCTGAAAAGACTGGGGTACTATTCTAAGCGACCGGATGGCAATCTCGGTCGGGAAACCTGTCTGGCCTTGGCCCGGCTGCAGGAAGCAAACGGTCTGCCCATTACCTGCGCTCTGGACAGACGCACCGTTGCTCTTTTGGCCGAGCTACCCTGAACGGTTGCGCGCACCCAGACAATTACATGCTCTTGTCTTTGGCGGGTTCTATAGGTTTTTGCGGAGCAATGCGCTGACCGCGCCAGCGACCCGGAGAATTGTCAAATACCTGCACCACATGGTAGATGACACCGATGGACTGGCGGGGAGACTGCCCGTGAAAATAGTCGTGAATGAGGTTAATGTATTCAACAACCTGTTTCTGGTAGGTTGTGAGACTCGGGTCATCTGGATGCAACATCTGGGCGATGCAGCGTAGTTCGTAGGACTTGGGAAGGTCCAGGAATACGACAGCCACCCCAGGATCAACCATCTGGTTCAGAAAAGTGTGGGTTTCAAAGTTGGGCTCTGCGTATAACTCCAGGGAAGACTGCTTGGTAAGGTCAAACACCTCTCCCCCGCGCCGATAGAGAGTTTCCAGAACACTCAGCTTCTCTTCCAGGGGATAATCCCATGTGCGCCGCAAAAGGTTGGTGAGCTCGGACAGTTTTTCCGGTTTGGGCAACCAGCCCATTCCCTTGACGGCATTATTGACGGTGAAATAGGAGTCATTGCGCCTGGCACCGTGACTGGCTACAATACCGTTGTGCGGGCCCGACAGAGTCGGTAACTTCATTTCCTTTGTCACCAGAAGAGCGCGATACTCACCAAGCTGCTGCAGACGACGTTCGAAATTCCATTTCTGAAAATCCTCGGGCAGTTCCACCAGTGTGAACTCCTGCCACTGCCCCTCCACGAAAGCCCGAATGACGCCTTTTTCCAGTTTAGACGCGTCAACCACATCCTGATGAAACCAGCCAGTCCAGCGACCCTTTTTACCCGTGGGGTCCGTTGTATCCGGAATGAATCTTACGTCTTTCCAGTAGTTGACCATACCCTGCTCCGGCGTCTGGGGAAAAGACTTGGTCTCTGCGGAAGGACCGGGACAGCCTGAAAACATAGCCAGGAAGGCAAGACAGGCTGCGACACACAGACTAGTTCTGGACATACTTTGCTCCTTTTCACTACTAGCCGCTCCCTTTTGCAGAAGTCATTCTAATTGTCGTTTGCTCTGCGTCAAACAACGATATGCGCCGATATTGACCTGTTGGCAACTAGAGTTTAGCCTGCAGAAATGACCCCAGCGGAAACAGACGCAGGCATGCGCTATGCCGCCTTACGCGCCTTTGTGGCCGTGGCCGCGGGCATAGCCGCCACCCGCATATCCGGCCTACCCTGGTGGACCGGACTGGTGCTGGCAGGCGGAGGAGTATGCCTTGGTTTCTTGTCGCGGGGATGGAGTCTGTATCTGGCTCTCGCCGGAGCCGCTTTTCTTCTCGGTACTGTCAGTCAAAACCGACCATAGTAGAGGAGGAACCAACCAGTGAGCAGGACCGAGATTTTGTCGTAGCCTTGACCAGTCCTGGTTTGGGCCGGGTGCGGGTAAAAGTACAAGGGCAGATGCCGAACCTTCAGTATGGAGACTTGGTACAGATAAGAAGCAGAATAAACCCGTTCAATTATCCCCGCAATCCCGGCGGGTTTGATTTCAACCGCTATTATCAGTCGCTGGGTTTTGTGGGAGAAACAAGGGTGAAAACGTGGGAGCTTTCGCATCTTGGCCGTGGCCAGAGCTCGGCCATAAAACGGCTCCTAGTTATGCCTCTTCGCCGGCAGGCGTACAGAACTGCCAGGCGGTTTCTGGCCGGTACCGCATCAGCGCTTTTCCTCAGCCTGTTGTTCGGAGACAAATCCGGACTGCCGGCAGAGGTACAGACGGCGTTCCGTGATTCCGGCACTATGCATGTGCTGGCGATATCCGGGTTGCACGTGGGCATACTTGTCGGAGTGGTGTGGTTTCTTTTGTCGCTGGTCCAGATACGCGGCTGGACAAGGATGGCAATCTGTGCCGCGGTCATAACTATGTATATGCTGGTGACCGGCATGCGCCCGCCGGTAGTACGCGCGGGGATTATGGCGTTGGCGGTGCTTCTGGCTCTTTCTCTGCAACGCAAGGCAGCGCCTCTGGCAAGTCTAGGCGTAGCGGGCATTCTGATTCTGCTTTTTGATCCTCAGGCGCTGTTTACTCCCAGCTTTCAGCTGTCCTTTGCCGCCGCCTGCTCCATCATTGCCGGCCTGAACGCTTGCGCCCCAGTGGTGACACGGTTGCGGCCCCGGCTGGTACGGAACTGGCTTGTTCTGCCCCTAGTGGTAAGCACCGCCGCCTTTCTGGGCACCGCCCCGTTGCTGCTGGCCCACTTCTATCGCCTGCAAACCCTGTCTTGTCTGTTCAGCCCCCTCATTGTGGCTGTGGTTTCGCTGACAATTCCGCTCGGTCTTGTGGTGCTCGGACTTTCTCTTCTCTGGAGCGCGGCCGCTGGTGTCTTTGCCGAGACCCTGCAAACCGCCCTGTCGCTGCTTCTGTCTCTGGTCAGGTTTTTGGGCAGGCAGCAATGGGCGATATGGGAACCAGGAGCAGTTCCGCCTCTTTTTCTCTTCTATTTCTATGGCCTGCTGCTTTTGGCCGCAAACTGGAGACGACCGCTGGCAAGGAGCGGGTTGAGAATCGGGCTTGCGCTTGGTCTGAACCTTCTCGTCTGGAGAGGCGTATTCCATCAGCCGGGCACCAGCGTGTCCTTTCTTGATCCCGGGCAGGGTGACTGTATGGTGCTGGAAGACAGCCTGGGACAGGTGATGGTGCTGGACGCTGGCGTACGCGGTTCCCAGGTGTTGCGTGACTACCTGCGCTATCGCGGCGTGCAGAGAATAGATTTGGCAGTCATCACCCATCCGGACTACGACCATTACGGCGGGCTTCTAGACCTGAGTCCTCGCTGCCAAATACGACAGCTGGTAGTGCCTACTCTGGCAGCAGAAGGAGAATACAAGGCTCTGCTGGACAGGTTGCGGCAAACGGGAACGCAGATTACCGCAGTGGGAGAAGGTAGCAGTATACGCGGGTTGGGCTTCGGACTAGAGTTTCTCTGGCCGGAGAATGCAGCCAGAACCACATTTCATCGCGACCGTTCCCTGACCAATCTTATTTCTCTGGTGGCGGTTCTCCGGTACGCCAATTACAGAATGCTGCTGACCGGCGATATGGAAGAGCTAGAACTTCTAAAAGACAGGGAACAACAGGTGGACCTACTCAAATCGCCGCATCACGGCAGTAGAAAGGGTAACCCTCCGGAATGGTATGCACGTCTGCGACCGACTCGCGTGGTGGTGATGGGGCGATACCCGACTCCGGCCAGACTGGAGGAGTTATTAGCCGACTATGGCGAAAGATATGTAAATACGAGAAGGGACGGCGCCTGGCAGGTGTTATTCAACGGACAACAGCCTTTTTTCCGGTATTTAACCAAGGGGCGCTAGAAACGTGGAAAAGTTAACTTAGAAGAGGTTCTTTTCCAGGCGGGAGGCCGCGCTGCACCTCCCGCCTGTGACAGTCCGTTTTTCTCAGCCTGTGCGCAGCTTATTCTTGTTGATGTAGTTCCACAGGCCTTTCATCAGGTCAAACCATTTTACATCTGGCTTTGAACCGTAGATGGCCTTGAGTGCCTGGTCGGTCTTGACTCTCATCGCCGCCAAACCCTTGCCCGGTCCCTTGAAGCGCAGCTTGTTCTTATCCGCATAGGCGATAAGGCCTTTCATCAGTTCGGTCGGCTTCAACTCCTTCTTTGGTCCGTAGATAGCTTTGAGGTTGTCGTCGACCTTTATCCTGATGGCGGTTAGACCCTTTTTTGCCGGCATTTTACCTCCTTTGGTTTTGTTGCCATCGGTCCTTTGCTGCAGGCACGGGTATACGCGCCACAGCTGCAGAGTAGCAGAAACTTGCCGCGTGTCAATGCCTGTCCGGTAGCAAGCGGAGTCCTTTCTGCCTGACCGCCTTCTGCCCAAACGCACTTGATTGAATCGACCGGTTCGCTAGATTGAAGCGATGCGGCGCGTGGCTTGGCGATTGGTGTACGTCCTGCTCTGCTTTGCTGGAGGGTGTGGCTATCGCGCCATCACTGGGAGATACACGGAACTGCCCCGTCCGCCGGAACCGGCAAAGGAACCGCTTGTGCGAGTTCGCCTGAGCAGCATCACTAGTTCAACTGAAGTGTCTTGCCCGGCCGGCTTGACCATCACCACTACAAAAAAGACATGCGCCGGAGAACGGCAGAAGATAAAACTGATGCGAGAGGGAGATGCGGTCGTAGTACAAATACAAGGAAAGGAGTGGATACGAGTTTCCGATACGGTTGTTGTGGAAGCGCAGCCGCCAGCGTTGCTGCGGGTCGGAGATAGAAGCTATCGCGGTCGGTTGCTGGCGTTTGCTTCTCGGGAAGGAGAACTGGTCGTAGTGAATGAACTGGGTATGGAAGACTATCTCCGCGGCGTGGTGCCGTGTGAAATCGGGCCGATTAGGCCGGAAACATACGAAGCCGTAAAGGCTCAGGCCGTTGCCGCCCGCAGCTTTACCCTGTCCCGGCTGGAACGAAGAAAGGGACTAGGGTTTCAGCTGTATGATACCTTCCTGCGCGATCAGGAATATCGCGGAGCAGGCCGGGAAATAGAACTAGGCAGTCGGGCAGTCAAGGAAACGCAGGGCGAGATTCTAGTGTACGAAGGCCGGCCGGCTGAGGCGCTCTACCACGCGAATTGCGGCGGCATTACCGCCCGGGGAAGCCAACCGTATTTGCAATCACTGCGGGATACACCCGGGCACGGTGCAGGCAAGCCCTACTGCAGTCAGGGCAAATATCATCAGTGGCAGGTGGAACTGTTGCCCGCCCAGTACGAAACGACGCTGGCCCGAATCACCGGTGCGGGCGGCAGAATCAAACTGAAAGCCGTAACGCTGGAAAAAGATAATGTTTCCGGCCGGGTGACAAAACTGCGCCTGTCCACCGACAAGGGAGAGTTTCGCGTAGGTGGTTCTGACTTTCGCCTGGCTCTGGGTCTGCGCTCCACCTTGTTCGACCTGAAACTGACGTCCGGCACTATGCTGGTCAAGGGTAAAGGATGGGGGCACGGGTGCGGACTCTGTCAAGACGGAGCAGTGGAAATGGCGCATCAGGGAGCGGGCTACAGGGAAATACTAGCGCACTACTATCCGGCGCTCAAACTGGCACGGAGCTACTAGAGTCGGCCCGCCGACTGGCTCTCCTCCAGATTATCGGCGGTTATCATCACCGCCGCAGCGCATACGGAGGTCCAGAGACCATTCTTATCGCCGATGGCGCTTTGGGTAATGTTCTGCGTGCGGTAAATCTCTCCGGAGATTTTCCAAATCTCCTTGCGCTGGTTGTAACTGGTGTCCGGGTCGAATTTCACGCCCAGAGTAGTGGCAAGCATCTGCGCGGCCAAATCTTCGGCATACTCTCCTGCCGGGTCGTCACGCATACCGAAAGCATGGAACTCAGACAGATAGCCGTGCTTTTCCGGGTCCTTGGGTATCGCCACACCAATGGAAGCAGATATCAAACGATGCGGTTCGTTGGTGGCGTTATCACTCATAACCACGAATACTACCTGCCCAGGTTTGAGCATAGCCAGCCCCCGACGGCGGGAGATGATTTTGCAGTGGGGCGGAAAGATGGAGGAAACCCGCACCAGGTTAAAGGCGGCTATACCCGCGTCGCGCAAAGCGGCTTCGAAGCTAGCCAGCTTTTCCCGATGACGACCGACGCCGTTGGTGAGGAATACGTATTTGGGCATTATGATCATGGCTTCCTCCTTGTTTTAGTCGCAACAATCAAGCTCTGCGCCGTTGTGATAGCTGAATGATATGGAGCAGACCGGAGTTGAACCGGCGACCTCCAGAGTGCGATTCTGGCGCTCTCCCAACTGAGCTACTGCCCCGTTCCCGCGTCCGGCATACGCGGTTCGATTCTGACCGGGATGCCGGATTTCTCGCGGCGGAAGAAATGAAAATCCTGCGGATTGTACTCAAACGAGCCGACTATCGTAACCGGACTTGCCACTACCGGTGTGTCATCGGTGCTTTTAGGTGTGCGACCAAAGAATAGACACAAATCCGGTCCGTCTGGCCAGTAGGCAATGTCGCCCACCTTCACCTGTTCCACCGGTTCAGGATTCTCGACCGCCAAGCGGACAGGGAAATACAGCTCCTGGCCCCAGGTTTCTCCGACTTCATCATAAGGCAGAAGCTGCCAGATTTTCTCTGCCAGAGGTGAGTCATTCAAGGCGCCTTTGATTTCCACGCCGCCGACAATTATGCGAATAGGTTTCACGTGCGGATGGATTGTAGAAAAGTGCGTCTGTTTGTCAAGACAACAACTAAGCAAACCTCCCAAAACCTACAGCCACTTTCGCCGCAGAAAGGAGGACGCTGCTTCACTTGGCGGACGATTGACGAGAAAAGCGGGTGAGAAACGCGTGGACAAACTGTTCCAGATGGCCATCCATAACCGCGGCCACATCGTGAGTCTCCACGCCCGTGCGGTGGTCTTTCACCAGCTGGTAAGGAAAGAATACATAGGAACGTATCTGATGACCCCAGGCAATATCGGTCTTTGCTTCTTCCAGTTTGCGCCGCTGTTCGTCCTGCTGTTTTTTGGCGTGGTCGTAAAGACGGGCGCGCAATATCTTCAAAGCGTTCTGCTTGTTCTGGAACTGGGAACGTTCATTCTGACAGCTGACAACTATACCCGTTGGTATATGGGTGATACGCACAGCGGAAGAAACCTTGTTTACATTCTGTCCGCCTTTCCCGCCCGCGCGGAAGGTGTCTATCTTCAGGTCATTGGGGTTGATCTCTATTTCAATTTCTTCCACCTCAGGATAGACAGACACCGCGGCAAAACTGGTGTGGCGGCGCTGATTCGCATCGAAGGGAGATACGCGCACCAACCGATGCACTCCTGCCTCAGACTTGAAAAGGCCGTAGGCATAGGCGCCGGTTACTTCCAGAGTCGCATCGCGGATGCCGGCTTCTTCTGCCGGTTGATAGTCAAGCACGCGACACGACAAGCCCTGATGTTCCGCATAGCGCGTGTACATACGAAAAAGCATCTCCGCCCAGTCGCATGACTCTACTCCGCCGGCTCCGGGATGGAAAGAAACGATGGCTCCGCGTGCGTCTTCCGGCGAAGTGAACATGGCTCTTTCCTCCAGCGCTTCCAGTTCCCGGCTTATCTTCGCCAGATGTTCGCCCAGTTCGGCAGAGGCGGAAACGTCAGCCTGGAAGAGCTCGTCTATCTCCCGGGCGTCGCGAATGTCCTGTTCCAGTCCCCGGACCCGGTCAAGGATATCCTGAATGGAAGCAACGCGGCGCATCACCTCCTGCGCCCGGACCCGATCGTCCCAAAAACCGGGGAGGGAGCTTTCCTGAGTCAGTTGTTCCAGTTCGGCTTTCCGCCGGTCCAGCTCAAAGGAACTCCTTGAGCTTTTCCAGACGCGTAGCCAACGTCTCTATATTGGCGCTCTGGAAGGTAACCGGTTTTGTCTCCGCCACGGTGCAAATTTACTCTGCTGATTCCTGTGACTGGGATTCAGCCGCGGGGGGTGAACCAGATGACTTGGCGCGCTTGCGGGGCGCGGCTTCCCCATACTTGCGCCGGAACTTTTCCACGCGCCCGGCCGTGTCCACCAGCTTTCGCTTGCCCGTGAAGAAAGGATGACAGGCAGAACAGATGTCCACATCTATCTTGGGCTTCGTCGAACGGGTCTTCACCACATTGCCACAGGCACAGGTGATAGTGCATTCCATATACGGAGGGTGAATTTTGTCTTTCATGGTTTAGCTCTCACTCATTGATTCTAAGAACTCCTTATTGTTGCGGGTCAGACGCATCTTGTCAAGTACAAACTCCATCATCTCCACCGGATTCAACTCGGCCAGCAGTTTGCGCATGACCCAAATGCGATTCAATTCGAACTCGGAAAGCAGCAACTCTTCCTTCCGGGTACCGGAGCGCTGCAGGTCTATGGCCGGGAATATGCGACGGTCGGCCAGCTTGCGGTCCAGAACCAACTCCATATTTCCGGTTCCTTTGAACTCCTCGAATATCACCTCGTCCATACGGGAGCCGGTTTCCACCAGAGCGCTGGCAATGATAGTCAGCGATCCACCTTCCTCCACATTACGTGCGGCTCCGAAAAACTTCTTCGGCTTCTGGAGGGCGTTGGAGTCAAGTCCGCCAGAAAGGGTGCGGCCCGAATGCGGAACCACCAGATTGTGCGCCCGCGAAAGCCGGGTAATGGAGTCGAGCAAGATGACAACATCGTGCCGCAATTCTACCAGTCGTTTGGCCTTCTCCAGCACCATGTTCGCCACCTGCACGTGCCGCTCAGGAACCTCGTCAAAGGTTGAACTGATGACCTCGGCGTTGACCGACCTTTCCATATCGGTCACTTCCTCAGGTCGTTCGTCTATCAGCAGGATTATGAGGGTAATTTCGGGATGATTCTTGGTGATGCTATTGGCGATTTTCTGCAACAGAACGGTCTTACCCGCCCGGGGCGGCGAGACTATGAGGGCACGTTGTCCTTTGCCAATGGGAACGAACAGGTCAATCACGCGCTTGGACAGGTCATTTTCCGACTCCACCTCCAACTTGATGCGTTCCGAAGGATAAAGCGGGGTGAGCGCATCAAAGGGCACCCGCTGCCTCAACTCATCCAACGTGACTCCGTTCACCGTGTCTATTTTCAGGAGGGCAAAATACCGTTCTGAGTTCTTGGGCGGCCGGGCAGAACCCACGATGGTATCGCCGGTCTTAAGTCCGAATCGCTTTATCTGAGAAGGAGAGATATAGATGTCGTCGGACGAAGGAAGGTCACTATAGTCGGGCGAGCGCAGAAAGCCGAAGCCCTCTTCCAGAATCTCCAGCACTCCAGAAACGGTTACACCCTCGCTGGGGTCCTTCAGCTTCTTTGCTTCGGCCTTGATGATGGCCATAATTACGCCCTGCTTGCGCTTCTCTCTCACATCAGGAATTCCCAGCTGCTCCGCTATCTGATACAACTCACTGATTTTCTTATGCTTGAGTTCTTCCTGCGTCATATTCGCTCCTTTGTGGGTTGCCTTCGTTACCGTGCGGGTTTGGGGAAAATATTACTGGATTCAGATTCTTGGTATTGTTGTCAGGTTCACCCTGTCGGAAAGAAGGACTTACCCGCTTTCAACTTGTCTCTTTGACGGGGAAGTATAGAAGACTTCTTGCAGCTTGTCAAGTCTCGGTCTTGCCCAAGGGGAAGACAGCAAGGGCACATCGTGACCTCCTGCCTCGGACTTGGACGCCTCATATGATACACGCAGCGCCGGCAATGGGAAAATCCTCTTGTCCACCTGCGGCGCAACCTTGGTCAGTACCCCACACCTTTAAGACTCTTGATATCGGCTCATGCCGGTATCTGCCGAAAAACACTTGGCTCTCCTGCCTGCCGACGTACCCGCGCCAACCGTTATGCGGCCAGACAGCTTCCTCAACTGCTCCCTGACCAGCCTGGCCGGCAACCCACAGACCGGCCCAGTCAGCCACCCGCCAAGCGACCCGCTAAGCCATTCACCCAGCCTCCCCTAGGGCAACTCTCCCTCCCATTCTCCCCCCTGCCTGCCAACCGGCCCTCTACCCAACTCTGCAGACCACCCCCCAGCCAGCCTACTCCCTGACCCCGCCCCCGACCCGGCTAACTACTCGCCAAACCACCCGCCTCACCGCCCGGTATTCTGCTCCCAGAACAACCCGCCAGACCACCCACCCAGCAGTCCCCCCAGCGACCCCCATACGAAAAAGCTTCACTTACAACATTGCTCCGCTGCCCTTACAACCGTACCGCCCCCTCTGTCGCAGACACTTTTACGAAATTCCCTCCCCGCGGCATAAAAATATAAAACTGACGAAAACCGGTCTCGGCCTTGCCAGAGGGAGACCGGGCTGTCAGAGTGTACATCTTCCCCGTGCGACACCAGCATGAGACATTTCCTAAATTTTCCACGCAGCACCATGTTTTGTTTTTCTTGACAGAATATCCCTCCTAAAAAAAATAAAATTATACTGTCGGCCGTTGTCCGTGGGGAGGGAGCACTGGCCAGATTACAGAAGCCAGGAACCGTGACGGGGCGTCAGGTGGAAAAGCAGATGCGGCTCTGCAACAAAGGCCGCAAGGAGGAAAAATGCAAAAGAGCATCTTGTTCGCGACGGTACTGTTGTGCGCTCTGGTTTCCGGACAGCCGGGCATACTGGAGCACTCAAGCGGTATGGCCGCCCCGGTAGCGCCAAATACAATGCGCAGCAGTACTGACATTGCGGTTCCGTTCGATGTAAACGAAGTGGTACGAAAGGTTTCCGAGCAGCGCTACGCTGCCGAAGGGCTGGATGAAATCCCTGATGCCAACGAATTTCTGGTTGACACCAGCGTTGTGTATGGACCGGCGTATGGTAATCAATCATCCCCTGCGGTGGCGTTTGACGGCACCAGCTATCTAGTAGTGTGGAGTGAAGGCCGCAACTTCTATACGATCGGCTATGACATCTACGGCGCGCGGGTCAGCAAGGCCGGGGTAGTGCTTGATTCGGCGGGTATCGCCATCTGCACCGCGGCGAACGAGCAGGTCAACCCTGAAGTGACGTTTGATGGCACCAACTTCCTCGTGGTGTGGCGCGACTACCGCAACTCCGGTACGACCGGGTACGACATCTACGGCGCGCGGGTGAGCAAGACTGGGGCAGTGCTTGACCCGGCGGGTATCGCCATCTCCACCGCGACAAACAACCAGGGGTACCCTGCGGTGGCGTTTGACGGCACCAACTATCTCGTAGTGTGGACTGATTACCGCAATTCT